>CBFIAF010000036.1:0-36890 GCA_965660545.1 Alphaproteobacteria bacterium | reverse complement strand
AAGTGGACGACTATTGCGACGCCCGCAGCGAAATTGTCCCGCCGCTACAGTGGAAAACTTTCTCTCCGACGCTCTCAAATAATGCAGTTTCGGATGAATAGGCTGCACCTTCGCCGGCATTCCGGCCGATATAATCATGTTTGCGGAAAATATCCGTCAGTTCCCTGGCGGTGACGGGGAATTAGACAAATGTCCGCTCTGAATAGCTCTCCCCGCTATCAGAGATATCGAACCACACATAGATATGCGGCTCGCCGCGCTCATCCTGATATAGCTGTGGATGTGGGCAAATTAAGCAGTCACATGAGCAGGTCTGATAGGTTCTGACATTGCTCGTAGGCTTCTGTATGGCAGGTCGACAGGCCCCACAAAACCAGTCCACGAGACTACGCCTAAAAGTCCAGATCGGCGTAGTGGATTGGCGCACGGAAGCCTATGATGCGGTCGGCCAGAAGCGGGCGGAAGCTGGGGCGGGATTTGACGCGCTGATACCAGAGTTTGACCTCATCATGTTCAGTCCAGCGGATGTCATCCAGGAAATCCAGCGTTGAAAGATGTGCGGCGGCGGTGATGTCTGCCAGGGAAAAATCATCTCCAGCCAGCCAATTGCGGCGGGCCGCGAGCCACGCGATATAATCCAGGTGGTGACGCATATTGGATTGGCCAGCACGTATTGCGGATGAATCTGGCGCGCCGGACCCCGCAAGCCGCTTCCGTACCTTCTCCCCGTAAATATGGCGCGTGACCTCACGGTTGAACTTATCATCGAACCAGGCTAGCAACCGCCGGGTCTCAGCCCGCTGCATGGGGCCGTCGCCGATAAGTGGTGGGTTGGGGGCGATTTCGTCCAGGAATTCAACAATTGTATTGGAATCAGCAATTACGCCACCGTCTTCCAATTCCAAAGCTGGCACCATACCAGCGGGATTAAGCGCCAAGAATGAGCGATCCCGATCCCAAACCCGCTGTTCTTTCAGCTCAAACGGCAAAGCTTTTTCACCAAGCGTAACCCGCACTTTGCGGCAAAATGGCGACAGCGGTAGATGGTGCAAAATGGGCATTCGAGTATCCGGATAATTACGGCATCCACACTACCCGGTTTTCATACCTCAGCGAAACCCGCCAGCACGCCAAACTTTAAACGCAAGTCCGGGCCCGGCGATCAATGGGAAGCGCCGCTGCCACGGCTTGGCTTCAATATGCACCCCGCTATGCCGTTTCACCTTCCAAAGCACATATTCCATCCCGTTCTCAAACGTGAAAATCGCTTTGGCTAGCCGAGCGATGGACAAGAGCTTGCCTTGGATACGCCTTAGCCGCCAACGCTGCGGCACCCCACGCGGTTTGATCCCATCCGCTTGCAGGAGATCATAGAGGGCGCGATATCGGTCAACATCGGCCCTGTATAGCGTCTCCGCCCGCTCAGGCCCTTCCACGCGAAGTTCTGATTCATAGGTTTTCTGAAACCCGGCAGGCCAGAATTGGTCGGACGCACCGAGTGCAAGCGGCGCATCAGCCACTTCTGCAGCAAAGATTCTGGCAGCTGCGGCGAACGCCCGGCTGAGCGCTTGCCGCGTGTCCTGTCCATTAGCCCAGACAACAGCGGCAGGCTGCGTGAACCGCGCCCAAAAGTATGAATGGAACGTCTTTGGTCCGCTCAAGCGAATAAAATCATCAAGCGACACAATCGCCGCCTTAGCCGCGATCTGGCCAAGCGGCGTTTCGGCTTCCATGTAGAACACGTTTGGAGCCAGCGCCCGGTTTGCCATTCGCGCCAATGGCGCTTGGCCAGTCGATTTGTAGCCATCCGTCAACAGGTAAAGATCGGCCACCGCACCTGTCGTGAGGCCGTCGCGTAGGCATGACCCATAGAACAAAACCGCGCGTACGCTTCCAACCCTTGCCATAGCAGCATCCGCCAGTGCCGCCGCCGCGGGTTCAACTTCGCGGTCCAGTTCTGCTGTCATGAATGCCTGGATAGGATCAGCGCTCATTTCACCAGAAACCTGATTTCACCGGCGAGGCTAAGCCGCAACGGCGTTCCAGCATCAGCCTCATAAAGTTCGCCATCCAATGTTACCTGGCCCGTATAGGTGATTTCAAATGCTGCAGCCCGTCTGCTTTGGTATCCAGGTTCTGGCGGGCGTTTTGCGGCACCAAACAAAAGCGGACGGATTGATCGCGCCAGACGCGGCGGCGGCGCCCGCACAAACGTAGCGTCTATGCCGGGGCCAGCACCTTCGCCCCAAAACGGATGCGCGCCCATCACAAGTTTTTCCAATGTAGACGCCATCAGCACAGACCAAGGGCCATTTAACGTCTCAATCTCACCGTCTGCGTGATCCAACACACGGATCGCTGCAGGTGCTGGCGCCAAAACGCCGTTTTCCTCTGCCGATATCAGGTTTTTCAGCAGCAACGGCAGGAGTGTCAGCCATGATGCACCTACACCCACCACACCACGGCTATGGAGATGCGCACGGCAAAATGCGATTGCGCGGCAAATACCAATCGCGCCGAAAAACATGCCCGCATGGGCACCCCGAGCGCCATTAACATCCACTACATTATCAAGGCGCAGGATGGGACGCGTGACTAACCGGCCACCGCCAGATTCCAACAATGCTTTGACTTCCGCGAGCGTTGCTTTCAATCCGATATCGCCCGCAGTCATGTTCGTTGTACCGGAAGGCAAAAGGCAGAGGATCGGCGGGGGGTCGAAGGCACCGTCAATCAAGATGGCAGACAGCGCCGTCATAACGGCACCGTCGCCGCCGCTTACAGCAACTACATCCACTCCATTTTGCGCCATTCGGCGAAGGGCAGCCGGCGCATCTGCCGGAGACGCGGTTAGTTCAATATTGGGACCAAGCGCACGCAAGGTCTCGGCATCGACTTTGCGATTGCGGCGGCTATTGGGATTGACCAGTGCGCCAAAGCTGCTCGGCGGCGAATTCATCCTGGTTTTTCCTGAAATGCCATCATCGTGGCCGTGGCAAGCGCCAGTGTGATCGGCGGGCCCCATGCACCCGCCATGGGTGAAATAGCGCCCGTTTCCGCTGCCGCCGTTGCCAGGCTCTCAAACACAAAATAGGCGAAACCAACCAGCAATCCGGCGGCTAACGGCCAGCCCATCGAGCGCCCGCGCGTCATCCGGCCAGCGAATGGCACTGCTAGCAGCAGTATCAACGCTGCCCCAGTGGGAGCGGCAAATTTCCGTTGCACCCAAAGCTCATAGAAGAACGGCGGCTTGGCGCTGGCACCTGGGTGATCACCTAAATCCCGAACCATTTGCAGCGGTAATTCAGATGGATGGGCCGCCAGCAGCCCAAAAGACCCAGGCCCTAGTGGATGCGGCCATGCCAACACATTCATCCGCTGCACTGGACCACCATCCCCCGGGAAGATTTCCACATCGCGGAAGGTCCATCCACTGGTTCCCGCGCGCTCAGCCTTAACTGCCCGCACTTCTTCAGTCAGCCTGCCATCTGCATCACGGCGGAAAATGCGGATGCCCGTTAGCGTGTTGTCATCAGCCGACGCGGCTTTGATGCGGGCAATATCCTGGTCTTCCCGCAGCCAAATCGCTTCTGTGGGCCTGGCCAAACGCGCAAACGGCTCTAGCCCCATGGCGCGAAGGGTGGCAGCAGCAGGTGGGGCAGCTAGTTCAGCAATGAAATACATCGCAAGCCCAAAGCCAATGGCAGCAGGCAAAAGCGCACGAATGCTACGACCCTGCCCCGCTCCGAGCGCGCCAGCAGCGGCAAGCTCTCCGGAACGCGCTAACGCCAGAAGCGTCACCAAAGCGGACAAAAGCCCGGCGATGGGTGCCAATTCCAGCGCGATTAACGGCAAACGCGCGATCAAATATACACCAAGCCCCCCCAGCTTCTCAGCACCCTCCACGGCCTCATCCGCATTGGCCAGCAGGTCAAGCGTCGCGGCGAGGCCGACCACCCCTAGAAAAACAACAGCGGACGAGCTGATCAGGCGCCGCAGCAAGTATCGGTCTAATGTGCTGATCATGGCCCACTGGCCTCAACCGTTTTGCTCCGACGTTTGAAGCTCATTTGCGGCAGCCAGTCGCCCAGATTGAAACCAACGCCACGCCAGGTCCGCCAGAATAGGAACCCTGATATCGACAGGAGGCCAAGCACCGGCGTCCAAATTGCAACCAATACCGGCGCACGCTCCAAATCTGCCATGCCCTCACCAAATTGCAGCGCTTGGGTGAACACCAGCATTATCACAATGCCAAACGCCAGCGGCCCAGACGTCCGCGTGCGAATTCCGGCCACGGCTAGCGGGATCGCCAGAATCGGCATTAACAATACCGCGAAGGCTCGTGCGGCGCGGGCGTGGATTTCTGAAACAACACGAGCGCGCGTGGTCGCTTCCGGCGGATTGTCGCGGGCGGCATAGAGTTCTGGCCAGGTGAGTTCCCGCTCATTGGCACCACGAGGACGGAATGCGCCAAGGGCACCGCGATTGATCGGCCAATCAAAAGTATTGAACGTAATGCGCCGTCGTCTGCCTTTATCATCTTCCTCAACCATCAGGCCATCTTTGAAATGAAGCGCCGAGCGCTGTCCGTCGGCGCTTTCAATGAGCGCCCCGCCTTTTGACGTGATGGTGCGCGCAACGCCGCCCGGGCGTTCCTCATACACAAACACTTTGGTCAGCGTACGACCGCCAGGTGTCGCCTGTTCCGCCATAAAGGTGACGCCGTCATTCTCCAGGAACGAACCAGACTCGAGCGCGGCGGCGATGGATGCATGAGCGGCTAAAAACCCCAGACTTCTATAGGCATAACGGCCATGGGGCTGGAGATATCCATGAAGCAGTGCCGAAAACGCCGCGATTAGTGTGGCGGCCATAAACGCAGGCAACGCCATACACACAAGACCACGGCCAATGCTTTGCAGCGCCGCGATCTCACTTGTTGTCGCAAGCCGACGGTAGCCAACATAGCAAGCAATGAACAATGCAGCTGGTAGCGCCAAGCCCAGATAATGGGGTGCAAGATTGGTTAACATATCGAAGATGTAGCGAAGCGCGCCCTCGTTCGAATTCACGAGATCAAGCAAACGCAGCAGGCGCTCAAGCATCAGCAATGCGAGCACGCCGAACAGCGCGCCGAAGAACGGCCCGGCCATGTGGCTCAGAATATATCGGTCAATACGGCTCATGAAAGATGTCTTAGCATGGGCGCCCGCCCGGGTCAGCCGGTCTTGCGCGCGCGCGCTCACGGCCCTAAATCACGGCCTTGCAGCATAAGCAATTAAAACGAGGCCGAGACATGGCTTTCCTTAGGTCCGCACTATGGGATGGGCGCAAACACTACCTGGACCGGATGACGGTGCCAGACCTTATGCGCGCATATTTCGCATTTCCAGCGATCCAAGGCTATTTGGGTCTTGGCGTGCTAAGCACCGTTGCGGCCATATATTATTGGCCGGGATTCTTGGCCGCGCTCGCCGCCGTTGCCGTCACAATCTTTATCTATGGGCTGGTCTGGTATGTGCTGCACCGTTTCGTGCTGCACGGCAGGTACTTGTATAAAAGTCCGCTAACGGCGTCCGTATGGAAGCGCATTCATTTCGACCATCACGGCGACCCCAATGATCTTGGAGTTCTGTTCGGTGCGCTCTACACGACGCTGCCAACAATCGCCATCGCCACTATTCCTTTAGGTTGGGCGATCGGTGGGCCGGGTGGGGCCGCAGCAGCATTTGCTTGCGGGCTGTTTTTTACATGCATCTATGAATTCTGCCATTGCATTCAGCACCTCGGCTTCACACCGAAACGCGCCTGGCTGAAGAAGATAAAGCGTCTGCACATGGCCCATCACTTCCATAGTGAGCTGGGCAATTACGGCATCACGACGTTCCTGTGGGACAAGCTGTTTGGCTCTTACTACGGGAAAATCTCAGAAAAACCCGCCAGCCCCACCGTGCGAAACCTGGGTTATACTCCGGAAGAATATCCAAAATACCCCTGGGTCGCAGAGCAATCTGGCCTGACGGCCAAGGACTGACCTTGTCGGATTATCGCATTCTCCCCGTTACTGACGCCAAGATCAAACGTGCGTTTTTGGCGGCACCCGGGGCCGTGCTGAAAGACAATCCACACTTTACAGCACCGCTGACCATGGATGCCAAACATCGGTTGGAGCCAGAAAAGCACCCGTTCTATGGCCACGGTGAGGCTGCATTCTGGGTCGCATTGAATAGCAATGACCAGCCCATTGGTCGTATCTCCGCCCAGATCAATAAGCGCCACCAAAACCGGTACGGCAAAGGCGACGGGCATTTCGGCTCCATTGCCGGGGCAGATGATCCGGTCCTTTATCAAGACCTGCTTGGAACATCGGAAGCCTGGTTAAAAGAACGCGGCTGCAACCTCGCCATCGGCCCCGCCAGCTTATCTGTGAACGAAGAATTTGGCCTGCTCGTCGATGGCTTTGATACGCCGTCGATGCTGCTGATGGGCTACGAGCCAGCCTGGGCGGGGAGCCATATTGAGGCCGCTGGATACACCAAGGCCAAAGACCTGATCGCCTATCGTTATGACCCCCGCCAAGCCTTGCCGCGCCGCGTCATCGCATTTGCTGCGAAACTGGAGCAAGTGGACGGCGCCCATATTCGCAGCTTCGACAAACGCGCGTTCGACCTTGACCTAGCGGCAATACTGACTGTGTTCAATGACGCTTGGTCCGAAAACTGGGGCTATGTCCCGATGTCGGAGATGGAAATCAAAGCGCTGGCGGACGCCTTTAAGATGATTGCGGACTATGGCCTGATTTTCATTGTTGAAATCAACGGCCGCCCTGTTGGCATGGCCGCAAGTTTGCCGAATGTGAATGAAGCGCTCGCCGGTCTTAACGGTGCCAGTTCGCCCTTAGCGCTGCTAAAATTCCTATGGCGGTTAAAAGTGCGCAAGCCTAAATCCGCCCGCATCCTGCTGATGGGCGTGGTGAAGGATATTCAGGCAGACTTAGCCCTTGGTCCCCTCGTTAGCATGTCCCTGGTGAAGGCACTGGGCGACGGCCATGCCGAGCGCGGTTACGAAAACATGGAGATGTCCTGGATCCTTGAGGACAATGTTCCCATGCGCCGCATCGCAGAATCTGGCGGGGCCGAAGCCTATAAGACGTACCGAGTCTATCAGAAGGCGCTGCTATGAGTAGCGATGATATGATCGGAGCATGGACTGCACTCGTTTTGGCCGCTGGCCGGCCGAATGATCCGCTGGCACTGGCAGAAAGCGTTTCGAACAAAACGCTGATCGATATTTGCGGCAAACCCATCCTGCAGCGCGTAATCGATGCATTGGACGCCGCACCTAGCGTTGGCCGGGTTGTTGCCGCTATTGAGGACGCCACATTGCTGGACGGCATCTCCCCCCGTCCCGAGGGTGCGCGGGCTGCTGACAGCGTTGTCGGCACAGTCACCAGCGGGCTAGAACAATTGGGCCCGCCGCTTTTGCTTGTCACCGGGGATCATGGTTTGCTGACGGCAGACATGGTGGAAGAATTTGTGTCCGGCGCGCTGGAAAAAGGCGCCTCCGCCTCCGTCGGCCTCGCGTCTGAACATGTGATCAAGGCGGCATACCCGGACGTGCGGCGGACATATCTAAAGTTTGCAGAAGGCGGATTCTCTGGCTGTAATCTCTTCGCACTCTCGAGGCCGAATGCAGCAGCCGCACTCGGCTTCTGGCAGGAAATAGACCGCAACCGGAAAAACCCGCTGAAGCTGATCCGGTCAGTCGATATAAAAGCCGTCGCCTTATACGCCATGGGTAAGCTTGGCCTGGATGACGCCATGGCGCGTTTAAGCCAAAAACTCGGCGTGCCCGTCGCAGCTGTCCAATTGTCCCAGGCCGAAGCCGCCATCGACGTTGATAAGCCCGACGACCTCATCCTGGTCCGCAAGATCATTGAAGCGCGCAAACCCCTTACCCTCTCAAGCAAATAACAATCTCGCCTTTGTTTCACTGCAAAGTCCATGCGATAGTTCCGAAAAGCACTGAAGCACTGAAGCACTGAAGCACTGAAGCACTGAAGCACTGAAGCACTGAAGCATTGAAGAATTGAAGCATGGGAGCGTTGGAGAGCATGGCAGGTCGGGTCTCAGGGAAAATTGCATTGATGACAGGCGGGGCTTCTGGCCTCGCAAAGGCATCTGCAGAGATGTTTGTGGCGGAAGGCGGTCAGGTAATGATCGCTGATATTAACGAAGAAGGCGGCCTTGCCGTTGCAGAATCGCTGGGGGACGCGGGCGCGTTCACCCGTCTTGATGTAACTAACGAAGCCTCATGGATTGCCGCCCTCGGCGCCACCAAGCAACACTTTGGCGGCCTGCATGTGCTGTTAAACAGTGCAGGGATCGGTTGGACCCAGCCCGTTACCGAAATCGCGTTAGAAGACTGGCGCCGCGTCCACGCCATTGACCTGGACGGCGTTTTCCTTGGCTGCAAACACGGCATTCCGTTGATCGCGGAAACGCTAGGTTCTGGGGACGGCAGCAGCAAGGGTTCCATCGTCAATATCTCGTCCATCGCGGGCAATATCGCAGGCCACAATATGGCCGCGTATAATTCTGCGAAGGCGGCAGTACGGCATTTGTCGAAATCCGTGGCGCTGCATTGCTGTCGCCAGGGCTATGAAATTCGCTGCAATAGTGTGCATCCCACATTCGTCGATACACCGATCCTCGACAAACATCGTGAAAAATTCGGTGCCGATGAAGCCATGCGCAAGCTAGCACGCCAGGTGCCAATTGGCAGAGTGGGCGAACCGAAGGAAATTGCCTATGCGATCCTCTTCCTAGCGTCCGATGAAAGCAGCTATACCACCGGCTCTGAATTGCTGGTGGATGGCGGCATCAGTGCAATGTGATTTGAGGTCTGAAGCTTCTGAAACAGTTACAAATTGACGGCTATCAGATCGAAATCGTGGTGACAGGTTTCCCCGGAAAATCCGTGTGCCATGGCGCGCTTGGGTGGAGCACGATTGCGCTTATCCGCCATCAAGACCGTATTGCGCTGGTTGATGTCGGCGCATTTGGGCATCGCCAGATGCTGATCGCCGCACTGGCGGAGCGTGGCCTGAAACCAAGCGATGTGACGGACGTGCTGTTGAGCCATTCCCACTCTGACCACGCACTCAACTGGGTGCTGTTTCCGAAGGCCCGCACTGTGATCGCCGATGTGGAAATGGATTGGGCGCTGGACCAACCCTGGGGCGAAACCCCGGTGCCGGAGTTTTATGTCAAAGAACTGAAACTGCTACCGACACTGGTCCGCGCTAAGGATGGTGATGAGGTCTTCCCCGGCATCACCATGCACTTGGCACCCGGCCATACCCCTGGCTGCGTCACGTTCAAACTTGCTGGCCAGGAAAAGGATGTGATCTTTACCGGCGACAGTGCGAAAAACCGTGCGGAGCTTGTCTCTCGCGATACGGACATGACTTATGATCCCGCAATCAGCCGCGCCACTATCGAGATGATCTGGGACCTGTGGTGCATGCGCGCTGGCAATGTGCTGGTCCCCGGCCATGACGTGCCGATGGACCTGGACGATGCAGGCGAGCCGCGCTATTTGGCCAAACGCGAAGCCGCAATCAGCGCATGGTACGGCGACGGCATGGATGAAACGACGACGATCTCCCTGGTAGTTGATTAACTGCCTGTCGATTAAAGGACGGATCATTTGGGCGAAGACACGCTACCGCCACAGCCACCTCTGCCAAAGAAATCTTCGGCTGGCAGGCTAAAGGACTATGCGATTTCGGCTGCAACATCGCCGAAAATCCTGCTGCCGGTTCTTGGCATCTTCGCGATCATTATGCTTCGGGATTATCTGGAAGCGCCCGTCGCCCGTTATATTGCTGGCATCGTCACCAATGAAGAAAACTTCAAGCCGGATGATGACAACAAAGCTCGCGCCAACCGGCTGGACGCATACATCCTTTACTCGCTGCTGAGTTCAGAAAATCGGCAACCCCGCACCAAGGTATCGCTTTATGGCGCGCAGATGATGATGCTGGATCCAGCGTTCTATGACGATGCGAAAGACCACTGGGCCGTCAACATGGCCCGCCACACACAATTGGGCATGGTTGCGCGCGGCTTGCATAGTGGGCTGATGGAGATTGGAAACCTTGACGCCAATATCGCCACGGCCCTCATTATCACAACCCATACCACCGCAGACTAGCTAGGAGCCGCACATGTCCCAGATCCGCCGCATTACAGCCTCCAACGCGCCAGAGCCTCCAGCAAAGCGCTGGTCCAACTGCCTTGTCATAGGCGACATCGCCTATATCTCGGGCCAGACCGGACGCGCGGCTGATGGTGGCGGACCAGACGTCAACGGCCCGAATGACTATCTGCAAAGCTTGACAATCTTCACCAAGATCAAAGCCCTTGTCGAAGCCGCTGGCGGGACAATGGCGGATATCGTGAAGCTGACCGTATTCGTGACGGATATCCGCCGTCGCGAGCAGATTTGGCAAGCGCGGTCAGAATTCTTTGAGGGTGATTTCCCAACTTCTTCGCTCGTGGAAGTCTCCAAGCTGGCGGACCCAGCCGTCACCGTAGAGATTGAAGCCATCGCCCATATTGGCGGCTCAAGGACACTCCAATGATCGACCCCGCTTCTGTCGGTCCGCGCACCTCTGTCGTAACCGGCGGCGGCAGCGGAATTGGCCGTGCTACCGCAAAGAAGTTCGCCAGCATTGGCGATCACGTCATAGTCGCTGATATCAATGACGCTGGGGCTGGTGAGACCAAGACGCAGATTGAGGCAGAAGGCGGCACCGCCTCTGTCCTCCATGTGGACGTCGCCGATGAGCTTTCGGTCACAGCCCTTCAAAAAGCAGCGGAGCGCATCGGCCCGACAGGCGCGCTGGTAAATTGCGCCGGTATTCTTCAAAACGGCAGCCGCGTTGAGGACATGGACCTGGTCGAGCATGACCGGGTTTGGAACGTGAATTATCGCGGCACATATCTTTGCTGCCGTGCGTTCGGTCCCGTCATGGCAGGGCGCGGTAAAGGGGCCATCGTCAATATTGGTTCCATTGCTGGATTCGAGATGTTTCCGCTTCCAGCCTACAGCCCCTCCAAAGCCGCCATTCACCAAATTACGAAAGTGCTGGCGGGTGATCTTGGCCCACGCGGTGTGAGGGTGAACTCGGTGGCACCGGGATTCGTGATGACTGAGGCGTTGAAAGCCCGCGTTGAAGCAGGCGAGCGCGATACGTCAATCATGGAGGGCCAAAAGCCGCTTCGACGCATCGTTGAACCAGAAGAGATCGCGGACGCAATTCTGTTCCTTTGTGGGGATGCCGCACGCGCTATCACAGGCACAACGCTGCCGGTTGATAACGGCTGGCTTGCGGGCCTCGCCTACACAACTTATGCCGGCAATAAGAAAAACTAATCGCACCCAGGGAGCCCGAAATCCATGCCCGTTGAAGCCCAAGCAGCAGTTCTCCGCGAAACAAATACGCCGTTGACGGTCGAGACCATCATGGTTGACGATCCAGGTCCCCGCGAAATCCGCGTTAAAACAAAGGCCTGCGGAGTGTGTCATTCAGACCTGCACATGGCTGAAGGCTCGTACCCCTGGAAATATCCAACCGTGCTGGGCCATGAATCTGCGGGTACTATTGAAACCGTTGGCGATCAGGTGACAGACCTGAAAGTCGGCGACACGGTGATCACCTGCCTCAGCGTTTTCTGTGGCAATTGCGAGTATTGCCTATCGGGCCAGATGTCGCTCTGCGAAAACCCATCCCGCATGCGTTCCGAGAATGAGCGCCCACGCTTGAGCCAAGGCGACCAGGAAATCTACCAGTTCGCCCAGCTCTCATCCTTCGCGGACCGGATGCTTGTGCATGAACATGCCGCCGTGAAAGTGCGGGCCGACATGCCGATGGATAAAGCCGCACTGATAGGATGCGGCGTCACCACCGGCGTCGGTGCTGTGCAAAATACGGCGCGGATCGAAGCGGGGTGCACGGTGGCTGTTATCGGCTGCGGTGGCGTTGGCTTATCGGCGATCAATGGGGCAGCGATCGCAGGTGCCAGCCGTGTGATCGCAGTGGACCTGTCCGCCACTAAGCTGAACCTCGCCAAGGAATTCGGTGCCACAGATGTTGTGAACCCAGCAGACGGTGACCCAGTTAAGCAGGTACGCAATCTGGTTGGCGGTGGTGGTGTGCATCACGCCTTTGAAGCCATTGGCCTAAAGCAAACGGCGGAAGACGCGTTCCGGATGATCCGTCCCGGCGGAACCGCGACCATCATCGGCATGATCCCGGTCGGTACCAAGATTGAACTCCATGGGCCAGAATTCCTGCGTGAGAAGAAAATCCAGGGCTCGACCATGGGCTCCAACCGGTTCCGGGTGGATATGCCGCGCTACATTGATTTCTACATGCAAGGCCGCCTAAAGCTAGACGAACTGGTCTCTCAGCACATTCAGCTTGAGGACATCAACGAAGCCTTCGTCGAGATGAAAAAGGGCGAGATCGCGCGGTCCGTCATTATGTTCGATTGATCGAAGAATGAAGCATTGCCTCGTCATTGGCGTTGGGCCTGGCACGGGCCTCGCAACCGTCCGCAAGTTCGCGGATGAGGGCTATCACGTCTCCATGGTCGCGCGCCATGCTGGACGGCTTGAGTCCTGGGAGCGGGATATTCACGGCACATCCGGCCATGCCACAGACATCGGCAATACGGAGGCTTTTTGCGCAACGCTCCGCGAGATCGAAGCCGCACACGACACGCCAGATGTGATCATCTATAACGCCACGCTGGCCAGCCGCGGTACCTATCATCAAATCGAACTGAAGGATTTTGAACGAAATTTCCGTGTGAACGCTGGTGGATTGCTCGCGACAGCGCAAACGCTTGGCCCAGGGATGGAAGCGCGCGGATCAGGTTCCATCATCTGCACCGGCAATACTGGGGCGATGCGCGGCAAGCCTGGGTTCATTGGCTGGACGCCCACCAAAGCAGCCCAACGCATGGTCGCAGAGGCTTTGGCCCGGGACCTAGGGCCGAAAGGTATCCATGTGGCCTATGTCGTGATCGACGCCGTTATCGACATGCCCTTCGCCCGCAAACGCTGGCCCAACTACCCGGATGATTTCTACACCAAACCGGACGACCTTGCTGGCGAAATTTACCACTTGGCGCATCAACCCAAATCCACCTGGAGCTTCCTGATCGAACTCCGGCCATTTGGGGAAAACTGGTAGGGCTGCACTTTCTGCACCGTCCGTTATAATTGGCTGTTCACTCCAACGAAGGACTTGCCCCGTGCCTGACAGCATTGCGCCTCAAACGGCCGAACATTTTGACTGCCTGATCGTTGGTGCAGGAATATCTGGAGTGGCGGCAGCATACCATATTGGCGAGCAATGCCCTGATCACAGCATTGTCGTGCTGGAGTCTGAGAAAAGCTTCGGCGGAACTTGGTGGACCCATCGCTCCCCCGGCATCCGCTCCGACAGCGATCTGCACACATTTGGCTATCGTTTCAAGCCATGGATTGGCCCGCCCATCGCCACGGCGGAAGAAATTCTGGCTTATATGGGCGATGTGATCGAAGAGAATGATCTGGCACAGCATATCCGCTATCAGCACAAAATCCTCGCCGCCGACTGGTCGGAAGCCGATAGCCTCTGGACGATTGACGCAATCCGCACAGATCTCGACGAACCAGTGCAGTTCACTGCGAAATTCCTATTCATGTGCCAAGGCTATTACCGTCACAACGAAGGCTTCACGCCGGAGTGGCCGGGCATGGCGGATTTCAAAGGCACCATCGCCCACCCGGAAAACTGGCCGGACGACCTGGACTATTCGGGTAAGAATGTCGTTGTCATCGGCTCCGGTGCGACGGCTGCGACCGTGGTACCCGCGATGACCGACAAAGCAGCCCATGTGACCATGCTACAGCGCACGCCCACATATTTCCGCACCGGTCGGAATGCGATTGAAATCGCTGAGGAGCTGCGCGAAATACAGGTCGACGAGACCTGGATTCATGAGATCGTCCGCCGCAAAATCCAGTATGAACAAACGGCGTTCACCAAGCTTTGCCGCACCAAGCCAGATCTGGTCCGCCGTGACCTGATCGGGAATATCCGAGACCTGCTCGGCCCTGATTTTGATGTGGAGAAGCATTTCGCACCTGACTACCGCCCCTGGCGCCAACGCATCGCGTTCGTGCCGGACGCCGACCTCTTTAAGCGGATCGCAGAAGGCAAGGCCTCCGTCGTTACCGATCACATTGAGCGGTTTATGGAAGACGGCATTGAACTGAAATCCGGCGACATTTTGAAAGCAGACGTCGTCGTCACCGCAACTGGCTTCAACATGAACACCATGGGCGACATTGGCTTTTCGAAAGATGGTCAACCCTTTGCATTCAATGAAACGGTGACCTTCAAAGGCACGATGTTCACGGGCATCCCGAACCTGGCCTATGTGTTTGGCTATTTCCGGGGCAGTTGGACACTCCGCAGCGAAATCATTTCGGACTTCGTGTGCCGGATGCTGAACCATATGCGAGACACGGGTGCAGCAAGCGTTCGCCCAGAACTGCGCGCCCATGAGCAGGAAATGGAGCTCCACTCATGGGTCGACGAAGAGGACTTTAATCCCGGATATCTCCTCCGCGCCAAGGACCTTTTGCCGAAGCGTGGTGAGTCCCGGGACTGGCGGCATACCCAAGACCATTGGCGCGAAAAAGATGAATTCCCGGCTATCGACCTGACCGACGAAGTCTTCCAATATCGCGCCAAAGCTCAGAGCAGCGTCGCTGCCGAATAAGCTTAGTCTGGCCGCCTTAGCCAGGCACCTTGTAGAAAGCCTTCAGCGCCGGATCAATCGGCGTCGAGGCAATACGGCTTTGCATGTAAACGTTGACGCCAGGCTTCACGAGACCGGTCTGATCGACCATGCCTGCACGCAAGCTCAGCATATTCGGGCGGTTTAAATTTCGGCCAAAAAATTGGGAGCCGCAATTAGGGCAGAAATGCTTTTTAATACCGGCACCGCTGTCTGCCTTGTGCTTAAAGATCTTCGGCGCGCCTTTAACCGTCAATTGGCTCGGATCAAGGAAGATCAGCGTGCCATAGGCGGCACCTGTTGCAGCCCGGCAATCTTTGCAATGTCAGTTCGCCATCATCTTGATATCAACGTCACCACCGAAAGAAATATCGCCACAAAGGCATTTTCCTGTAATCTGAGCCATTGCTTGGCTGACTGAATGTTGCTGCGGGAGACCATGCTGACCCACTGCGTCAAAAGCAATGCGGAGGCTAGCGAACGATCTCAAGCAACCGATTGAGCGAACGCTCGTGATATAACGGCTCTGCTTCAGCTTTAACGCCGATGCGATTGTGCCAGTAGACCGGCATGCCAAGCACCATCGCCCCCGGCACATCTGCCGCGGACCCGGCAACGAACAGGGCCCGCGCTGGGTCTATGTCCATCGCCGCGAGCGTTGCCACATATGGCTCAGAGCGGGGTTTGTAGAACCCGGCCTACTCCGCCGTCGTAACAACCTCAAAGGCTGGCGACATCAGCGCTGCAGCCACCCGTCTCATCATGATGGAGCAATTGGTGACGACGCCAAGCTTAGCGCGACCGGCCAATGTCTCGACCACGCTTACGGCTTCGGGCCAGGGCTGCAGTTCCGGCCAGCGGCGCGTGAGCGCGTCTGGTTTGTCTGGTCTAATGCCTGCGGCGGTTACCGCTTCCGCCACGATCGTCTCATAGGGCCGGTAGGCACCGGCACCATAGGTCAGGCTGGGATAGGCTTGGCCCGTCTTCATCGGAACCGGCCACATCCTTCGAGAGTGTCCAACTATCGATGAGTGCCGTCAGCAGATCAAAAATGATGGCATCGTGGCACCCGTCCATTACAGGTTTGCGCACATGCCGCCATCCAGATTAACAGCTGTTCCGGTGATGTAGCTACCAACTTTGGAACACAGGAATGCGGCCAGGTGGGCGTAATCTTCAGCCTCCCCAACTCGGCCCATGGGTACGATCTTGCCCATATCGGCATAGAATTCATCCAACGGCTTATTGCCAGCCCGCGCTTCCAATTGCGCACTCTTAATGCGGCCAATGCAGATCGCGTTGACCCGCACATTCTCCGCCGCATAAGCGTTCGAGAGAGATTTGGTGAGGTTTAGACCAGCCGCCCTGGTGAGCGAAGTGGGCAGTTGGTTTGGCCCAGGCGCTTTGCCGCCGCCAATCGCTGCATTAATAATGGAACCGCCGCCAACCGCACGAAAGTGCGGGAGTGCCATGCGGCAAAGCCGGACGGCCGCCATGACCTTCAAGTCAAAATCCGCCTGCCAGGATTCGTCGCTCACCGCTTCCAATGATGCCGCTGCAGACGTGCCGGCATTGTTGATCAGAATATCGAGGCGCCGGAACTGCTCAATTGTTGCATTCATGAGGTTCTCGCAATCAGCACCGTCGGATACGTCTGCCCGAACCGCAACAACCGTACCACCGCTTTCTTGCGATAGCGTTTTTGCGGCGTTCTGCAGATAATCTTCCCGGCGACCGCAGATCACGACCTTGGCACCTTCTGCCGCCAGCAGTTTCGCCGTAGCTCGCCCAAGTCCATCACTGCCACCGGTGACGATTGCAACCTTATCCGTCAATCCATAATCAATCATGCGTCTTCTCCCTGATGAAACGGCGGTGCCAAAGCCATAGCATCAGCCAGCAGCGTCCGGTAGCGCCACGCACTGCCAGATAAAAGAAAATCCCGCTATAGGTTTGCACTTGCCGCCATTTCAGCCGGAGCATCAGGCGTGGACGTGATCGATATCGGCTTCGCCGCAAAGCTTGCCAGCACCGCAATCGTCGTACTGCTCGCAACGCTGATCGCAGAGCGGGTAGGCGCATTCGTCGGCGCAATGATTGTGGCGCTGCCGATTTCCGCTGGCCCCGCTTATCTTTTCCTTGCGCTAGACCATGACGCCGCGTTTATCGCCGAAAGCGCGCGCGTTAGCCTGGGCGTCAACGCGCTTGTGCCACCATTCCTGTTGATTGCTGCATATGTCATCCGAAAAGCTGGGCTGATTGCAGCGTTAGCGGCGGGCTTCGCAGTCTGGGGCGGCGGCGCGGTTATGGTTCTGGCGACTCCTTTATCGCTCATGGTCGCAGTCTTGCTGAATATTATCAGCTTCATCATTTGCCTGCCGCTCTCCCGACCACTCTTGACACAGCCGCCATCCCAGGCGCTGCGGCGAGGCTATATCGACATTATCGTGCGCATGGTCGCCGTTATTGCGGTTGTTGGAACTGCGATCATTGTCGGTCGGCGACTTGGGCCGGAAGCCGCGGGCATTGCAGCTGTAGCACCGGTCGTTTGGACCAGCCTGTCAGTGATTATCTATGCACGATCTGGCGGGGCTGCATGTTCCGCAATTATGGCGAATGGCATAGGCGGTATGATTGGGTTCGTGATGGCTCTGCCTGCCGTCGCGTTGCTGGCCGGACCGCTCGGCTGGCCCCTCGCGTTCATCGTCGCACTGGCCCTCTGTGTTGCATGGAGCACGGGGCTCACGTTCGCCCGGCCCTATATTCCTCTGTACCGCATCGCCAAATAGGCCCATCCTTTTGCTCTCAACATTGGGGAGAAGCGGCGTGGATTACTATGATCTTGGGGACTATTCCCGGAAAGTCAGCACAAATTCTGCGGATGCACAGCTTTGGTTTACGCACGGCCTGAATTGGCTGTTCGCGTTCAATCATGGGGAGGCCGTCGCTTGCTTTCAGAAAATAATCGCGGCAGAATCAGCCTGCGCCATGGCCCATTGAGGTGTCGGATATGCGTCCGGGCCAAACTATAACTTGCCATGGGGTCTCTACTACCCTGCTGGCCGCGCGACTGCCCTGGCGGCGGCCTATGACGCGACGCAAGCGGCCTTAGCGCCCGCTGATACGGTGACGCCTGGCGAGCGAGCGCTAATAGAAGCCCTGCCAATCGGCCACCCACAGCGAGAA
The DNA here is from genome assembly GCA_965660545.1 of Alphaproteobacteria bacterium. Taxonomy (GTDB): domain Bacteria; phylum Pseudomonadota; class Alphaproteobacteria; order Bin95; family Bin95; genus VMCJ01. The sequence goes on along the minus strand of CBFIAF010000036.1, from coordinate 18,837 downwards.
ATCACGGACGATGTGGACGAGATGTCCGCATGGGATGTCATGTTCACCACCGCCATGCGCAAAGTCGCAGCGGAATATCCGGGCGATTTAGATATCAAATCCATATTCGTTGAAGCCATCATGAACGAAACGCCCTGGCAGATGTGGAAACTGGACACAGGCAAGATCTCCGAAGGTGCGGGCACAGCAGAGGCGCGCACCTTGCTGGAAGGCGCGTTTGAAACCATCCTCGCGTGTAGGATCCATCCCAGGCTATTGCATCTCTATGTGCATCTGATGGAGATGTCACCGTTCCCTGAACTGGCACTTCGGGCGAGCGATCGACTCCGCCACATGATGCCGGATGCCCGGCATCTAGTGTATATGCCGACCCATATCGATGTCCTCTGCGGCAATTATCACGATGTACTGGTTTATAATCAGCGCGGCATAATCGCGGACCGGAAGTTCCTGGCACGTGAAGGTGCGCTTAACGTTTACGCGATGTACCGCACGCATAATCTGCATTTCGCCATGTATGGTGCCATGTTCCTTGGCCAATTCACCCCAGCGCTCGCTGCCGCCCAGGAACTAATCGACACAACACCAGAAGATCTGTTGCGCATCACTCCCCGCCCATGGCTGATTTCATTGATGGCTATATCCCTTAGAAGCAGCATGTGCTGGTGCGGTTTGGCAAATGGCAGGACATCATCCAGCAGAACTTGCCCGAAGACCAAGCGCTCGACGCGTCAACCACAGCAATGATGCGGTACGTGAAGTCCGTCACTCATTCAGCCATGGGCAAAGTGGAGATGCTGAACGGGGGAGGGCCGCATTCCTTGGTGCCAGACCCGCGCCGCGTTCATAACAATCTGGTGGTCGATATCCTGGAGATCGTGGAGGCCATGCTGGATTGCGCGCTGGAGTATCGACGCGGCAATCACGGGATCGCGTTTGACCATCTCCGCCGCTCCGTCGCATTGGATAATTCACTCGCATATGACAAGCCTTGGGGATGGGTGCAGCCCGCGCGCCATGCGCTAGGCGCGCTTTTAATGGAACAGAACCAATTTAAGGAAGCGGAGGCCGTGTACCGCGCTGACCTTTGCCTCGACGATATGCTCAACCGCGCTAGTCAGCACCCAAATAATTTATGGAGCTTGCATGGATTGCATGAATGCCCAACACGCCGAGGTGAGACTGTGGAGTCGCGCCTGATTAAGCAGCAACTCGATCAGGCTCTGGCCAGGGCCGAAGGCAAAGTTCACACGTACTGTTTTTGTCGTCAGCAAGCGGCAGCTTAGCTTACGAAGCTGCAGATGGACAAAGTTCGGTCAACGATGAGGTCCTGATAGCTGTCACGCACATCGGCGAGGCGTAGGGACTGCCTGTGCTCTGCAAAAGCGTCGTCGTCTGCATAAACCTCATGCAGGTGAACAGCGGCAGTTCCATCGGTAGGTATCAGGACGTCAAAACGCTCGCAGCCCGGCTCTTCGGCGAGGGTGCGAGCAGCGTGAATTTTAATGATGCCCAGGAAAGGACCCATCTGGCCAGCCTTAACTTCAAAAGCGACGATAACGGCAGTTTTAGCCAAGTTCTTTCTCCCTTTGCCGCCACATCAGCGGTTTGCAACATATGTATCGAGCATCGCGTTGGCCTCCGCTGCACCCATCCGCTCCGCCAGCATATCGCGGTCTTCGGGTGCATGGCTGACCTGCTCACGCAATTCCATAGTCGTATACCGCCGTTTCACCGTTGGATTGTCACCCGCCATAGCCTGCATGAATCGCGTGCTGTCCCGCCAATCCGCTGCGTAAACGAGCCGCACCATATTAGCCAAAATCATTGTTGCCACGCACATTGAGCACGGCTCGGCAGAGGTATACATCTCTGCACCAGACAAGTCCGCCGTGCCCAGGCGCTTACATGCATCCCGGATTGCTTCGACTTCACCGTGGGACGTAGGGTCATGCAGCGCCACGGCCCTATTCAATCCTTCACCGACGATCTTGCCGTCTAGTACGACAACAGCGCCGTAAGGCAATGTGCCCGCCTCATCCATTGCAGACGCCACTATTTTAATCGCCCGCGCCACGAAGTCTTCCCGGTCAATCAGCCTGCCTTCCCACGAATAGAGGCCTGATACTAAGCCGTCATCGTTTGCTTCACCAATCGCCCGTGCATGAAACCGTAAAGGCTGCATATCTCAAGCATGCGCAGAGCCCTTCGCTATGAGAGGCTGTCTAAAAACGCGTCCGCGCTTTCCACATAGGAGGCCTGCTTATCTTCAGACCAACCGTTCTATGTGCGGTAAGGCATTCTTAGGCGTAGATTTGATTTAAGCCTATCCTCGTTTCGCATAAGGGACGCCCGGTACATTGCGTTGAACGGGCAGGCATCGGGCTCAGTCTTCAACTTGATGTCATAAGCGCAGTTCTTGCAGAAGTCCGACATCCGATTGGTATATGCGCCAGAGGCTGCATAAGGCTTTGAGGCCATACTTCCGCCATCGCACATACCGCCATGCCAAGGGTGTTTGGCATTTCCATCCACTCAAAACCATCAGCATAAATCGCCAGATACCATTGCTCTATTTCCGCAGGAGCAACGCCAGCGAGCAGGGCAGAATTATCAGTCAACATCAGGCGCTGAATGTGGTGTGAATAGGCATGGCGTCGGGTATTATCGATGGCTTGATGTATGCAGTGCAACTCCGTCACGCCGCTCCAATAAAATTCAGCTAATGGGTGCGACGCATTCAGAGCGTTAATTGCTGCATTATCCGGCATCAGCGCCCAATAAATGCCACGCACATATTCCCGACAGCCATAAACTTGGCGGATGAAACCTTCTACCGCATTCAAGGGTGGCGTTGTCGGCTTGCCACGCGGCCTCCGCTGCCAGGCAGACCTCCCGCGGCGATAGCAAACCTATATTGATGGCCGGTGCGATCAGCCAATGATAAAAAGAAGGCGCATCCGTCTTCATCGCGATCTGGTAATCACCAAGATTCGGCAGTCCATTCTGAAGGAAATCGTTAAATGCTGCCAACGCCTCTGACCGGGTAACAGGCCAACCAAAATCCTCCAATGCGGCGAAGTTTTGGGCGAACAGTGCCTCCACCATCTGCATCACGGCTTGGGTGGTTTTATCTGGTTTGAACCGGGCGCGGATCGGCGAGGTGTTTTTGCCGGAAGGCGCTTTCGGTTGTCTGCAGCGAAATTCTAACGACCACCCTCCGGCTTGCCGTCAGACATACGAATATCTTGCTCGTCTCGCATTTCCCGATAGAAATGCTCCATGCTCCAGATTTTTCGGCCCTTTGCCCATTCAGCAAACCGATCGCTAGAGGCAAAAAAAACCTGTCGTCCTGCAGCACTTCTACTGGTGCATTTAGCTCAGCATCCCAGCTATCCACTATCTCCTGGACGCGTCATTCGCTTGGTTCTGTAATAACCAGCGCGCTCGGGTTGAGCCGATCCAAAGCCCGTTAAACCTCTCCAGTAAAGCTTCCCGTATTTTCAGAAGCGTCCAGTTCGACATACTCGACCTGGCCGGCAGCGTCTCTGAGCTCCGTCGCGAAATGCCGCATGACAGACAGTACGTGCACAAGCTTTTGTTTGTGATTCGGTACGTATTCCGTCTCGTCCCGCACCTCCATCATCAAAAAGGTGCCATTTTTGGGATCAAGCCCCTGAAGTGCCGCTACATGATGGTCAAGCTGATCACAAAGCACCACTCGAAGAACATCCATATCCAAAACTCACCAAGGAACCTGATCGCCGCGCCAATCGAAAAACCCGCCGGTTGCGTCTACATCCAATTGATCAATCACGGACAGCAGGTGTTCGGCGGACTGGGCGGGCGTCAGGACATCTAGACCAGCTTTCGCAAAACTATCTGATAAGGGCGTGGCGACTGTTCCTGGGTGTAACGCAATACACAGCGCTTCGGGTGTGCGACGGGAAAGCTCGATGGCAGCAGTGCGGACGATTTGGTTTAAAGCCGCTTTGGACGCGCGGTAACTATACCAACCGCCCAGGCGGTTATCTTTAATCGATCCGACGCGCGCTGAAAGCGTTGCGAAAACTGCTTTGCCCGTGCGTGGAAGCTTTGGCAGCACATGCTTCATCAGCAGAGCTGGTCCAATTGCGTTGAGTGCGAAAGCGTGGGCGAGTTCATCCGCACCCAGCGCCCGCCACGTCTTTTCGGGTGCCATTCCTTGCCCATGAAGAAAGCCTGTCGCGTCGATCACTAGCCGGATATCACCAGATTTGTCGGCGATATCTGCAGCATGTGCCAAGCTTGCCTCGTCCGTCAGGTCTATTGGAACCACACTTCGGCGGCTGAAACCGTGAACCGTATCGAACCGACCTGCATCCCTAAGGGCCGAAAGAAGGGCCGCTCCGATACCGCCAGAAGCGCCGAAGACAATAGCGACGCTGCCTGCTACTATAGAATCCACGAACTTTGCTCCCGTTTGCTGATATTGGCTTGTACGTGGGAATCTACTTTTCCCCCGCACAGACCTAGAGCGCATCATGACATTCACAATCCGCCCCGCACAAAGAGCAGACGAATCCCGGTGCCTGGAGCTCCTATCATTGTTGCGCGGCACGCCGCCAGAACCGGAATGGGCTACCGTATTCCGCGCCCTTTTGGATGGCGAACGGGGTTTGGTGCTGGTGGCTGACGAAGCGGGCGCACTGCTTGGCAGCGCTGCAGTCTCGTTTAATTTGGCCATGCGCTACGGCGGGATTTATTGCCAACTGGAGGAGCTGATTGTCGATCCAGCAGCCCGCGGACGCAATCTGGGCGGCCGTTTGCTGGAAGCGGCGATAAGCGAGGCGAAGGCCAAAGGTGCGGCGGAATTCGGTCTCTATCTCGTCCAAAGCACCACCCATAATCGCCCCTTTTATGAAAAGTACGACCTGCAAACTGTAGGGAGCGAGATGCGGATGCCACTGGACTCCGGAAAGTAGCCTGATTGACGCCTGTGCAAATTGCCGCACATACTTTTTGCAGTTGCCGTCTGTGAAGGCGCTAACAATCAGGGGTAAGCATCATGAAACGGTTTTTAGCGGGCGCCGTAGCGTTTGCGGCAATGGAGGCAGGCGAAGCTGCTGAAAGAAAGCAGGCTTACCATCATCCTCGCCAAACAGAATCTGGGGTTCATTCTGGAAAAGGATGACGTCAAATGGTCAGGAACGGGAAAAAACCCTGAGATCTTACTATAGCATCGTCGAGTAGTATTTGACAGTATAATCTGGCCGCCGCAGGATCATAGGAATTGATGCATGTCCGCTTCTACCGTCACACAGCCTGACGTTAACGCTCTTATCGTCGGAGCCGGATTTTCTGGCCTCTATTTGCTGCACCGTTTCCAGAAAGCAGGGTTCTCCGCCAGATGTTTCGAGCGCGGTGATGGTGTAGGCGGCACCTGGTACTGGAACCGATATCCGGGTGCGCGCTGTGATGTTGAAAGCATGCAGTACTCCTACGGGTTTAATGAAGACCTGCAGCAGGAATGGAACTGGCCAGAAAAGTTCTCCGCCCAGGCAGATATCCTGAGTTATGCCAACCATGTGGCGGACACGTTCGATCTTCGCCGATACATCACGTTTGAAACGGAAGTCTGCGCCGCCCACTATATCGAGAGCGCGCAGATTTGGCGGATTGAGACCGATACAGGCGAAACCGTTACGGCCAAGCATTTTATCATGGCAGGCGGCTGTATCTCAACTGCACAGGTACCGCAGTTTGCAGGCCTGACGGACTACAAAGGCGAGACCTACCACACTGGCAATTGGCCCAGGCAGCCGGTGAGTTTTGCGGGCAAGCGCGTGGCCGTGATTGGAACCGGGTCCTCCGCCATCCAGGCGATCCCGGAGATTGCCGAGGAAGCGCGGCACCTCACGGTGTTCCAACGCCAGGCCAACTTCTCCATCCCGGCGCGCAACCAACCTATGACGCCGGAATATGCTGAAACTTGGAAATCGGACTACGCTGAAAAGCGCCGGGAAATGCGGTACATGCCAAACGGCGTGTTGCGCGAAGTGAATGACAAATCAGCCTTGGATGTGAGCGAGGCCGAACGTCAAACTACTTATGAAACACGGTGGGAAGCCGGCACAGGCGCATTTTTAGGGTCATTCAACGACATCCTCACCAACAAAGCCTCAAACGATACGATGGCTGAGTTCGTCCGCGCTAAAATCCGCGCAACGGTCAAAGATCCTGAGACAGCTGAAATCCTATGCCCGACCACGCATCCCATCGGCACCAAGCGCATCTGCATCGACAACGGCTACTATCAAACCTTTAATCGGGACAATGTGAACCTGGTGGACATCAGTGAGATGCCGATTGGACGGATGATCGAGACGGGCTTTCCCGTTGGCGACCAAACGTTCGAATTTGACGCCATCGTGTTCGCAACCGGTTTTGACGCCATGACCGGCACCTTATTTAATGTTGATATTCGGGGCCGCGACGGCGTGGCCTTGAAGCAAAAATGGGAAGCGGGCCCGCGCACATATCTTGGCCTCATGTCCGCTAGCTTTCCGAACCTGTTTATGATCACTGGCCCAGGCAGTCCCTCGGTTAAAGGCAATATGATCAATTCGATTGAACAGCACGTGGACCTTGTGGTCGACACGATCATCCATATGCGTAGCCAAGGCCTGCAGTCGATTGAGCCTGAGTTAGAGGCTGAGAATGAATGGGTCGACCACGTACAAGCGGTCGCTCACAAGACGCTCTTCCCCCAGGCGAATTCCTGGTACATGGGTGCTAACATTCCGGGCAAGCCTAGGCTATTTATGCCATATATCGCAGGCGTTGGTGCCTACCGCCAAACCTGTGAGAAGATCATTGCAGCCGGGTACAAAGGCTTCCAGTTTGAAGCCTTAAACCAAAACCAGACACCATAACATCTCATCGATAGACGCATCACCGTCGGACAGGGTTGTCAGCCTGCCCGTCATCGGACGCCAAATTGGCATAATTATTCTGACGATGGACCAACAATGGCAGATGACCGGGATGATGACGCGAGTGCGCTAGAAACGGCCAGCTTCGAAACGGTAAGCAGACGCGGCGGGGCGCTGGTTTATTGGATTACAATCACCCTTGGCGCGCTGGGCATCGCGGTCGCCATCAATCAAAGTTTCGGGATCAATCCGGCAGGGTTCATCCTGATCGATAATGCCTATTACTACCTTCTGATCGCCATCTTCTTATCCCTCTCCTTCCTGTTATTCCCAGCCATTAAACAGCATGAGAACCATGTGCCAATCTATGATTGGGTCCTGTTCATTGGCACGCTCTATGTTGGCCTCTATCACACGTACCATGGCGGTGAGATCATTGAGCGAGGATGGGACACTATCGCACCGCTAAAACCGACGCTGATGGCCGCTGCGCTTTGCCTTCTCGCACTTGAAGGTGTGCGTCGGGCTGGGGGCATCGTGCTTTTTTCTGTTTGCATGGCCTTCTTCACCTTCCCACTCTGGGCGGAGCAGGCGCCGGGTTTCCTGTGGGGTGTAGGCAAAACGCCGACGGAACTGGTGCGCGCCTATGCCATGGGATTTGAGAGCATTGTCGGCTTACCGATGCGCGTTGCTGGCAACATTCTGATCGGCTTTCTCATCTTCGGCGCGGCCCTTGTGGTGACTGGTGGCGGTGCGTTCTTCATGAACTTTGCAGCGGCGATCTTGGGGCGCAGCCGGGGCGGTCCGGCCAAGGTCGCTGTATTGGCGAGCGGATTCTTTGGCTCTCTCTCAGGCAGCGTTATTTCGAATGTGGTCACAACAGGACGGCTCACGATACCGACAATGAAACGCGCAGGGTATTCCGCCCCCTATGCAGGCGCAGTTGAAGCCTGCGCATCGACAGGCGGAACCCTGATGCCCCCCGTGATGGGGGCGGTGGCCTTTATTATGGCCGAGTTCTTAAACATCCCGTACAGCGATATCGTCATCGCCGCCGCCGTCCCTTCAATCCTGTTCTATGCCGCATTGCTGCTTCAGGTGGACTGCCATGCGGCAGTCCATGGGCTGAAGGGCCAGCCAGCAGAGGAAATCCCAAGCCTTACAGCCACCTTGAAGCAAGGCTGGTACTATCTGCTCAGTCTGGTGGTCTTGGTCTACTTCCTAGTTTTCGCGCGGTTAGAAATCTATGCGCCCTACTTTGCGACCATTATCCTAATTGCCTCTGCCGCTTTATTTCGCAAGAGCGACCGCTTTGACTTCCAGCAATTCCTGGCACTGATCGAAGAATCAACCCGGACAATCGCCAATATCGTCGCGATCCTGGCGGGCGTGGGCGTCATTGTCGGCTCCCTTGCATTCACGGGTGTTGGCGGGGCCTTCAGCCGCGAATTGGTAGGTATTGCTCAAGGCAACCTCTGGCTGTTGCTCGCCATGGGTGCGATCACGAGCTTTGTCCTTGGCATGGGTGTGACGGTCAGCGCTTGCTATATTTTCCTGGCGATTGTGCTCGGGCCCGCACTAATCGAGTTTGGGATTGATCCGGTCGCCAGCCATCTGTTCATTCTCTATTGGGGCATGCTCTCCTACATCACACCGCCGGTGGCCCTGGCGGCCGTCGCCGCTTCAGTGATCGCGGGATCGAAGCAGATGGAAACGGCGATAACGGCCATGCGACTCGGCTCGATCAAGTTCGTTCTGCCGTTCATCCTGGTATTGACGCCAGCGCTTATCCTGCGTGGCGAAGATGTGGGTGAGATTATCGCCGTAATAGCTGCCTGCTCACTTGCTATCGTTCTGCTCGCGGCGGGCTTCGAGGGCTATCTTTATGGCTTTGGGCGTATAGGATTTTTCATCCGCCTCGCCATATTCGTCTGCGCTGCGGGCCTGCTTTACCAGGATTATAGAAGCTGGATTGCGGCGGTCGTAGGATTGATCCTGGTGTATCTTGTAGCCTGGCAGGTCCGCCACCACCAGCGAAATTAGTACGGCAAAGGCGGCGGCGTATCAGTGTACAGGGCCACTTCCGCACCATTTGTCCCATCAGCCTCAACGAACCAGTCGCCGATCTGGCTGGACGTCATGAAAACCGTTTGCGGATGCTCCAGAAGCAGGTCCAACGTTTTCTCAAAGTAATAGGCGATATGAGGCACACCGATGATGTGCGGATGCAGGCCGAACGTGAGAACCCGTGGGTTCTGCTCAGTCTCCCGTTCAAAGATCGCGAGAGTTGCCTCCAGCCGTTTCAGAATTTCATCCGTGGAAGAATTCTTGATCGCGTAAACTGGGACGTCATTCAGCTCAAGCGTATAAGGCAGCCCCACCATTGGCCCGTGCTTGGTGCGGATCCAATACGGCAGGTCATCAACCACCCAATCCAGTAGGAAATCGATGCCGGCGGCTTTCAAATGGTCAACGGTGTCATGGGTTTCGCCCAGGCCTGGGCCTAGCCAGCAGCGCACCTGCTCGCCATCACATTCTTTCAGCCTGGCGAGCGAACGCCGAATTACATTCGCCTCATCATCGGCCTGTTTTAAAGATTGCTGCTGCCAGCCGTGACCGACCAGCTCCCACTGCGCTTTGACCATCTCGTCCATGAGTGCAGGGTAGACGTCTGCCACTTGCGCATTCGTCAAAGCAGACGCCTTCAGGCCGCGATCAGCCAGCATGGTCATAAAGCGTGGCATGCCCGCCCGCATGCCATATTCCACCCAGGAATAATTCGGCACATCAGGTGGTTCAATCTGCGCGCCATGGGGCGGCGGCAGAACACCGCGCGGCATTGGCTTATTATAAGGCCAATATTCCACATTCATGCACAGATTGACGATGATCGGCTTCCCACCCGGCGCTTCTAAGCGCTTGCGTTGGCTGGTTATCTGATACGGAATGCGCGGGTTCGACCACATGCCGAAGCTCCTATAGAGCGTTAATCAAATAGCGGGCAAAGCTGGGCGGCGGCTACTTCCGTTCAATCAATTGATACATGACGCCATGGCCTTCTTTGGGATGAAGGAAGACCTGTTTGCCTGCATCGATGACCCGGGCACCGCGGGCTTTCATGTCTAATTTCGCGGCATCAAGGTCTGCGACTGCAAGAGCTACCAAGTGCACACCTTCGCCCCGCTTGTCGAGACCTGCGCGAATTTCACTTTTGTTACCAAGCGGCTCTGCCAGTTCGATAAACGTCCCTGACGTACCCAATTCAAGCACGGCACGACGCAAACCAATCTCCGGCTGGTCCATTGGCGGTTTCGTGACAGTGAAGCCAAGACGACCGGTATAGTCTTTTATAGCCTCGTCAAGGTTCTCAACGCGGACAACGATATGGTCAATCCATTTATGCATCAGGTGCACTCCCCATCTGTTCAGTTCACGCACAGTATGAGACAGACCAAGCCTCACGTCGACGCCGCACGTCATGAACCCGCTATGGTTTCCGCAGTTTGGGTCAATCGAGTTTCATAAGCCATGAAAAAGATTTTTATTGGCAGCCGCTTATCAGGCCTCACCCTTACAAACGCGCTCGAAGCAAAAGACCGCGCATATTTCTTGATCGAAGACCGATACCGCTTTGGCGGATGCATAATGACCGAGCAATAAGAGGCGAGCTATTTTGATATGGGGCCAGCGTGGTTTTTGGCCCGGTCAACCGCACATCGCCGCGCTTATAGACCAATGGGGCTTCGAAAAGTTCGACTAATATGCCGATGGTGATTTATTGTTTGAAGACGCGCGCGGACGCGTTCAATGCGGACGCGGCTTTGCCTCCATAGAAGGCTCTTGACAGTTGGAAGGCGGGTTGGCTGCAATAACCGAAGCCCTTGCTGGAAATTTATCGAGCTCCCGCACCCGCCTGAATGCCCGCGTCGAAAAGCTGACGAGAGCCAGAGAAGGCATAAGTGCCGCCCTGAACAATGGAGATAACCTCACCGCCGACAGCGTTGTCTTAACCCTACCGCCACGGATCGCGGCTGAAATTACGTTTTCGCCTCCCCTGCCGCTCCAGGCGACCCAAGCGATGCAGAGCGCAGAAATCTGGAAGGCAGGACAAGCTTAGGCCATCGCCGTTTATGGTACAGCGTTTCGGCGCGAGTCCGGCTTGTCTGGCAATGCATCAAGCCGGTTTGGCCCAATGGTCGAAATTCACGACGTTTCAGAAGCAGACGGCGGCCCCTATGCCCTTTTCGGATTCATTGGCGTTTCGCCGGAGGGCCGAAGCGATGAAAAGCTATTGCGGCAGCATTTGTTGCAGCAACTTATCCTTCTGTTTGGGCCAGAAGGATCGGAACCATCGCAGCTCTACATCAACGACTGAGCATTTGATCCGCAAACGTCCACCGAAGCAGATAAAGCGCCCCTCTATGCTGACCCAAGCTATGGTCCCCTGCCCCAATGACCAAGCTTTAGGGGGGGCGCATTACTTTTCGACGGACCCGACGTCGCACAGCAATTTGGCGGCTGTGTTGAAGGGGCGCTAGAAGCAGCGGAGAACGGTATGGACGCTTTAGAAAATTACCTGAATGTGTCATTGTAGTAGCTGGTTTATTAGCAATCAGAAATCGGGAGCAATTAGGGCATGGATTTAGGGCTAGCTGGCAGAGTGGCGGTCGTCACTGGCGGCAGCCGGGGCATTGGCCTGGCAACGGCAGAGTGCCTGATAGCCGAGGGGGCAAAAGTCATCATCGCCGCGCGCCGACAAGAGCATCTTGATAGCGCTACGAAGCGGTTGGGCGTTGACGCAATCCAAGTTGACGTGACCAAAGTCGCAGATCTCGACCGACTAAGTGCTCATGTCGGAGGCGAATATGGCGGTGCTGATATCCTCGTCAACAATGCTGGCACCGGCACGTATAAACCATTTCTGGAAGTGACCGATGATGATCTGACCGATGGCATGGCGATCAATTTCTTCGCGCAATTCCGGCTGACGCAGCGCTTAGTTCCAGGGATGATCAAGCGCGGCGGTGGATCAGTCATCAATGTGTCTGGGCGCACTGCCGTTAAAACAGCATTCCCACCGGGCTCTACCTGTACTGGCCCTGCGAAAGCGGCCGAGGTTCGATTTTCTACCGATTTGGCAGCGGAACTCAAGCCCCATAAAATTCGGGTCGTTTGCATCATTCCAGGCGTCGTTATGACGCCAGACCGCTTCGAAAAATGGGAGCGTGAAGCACTTGGGCGCGGTCTGACTGCGGCAGAAGCTGACGCGCTTCGCACCCGCCTTGAGGCTGAAAAATTGCCCCGGGGCGCGCAGTGGGGCACGCCGGAGGAAATTGCAGATATGATCGCCTTCGCCGCATCCGACCGAGCGTCATATCTCAGCGGCGAAAGTATTATTGTAGATGGCTCACCGGGCGCATTTTCCTACGTCAGCGCGCTCAACGAAAAGCCAGCATGATCAGATCGCTATGGCGATATCGTTTTATTTGGACAACCACTGACAATGACTGACCAGCCAGCCAACGCGCCCAAAGTGTGGGGCGGCATGACCCAAACAGAGCTAGATGATGCCTACCACCAGTCCGTCTACGCAGCGAACATGGCCACCGTCGCAGCGCGCTATGGCTCTAACAGCGAAATCGCACGGAACCGAATGCCCATACCGGAAAGAGTGCCTTATGGGCCAGCGGCTAAATCCGCCTTTGATCTTTATCGCACAACGGGCGATACAAGACCGATCCAAATATTCGTCCATGGCGGCGCGTGGAAAGCCACGACTGCCGCCCAATACGCTTTCCTCGCCGAGTGCTTCACCAAGGCAGGCGCGCATATGGCGATTCTGGATTTTGATTGGGTCCAGGACCATGACGGTGATCTGATGCCCGTCGCTGACCAGATCACGAACGCCGTTCTTTGGATTACACGTAATGCACAGCAACTAGGCGGGGACGCAGACCAAGTCTATCTGTCGGCCCATTCGTCCGGCGCGCATATGGCAGCCATTGCGCTTGCCCGGATAGGAGCATCGGCACCAAAAGCCATTAAGGGCGCCATGCTGGCCAGCGGCATGTTTGATATGGCACCCGTTCGTCTATCGGCCCGCAGCGCCTATGTATCGTTCACAGACGCCAGCGAAGATGCATTGAGCCCCCTCCGTCATGTCGCCAACATCATGACCCCTATGATCTTAGCCTATGGGGCATTGGAAACGCCGGAATTTATCCGCCAATCCGACGCGTTCCACAAAGCTTTGGTGGCGGCAAGCAAGCCAAGCGAAGTCATTATTGGGCAGAACTACAATCATTTTGAAATGATCGAAACGCTCGCAAACCCATATGGCCTATTGGGTGCGGCAACGCTTCGCCAGATGGGCTTGGCCGGGTGATGCCTGGGCATCCACAGCGTTATGGATATAGTATTTCGCTTGCATCCCCTGGCGGACCAGATTTCCTGTGACCAGTGACGTCCTAAAGTTTGAAAATGTCTCCCTGAAGTTCAAGGACGAGACCATCTACGAGGACCTGACGTTTTCCGTCAGGGCCGGAGAATTTCTGTGCATTTTAGGACCAAGCGGTTGCGGCAAGTCCACCTCACTCAGGCTGATGGGGGATTTGATCCCGGCGGATGGCGGGTGCGTATCGGTGATGGGCGCTTCCCCTTCCGAGGGCTGGAGCAAGCTCGCTTACGTGTTTCAATCCCCGCGCTTGGTGCCGTGGCGCACGGCTTTGGGCAATGTGATGCTTGGCATGGAGCTTCGTTTCGCTGACAAGCCAAAATCGGAAATGCGCAGCACTGCAGAACGCCTGCTGGCCTTGGTCGGCCTGCAGGAGGATATGGAAAAATACCCCGCGATGCTGTCTGGCGGCGAGCGCCAGCGGGTATCGATTGCGCGGGCATTATCAGTCGAGCCTGAGATCATCTTGATGGACGAACCCTTCTCGGCGCTGGACCTGAATACCCGACGCCGCATGCGTGATGAAATCATCCGGATTTGGCAGGAAACCGGCAAAACGGTCATCTTCGTCACCCATGATGTTGATGAGGCGCTGACCTTAGCGAACAGGGTGCTCCTGCTTTCCAATAAACCAACGACGGTATTGGAAACTATCGAATTAGACGCGCCACGCCCACGCAACATCGAAAACTCACCCCAATTTTCGGAACAGAAAGCGCACCTGATCAGCCTGTTCCAGACACTTGAGACCAACCCGACAGAATAAGAAAACCAAGGAGAAGAAAGATCATGAAAATCTGGCAGACTTTTAGAAGCAGCGCCCGCTTGGCCGCCGCATTCGGCATTGTCGGTAGCCTGGCTGCTGGCTCCGCAATGGCTAAAGAGAAAATCACCTATGCCTATTTGGCTGACCCTGCGCTGGAAGGCGTGATGTACGGCATCAAGAGCGGCAAGATCACATCCGACTTGATCGAGATCGAAACCAGCGCGCTGCAAGTGCCGGCACTGATCGCGTCAACGCCCACCAAAAGCTATGACGTGATTATGAATGCCGTCATGGCGATCCCGTTTGCCAAGCGTCGCGGGCTTGAACTGGTCGTGCTGTCTTCGGCCTTACGTTCGGCCAAAGGACGCCTTGGCTCCGGTATCTGGGTTAAGGATTCCAGCCCGTACAAAACAATGGCTGACCTTAAGGGCAAGACCATTGGCAGCTACTCGCTGCGTGCAACAGGCACCACCTGGATCCGCATCGCGCTTTGGAAAAAGCATGGCATAAACGTGTCCTACAAAGGCGGGGACTTCTCCTGGGTTCAGCTACCTGCCCCGACGCTGCTATCAGCCCTGGAATCTGGCCAGGTGGATGCCGCGACTTTGATCCACGCTCAAGCCTATGCCGCTAAAAGCTCAGGCAATTATCGGGTTCTGGCCTATACTAATCAGGACAATCGCGAACTGTTTGACGTTGATACGCTATCCGCAGTTCATGTGACGTATCCCGAAAAGCTCGCCGCGCGCCCGGAAGCCTTTAAGGAATTCAACCGCATGCTGCTGGCGTCCGTCCAATACGCCAATAACAACACGGCAGAAGTCGGTGAGGCGATCTCTAAGCAGACCGCGAAGATATCGCCAGACTACTTCGCCGCCTGGCTGCAAGATTATGCCTATGTCCCAGCTGTCGTAACGGCTGAGGATGAAAAGGCGATGACCACCGTTTGGACCATGGCCAAAGAAATGGGCATCCTGAAAAAAGTGCCGAACGTTAAGTCCGTCATTTGGGAACATGCTATCCACCAATAACTCTCGTTCCTTGTTCGCCCAACCATTGAAGTCGGCCCAGTCCGTCAAGCGCAACCAACGCTTAGCGGGCCATGGCTTTGTGCTTGTTTGCTTGGGCGCATGGGCAACCTTCAGCGCGACAGTTGATAGCTATGTTATGCCCGGGCCGTGGTTGGTGGCCGAACGGCTAGTCGAATTACTGCAAGACAAGCACGAAGCGGCCCATATGCTGTATTCGTTCATGCATATCACCGTTGCCGTGGCAATCTCCTTCGTGATCGGCAGCGCTTTGGCGATGCTGGCGCATTCCGCTGGACTGTTCCGGTTGGCGGTGCATAGCCGAATAAGCCCTTTCCTGAACTCATTCTCTGGCGTCGGCTGGACCTTTTTGGCCATCATCTGGTTTGGCATTTCAGATATGACGGTCATCTTCGTCATCTCGATGGTCTTGATACCCTTCGCCATTATCAACATGCGCGAGGGCCTTGAAAATCTAGATGGCGAGCGGACCGAAATGGCTGAGAGCTTCACCCGCTCCCGCTGGCGGCGCTTCTGCCTGATTTTACTGCCATCATTGATACCTTTCATTTTCGCGACGATCCGCATTAGCTTTGGCGTCGCATGGAAGGTTGCCCTAACGGCTGAGTTATTCGGCGGCGATGCAGGACTGGGTTATCTGCTGAACCTTGCCCGTCAGGATTTTGATATGCCATTGGTAATCGGCGTTATAGTCATCATCGTGACCTTTGTTTTCCTGACAGAACGATTGATTTTCCAGCCCCTGCAATCCCGCTTGTCCAGGCATCACGCCCATGCGTGACGCGCATGCTTCCAATCGCCTGCGCAGTCAACTTGCGTCCCATGGCGTCGCCGAAGGGCTGATCCTGGCGTTTCTATTGGGTTGGCACGTGCTGTCGCTCAGCATGCCGGACTTTGTGCTTCCGGGGCCCCTTCCCGTAGCAACCCGCATTTTAGAATTGTTCACAGACGCCACCTATTTCGTACACGTGGCGTCCAGTGCTATTCGCGTTGTATTGGCGGTCCTTATGGCGGTGGTGCTTGGGTCATTATTGGCGTTTCTGCCACGCTGGCTGCCTATAACAGAGGTCATTGTTCATGGGCGGATCAAGCCCTTGCTCAACGCCTTTCCGTCAGTTGGCTGGGCCATTTTGGCGATTATCTGGTTCGGGCCATCGAATGGCACAATCGTATTCATCATGGTTATGATCCTTACGCCGTTCTGCCTCGTGAACGTGTCTGAGGGCCTGAAGGAAATTGACGCTGAGACCATAGAGATGGCGCAAAGCTTTACCCGCCGCCGCACCGTGGTGTTGTTCAAAATTATCTTACCGCTCCTCATGCCTTATTTCGTCTCAGCCCTTCGCATCGCTTATGGCGTTGGGTGGAAAATTGCACTTGTGGCAGAATTGTTCGGCGCGCAGGGCGGGTTAGGATTTCTTCTGCAGGAAGCCCAGGGATTAGCTGACGCGACCACCGTATTCGCAACCTGTTTTGCAATCGTCGCGATATTTTGGATTGGCGAGAAACTCATCATCGACCCGCTGGCGCGCCGCTTCACCCAAGGTCGCATTGCTTAAAGGAACCGTCCCATGACACAGATCAAAACTGAACGCATTCTCTCCAATCCTGCCATCGGCATTGACCATGCAGGCGAGGGCGAACTGCTGATTCTGATGCACGGCATTGGCGGCAACCGCACCAATTGGACCAGGCAAGTCGAAGCATTCGCTCCCCACTTCCATGTAGTGGCCTGGGATGCGCGTGGCTATGGCCTGAGCGACGATTATGACGGCCCCCTAGATTTCAACGCCTTCTCCCGTGATCTGCTGAAAGTACTGGACCATTTTGGTGCCGAAAAGGCCCATATCTGCGGTTTATCCATGGGCGGACGGATCGCCCAGGACTTCTGTCTCCATTATCCAGACCGTGTGAAAACGCTAGCGCTGGTCGCTACATTCTCTGGTTTCAAAAAGCTCAACAGCGAAGAACGCGCCCGCTTTGTGGCACTGCGCCTGAAGCCGCTGGTTGAGGACGGCAAGGAGCCAAAGGATATCGCCCCCGTCGTCGCCAAAACCCTGATTGGGCCAGAGGCAGACGAGAAGCACTACAACCAATTGGTCGCCAGCATGGAAGCTTTGCACAAGGACAGTTACGTCAAAACGATCCAGGCAACAACAACCTACGAGAAAGCGCTGGAGCTAGAGGATATCACGGTGCCCACGCTGCTGGTCTTTGGCGAGCATGATAGCTTGACTCCACCCACGATCGGGCGTGCCATGGCGGACCGCATTGCCAACGCCACCTATGTTGAAGTTCCGCGTTCTGGCCATTTAATCAACATTGAAGAGCCCAATATCTTCAACGATGCAGTGCTGAGGTTCCTCGCCAAGCACACCTGACTATCAGCGAACCTAACTTCATCTTCTTGCTAGGATAAGCCCATGAAATTCGGACTGCGCTATTGTAATACCGGTCGGTATGTCGATCCGGAGAATGCTGTTCAACTGCTGGAAGCGGGTGAAGAAGCCGGGTTTGAGTCTGCCTGGACAGTGGAGCATACAGTTGTCCCAACTGGATATGAGTCTTCATACCCCTATTCTGCTGATGGGAAGATGGCGAACGGCCAAAACGACATTCCCCTGCCTGATCCATTGATCTGGATGGCATATGCGGCGGCCTGCACAACGAAAATCAAACTGGCGACCGGCATTCTGATCCTGCCGCAGCATAGCCCCGTCATCACTGCAAAGCAGATCGCGACGCTGGACCATATGTCCAACGGGCGGGTGCTGTTAGGGATCGGCGTCGGTTGGTTGCGCGAAGAATTTGAGGCGATTGGCGTGCCGTTTGAGGGCCGCGGCGGCCGCACCGATGAATATGTCGCCGTCATGCGTGAACTATGGGCCGCAGACGCACCGACCTTTCATGGCGAATTCATAAAGTTCGACGGTGCCATCTGCCGGCCCCAACCAAAAAATGGAGCCGTACCAATCATTGTGGGCGGCCATTCAAAGGCCGCCGCGCGCCGTGCCGGCCGTTTGGGTGATGGCTTTTTTCCCGCACGCGACGCAACGCCTGAGATGATCGCTTTGGTCAGGCAGACGGCGGAAGAGCATGGCCGTAACCCAGACGCCATCGAAATAACCACCGGCCTGCCAGATGATATAGACACCATCCCAGACCTGGCTGCCGCTGGCGTGGACCGGCTTCTGGTTCCTGTCACATCCATGGCGGGATTGAAGACCGTTATCTCCAGTCCAGAAGACGCGCTCAATTGGCGGAACTTGATTGAAAAATACGCTGACGCCTGAAATGATCAGGCGAGCGCCTTAGAACAAAAGCGGCTTAGTTCGGGATCACGCGAGCCCGAAGACGTCTAACTCGACAAATAGCGGCAGATCAACGATGCCGTCGCAGTCATCGTCAAACTGAACGGCCAGCGCAGCGCGATTGGCATCGCCCAGGTCACTCACGAAGCCGACGACATCTGCCAACATTAGCTCGAGACCCAATGCTGTTTCCGTGAAGTTAAGGTTTGGATCAGCGCCCCCTAAGTTGGTCCAGCTGGAGGGATATTATTTATCGCCTCAGAGGAGGATGAGAAGAAGGCAGGCAAGCGCGGTAAGCCGGAAGAGATCTTAACGAAACTGCGCCAGGTAGAGGTGCTTCAAA
>CBFIAF010000035.1:0-39839 GCA_965660545.1 Alphaproteobacteria bacterium | reverse complement strand
CTGAACGAATAGCGCTTGTGGCGGACTACGTCACCAATGCTGAAGTAGGCCATGCGGGGGCTCATCAGCGTTCCCTCTATCTAAACTGCGGTTTACGTGGATAACCGCCATTCCAGCGACGACCCAGTGCGTACAATACGGCGTTCGATAGCCGAGAGTCATCTAGCAATGCAAGCGCGGCGTTTTTCTGGCCTTTCAAGCCGCGAATAACTTGTCGAGCGAGTCGAACACTGTTACGTAACATCATATGGAAAACGATATCCTTATCGCACCATCATTGCTCGCTGCAGATTTTGCAGATCTTGGTGCCGAAGCTTCTGCTGTTGCGGATGCCGGGGCGGACTGGCTGCACTTGGACGTAATGGATGGTCGGTTCGTCCCCAACATCACATTCGGGCCAATGGTCGTGAAAGCGCTTAGGAAACACAGCGCCAAGCCGTTTGACGCGCATCTGATGATCGAACCGGTTGATATGTTCGCGCCAGAATTTATGCAGGCGGGTGCGGATTGGGTGACAATTCACCCCGAATCTGGTGTCCACGCGCATCGATCCATCGGGCATATCAAGTCCGTTGGCAAAAAAGCTGGGATCGCCCTTAACCCAGGCACGCCGGTCGAAGCGGTCGACAATGTCATGGATATGGTTGATTTGGTGTTGGTGATGACTGTGAACCCAGGCTTTGGCGGTCAATCGTTCATTCAAAGCCAGGTCGCCAAGATTGCAGCCGTGCATGAACGCATAAAGGCATCCGGCCGGGATATCCGCCTGGAAGTCGATGGCGGTGTTACGCCGGCAACAGCGGGTGCTGTCGCTGCAGCTGGTGCCGATGTGCTCGTGGCTGGAACGGCCGTCTTCAAAGATGGCCGCGATGGTTTTGCACGCAACATCCAAGCGATCCGTCACGCGGCTGAAGCCGGTCGCGCGGATGCAGCTGCGTGAGAGCGAGATCAGCATAATGGGAGCCGTCGCGCGCCGAAATCTTATCCCTCGGATCGCTATAACTCAGCCGCAGCGCTTTCAGTGGATACATACGCTCGCTGACCTATGTCACACGATACCAGACGTTCCGAAAGAACCGCAGGCGCACCTTAAAGACCCATGGCCCGGCAACGCCGCCCGCGCAGAAGCGATCATCGCCAATGAAGCCGAGCTGATCGCTGCATTGGATCCTGCCCCGCGTGACCCAGAATTGGCTAGAGACGCGGTCCGTCGCGCGCGCGCGCAGTCATTCGGCTGGCTGCGAGACTTGCGCTCATTAGGCGGTGACGCATCCAGGCGGACGGCGCGGCGCGTGACCTCGGCCTGGATTGAAACCAACCGGCGCTCGGACCCTGTTGGATGGCGCGTAGATGTGGTCGGCGAACGGCTAGCTGCCTGGATCGGCGCTTATGACTTTTTCGCGGCGAGCGCCGGGGCTGATTTCCGCAAAGAATTTATGGAGCAAGCGGCTGTGCAAGCCGCCTGGCTTCGCCGACGCCTGGATTCAGCCCCACCCGGACCAGGCCGGTTCGCAGCGTTGGCTGGGTTGGCCGCTACAGCGGCGGCGCTTGGCGAAAGCGAAGCTGTGTTTCAGCAAATAGAAGCCTCGCTCAAGCGCACAATCCGGGATGAGATTGGCAGTGACGGCGTAATCGCCGGTGCCACACCGCTTGATCAATTGGATTCTCTTATGCGTCTGCTGGACCTTCGCGCCGCTGCAGCCGCAGTTGGTCAGGCCCCCTCCCCCGCAAGCGCAGATGCGGCGCAAGCGATCGCAGCGCCCTTAGCAGCTTGGCGACTTGGCGACGGTGGATTGGCGACCTTTGGTGGCGGCGAAGGCGATCCATGGACTGTTGATCTAGCGCTCGCCGCATCAGGCTGGCGCGGACGCGCACCTTTGGACATGCCGAATGCCGGATATGCAAGAAGCTTGGCGGGCCGGGCAATTCTGGCGGCAGATAGATTCGGTGCATTAGAATTTTCGCACGGTACTGATCGGCTTTTTACCAGCATCGGCGGCCAGTCGGACGCACCGCCAAGCCGCTTTGCAGTCCCCGGCGTATCCGCATTTTCCGCCCCATCAAACGGGCAGGCCAAGCTGATCGACGCAGACCCCATCCAGCGGGAACAAGGCGATGGTGCCACGCTGTTGACATTCCAGTGGCGCTGCCAAAGGCCAGACGCGCGCTGGTGCCGCCGCGTATACCTTTCCGCTGACGGCAAAGACCTACGCGGCGAAGATACAGCCGTCGCCAGTCCTAAAAGCCCGGCAATGCTTGCGTTTCATCTGCACACAGGCTCAGACGCAATTGCACTGGATGACGGTGGTATTCTGATCCGTGCCCGCTCTGGCCAAGGCTGGCGATTCCGCTCAGACCATCCAGCGTGGCTTGCAGCCGAACCTTATCGTGGCCGCCCGGGCCAACCAGTAGCATCGGCGCGCATAGAACTCCCGCTAACAGTCGGACCCTCTGGCACTGAACACGTTCGCTGGAGTTTGCGCATGGAGCCGCAGCGGAGCTGACTTTTCCCCAGATTTAGGCGTCTGGGACGTTCCGCCACCCCTGGAATCGCTCAAGCTTCAATTGACACAGAAGCGCAGTGGTCGAATACAATCTGGCTTAGCGCACATCTTAATTGAATTATAGCGGATGTTGCTTGCCTAGGGCTTCCCAGCCTCCATCCAGCCCCGTCTAAGGAGTCGCCTTCGATGGCTATGTCGCTCGATCTGCCGCCTGCACCCCATAAGGCCAAAGTCAAACGGGCGCTGTTGTCCGTGTCGGATAAGACTGGGATTGTTGAATTCGGCCAATTCCTGGCAAGCCAAGGCGTGGAAGTGCTCTCAACAGGCGGTACACGCAAAGCGCTTATGGATGCTGGCGTGAATGCGATTGAAGTGGCGGAAGTCACCGGGTCTCCAGAAATGCTGGATGGCCGCGTGAAAACGCTTCACCCCCGCATTCATGGTGGCCTGCTGGGTGTGCGCGGCCTGGAAAGCCACCGTGCTGCAATGGCTGAACATGGCGTGCCAGAGATCGACCTTCTGGTTGTTAATCTCTACCCATTTGAAGAGACGGTTGCCGCTGGTGCCGATGCCCCTACGGTTGTTGAGAATATTGATATCGGTGGCCCCGCAATGATCCGCGCCGCCGCCAAGAACCATGGCTATGTGACCGTTGCGACAGCGCCAGAGGATCTAGCTGCCATTCAGGCAGACATGGAAGCAAATGCAGGCGCTGTCACGCTCACCCTCCGCCAGCGACTTGCCGGCCAAGCCTTCGCGCGCACCTCAGCCTATGACGCCCGCATTGCTGGATGGTTCGCCGCAGAGCGCGAAGAAGACCTGCCCGCAACGCTTTCGCTTGCCGGGACACAAGGAGAGACGTTGCGCTATGGCGAAAACCCGCACCAGCAGGCCGCATTTTATCGGATGCCCGATGCGCGCGGTCAGGTCCGCCCTGGTGTCGCGACGGCAACCCAACTTCAGGGTAAAGCACTGTCCTACAACAATCTGAATGACACAGATGCTGCATTCGAATTAGCCGCAGAATTCGATGATCCAACAATCGCCATCATCAAGCACGCCAATCCGTGTGGTGTTGCGACAGCCGCATCGCTGGAAGCAGCATGGCATCAGGCGCTGAAATGTGACCCTGTAAGTGCGTTCGGCGGTGTTATCGCCATGAACCGGGCATTGGACGCAGCAACCGCGAATGAGATTGGCAAGATCTTCGCCGAAGTCATCATCGCGCCCAGTGTGGATGAAGATGCAGCCGCCCTCCTCGCCAAGAAGAAAAACCTTCGCGTGTTGAGTGCAGGTGCCATGCCGGACCCTGCTGCTATGGGCCTCGCCTTCAAAAACTTAGCGGGCGGTCTGTTGGCGCAGAGCCAGGATGCCGGGCGCGTTGCGCTGGAGACACTGAAAATCGTCACCAAGCGTGCGCCGACAGATAATGAACTTCGCGATCTCCTCTTCGCGTTCCGCGTTGCTAAGCACGTTAAATCGAACGCAATTGTCTATGTAAAAGACGCTGCGACAGTAGGTGTAGGTGCTGGCCAAATGAGTCGGGTTGATAGTGCGCGCACCGCAGCTCGCAAAGCCATGGACGCAGCCGAAGCAGCTGGCGAATCTGAGGCTCTGACAAAGGATTCCGTCGTCGCCTCAGACGCGTTTTTCCCGTTCGCAGATGGCCTGCTTGCTGCCGCTGAAGCGGGTGCGACTGCCATCATCCAGCCCGGCGGGTCCATTCGTGATGATGAAGTGATCGCCGCCGCCGATGAAGCCAGTCTCGCCATGGTCTTCACCGGCATGCGCCACTTTCGGCATTAGGAAAAGTAGCGGCAAGCAACTTTTCTAAACGCTCTACCCTCTCCCTGTTCCCTCTCATTCCGCTGGAGGGCAAGGGGACCCTCGCGAAAGCCGCGTTCCTACTTTCTAAAACCCTCTCGACCCATCGGGAAGAGAGGGTAAGGAGAGGGGGGAAGCTGACGGGTTTACTAAAAACGCGGCACAAAGAAAGTGTTAAAGACTAGCAGCTCCGCCCGCTAAGCAGCGTTCGCAGCGATAGCACCTATCGCTAGGCCGCCCTCACCGATGGATACGCGAACCGTTTGGCCGTCCAAAATATCACCAGCCAGAATTTTGCTAGCGAGCGCATTCTGCAGTTCCCGCTGGATGACACGCTTCAAAGGACGCGCGCCGTATACGGGATCATAGCCCTGTTCCGCCAACCACTCGCGGGCAGCAGTGTCCAGGTTCAGACGGATATTCCGATCCTCCAGCAACGCGTAAAGAAGCGTCAGCTGGACGTCAACGATGGAGGCCATGTCTGCTCGCGCCAAGCGGCGGAACATCAGTACTTCATCCAACCGGTTCAGGAATTCTGGCCTGAACGCTGCCCGGATAGAGCTCATAACCCGCTCCCGTGCATCCTTCATATCTTCGCCATCTTCCAGGCTCGCCAGATGCTGAGAGCCGAGATTTGACGTCAGGATGATCAGCGTGTTGCGGAAATCGACTGTGCGGCCCTGGCCATCAGTCAGGCGGCCATCATCCAGCACTTGCAGCAGCACGTTGAACACATCCGGATGCGCCTTCTCAACCTCATCAAACAGGATGACCTGATAGGGCCGACGACGGACGACTTCTGTTAAAGCCCCGCCCTGGTCGTAGCCGACATAGCCTGGCGGCGCGCCGATCAGCCGAGAAACCGCATGCCTCTCCATGCATTCCGACATATCGATGCGCGTGATCGCCTGCTCGTTGTTAAACAAGAACTCAGCCAGGGATTTCGCGAGTTCTGTTTTACCAACGCCTGTTGGGCCTAAGAACAGGAACGAGCCGATTGGACGGTTCGGGTCTTGCAGCCCAGCACGCGCGCGGCGGACGGCTTCGGAAACAGCGGTGACCGCTTCCTTCTGGCCTATGACGCGCTTCGCGATATGGCTTTCCATGGCCAGCAGCTTTGCACGCTCACCTGCCATCATTTTGTCGACGGGAATGCCAGTCCAGCGGGAGACGGTGCCAGCGATATGCTCATCCGTGACGGCTTCGCTCAACATGGCGGCTTCGCTTGAATCTTCCGCTGCTGCCAGCTTCCGCTCAAGCTCCGGGATCACGCCATACGCCAGTTCACCGGCCCGGCCCAGATTACCATCACGTTGCGCAGCATCAAGCTCAGACCTTGCATAGTCCAGCTGCTCCTTCACCTTGTTGGCGGAGGAAAGGCGTTCTTTCTCGGCTTGCCACACAGATGTCGCTTCCGCCGACTGACGTTCCAGATCGTCCAACTCAGCCTCAATTTTGCCGAGCCGATCCTTGGATACCTCATCGGTCTCCATCTTCAGCGCTTCACGCTCAATTTTAAGCTGTATAATGCGCCGGTCGAGCTCATCGATGGCTTCCGGCTTTGAATCTACCTGCATTTTGAGCCGGCTGGCTGCCTCATCGACGAGATCAATCGCCTTATCCGGTAAGAATCGATCCGTGATGTAACGATTGGACAGCGTGGCGGCGGCGACAATCGCTACGTCCGAAATACGCACACCGTGATGCAGCTCATACTTTTCTTTGAGGCCGCGCAGGATTGATACCGCATCCTCCACCGTTGGCTCAGCGATAAATACCGGCTGGAAACGGCGGGCAAGCGCTGCGTCTTTCTCCACGTGTTGGCGGTATTCATCCAGCGTGGTGGCACCGATACAATGCAGCTCGCCACGCGCCAGCGCGGGTTTCAGCATGTTGGACGCATCCATCGCGCCATCGGCCTTACCCGCACCTATCAACGTGTGCATTTCGTCAATGAATAGGATGACCTGGCCTTCCGCAGATTCTATTTCCTGCAACACGGCCTTCACGCGTTCCTCGAATTCGCCGCGATACTTGGCTCCCGCAACAAGGGCACCCAAATCCAGCGCCAGTAAACGCTTAGCTTTAATGCCTTCTGGCACATCTCCATTGATAATGCGCATGGCGAGACCTTCTGCGATAGCGGTCTTACCAACGCCGGGCTCACCGATCAGTACCGGGTTATTCTTAGTCCGGCGGGATAGCACCTGGATCGTGCGACGGATTTCTTCGTCACGCCCGATCACGGGGTCAATCTTGCCGTCACGGGCCGCCTGCGTCAGGTCACGGGCGTATTTATTGAGCACCTCATAACCATTCTCAGCCCCTGCACTGTCCGCTGCGCGGCCTTTGCGGAGATCCCGTATAGCGTTATCAAGCCGTTCGGCTTCGACGCCAGCGTCCTTCAGGATACCCGAAGTATCTGCCTTCCGGGTGGATGCCAAAGCGGCGAGCGCGCGCTCGACCGTTACAAAGCTATCACCAGCCTCCTTGGCCGCCGCTTCCGCCGAGTCCGTAACCTTGGCAAATTCGGGGGACATGTAAACTTGGCCCGCACCATCGCCTTCAACGCTTGGCAGTTTGGCCAGCGCAGCTTCAGTCGCGGCATAGGCCTTCTTAGCGTCGCCGCCAGCGGACGCGATCAGGTTGGCCGCCAGACCTTCCTCATCATCCAGAACTACTTTCAGCAAATGCGCTGGTGCCAACCGTTGGTGGCCAAAGCGGAGCGCTAAGCCTTGGGCGGATTGTAAGAACCCGCGCAGGCGATCCGTATAGGATTCCACGTTCATATAACTTCTCCATCGTTAGCAACCGGCATAAGAAGGCTCCACTTCGCGGCAACCTCCTTCCCTCACGTTCGAGGACCGATCCTGCAAACAAACATGGTGTTGCATTTTCGTCACACAAGGGGCGGTCTCGTCTTAGTTGCCGAAGCTAACTTAATTTGCATCACACGAATCTTTACCCAATGACAGGTAAAATTTTGCAGCCGGGATTATCTTCGCGTCGCCCCCTTGCCTGGGTGGCAAATTTGGCCGCCTTTAAACTTCACCCGGTTTATTGATTTGTCCGGACCGCCATTATGCCCGCCAACCATGCCCGCAATGTTGCACTTACGCCTGAACTCAACGCATTCGTAGATCACTTAGTGACATCCGGTTCCTACGCCAACGCGAGTGAGGTTATGCGGGCAGGACTTCGTGCATTAAAACATAGCCATTCAATGGATGAGACCAACACCTGTATCAGCACCGCGCTCGATCAACTTGATCGCGGCGACGGCATCACGGGCGACCCCAGGCAAGTGCTGAATACCGTGCTTGATACTGCCAAACTTAGAAATATGGGCTGAAACGGCTTGTCTACGCGCCAGCAGCCCTTGCTAATCTGGAAAATATGTTTGCCTGGATAATTTCGAAGTTTGGCGATGCCCTGGCGGAATAATACACGGACCAACTCATCGGACGGTCACGTTACTGGCCTCCAATCAGGGGCCAAAGCAGCGGCCTTGCTCTCAGTTGGTAAACAATGCCGCAGATGAAAGCGGCCTCTGCTTTTACCGTGAAGGCCAGCACTATCTCATTCTGCGAGAGACCGATGATACGCTCGAATTGACAAAGGTCTTTCATGGTCGAATGAATATTGAGGCGTTGGTTCATGCATTGGGACAGCCAAGCGGTTCGGAAGATTTAACGCATTTTGGGCCCATATGGAGCAAACTACGGATTGTATTGCTAGAGGTGTTGCCATCAATGTTTGTTTCGCGTTAACTAAGCTCTCAGTCAATCCACGGACGATGTCTTGAGCGAATGGAAGCCTGTGTTGTCTCGTATGACGAACACCCGCTTGATCTGTAGCCCGGCCCTTTCGGCGCCGGCGTTTACGCTCGACCTCCTTCCACGACTTACTCGCCCCTGAACGGGTTGTTTAGGCGTGAATTTGCCTAGCAGCGTTCAGGGGTCATGAGATCAAATTAGCGCCAGCGTCATGCTCAAGCGCACCTAAACATTCAGATTCCAGAAGAGACCAATCCAATGAGCAAGCAAGCACAAGTCATTATCTTTGACACGACCATGCGAGATGGCGAGCAATCCCCAGGTGCTTCCATGAACCTGGAAGAAAAGCTGCGCATCGCCGAAATCCTGGAAGCCATGCGCGTCGATGTGATCGAGGCCGGTTTCGCCATCGCATCCGAGGGTGACTTCGAAGCAATCAATGAGGTTTCTAAGATCATCCGTGAGAGTACGATCTGCAGCCTCTCCCGCTCTGGCCGCGATGACATCGAACGTTCTGCCGAAGCGCTGAAACCAGCAGAACGCAAGCGTATCCACACCTTCATCGCTGTAAGCCCAATCCACATGGAACACAAGCTGCTGATGAAGCCGAAAGATGTGCATGCTGCCGTTATTGACAGCGTGACGCATGCCCGGAACTTCTGTGACGACGTGGAATGGTCTGGTGAGGATGCGACCCGCGCTGACCGGGACTTTTTATTTAAATGCATCGAGTCGGCGATCAAGGCTGGTGCTACGACAGTGAAT
This sequence comes from Alphaproteobacteria bacterium, assembly GCA_965660545.1. Lineage (GTDB taxonomy): Bacteria > Pseudomonadota > Alphaproteobacteria > Bin95 > Bin95 > VMCJ01. The sequence goes on along the minus strand of CBFIAF010000035.1, from coordinate 30,970 downwards.
ATTCCGGATACGGTCGGCTACACTGTGCCTGCTGAATACCGAGACCTGATCACGGATATTATGAACAGCGTGCCGAATATCGATAAAGCGCGTGTATCCGTTCATTGCCATAACGACCTGGGCTTGGCCGTCGCCAACTCTCTGGCCGCATTGGACGCAGGTGCGCGGCAGATCGAATGCACGATCAACGGTTTGGGCGAACGGGCAGGCAATTGCTCCCTCGAAGAAATCGTGATGGCGCTGAAGACCCGCTCTGACGCAATGCCATACACGACAGACGTCGACACGACGCAGATCATGAAAGCGTCACGGATGGTTTCCACCGTCACCGGATTCGCTGTGCAGCCGAACAAAGCCATCGTTGGTGCCAACGCTTTCGCCCATGAAGCGGGCATCCACCAAGACGGCATGCTGAAGAACAAGTCCACCTACGAAATCATGTTGCCGGAAGAAGTTGGCTTAGTAGAATCCAAACTGGTCATGGGCAAGCATTCCGGCCGCCATGCCTTCCGCGAAAAGCTGAAGGAAATGGGCTACGAGATGGGCCAGAACGCTTTGAATGACGCATTCCGTCGCTTCAAAGCCGTCGCCGACCAGAAGAAAGATGTGTTCGACGAAGATATCATCGCCTTAGTTGATGATGAGATCCTGCGCGAGCATGAGCGCGTTCAGTTTGTGTCCTTGCGTGTCGTGGCAGGGTCTGAAGGACCGCAGCAAGCCAGCCTGAAGCTGGATATTGACGGTGAAGTCAAACAAGCCGAAGCCACTGGGAATGGTCCAGTAGATGCTATCTTCAATGGCATCCGAGAGCTGTTTCCACATGAAGCAGTCTTGCAGTTGTACCAGGTCCATGCCGTGACCCACGGAACGGACGCACAAGCCGAAGTCACCGTACGTTTGGAAGAAGACGGCAAGACTGTGAACGGCCAAGGGGCCGACCCAGACACTATGGTCGCGTCCGCCCGCGCCTATGTTCATGCCTTGAATAAGCTGATGACAAAGCGTGAGAAAACGGCCCCAGCAGCGCTCTCTGCCTAACCCATCGCGCTTAAACCCAGAGAGGCACCTTTTCGCAGCCTCAAACCGGGTCTATAACGACGCGCCCTCGCCGCCCTGACGGGATGGTGGGGGCATTGTTTTTATAAGGCGGATTTATAGCCAATGCTCGCACGCCTTTTCGGCCTCGTGTCCTCTGATCTAGCGATTGATTTGGGCACCGCCAATACGCTGGTCTACGCACCACACCAGGGCATTGTCCTGGACGAACCCTCTGTCGTGACCATGGTCACGGTTCACGGGGATAGGAAGGTGCTGGCTGTCGGCTCAGAAGCCAAGGATATGCTTGGTAAAACGCCCGGCAATATTGAAGCCATCCGGCCATTGCGCGACGGTGTGATTGCGGACTTTGAAATCGCAGAAGAGATGATCAAGCGCTTCATCCAGAAAGCGCAAAACCGGCGATTCTTTGCAGCCCCCCGTGTCATCGTGTGCGTGCCATCCGGTGCCACTGAAGTTGAACGTCGCGCCATCATGGAATCAGCAGAAGCCGCTGGTGCCCGTCGCGTCAGTTTGATCGAAGAACCCATGGCTGCCGCTATTGGTGCGGGAATGCCCGTGACAGAGCCAACAGGCTCCATGATCGTCGACATAGGCGGCGGCACTACAGAAGTCGCGATCCTAGCGCTGTCTGGCATTGTTTACGCCCGCAGTGTGCGCATCGGCGGGGACGCCATGGATGATGCGATCATCGCCAGCGTACGCCGACACCATAACCTGTTGATCGGCGAACGCACGGCTGAGCGCATCAAGAAAGAAATTGGGTCCGCAGTTGTCGCAACTGGCCCTGAAGAAATGCGCCTTGCGATTCGTGGTCGTGACTTGATGAACGGCGTGCCCCGTGAAATTACGATTTCTGAAGGCGAAATCGCTGAATGTCTGGCTGAACCCATTCAAGCGATCACGGATGCCTGCCGCGCAGCCCTTGAGAACACCGCCCCCGAACTGGCGGCGGATATTGTGGATAAGGGCATCGTCCTAACTGGCGGCGGTGCCTTGTTGCGGAACCTGGATATAGCGCTTGGCGAGGCGACGGGCCTGCCTGTGACTGTCGCGGAAAACCCGCTTTATTGCGTCGTCATTGGCACCGGGAGATGCTTGGAAGAAGGCAGCGCGCTAGCCGGCGTATTACTAGAATAATAAACTAGGGCGGCTTGGTGCTGCGAGATCACTCGCTGATTGCAGGCGCTCCCTTACCCAGTCCTATTCCCACTTGTGGCGACCGACTGCGGGAACCTTTCTTGGAGGAACCATACTTCCCAAATGGCGCGCGGACCGGACCTTATCCCAATCGATGACCTTGTCGATGCCTCACGCCCAATCAAGGCGTTGCTGCGGCGGTTTGCCTATCTACTGCTCATCGGCGTCGCCGTTACGTTGATTCTCATTGGTAAAATCGAGACCGTGTTGATCGAGCGTGTCCGGGCCAACTTCTCCGATGTTGTGGCACCCGTTCTGGAATTGCTGTCAGAACCTGTTCGACTTGCCCGCACTGGAGCTGAACATGTGGTTGACCTCGCGGATTTGATTGAAGAGAACGAACGCCTCACCCAGGAAAATGCGCGCCTGTTGCAATGGCGCATTTTTGCCAAAAGGCTTGAGACAGAAAACCAATCCCTCAAAGGCCTGCTGCGTTTTGATCCTGGCCCAAGGGCGCGCTTTATCTCGGCCCGTGCTATCGCTGATGTTGGCGGTGCCTTTGCCCGCGCGATCTTGCTGAATGTTGGCGAAAGCAAAGGCGTGCGCGTTGGCCTTCCGGTTATGACGGGCGACGGCCTCGTTGGCCGCGTTGTGCATGTGGGCGCGCGCACATCCCGCGTGCTGCTGCTAACGGACATCAACGCACGTACGCCTATCGTGATTGGCGATCCGCCTGTGCGCGCTATTCTGGCAGGCGATAACCGGGACAATCCAACGCTGAAATTCATTGATGGCGATGCCACCTTGGAGGCTGGCGCGCTGATCGTGACATCCGGCCACGGCGGCGTCTTTCCGCCAGGACTACCCGTTGGCGTTATTGCTGGCGAGGTTGAGGGCCGCATTTTGGCGCAAACTTTTGTAGACTGGCGAAACCTAGCCTATGTGCGCCTCGTTGATTTCGGTCCAGCAGAACAGTCCAGCGGTACACTCAATCCGCCGCCAGTAAGCCAACCATCCGCCAACGTGCTGCCATGAACCAGACGACGTTTGAAACCAAAAACCATCTCCGCCCATGGTTTGCATTTGCTGTTGGTGTTGGCTTCACGGCAGCTTTGACTGTGCTGGCCGCTGCACCTTGGCCGATTGTCATCGTGGGACTGGCGCCGCCTGCCATCGCCCACGCAGCCATCTTTGATCTGGCGCTTCGTCGACCGGAAGCCATGCCGGTCATTGGCGCTTTTATGATCGGCACCCTCTTGGACGTAATCGCCGGTCCGATTTTTGGTCTGGGGGCTATTACAGCGCTCGGCGCACATTTTGCGGCGACCACCCAACGCCGTTTCTTAGCACCCCGTGGCCTGGCCCATGCATGGATTGGGTTGGTGGCGACAGCATTGGCGCTCGGCGCTGGTTCTTGGCTTTTGGCCTCACTTTACTTCATCCATGTACAACCGCTCGGGCCGAGCTTGGCACAGGTCGCGTTGACGGCTGCGCTCTATCCGCCGGTCGCTATTTTGCTTAGGATGATTCGTTCAGCAGCGGGCCTTAGGAATCGCCGAGCATGAACAACAGCCTGAATAGCAAGTTGCCATGAGCTCACCACAGGAAGATCGCCGCCGCTTTGGCCGCCGCGCGTTTTTGCTAGCAGCGGGCAAAGGTGTGCTGTTCGCCGGGTTGAGCGCGCGTATGTATCAGCTCCAGGTCATTCATGGTGACAAATATGAAACGCTGGCCGAAGACAATCGCATCAACGTCAAATATTTCACCCCGCGTCGGGGCGTCATCTTTGATAGGTTTGGTCGGCCTTTAGCGGAGAATAAACGCAGCTACCGTGTGCTGATTACGCCCGAAGCGGCAAGAGACCTGAATGCGGCGCTGGACCGCCTGCATGCCATCGTGCCGATCTCGCTGGAGGAGCGCGAGCGAATCCTGCGGCAAGCCAAGCGCAACGCAAAGTTTATCCCAATAGCAACCCATGATCAGTTGGATTGGGACGCGCTCGCACGCGTGGCCGCCCATACACCAGAACTGCCTGGCGTCGATGTGGTTGAAACCAGCCGCCGCGTATACCCGGAAGCCGAATCCTCCGCTCATGTTGTGGGATATGTTGGCCCTGTCGCGAAAGAAGACCTGACAGGTGATCCGGTCCTGGGCCTGCCTGACCTCCGCATCGGCAAAGGCGGCGTCGAAAGATCACACGATCTGGCGCTCCGCGGACGTGCAGCAGAAGCAAAGGTCGAAGTTAACGCAATCGGCCGGGTTGTCCGCGAGTTAGAGCGAGACCCAGGTGCTGTTGGCGCGGTACTGACCTCCACCGTGGATGCAGAATTGCAGCGTTTCGCCCAGAACCGTATGGGCGAGCAAACGGGCGCTGTCGTCGTGCTCAACATCCATGACGGTGACGTGTTGGCGATGGCGTCCAGTCCGACATATGACCCAAACTTATTCAGCCACGGCATTACCGATGACGAATGGCGGGCGCTTTCAACCAACCCATTGGCGCCAATGAACAACAAGGCCGTTTCTGGTCAATATGCGCCTGGATCAACCTTTAAAATGGTCGTAGCACTCTCCGCATTGGAGCACGGCATTGTCAGCTCCAAGAAGGCGTTTTTCTGTTCGGGCGTGCACAAAGTCGGCAAAGGCCAGTTCCACTGCTGGCGGCGTGGCGGCCACGGTTGGGTGGCGATGCACGACGCCATCGCCCAGTCCTGCGATGTATATTTTTATGAAATCGCCCGCAAAATCGGCATCAATCGTTTGGCCGAAACAGCGCGGCGCTTCGGCCTTGGCGCGCCGACCGGCATTGATCTTCCGACAGAATCAAGTGGTTTGATCCCCGATAAGCCCTGGAAGAAAACCCGCTTCAAAGACCAATGGCAACTCGGCGAAACTTTGATTGCTGGGATCGGCCAAGGCTTTGTGCTGACAACACCAATGCAGCTCGCCGTGATGACTGCCCGCATGGTGAATGGCGGGCGCGCCGTGACGCCGCGCATGGTTCGTGGCGATTCGGACCCACAGATGCCGCCAGATCTTGGGTTTCCACCCTCCCACTTAGCCGTCGTCGCGCGAGGTATGCGGGGCGTCATGTCTGATAGCCTTGGAACGGCGCGTGAGGCGCAAATTCCTAACCGTGCACTGCAAATGGGCGGCAAAACTGGTACATCCCAGGTCCGCCGCATTACGCGCGAGGAACGCCACAAAGGCGTTCGCAAGAATGAAGACCTGCCCCGGAAAGAGCGCGACCATTCGCTGTTCGTTGGTTACGCGCCCTTGAATGCCCCACGCTATGCCGTTGCCGTTGTGATTGAGCACGGCGGCAGTGGGTCCAAGAACGCGGCCCCGATCGGGCGTGATGTTCTGCTGGAAGCGCAAACTCGCGGGTCTGCAGAATGGCATGGCGGGGCGGGGCAAAATGCTATTGAAGCAGCAATCAAGCGGGAGCGCGGCTGATGCAACGCTGGCGCGGGTCCATCGCCGCTGCTCGACCAACACCCTCGCCGCCAATCCGGCCCGTGGATATGGCAACCCGCATTGCGCGCGTCGACTGGCTATTGGTGCTGACGGCTTCAGCGATAGCCGCTATCGGTGCTGCAATGCTGTATTCAGCGGGTGGCGGCAGCGCCACACCCTGGGCTGGGCGGCATGGCGTGCGCTATGCAGTTGGGCTGGTTATCATGCTGGTGCTAGGGTTCGGCGGTTTGCGGCGTTGGTATTCGCTGGCTTATCTGGGTTACAGTGCCTGTTTCCTGCTGCTGGTTGTTGTTGAAGTTGCGGGCTCAGGCGCAGGTGCCACACGATGGATCGACCTTGGCGTCATGCGCCTGCAGCCCTCTGAACTTATGAAGATCGCCTCGGTGATGGCCCTCGCCCGGTTGCTGCATGAATCGGGACCAGGCGGTGCGGACCGGTTGCACGTGTTGGGGCCAGCGCTTTTGCTGATCGCAGCCCCTGCCATACTCGTGTTGAAGCAGCCAGATTTAGGCACCGCCGTCCTGCTTTGCGCCGGCGGGGTCGCCATCCTGTTTCTAGCAGGCGTGGCATGGTGGAAGTTCGGGATCGCTGTGGCCTTGTCGGCGGGTTTGGCTCCCATTGTATGGTCCTTCTTGCATGACTACCAACGCGCCCGGGTGCTGACATTCATGGAGCCAGAACGCGACCCGCTCGGTGCTGGCTACCACATCATCCAATCAATGATCGCGCTTGGCTCCGGCGGGACATTTGGCAAAGGGTGGTTGCAAGGCACGCAATCGCATCTTTCCTTCTTACCTGAGAAACACACAGACTTTGTGTTCACGATGCTCGGAGAAGAATTAGGGCTCGCTGGAGGTCTGTTCGTACTGGCGCTCTTTGCACTCCTGATCGCACGGATATACCGGATCGCGTTCCTTTCCGAATCCCGGTTTGGCAGGCTGCTGGCGCTTGGCGTTGGTACGACGTTGTTTCTTTATGTCGCGATCAACGTATCCATGGTGATGGGCCTGGCACCGGTTGTTGGCGTGCCCCTGCCGTTCATCAGCTATGGCGGCACAGCAATGTTGACGCTGCAAATCGGCCTTGGCTTGGCCCTAGCGGTTGCCGTTGATCGATGTGACCCGATGGAGAAAAGCCGATGCTGATTGCGCTCCACTGCTTTAACAGAAAGACTGCGACCCAAACACAGATCAGGGACGGATGCTATGGTGGACAAGGTTTTCGATTATATCGTCGTCGGCGCAGGCTCTGCCGGATGCACGCTCGCTAACCGCCTGAGCGAGGACCCGAAAAACGAAGTTCTGCTGCTGGAAGCTGGCGGCAAAGACAGAAACATTTGGATCCACATTCCTGTTGGTTACGCCAAAACGTTAGATATGCCTGGCCTAAACTGGCGCTTCGATTCGGAGCCCGAAGAACGCACCCATAACCGTAAAATCCCAATCCCGCGCGGCAAAGTTCTGGGCGGATCGTCCTCCATCAACGGTCTTTTGTATGTGCGCGGGCAGCACCAGGACTATGACCACTGGGCGCAGATGGGCTGCACCGGATGGTCGTTCGAGCAGTGTCTACCCCATTTCAAACGCGCTGAGAACTTTGAGCGCGGCGGCGATGAATTCCGCGGTGCTGGCGGGCCGCTCAACGTGCAGGATATGCCAAGCAAGGCAGAGGTTCTGGATGCCTGGATCGATGCCGGAGAGCAAGCCGGATACCCCCGGAATAATGACTACAACGGCGCCACCCAGGAAGGTTTTGGCTACTATCAGGTCACGCAAAAGAATGGTCGCCGCTGGTCCACTGCCAAAGCCTATTTAGAACCCGCGCTAAAGCGGCCCAATCTCACACTCGAGACAGGTGCCCATACGACCCGGCTAATCTTTGAGGGCAAGCGCTGCGTCGGCGTTGAAGTTAAACAGAACAGCCAATTGCGCACCTTCCGCGCTGGTCGTGAGGTGGCACTATCGGCAGGTGCCATCCAGTCCGCGCAGATCCTGGAATTGTCTGGGATTGGCCAGTCAGAACTCCTCAAGGGCCACGGTATTGAGATGGTGCATGAAGCGTCGGGTGTTGGTGAAAACCACCATGACCACTATCTGTGCAGGCCCATGTGGCGGCTGACCAAGAATGTTTCTGTCAATAATGATTCCCGCGGCATCCGGCTGGTTGGGGAGGTGCTGAAATATGCCTTTCAGCGCAAAGGCCTGCTGACGTTCCCAGCCGGCGTGCTCCATGGCTTTGTCAAAACACGACCGGAGCTTGAGACGCCAGATGTGCAGTATCACATTGCGCACGCCAGCATCACGGACATCAAAACCCGATCGTTGGAGAAAGAACCCGGCATGACCTGCGCCCCGTGCCAACTGCGCCCGCAATCGCGCGGATTTGTTCATATTGGATCAGCAGATCCGATGGCACCGCCACGCATCGTCTGCAATTTTCTCAAAGAATATGAAGACCAGCAGGCCATGATCAACGGCGTCAAAATCGCCCGCGATCTGGTAACCCAGCCCGCACTGGCAGCCTATGTGAAGCACGAAATCACGCCGGGCGAAGCTATCCACACTGATGATGAAATTCTGGACTTCGCCCTCCGTACCGGCGCCACCGTCTATCACCCTGTCGGTGCCTGCAAAATGGGGCCGGATGGCGATGCCATGGCAGTCGTTAATCCACGCCTGCAAGTGCGTGGCGTCTCAGGCTTGCGCGTCGTAGACGGCTCGATCATGCCACAACTCGTCTCCGGCAACACCAACGCACCGATTATCATGATCGCAGAGAAAGCGGCAGCCATGATGAGGGAAGATGCGCCCAGCGCACCGAATGCCGCGGCAGCTTGATAGCTTCAGTCTAAAGGCTGGCTAGGAAAGCGAGCAAAAACGACCGATCTTGTCCACTCAAAGCTTCAAAGGCCGCTTTCGCCTTCGCCCCTTCCCCGCCATGCCATCGGATTGCATCATCCAACGTCTTTACTCGTCCGTCATGCAGGTAATAGGCGTTGCCGTTCACATCCCCATGCCGCCCGAGCCCCCAGAGCGGCGGGGTACGCCATTCCTGGCCGCCAGCGTCACCGAGGCCAGGGCCCATGTCGTGGAGCAGCAGGTCCGAATAGGGCCAGATCACCTGGTCTGCGAGCCAAGGGAAGCTGTGTGGGCCAGTCTTGTGACTGGGCGTATGGCATTGGGCGCAACCGGTTTCGTAGAACAATGCCCGGCCCGCCATCAGGTCTGGCGTTTCAACCCCATTGCGGGCAGGCAGGCCTAGATTGATGACGTAATCTGCCACGCTTTCGAGCACGTCATCGCTGACTTCCATTGCATGACCAGAGCGGCCCAAACAGGCGGTTTGCGCCGTCGTGCAATCCCCAGCTGGTGCCGGGTAGTAAGTAGTGGAAAGCCCCATATCGAGCGCAAAGGCTTGGGCTGTCTGCGCCCGCACCGTTTCAAACCGCGCCCGCCAGCCGAACCGGCCTGTGCCGCGCTTGCCGGATATTCCGTCGCCATCGCTGTCGTCTGGGTCTGCCAATGCTTCAAGGCGGGCCATCGGAATTGCTTCCAAAAGGCCCATGCCGCTAACAGATGGTGCCACAACGCCTCCTATGCGTGACGTCAGCGGACCATCAGTGAAGCCAGCATACAGCCAATTGCGCGGTTGGCCTGGCCGTGCTGCATCAACCATCACCCCGATATAGGTACCTTCCAGCTTTAGCCCGCCAATTGCGCGGTCTTGGACCTGGGCACCATAAATGGGATCGGGCGGTATCAGGCGGGCGACTGCGCCAAACCCATCACCAGAGCCATCGCCCTCATGGCGCACACCGGGCGGGCGACCGCGGCCATCATTGCGGTGGCATTGCTCACAAGATAACGCGTTGTAGAGCGGGCCGACGCCGGTCAACGCGGGCGCTGGCGCAGGGCCAGCAATCCAGCGGGTGTAGAAGAGCCGGGCGCCGTCATTGAACCGGGCTCGCTCTGTATCCGGCAGGTTCGCAGCAGGCCTGGCGAACGCAGCAGAAGCGTCATCCGCCGGTATATCGACAGTCGCCGTACCGCCTGGACGCGCTTCCGATGGGTCAAAAGGCGGCGGCACATCCGCAGACGTGGCTCTGCTCACACAAATGGCGGCAATAGCGATCAACCCAAACGCACGCATAGCTTCCCCGACCAGTGAATTCCGTGAATATTGATCATATGTCTAAGCTGAACCACTAGCCCCGCCAAGCGGGGGCACTATCTTGGGCTTGGCAAAACCGCCATTTCGGGGCGACAATCCTGGAAACTGAATAAATGGAGGATCGCCTAATGCCCAATTCAGCGACAGTCGTGACGGACGTGATGCCCACCGTCACCCCATTCGATGCCGCCCTTGGAGCCGAGGTTTCGAAAATCAATTTATCGAAGCCGCTCAGCGATGCGCAGTTCGCCATTGTCGAGGATGCATTTTTGAAGCACCACGTGCTTGTCTTTCGCGGCCAACCATTGACGGATGAAGAACACCTTGCCTTCGCCCGCCGCTTTGGTGAGCTGGAAGGCCACGTCAATAAATCCACGCACCACAAGAAGCACAACAAAGTGCAGGTGTTCTCCAACGTTAAGGACGATGGCAAAACCACCGGCGTCCACCCGGAACTCGGCACATATGTTTGGCACACGGACAAGTCCTATGTGGCCATTCCATCACTCACGACAGTGCTGCGCTCGCCCGCAATCGCCAGCAAAGGCGGTGATACGCTGTTCACCAACACCCACGCTGCCTATGAAGATCTAGATGACACCACCAAGCAGAAGATCGACGGCCTGAAGGCAGAACATTCCTGGAAACGATCCCGTGAAAAAGTTGGTGAACGGCCTGCAACCGCGGATGAAATTGCCGCCGCTCCACCGGTCCAGCATCCTATTGCGCGCACCCACCCGGTGACAGGGCGGAAGTGCATCTATGTCGGCAGCCATACCAGCCACGTCATCGACATGGACTATGACGAGGGCGTTCAACTGCTGAAGGACCTGGAAGCCCATGCGACCCAAAAAAAGTACATCTACACCCATAAATGGCAAGTCGATGATGTGATGATGTGGGATAACCGCTCCACCATGCACTGCGTGATGCCCTATGACGCCGCGAAGGAAAAGCGGGCTGTGCATAGGGTCGTCGTTAAAGGCGATAAGCCAGTTTAAGGGAATAAGCACATGCGTATTGGATATGTCGGTCTTGGCGCTATGGGGCGGCCAATGGCGATCAATCTTGCGAAAGCGGGGCATAATCTTGTTGTTTGTGATCCAGACGAAACCGCAACCAGCATTCTGGCACAGCGAGGTGCCCAGGTAGCAAAATCTGCGCGGGAGACGGCCGATGAATCCGATATCGTCCTAGCCTGCCTGCCCAATCTGGCAGCGGCGGAAGCTGTTGGCGTGGGCGCTGATGGTGTGATCAAAGGGACACGGGCAAGTGCCTTCGTCAATATGGGCACGACAGGCAGTGCTTATTCCCTCGATATGGCCGAAAAGATGGCAGCTGAGGGCAAAGCCTTCCTCGATGCGCCAATTTCTGGCGGCCCGCCAGGGGCGGAAGCGGCAACGCTTGGCATCATGTGTTCCGGCGACCGAAAGACGTTTGATGCGCTTGAAGCGGCGCTCAATGATATCGCTGCAAAGGTCACTTATATCGACGGGCGCCCTGGGTCCGCGCAAACGATGAAGCTTGTCAACAATATCATCTCCTTCGGCAATCTATCGGTCGCGCTGGAAGCCATGACTTTGGGTGCCAAGGCCGGGCTGGACCCAGAACAGATGATTGAAGTCATCAATGCATCCAGCGGAAAGAACAGCGCGACTGAACGCAAAATCCCAGATCATGTGCTGACCCGGAGCTTCGACTATGGCGGTGCCATGTACATCATCGAGAAAGACTTGGATCTTTGGCGACGTGAGGCTGAGGCCTATGAAGTGCCGATGTGGCTTGGCACGAACATACGAACGCTCTTCCTGCAAGCCATGAATGAGTTCGGGCGCGACAAGGACATGACAGTGCTGACCAAAACGCTAGAGAATCTGGCGGGGGTCGAAATCGCAAAAACGCGGTGATGGCGGTGCATCAGACAGCTGCAAGATAGGCTGCTCTTCCAATCAAATCAATGGCGCGACTTCTTTAAGGAACCGCGCCAGCTGCGGCTTCTGGTCGTAAGATGCAAAGCGAATGATCATGGTCTGCGCATTTACGGCCTGATATTCCCGAATGCGCTCAGCGCAGTATTCGGGGGAGCCGCAAGCGGTCCAAACGTTCACTTTCCACTCCGGCCAATCGGAGCTGTAATACTCGTCGAGGAATTTCTTGCTTTCATTATAAGCCGCCGACTTGTCGTCATTCAGATTGAGATTGAAATAGATGGAATTTTCCATCGCCTGAGCGTCCCGCCCATGGCCCACTGCAGCGTCCTGGATTTGCCGCCATGCGCCGTCGAATTGCTCAGGCGTGGCACCAACCGTCATCCAACCATCCGCCAAGCGTGCGACCCTATCGACCTGCCGGTTGATCATGCCGGATTTTGTATCGCCAAAGACCCAAGGGTTGTTCGCAATCCAAATTGGCGGGCACGGTTTTAGAACGGGCGGCGGGCGCACAGCAATGCCGTCAAAACTGAAGAACTTCCCATGGAATGTGGCAGGGTCGTTCTGCCAAAGCACACGAAGAACCTGAATGCCCTCCTCCAAGCGACCGATCCGATCACGGGGGTCAATCTTCATCGCGTCATATTCAGAATCAAAAGCGCCTGCGATATTGCCTTTGGCCGGGCCGCCGCCGATGCAGGCTGTTAATACTGCCCGCCCGTCAGACAAACAATCCAGCGCGCCCCACTGGGCTGCTAGCACAATCGGATCCCGCAGCGGGAAACTCGCCATGCAGGCTGTTCCAAGTCGCATATTCTTCGTCCGAACAGCAAGCGCAGAGAGCAGCGTCACCGATTCAAGTCGCGGCTTGGCCAGCAGATTATCGCCGACCCAAAGGCTTTCAAAAAGGCCAGACGCTTCAGCATGCTCCGCAAGTTCAAGCAATTCAGGCACTGTCGTTGCACCAAACACAACACCTTGATTAGGCAGCAATAATCCAAGTTTCATGGGATCTTCCTTTGGGGGGCGTTCAACACATCAAACAGCTTCCCTCATCAGGGTATGAGCAAAACATCAGCCGTTCAACGCATTACCCTGGCCAAAAGCAGGGACGGCAAACCCGACTTTGTCTACTAATATGACGAAATTAAATTCATCTGGTAGACGGAGCTCCTTTTGTGACCAGAAAAAAATTGCGCTCATCACTGGCGGCGCGCAAGGTATCGGCTTTGCCTGCGCGGAAGCATTAGCGGCGGACGGCGCTCAGATCGTCATTGCAGACGTCAACGGCGAAGGCGCAGAGGCGGCAGCGGCGAAGCTTGATGGCAAAGCCTATGCCTGCGATATGGCTAATTCAAACGCTGTACTGACACTGTTCGATAAGATTGAGGCAGAGGTTGGTACGGTATCAATCCTAGTCAACAACGCCGGCATCGCCGCACCTGGGGACTTCCTTGAGCTACCGCTAGAGCAGTTCACTGATGTGATCGGTATCAACCTGATCGGCACATTCGTGGCCACGCAACGCGCTGCCAAAGCAATGGTCGCCAAGGGAATTAAGGGTGCTGTGGTTAACATGTCGTCCATTAACGCCCAGGTCGCGATCCCTGCTATTGCCGCTTATTGCGCCTCCAAAGGCGGTGTCATGCAGTTGACGAAATCGGCTGCACTGGCACTCGCCCCGCACGGCATCCGTGTGAACGCTATTGGTCCGGGCTCCATCGACACGGCCATGATGGCTGGTGTCAACGCAAACCCCGAAGCCATGAAAATAGTGATGTCCCGCACACCAATGGGCCGCGTTGGTGCCCCGCGCGAAATTGGCGATGTCGTAGCCTTCCTCGCCAGTGATAAAGCCAGCTACATCACCGGCGAAACGATCTATGCTGATGGCGGCAGGCTGGGCATGAACTACACCTGTTGACCGCACCAGTGGGACCAGATAGCGAGAGCCAGCATAAACTCCTGGCAGGCCCGGAAGGCACCAGAGGAACTATGGACGCATCACGACATGAATAGTGGAGATATAGCGGCGGAAACACGGTCCCCTGGTGCAATGGCAGAAGCGTGGGCGGATGCGTTCAACACGGCATTGACGAACGAGGGCGATCTAGCAAGCTTGTTCGCTGAGGATTGCCACTGGCGTGATTTAATCGCCCTGACCTGGAGTCTCAGGGCTGTGAGTGGTGCTGAGAATATCGTGCCTGGCCTAGCCGGTGCCGCCACGAAAGAAGGCTTCCGCAATTTCCGGGTGGATGACATTAAAACCCCACCGCAATGGGTCGAGCGCGCGGGCAGACGTTGCGTCGAAGCGATCGCGCGCTTTCAGACAGATGCAGGAGAATGCGTCAGTGTTTTTCGCCTGGGCGCGAGCGGCAAAGCTTGGACGCTGATGACGGCGCTTGAATCACTCAACGGTGCGGCCCCTCAAACCATCGCAGACACGCCCGATGTTGGCGGTGAAATGGATGCGCCGAATTGGCTGGATAAACGCCAAATCGCCCAAGCTTTCGCCGCTCGCGATCCGGATGTGTTGATCATTGGTGGCGGCCATGCAGGGTGCACAGCGGCAGCAGAACTCGGACGCCTTGGCGTCGACACACTCGTTGTCGACCGTATGGAACGGATTGGTGATAATTGGCGCAAACGCTATCACAGCCTGCAACTACATAATCGCACCCAGATCAATCACTTCCCGCACTTGCCCTTCCCAGAGACGTTTCCGGCCTACCTCTCGAAAGATAAGCTCGCAAATTGGATTGAATTCTATGTAGATGCCATGGAAATCAATTTTTGGACGGAGACAGATTTTCTGCGCGCTGAATGGGATGTGAACAACGAATACTGGCAAGCCTGGCTCAGCTTGGCTGATGGCAGTGTGCGTGGCCTCCGCCCCCGCCACATCATTATGGCAACAAGCGTATCGGGCACGCCGAACATACCGGAAATCCCAACCCTGGATAAGTTCAGCGGCACTGTGCAGCATTCCAGCCAATTCATGGGCGGTGCGGATTGGGCCGAACAGAACACGCTTGTTATCGGCACTGGCACCAGCGCCCATGACATCGCGCAGCATCTTCATACCCACAAAGCTAACGTAACAATGGTTCAGCGCAGCCCAACCATGATCGTCAATATTGATCCTTCGGCCCAACTTTATGATGGTGTGTATCTAGGGGATGGCCCGCCCCTAGCCGAGCGAGATCTCCTGAATTCCGGCACGCCAATGCCTGTAATGAAGCGCGCACATCAAATCATCACAGCGGAGGTGAAAGCAATCGATGCGCCGCTGCTGAACGGCCTTGAAGCCGCCGGGTTCCGGTTGGAATATGGCGAGGACGATAGCGGTTGGCCGATCAAATATCGCCAGCGCGGCGGCGGATACTATTTCAACGCTGGCGCATCAGACCTGATTGCCGCCCGCGATATCTCCCTCATCCAATATGCGGATATCGAAACCTTCACCAATGATGGCGTTCAGATGCAATCCGGCACCCAAATCGCCGCCGATCTGGTCGTCCTGGCAACAGGATACAAAGGGCAGGACTACATGACCCGCCAACTTTTTGGCGACGCAATTGCAGATGCCGTTGGGCAAGTATGGGGCATCAATCTAGACACCCAGGAACTCAACAATATGTGGTCACCAACGGCGCAGAAGGGTCTCTGGTACACAGCAGGCTCACTCTCCCAGTGCCGCATTTACTCCAAATACTTGGCGATGCAAATCAAGCGGCAGGAAATAGATCGCTAACCCCCAAGTTCCGCCAGTTCGTCCAGCGCTTGTAGAAGGGCCTTGCGGACAGCGGCGATTTTGGCTTCCTGCTCCATCTTCAAGCCGAAAACGTCCTTTACATAGAACACGTCCACCGCGCGTTCGCCGTATGAAGCGATGCGAGATTGGGCTATGCGGAGGCCTTGTTGGTTGAGGGTCCAGGCGATCTTGTTGAGGAAGCCAGTGCGGTTGCGCCCAACCACTTCAATTACGGTATGGGTGGCGCTGGCCTTGTTATCGATCACGACCTGAGGCGGGACGGAGAATGCATCTGAACGACGGCGCCAAGCAGGCGATTTCGTGAGCTCCTCTGAAAGCGTGATCTCGCCCATCAGCGCACCTGATACAGCCTGCCTAATCCGATCAGCCCGGCTTTCGTTCGCAAACGCATCTGCGGCAAGCTCATCCGGAACAGTGAATACATCCAGCACGTAGCCGTCCGCGAACGTGGTCGCCTGGGCCTGAACGATATCTGCACCCGCTACGGCCAATCCACCGGCAATGCGCGCGAATAAGCCTGGATGATCCAGCGTCGCGACAACCACCTCACTTGCATCGCCTTCAGGTGCCGGACCAATGTCGATCACAAGGGCCGGGTCTGCTTGAAGCGCCTCCGCGTATACGCCGAGCCGTCTTGCCAATTCAATGGGTGGCGCTGAGAGCCAGAACCCTGGTGGCGCATTGGCGATGGCAGCGTCGCGGGCGCCATCCGACCAATCCGTCATCACCTCCGCCGTTGCTTCCTTGGCGTAGGATATCCGGCCAGCAAGGCTACGATCACTGTCATCCCCTGCAATTTCTTCCTGAGCGCGAAAATACAGCTCCCGCAATAGAGAGGCCTTCCATTCCGTCCAGGTATTGGGGCCAACGGCGCGGATATCACAAACCGTCAGGACCAGCAGCAGTCGAAGTCGCTCCAAAGATTGCACGACGCCAACGAAGTCTTTAACCGTTTGCGGGTCCGCCAGGTCTCGCTTGAAGGCCACGTGGCTCATAACCAGATGGTAGCGCACCAGCCATGCGACGGTCTCAGTGTCGCCTTGATCTAAACCAAGGCGTGGGCATACGTCTTCGGCGACCTCCGCCCCAAGGATTGAATGATCGCCACCGCGCCCCTTGGCGATGTCGTGGAAGAACAAAGCCACATACAACGCACGCCTGGACGCCGCTTGCCCAACGACAGATGACGCGACTGGTGCGACATCCTTAAACCTGCCGGATTCCAGCTGACGCAGCATGCCAATCGCACGGATCGTATGTTCATCGACAGTGAATGTGTGATACATATCGTACTGCATTTGCGCAACGACGCGGCCAAAGTCTGGAACAAAACGGCCAAGGACGGTGGCTTCATTTAACCGCCCCAGCGCCTTTGCTGGGGTTTTGTCGGAGGTTAGCATTTCCAGGAAAAGCCGGTTCGCTTCGGAATCATCCCGGATAGTATCAATCCGCTTGATATCCCGGCGGATCAGACGGAGTGCGCCTGGGTGGATATCAAGCTCATGCTGTTCGGCGACTGCGAAAATTCTTAAGATTTCAGCCGGATTTTCACGAAAGGCATTGTTATCCGCCGGTGCCAAGCGACCGCCAGAAAGCGTAAACCCTTCCAGTTCCCGATTCCATTCCACGAGCCGCGAGAACGAAAAACGCCCAGGTTTTTGTTGCGCCGCCTCCAACGAAGCACAGATAATCCGGGTGAGATCGCCAACAGTTTTTGCGGTCAGATAATAGTGCTTCATGAAGCGTTCAACGCCGCGCACATGGGGGCGGTCGGCATAGCCCATACGTTCTGCGATTTGCACCTGGGCATCAAACGTTAGACGCTCCTCTGCCCGCCCGGCCCAGTAATGCAGGTGACAACGCGTCGTGTATAGGAAATTGGCGGCTTTGCGAAACCGCCACCGCTCGCCCTTGGTCAAAACGCCAAGCTTCACCAAGTCTTCGACGTCACTGACCGCGTAGTGGTGCTTGGCGATCCAGTAGAGCGCGTGCAGATCCCGCAGACCGCCTTTGCCTTCTTTCACATTCGGCTCAAGCATGTAGCGACTATCGCCGAAGCTATCGTGCCGCTCCTGGCGCTCCTCCAGCTTGGCGGCCATGAAGGCGCCCGCATCATTCACGACGTCCGTCCAGAAATGCTGGCGGAGCTCATCCCACAGCGACGCCTCACCCCAGACCAGGCGTTCTTCCAGCAAGCTGGTGCGGATTGTCATATCCGTTTTAGTCAAACGCACGCATTCTTCAACGGACCGTGTTGCGTGCCCAACCTTCATGCCCATATCCCACAACAGGTAAAGCGTGTGCTCCACCATCTGCTCTACACGGGAAGCCCGCTTGTATGGCGTTAAAAACAACAGGTCGATATCGCTGTATGGGGCCTGTAGACCACGGCCATAACCTCCAACGGCGACCACGGCGAACCGTTCTCCGGTCGACGGATTGGCCGCCCGGAATACTTTCTCCGCAGCGTGATCTAGAAGAGCGCCGATAATAGCATCCTGGGCAATGGAGCGCGCCTCCATTGCTTCAAAGGCCGAGCCGCCAGCCAGAAAACGCGCTTCGAGTTTTTCCTCAACATCTGCCCATGCCTGCTTTGCAGCCGCAAGCAGGCCAGCGCTATCATCCGCTTCAGCCGCGCGGATTCCAGATATGTCTGCAATGACCTCTGTCACTGGTGATAAAGCATCCATTGTCGAAACGTCCTGAAACCCGTGCGAATTGGCTTAGATCAGAGTACCATGATTTGAAAAAGCGCAATGGAGGAAACAATCGATGACTGAAGCCGCCCTCGTGACATACATGGACATCCCCGACGCCATGGAAGATGAGTACAACGACTGGTACACGAATGAGCATGTGGCCGAACGCGTTGACTTAGACGGTTTTTGGTCCGCCTTTCGCTATGTCGCGATTGACTCGCAGCCCAAATACTTCGCCTGGTATGAAACCCGGGACTTGAGCGCACTAACGGACCCTACCTACAAAGCGATTCTGGCCGATCAGTCGGACTGGTCCAAACGCGTCATGGGCGAGTTTCAGAATTTTGGGCGGATGTGCGGCGAACGCATCGCCCGTGTCGGACGCGGCCATGGCGGCGTGTGCCTTGCCGTCCGTGTCAAAGGCGGTCCCGGCCTTGATGCATGGCTGACAGACGTGCTGACCGCCATGGCCGAAATGCCCCGCGCTGTCGGCGGATCCTTGTGGCGCGCAGATGTGGACGCAACCGGTGATGCCAATGTCGAAGGCCTACGTTTGCTTGTGCTGGAAGCTTTGGACGAACGCACCATCCGCGAAGCCGCAGCCACACACCTGCTCCCTTCCGCCTTTGGTGCAGCCGGTGCCACCGAACACCCCAATATCGGCTTCTACCGCCTGATCAGCAGCATGCAGAAAATTCCTCGGGATTAAGGGCGTGACCTCCCTTGAGATTATAATCGTTTCGTAGCTGGTACAAATTGGCAGTAGTGCTGTCCGCCAAAGTCGCTCCATAATCGTCCAGATCACAGCAGTTGAAATTGCTCGGAACCTGTTCGCCAATATCCTGCACTGCATTGACCGACCCAGACTGAAGCGATGTTCTGTACAGCGATCAAATCATTGAGCAACTTTGGCACCGTCGGCAGGAATACAGTCGGAATGTGCCTGACACGCCCATTTTGCGATTGCAGGACCACCGAATGGCAACTGATAAAACATGTCGACTTTACGACGAGTCCGAGAAGTAAGTTGTTTAGAGATGCCGCTGATTCGCGCTAGGCCTTCAAGGCGCTGCTTAGCATTCCAAACGGTCTCGCCATGGCGCATGAGGTAGATCACGCGCCATTGCTCAAAATAGCTTCGACGATCTCCTGCACAGCCAGCGCTTCCCCTAGCGTTGCAAGATCATGGGGTTTGCCTGCCGTCATCGCCACGAGCTTATGCAATTGGCCTTTCAGGATAAGCGGACGGGCTTCAGTATGCGGCATCGTATGGGGCGCAGTTCGCCACACACCCTGCTCATCCAGCCGCTCAGCGGTGGACCAGTTGCGCAAGCGGATGGATCCTGCCTCGCCTTCCAGCTGCCAGAGATTGCTTTCCTTTTCCAAAATCGTACCCACACCGCCGGTAACTGAGACTGGGGTATCGCCCGCTTGCATGCTGGCACTAATCGCCGTTTCCGCGAGGTCACCAGAAGGATAGTCCGCATGGGATTCTAGCCGGCGCATCTCGCCACCTAAGCGCGCTGTAAGAAACAGGAAGTGGGAGAGGACTTCACGGGTGAACCCGCCTTCCGCCCGCTTCGCCAACCAGGACACAGCATCCATCTGCCATTCGCGTGGCCAAGAGGAGAAATCTGCGGCGACTGTGATCGCCGATGGCTTGCCAACCGCACCTTCCGCGATCCAGGATTCCAGTTCAGCAACAGCCGGGGATGAGGCGAAGACAAAATTGACTGCCGCACGCTCCCCCGCAGCTTCCTTCACAAACGCGCGGCTGTCTACCAGATCCACACCAAGCGGTTTTTCCGTGAATACGGCCTTGCCTGCGTTCAATGCTGCACGGGCGTGGGCAAGATGTGTTTTTGGCGGGGACGCGATGTAGACGCAATCGGCCTCAGCAACACAGTCCTCGGCGGAAGCCAACGTGGGCGCATTCGGCAGCTCAGCGAACAGCCGCTCCATTTGCGTGGTGGATGGGTCCCATACGCCTGCCAGTTCAACAATAGCCGGATCAAAATCCAAGGCAGCCCGCGTAAGACGTTCGCCCATTACACCGAAACCGATAATCGACAGCCGCATGAAGGTTCGCCCCTATAATAAATTACCGGCGGCCAAATGCGCCTGGATTGCCCCATAAGCATCAAATACAGCGTCAGCGCCAGCAGCAATCAAACGTGTGGACAGGCCTGCTGCAACGCCTACTTTGGCACCGTTCGCACTATCTTCAATAACAGTGCGAGCTTCCGGCAGAAGGCCAAGCTCTTCCGCTGCTATCAAATATACATCAGGTGTTGGCTTGCCCCTACCAGCCTGCTTTGTCGAATAGATATGCAGTGCGAAATACCCATCCAGGCCAGTGAAAGCCAGCTTTTCCGCCAACGGCCCCGGATTGCTGGCGGATGCCACGGCGCGGGAACCAGAATGCCCCTCTAACAACGGGACGACACCTGGGATGGTAGCAAGTTCAAGCGCAAGCCTCCGCTCAACCTCAAAGGCATGCCGCGCCGCAAAGTCTTCAGAAAACGTCAGCGCGCGCGTATGGAATTCTGCCCGGAGCGCCAGCAGCAAATGATCGTTGGGAATTCCAACGAACTGCGCCTGATATTCTGCAATGCCGATATCCATGCCAACCCCGGCGCATGATCGCCAGCTCAACATCGATATAAATGCCTTCAGAATTGATCAGAACGCCGTCGCAATCGAAGATCATGGGCAGCGCCATCAGCTATTCGGAAACGCCGACGACGCCTGCTGCCGCCAACCCATCCACAATATCCTCAGAAACGCCAAGCCAGTCTCCCAATACCTCGGCCGTATGTTCGCCCAGCAATGGATTGACGATCCATTCTGGTTCGGGGGAGCCATGGAAGCGCAAGGGGCTGCCCGGTACCGTGACTTTACCAAGCTCCCGGTGGTCCACATCAAACATGGCGCGGCGGGTTTTCAATGGCTGGTCCGCTGCGACTTCTGGCAATGTGCGGACAGGTGCGGCAGGCACGCGCTGGTTCTTACAAATGCGGGCGACCTCATACTTTGAAAGTGTGCGCGTCCAAGCTTCCGTCATTTCATCAATGCGCGCTTCGTTTGTGGCGCGGGCCTGAGATTCGGCGAATTCGGGGTGCTCTGCCGCTTCCGGGCGTCCCATCGCACGGGCAAGCGCTTGCCAATGATTGTCCCGAACACAAATGATCGCCACGTGGCCGTCCGTGCATTCATAAACGTTATAGGGGGCACTGGTGCCTGCGGGATGATTGTTGCCACGCCTGGGCGGTTGGGCACCGCCCGCCAAGTGCATGGCTGTCATTGACGTCGCCTGTGCCGTTAGCGCTGTTTCCTGCATCGCCACTTCGACAACCCGGCCCTTACCTGTAACGGAGCGCTCATACAGCGCGGTCATCAACGCCGCATAGAGATGAACGCCGCCCAGGAAATCGACGACAGCTAATCCGGCCTTCAACGGCGGCCCATCTGCAGGACCATTGGTTGACATGATCCCGGCATAGGCCTGGATTGTGAGGTCCATGGCCAGATTATTCTTCTCTTCGCCCCACACACCGTAGCCAGTGGACGAGCCATAGATTAGCCGGGGGTTACGCTTCAACAGAACATCAGAGCCGATGCAAAGGCGGTCCATGGCACCAGGAGCGAAGTTTTCCAGCAACACATCCGCTTTATCGATCAGATCAAGAAACAATGCCCGGCCATCATCAGACTTGAGATTGACGGCAATGCCGCGCTTACCGGCATTCAGCATCACATGCGCAAGCGGCACTTCCCCGGTGGAGCCGCGAGCGCGGATGGCCTCACCTTCCAACGGCTCAATCTTGATGACATCGGCACCCGCCTGCGCCATCAGGAAACCGGCATAGGGGCCATTATAGACCTGCCCCATATCCAGCACTTTCAGGCCTTGCAGCGGCCAGCGACCAGCTTCATCAAACGGTGCCTTGTCAGCCATTTAGCGGAGCCCCTGGCCTAGAATATCGCGGGCAATGACATGCTTCTGCACCTCACTTGGCCCTTCGCCGATCCGCCGGATACGCATTTCACGGAACCATCGTTCAAACGGCAGGTCCTTCGCGACACCAAGTCCGCCATGGATTTGCATGGACCGGTCCACGACCCGGAATGAGCTTTCAGCCGATACATATTTAGCAATGGCGGATTCCGTTCGGAACGGCAGGCCTTGGTCAGCTTTTGAAGCTGCTTCCAAGCACAGCAAACGTGCCTGGCGAATCTCGATCTCATTCTCCACCAACATCCACTGGATACCCTGGCGAGATGACAATGGCGCGCCGAAGGTTTCGCGGATTTTAGAATACTCGACCGCACGTTCGTGGGCGGCGATGGCCGCACTTATGCAGGTTGCAGCGTAAGGAATACGTTGGCGGGCCAAGCGATCATTGGCGATTGCGAAGCCACCGCCGACCTTGCCGAGAATATTCTTATCCGGCACCCGCAGGTCCTCAAACCCAAGCTCCGTCGCATAACGGGCAGAGCGGAGCGTATGAACGACGCGGCGCACGTGGAAGCCCGGCCAATCCGTCTCCACAATAAAGCAGGTGACCCCGTCACGTCCGCTGCTGGAATCCGTGCGCGCGAAGACCAGGCCATAATCCGCCTTATCCGCACCGCTGATCCAGAGCTTCTGGCCATTAATAACCCAATCGTCGCCGTCTCTCACCGCACGCGTTTGGATGGCGCGGGCGGGATCAGATCCGCCAGAAGGTTCGGAAAGGCCAAAGAAGGTCGTTTTCTCGCCCCGAAGCATCGGGTACAGATATTTTTCCTTCTGGTAATCCGTCGCTTCAAAGAGCTGCGCCTGCCCTGCCCCACCGAACACATTGTAAGAGGGCGCATAGATGCCAGCACGATGCTGCGAAATCTCCAGCGCGATGAGTGTCCGCGTAACAAGGTCGATATCCGGCCCGCCATATTCTGGCGGTGTATCGAGGCCATAAAGCCCCATTTCTTTGACGATGCCGACAAGCCGTTCGTGATCTTCAGGCTCAAGCTCATCCGTATCCGGATCAAGCTTATCCTCAAGCGGCAGGATTTCCTCCCGCACAAATCGCCGACACATATCGACAATCATCTTCTGCTCTTCGCTCAGTTCAAAATCCATCAGAATTTCCCTTCTTTCTTGCCGGCGTCTGCCTTCGTTGCGACACGCCCCTCAGCCTGTCCCTCACCCCGTTGGAGGGAGAGGCGAATGCGTGGTGGCGCTTCCTACCTAGCTCCTCGCCCCCAAAGGCGAGGGTGAGGTTGGGTAAGGGGGGGGGTACCGCTGCTAATACGAACCTCACAGGCATCACCCCGGACTCAGCCGCCCCAAACGCGATGCATCTACATAAGTGTTGGCGACCGGCAAGGTGCCGTGATCGAACAAGTGGGCCGCTAACAATTCGCCGTGTCGGGTGCGGTAGGCGGTGTTGACTTCAACGCGAAACTGCGTGGCACCTGTGGGCGGCGCGTCGGCTTTGGCCATGACTTCGCCGCGCAAGCCAAACTGGCTGAGACCTGTGGCGGCGCCTATATACAGCACCTCGCCATGGTCATTTGCCAATTGATAGACGCCAAGATTTCCTGAGAGCCGCTTTGCCTGTTCCGTTGTCAGCGGTCGCCAGCGCTTCGTCATCCGAACTGCCATGGACTATTCTCCTTTAAAGACCGGCGTGCGCTTTTCTAAGCGGGCGCGAATGCCCTCCTTGCCGTCATAGCTGGTGCGCGTTGCGTTGACCAGCTTATCGACATCGCCATGATAGACCCCGTCCCGAAAGGCCATTTCTCGCACCAGAAGAGCCTTGATCGCACGCAATGACAAGGGCGCGTTCTTGGCGAGACGGTCGATCACAGCGCTGGCCGCACCCTCCAGCCCATCTTTAGACGCGATGGAATGAATGACGCCCATATCTTTCAGGCGCGACGCTGGCAGCGGGTCTCCCAACAGCAGCACTTCACGCGCGCCAACGGGACCTGCAACTTCCATCAGCTTTTTGGCCAGGAACCAGGTTGGGGCCAGGCCGATCTGCGCTAGAGACATGCCAAAGCGGGCCTTTTCATCAGACACGACGAAATCGCAATGCAACGCCAGCTCACATCCGCCAGCGATAGCGTCCCCCTGAACGACGGCAACGGCGGGCAGAGGGTGACTTTCCAGGGCATGCAGCGTCGTCTCAATCGGGCTTTCGTCATTCGTAATGGGGCGTTCAAGCCGTTCCTGTAAGTCCATGCCAGCACAGAAGGCCGGGCCCTCCGCGCGGAGGACAAGCACACGCTCATCAGTCGCTGTTGGTTCCATCAAGGCCTCTTCCATTTCCGCCAGCATGGCGATGGTCAGGGCGTTTCGCTTATGGCCGCGCGTCATCGTTAATGTGCGGACGGGGCCTGATTTTTCTACGCGAATGAATTCCAAAGTCCGGGCTCTCTCTTGCTTTAGGGGTGGCCTGCGCCAGGTATGTTAACTCGGATTGTCTCGATCCTGCCATCGCGTCTTTCAGCGGCGGCAGGGCCGGAGCCAGCGCAGGTACAGATGTAAAGGGTCCGTCGGTCTTCGCCGCCAAGCATGCAGGCGAATGACCCTCGGTCACCTGTAGAAATGCGTTGCAGCACCTCTCCGCCTTCGGCAAAGCGGATGGTTTCATTGTTACGCGGATCGGCAACCCAGATGGCACCCTCGGCATCTAAACAAATGCCGTCCGGGAAATTCTTGCCAAGGTCCGCCCAGATACGGCGGTTGGAGAGGCTACCGTCACTCGCGATATCCCAAGCGCTCAAACGATTACCGCGGGTTTCTCCGACAATCAGCACCTTGCCATCCGGAGTGATCACAGAGCCATTGGCAAATGCAAGACCTTCCGCCGCGACACTGACAGCGCCCGCAGGCGATATCCGAATTAAGTTCCCCTCCCGCGGCGTCTCGCCTCCGTGGCTATTGAAGCCGAAATTGCCGACATAGGCACCACCCGTCGCATCCACGACCATGTCGTTGCAGTGATATGCAGCTAGGTCATAAAGGTTCGCATGCTCGACCAAGCTGCCGTCCGCCTCTTGGCGTAGCAGCTTTCGGTCCGTCATCGAGACAATCAGCATCCGCCCATCTGGCAGCCAACCAAGGCCAGAGGGCTGGGTTGGAACACCCGCTACAGTTTCCAAGGTGCCAATTGCACTAATCCTGAAAACGCTATGGCGGTAAAAGTCGGAGAAGTAGAACGCACCCTCATGCCAGCGCGGGCCCTCGGGGAAGGATAATCCTTCAGCAACAACTTGAAGCGATGTCATGAAACGCGCATCCTCTTGGATAAAACAAGTTTCTTGGCAGGAAGCTTGGCACAAGTTCATGGGCGATGCGAAGAGGCGGCATTTTCAGATGCGGCTTGCTATTGTTAAGCTTCGCCCGCGACCAGTCGAAGGGATGAGGGATATGAAAGTCCGTAAGCAATCGGGTGCCGTCGGTGCGGAGATTTCCGGCGTTGACCTGCGGGGTATTTCGGAAAGCATGGCGCAGGATCTGCGCGGCCAGCTAGCAGAACACGGCGTGCTGTTCTTCCAGGACCAGACGCTGGATACAGACCAACACAAAGTGCTCGCGCGGAAATTCGGCGATATTTTCATCCACCCGAACTTCAACACAGGCGATCATGACCCCGAAGTCGTCACCATTGTTCGGGAGCCGGGCGATACGCGGATCGTTGGTGAAGATTGGCACACCGACACAACGATGATGGCAGAGCCGCCGATGGGCGCGCTACTCTATGCACTTGAAGCGCCAAGTACAGGCGGCGATACCCTCTTCGCCAGCCAATGGAAAGCCTATGACGGGCTGTCTGAAGGCATGCAGGATTTTCTATCAGGCCTGAAATGCGTGCATTCGGACCGGATGGTTGCTGGCCCATCGAACGGGCTGAACGCCAAGCGCGCGACCGTCGTGCGTGAGGACGCAGACTGGCAACCAACGGAAAACGCGCACCCCGTTGTTCGCACGCACCCTGAATCCGGGCGGAAGTGTCTGTTTGTGAATGCATCCTATTCGGTTGGGTTTGAAGGCTGGACGGAGGCCGAGTCAAAGCCATTGCTTGATTGGCTGCTCGCCTGGGGTCATAGGCCAGAATTTACGTGCCGTTTCCGCTGGACCTCTGGCACGATGGCCTTCTGGGATAATCGCTCCACAAAACATCTCGCCATCCACGACGCGGGTACAGAACGCCGCGTCATGCGCCGCATTCAAATTGCGGGCGGGCCGGTCGTTTGATTAAAAAACACCAAGACTGATGCTATTTTCGCCCAGTGAAAGACAGCAATTTACCCTCTCCGCGGATTGGGTAAGTGAAGGCGTCGAGGCCTCGGAGGACCAGGGCTCTAAATCGGACGCCTGAGGGTAAACGCCAACCAGTCGCCTGGCCGGGTGCTAAGCTCAAGCCTGAGGCCAAGCGCCCGGCGCGCCGCCATCACGAACGGCTCCTGCCAATAGAGGAAGCCTGCAAGGATTGCGCGCAACGCTTGCCCTAAATCATCTCGTCGATTTCTACGAGGTTTAGCGACGGGTCGTAGGCGTATAATTGGCGCATTCTAGCCATAGCGTATGGCCCGGCCTCTGTGTAGACCACGCCGGCCGCATCCATACGCGCTTTGACAGCATCAAGGCTTTTTACGACCAACGCGAAATGGCCGCCAACTGTTGGGTTGTGCTTGAAGCCGTTGTCCCAGGCGAAGGCGGGCGTTGGCTTGGCGATATGCAAGCCGCGATTCTGTTGGCCGAACATAGCAAGGCTATCGGGGTCCGATGTGTAGGCAGATACGGGGGAACTTGCCACGGGTTCCCAGGCCATTTCCTCCAAGCCGATCAAGTCCCGGAAGAATTCCGCCGTCGTGCGCACATCATGGGCGGGCAGGTTTACGTGATGCAGCGCCCATTCGCCTTCATGTAGCCCAACCTCAAAGCGAAGATCATTTGTCTCCTCAGCGCCCGGCGCTGGGCCGCCTGAAGGATTTACGATCTGATTGATCTCAATCACATTATGGCTTGGGTCGTAGCAGTAGATCTGGCGCACGCCGGACATCGCGTACTCGCCAGCATCTGAAACAGTGACGCCCGCCGCCTCTAGCCTGGCCTTTACGGCCAAGATATCTGGGACGTTGAAAGCGAAATGGCCGCCGATTGTCGGATTATGCATAAGCTTGTTGTCACGGGGAAACGTTGGGATTGCGCGCACCACATGTACGCCCCGGTTCAAACTACCGAATGCCGCGATGCTGTCAGGGTTGTGGCCGACCTCACCAACAGTCTCCGGGTACACCCAGGCACCATCCTGTAACCCAATAATATCCCGGTAGAATGCAGCGGATTGACGAACATCGTGCGCCTGAACGTTCACGTGGTGGATAAACCAACCCATTCGAATTTCACCTTAATTCAGAATTAACACATTCACCGCCAATTCAGCAGTCGACAGCTATCCATGCCGTAAAAGGCACTTGGCCGCAAACTCTAACGGTGCGCGTAACAATTGTTATTCGCAAATTGAAACAAACCATATAGATAGAATCGGCGTGGGCTTCATCGCTTTAGATGTTACCAAAAGTTTGAGCGTTGGGCGGCGCAGTATTGTTACTAAGGTTTGGGCCATATGTTTACGATTGATCTCACCAATCTGGACGGCGCTAGCGGGTTCTCAATTGAGGGCCTAAACGCCGTTAATGTGAATGGCGACGGAGTCGAGAACCTGATTGTTGGTGCCTATGGTGCCGACAATGCCAGCGCGCTCAGGGGCGAAAGCTACGTTATTTTCGGCAAAGCAGGATCGTTTGGCCCGTTCTTTAATGTTAGCAATCTAGACGGCACAAACGGTTGCCGTATCGACGGGATTACGGAGCGGCTCTGCCATTTCAGTCCATAGCGCGCGGGAAACCTTGGCGCAGCCCGTAGGGTCATCTGCGGCATAAAGCTTGTTCCATGCGGATACTTAGTGTGAATAGGGCGTCAGGTCCTTTGGCGGGTCCTGGAAATATTCGCGTGGTCGCCAGAGCCGCCGGGTCGCGCGCCATGCCTTCGAAGCGACATTCGCTTCGCCGACAGCATAGAGGTAACACCAGCTTTGCAGATGCAAGGGTCGGGGGGTCTTATCCTGCGAAGTATCAAACCCACAGAGCTTCTCATTAAAAAAAGTGTTACAGCGCGTCATCTAACACGCTGTAACACTCTTTGAACTCTATCCGCCATCAACACAAAAATACACACATCCGGATAGATCATCCGTATCCTTTAAGTAAAACTGCTCCGACTTCCGCTAGAAGCCCAACCCAATCGGCCGCGCGCCAATTCCGGCACGGATGGCGATACCAGCAGGCGTCTTAGCAATAGTTTCTGACATGGGTTCAGCTCCAGCGGGAACACGCCGGATATTTTAACCTCGTTTAGTGTTGCAGCTAGATTTCAGTGAAGGGTATGCTGATCACCCAGGCAAATATAGCGGCACCCAGCAATGGCAAATTATGGAAATGCGTAAAAAGTCTGACCTTCCTACGAAAACCTGTAAAGCATGCGGACGACCATTCACCTGGCGGAAGAAATGGGCGAAAGTTTGGGACGAGGTGCTTTATTGCTCTAAGCGCTGCAAGGGTGGCTGAATGCTAACCTCACTATCACTTACTCCAGCACAAACGGCTCCATGGTTTCCAGCGCTTTTTCGCGGATTTCGTGCCATTTTGCGGGGCCACCATAATACGCGAGCGTGCCGGGGGCGGCGGCACCATCGCCATTGTAGTAACTGATACAATCGCGGAGCGGCGATGTGCGGATGTCGGCTTCGGCGCAATGGGCGGCGTATTCGATTTCGGATTTTTTGGTAATATCCAGTGTGCGGGCTTTCTTGTCCCGCAACATTTCCAGCATGCTGACAGCATATTTCACGTGCATATCTATGGTGCGCGTGAAGTTGAACTGGCCACCGCCGCCTTGCGGGCCGGACATAATAAATAGGTTTGGGAAGCCGTTGCTGTGCAGGCCAAGGAAGGTGCGAGTGCCTTTCTCGGCCCATTTCTGCTGCAGGGTTTGCCCGCCGCGCCCGGTGATCATGTTGAAGGACGCGGTCGCCATCCACTGGAATCCGGTCGCGTAAATCATCACGTCCACCGGATATTCAACGCCATTATGCACGACGCCGCGCTCATTGATTTCCTGCACGCCCATGGGCGCTGTATCGATCAAATGCACATTGGGCCTGTTAAACGCAGGCAGGTATTCGTCATGAAACGTCGGGCGTTTACAGCCGTAAGGGTAATATGGCTTCAGCGCCTCCGCTGTTGCCGGGTCTTGGACTATTTCATCCACGCGGGCGCGAATTTGCTCCATGATACGGAAGTTGGCGTTTAGCTGCTTCTTGATCAGCTCATCCTGACTAATTTCAGTCGCGTGCTGCTTGCGGCCAGCGTTGACATCCACCTTCCCCGCCAGAAAATCATCATTGCCTTTAAGTGCTGTGCGACCCGCTGAAATCAGCGCTAAGCGCTCCCGCCGAGCGACAGCCCAGCCGGGCTCATTCGCCCATTGCTTGCGCTCCTCATCCGTTGTCTCGCGCTGATCACGCACGTCAATGGAGGAAGGTGTGCGCTGGAAAACGTGCAGTTCCTTGGCGATTTTAGCGAGTTCCGGTACCGCCTGCACAGATGTGGCACCCGTGCCGATAATCCCAATCCGCTTGTCTTTCAGCTCCACATGATAGTTCCAGCGGGAGGTATGGAATGCCTCACCCTGGAACTTTTCCATGCCGTCAATTTTGGCGAGCTTCGGCGTTGTTAGAATGCCGTTCGCCAGGATGACAAAACGGGCACGCATTTTATCACCGCGGTCCGTGAGGACAGTCCAACGAGCGGCATCTTCGTCCCAAACGGTTTGGTCTACTGTGGTGTGGAACAAGCAGCGGTCATAGAAACCAAACTTCTCCGCCATGTTTTGGCAATATTCCAGTATTTCAAAGCCGGACGCGAACTTCATGGAGGGGACGTAGCCCATCTCCTCCAACAGCGGCAGATAACTGTAGCTTTCCACATCGCAAGCAATACCGGGATATCGGTTCCAGTACCATGTGCCGCCCACATCACCGCCCTTTTCGCAGAAGCGCACGTCCTGGAACCCGGCAGCCTTCAGCCGGTACCAAAGCAGCAGCCCTGCAAACCCTGCGCCAACAACGAGGATCTCGCATTCATCCGTCAGTGGATCGCGTTCAACTGGCGCATCCGAATACACATCCTCCAGATACTTGGAGAATTCGCCTTCAAGCCCGATATAATCTGCCGCCCCCCGCCGCGCTTCCTTGAACTCCCGATATTTCGCCTGCTCTTCCGCATTGAATGCAGCACCCGGCGGGGCTTCCGGCAGCGTGGTGAGCGCTTCATCAACAATAACCGAATAGCCTTTTCCCTGAATCCTGTCCGTCGCCAAGCTGGCGCGGGTGTTGAATTTTTTCAGGCCGGTCGCAGGATCAATGCTGACAGATGCAGTTGCGGACAACGGAGCGGTCTCCTTGGACAAAAAAAGAAGGATGCGTCAGCGACAGTTTACAACATAGCGAACGCGCGACAACTGCTGCGAAAACAGCAGCTAAATTCGTCACGTTCTATGCGAATAGCTCGGAGCCTGATGAAATAGCCCCCCCTAAGTTGGTCCAGCTAGAGGGATATTATTTATCCCGTCAGAGGAGGATGAGAAGAAGGCAGGCAAGTGC
>CBFIAF010000034.1:0-40236 GCA_965660545.1 Alphaproteobacteria bacterium | reverse complement strand
GTTCAACGCAACGCTAAAATGCGACTCGATCACATTGGCCGGCTTCGCAGAAGAAACTCTATCCTCGTCTGAGGTCTTAATCGTTGCATAAAGCTTAGCCTCGATCGGCTAACTGAAACAGCCCCGCAACAGCAGTTGCGGGTCCGTTTTGCGTTGTGTGGCTACAGCCCTAAGCCACCATCAACATGAATTGTCTGGCCTGTCACATAGCCTGCAGCATCTGACAGGAAATATGCTACTGCGGCGGCGCTTTCATCAGTATTCGCCAGCCGCCCCAGTGGGATACGCTCTGTGATTTCCTGCCAGCGTGCATCTGAGATTGCTGCATGGGCACCTGGGTCTTTCTGTGTATAGCCAGGTGCCACGACATTGACTGTGACCCCAGCGCTGGAGAGTTCCGCAGCCAGGGCTTTGGCTAGCGCTTCAAGTGCGGCCTTCGCGGCAGCGGATGCCGGAAACAAATCACCAGAATGTGGAAACCGATGGGCCACGAAAGAGCTAACCGCAACAACCCGGCCTTGTTCGGATGCCGCTAAATGCGAAGCTGCTGCCTGGGCCATCAGGAAAAAGCCATTCGCGATAGGATTGAAGCTGGTGGCGACACCATCCGCTGGCAATTCACCGATCAGGCGCTTGTCTGCAAAGCCCGCATTAGCAACCAGCCAATCCAAACCACCGAATGCAGATATTGTGGCGTTGATGACTTCGGTGGCGCTTTCAGGCGCTGCCAGGTCCGCCAATACCGTTTTAACAACAGCGCCCTGCCCAACAGCGTCCGCTGCAACGGTTGCCAACCCATCAGCATTCTTGCGCGTATGCAGCATGAGCTTCATTCTAGGTGCTGCGACCCGCCGCGCAATAGCGGCACCAATCCCAGAAGCAGCGCCGGTAATGAGTGCAGTCGTCATGGCGCGACCTCCCTCGCAAATCTGCTATGCAGTTGGCTTCAGATAAAAAGCCTTACCGCGTGGCTTAAGATCAGGCCCAAGATCATAGACCAGGGGATTGCCGGTTGGAATTTCTATAAATGGAATATCTGCGTCAGAAATACAATCAAGATGCTTCACAAGGCTCCGCAGGCTATTGCCGTGGGCTGAAATCAGTACCCGCTCGCCTGATTTGATACGCGGCGCAATTTCAGCTTCCCAATAGGGCTGCACGCGGGCAATAGTGTCCTTAAGGCTTTCAGTCAGCGGCACGATCTCTTTTGGTAGGTAGCGATAGCGCAGATCGTTGACGGGGTAGCGCTCATCATCAGCGGTTAGCTCTGGCGGAGGAATATCGAACGACCGACGCCAGATCATCACCTGCCCCAGCCCGTGCTTTTCAGCAGTCTCTGCCTTGTTTAGGCCCTGCAAGTCGCCGTAGCTTCGCTCATTCAAGCGCCAGTCTTTGATGACTGGCAGCCAGCGCCTGTCCATTTCATCAAGCGCAATCCAAAGCGTGCGGATGGCCCGGGTCAAGACAGATGTGTAGCATATGTCAAAATCATAGCCCTGCTCGCGCAACAGCCGCCCACCCGCTCTGGCTTCGGCTTCGCCTGCTTCCGTCAGGTTGACATCCTTCCAGCCTGTGAAGCGGTTTTCGAGGTTCCACTGGCTTTGACCGTGGCGGATAAGAACGAGGTTCGACATAAGGCAGCCTATCAGGAATCGAAATGCGGTGATTCAGAAGATAAGCACTCACCGAACATCTGCAAGGCAGACTGGACAACTGCGCCTAAGTGAGCAGATGGCCAATGCCAACACTCGTCAGAACCGCAAATGGCATGCAGATCAAACCGCCGACATAACGCCGGGCCGCCAAGCTGGCACCGAGCAATGGATGCTCCCACAGGATGAAGCGCTGAATGTTCACTATGGTCCAGGCATTATAGAGGGTCAGCACCTGCGCCATTCCTGCGTCTGCCTGCAGAAGCCCAGCTGCGACTGGTAGAACAACCATCGGTCCAGTTGGTAAAAGCGATCCGGCAACCCCCGCCAGTAATAGTCCAAGCATGCCGCTGTCCGCCCCGATCAAGCGGCCGACGAACTGTTCGGGCAGCAGTTCGCCCAGAAACCCGGCAATAAACGCAGCTGGGATTACAATCGGCAGAACCCGTACACCCTGTTTCCAGGATATGGCAAGCGCTTCACGAACACTCTTATCCGGCTTGGCCAGCACAATCATGCCAGCGAGCCCGGTCAGCGCGACGACAATCAGAAGAGAAACAGACATCAGCCCGCCTTTCGTTCTGCTGCTGGCGCTTCAGGTAGGCCAATAAGCGGGAAATAACGGCGGATCAGCAAGCCAGATATGATTGGTAAAGGCAGGGCGGCATTCATGCGTAGACCGCCCATCTCCAAACCGAAGAATGGCATCTCCCACACAAGGAACCGGTTCAAGCCAATTGTGCCCCAACCGATGGCGAAAGCGACGCAGGCGCCGGCATCTGCGCCAGAGCGAGCAACAGTAAGCATCAGCGGCATGATCACCCAAGGCCCGCCCGGCAATAAGGCCCCAGCACCAGCGGCAATCGCCAGTCCTTTCAGGCCAGATCCAGCACCGAGCGCACGTGCAATGGATTCTTTTGGGATCAGCACTGTCAGGAAACCGACCAGCAGCATCCCCATCAGAACGCGCGGTGTCATCGTTTCCAGAATGCCAAGGTCAACCCAGAGCGCACGAATGAACGCTGCCTCGCCCTTTAACCAGAGACACAGAATGCCAAGGCCAATTGCCAAGCTCCAAACATAGAGCGCCGGTCCATAGCTGCGAAAAAGTTGTTTTTTGGCCAATTGGCTGCTCTGACTTCGCTGCCACCTGGGCCGCGCATGGATCAATTAAGCTAGGATAGATGGTTTCCGCAGCGGGGAAAACGCCTGGATATGCGGACGCTTAGACGGCCACTTCCGAGGGTTTCGGCGTGGGACGATGAACCGTCCGAGAAGCAGTCATAATCACCCGAAAGGTCGTGCGTTCGTTCACGAAACTCTCAATCTTCAACACGCCACCGTGCAGTTTTGCCAGCTAATTGCATGGCAGTAGACCTAGGCCTGTGCCGTGATATTCCCAGGTCAATTGGTTATCCAGCTGCACGAACGGCTCCATAACCCGCTCAAAATTACTTGCAGGAATGCCAATGCTTGTATCACTCGTTTCCAAAAAAACGCCGCCATCCGCACTTTGGTATGTGCGCACATAAACAGCGCCGCCAGCAGCCTTGAACTTGGCGGCATTTGAAGTCAGGCTCAGCAGGAACTGCCGCATACGGCGTTTATCCCGCAGGAGTTTGGCGTGCCAGGCTCCGGCTGCGACAGGATTTTGTTGTCAGGCGCTGCTTCGGTTTTGTTGATGACACGCACCGTTTCATCAATATGAAGTGCCGGATCAACAAGCCTCTCCCCCAGATCAACCATTCCAGACTCGACCTTCGCCAAGTCCAGAAGATCATTAATAACAGATAGCAAGTGCGCGCCTGCACTATAGATATCCGGGGCGTAGATACGGTATTCGTCTAACCCGACAGGCCCAAGCGCTTCAGAGCGGATGACCTCCGAGAAGCCCAGGATGGCGTTGAGCGGCGTGCGCAACTCATGGCTAATCATTGCTAGGAACTGGGTTTTGGCGTGATTTACAGCTTCAGCATCATCCCGTGCTTTCGCAACTTTGCTTACACGCTCATCAGCAAAGCGACTTCTGTCCGCAACTTATCCCGCTCAGCCTCAATCTCTCCCAGTTGCGGATCAAGCTTGGCAGGTGAAGCTAGGTCGGTCTTCAATTGCGCAAGTTCGGCCCGCTGCTTGCGCACCCGCAAGTCAACCGTAACCGCGATGATACTTAACAGAGCTATTCCAAGCCATGGCAATGCAGACCCGCCTGCTGACGCAGCAGCATCGTCTGCCGCTAAGGCGGCTTTCGACACAAATGCAAACTCCAGTGCAGCGGTTTGGCCAGTCAGTGCGCGGATGGCGCGATGGGCATTGAAATGCGGCAAACGGATCTCGATTGGTTATTGGTAGCCTATCCACACTTTCTCAAGCGACGCCTTAAACCAGGGTCAAATTACGCCCGCTTTAGTCCACCAAAATTACCGTCTCTCAAACCGCAGAATCGTGCGAGCCTAACGGCTTAACGCCCCAACATCCCAAAACAGGCCCGCCATCACCCGCAAGCCACTACGGAGTGTAGGGCCTAGCGCATGCTCATCTGGAGCATGTTGGCTACAGCCCGCGTAAGAATGCGGGACCCAGATTGTCGGCATTTGAAGCGTGTCCGTGAACACATCATTGGGTATCGATCCGCCGAGACTAGGTAGAAGCGCCGGTTTCTCGCCAGTCGTCTCCGCCATAGAAGCAAGAGCTCGATCAACCCACGGATCATCCAGAGGTGTGCGCGTTGCAGCCATAGCTCCACGGGTCGGCACTGCCTCTATCATGTCGTAACCATTGGCGATCAGATGCGCCTGGATCGCTGGCAGAAACGCCTCATAGTCTGAGCCAGCAACAAAGCGGATCTGGCAAACAGCAAATGCAGACGGCGGGATGGCGTTGACGGGTGCTGCCGGGTTCCCAGACTCAATCGCTAGGATTTCCAAAGTATTCCAGGCGAATACCCGCTCATTTGGCGTGAGGCCTGCCGCCCCCCATTTCGGTTCAATCTCTGGCGCATCGGGCCCGCCATCCACTTCAAGGTCGGCTAATGCGGCGCGCACAGCATTGGAAATCGGCGGCGGTTTTAATGAATCGAGCTGCAACCGGCCTTTGCCGTCTACGAGCGTCGAAATCGCGTTTACCAGCTGAACGGCCGGGTTCGAAATCAGCCCGCCCCAATTGCCGGAATGATGGCCACCATCGCGGGCACTTATGGTTAGTGAAAAGTTAGTATTGCCCCGGCTGCCCAAGAAAATTGTAGGGCGGTCAGCCTGTACGCGCGGTCCGTCTGATGCAATCAGCACGTCAGCATGCAGCTTCTCTCTGTTGGCCGCAGCGAACTCCCGGAGCCCTTTTGAGCCCATCTCCTCACCGGTCTCCACCAGAACACGCAGATTGAACCCGAGCGCTCCACGTTCCTGCAGCACGGCGGCGAGCGCCGTAAAATTGATCGTGTGCTGGCCTTTGTTATCCGCAGTGCCGCGCCCATACCAGCGATCACCCTCTACAGTGATTTCCCAGGGCTTCAGGCCATCACGCCAACTCTCGTCTTGCCCACGCACTGTGTCACCATGGCCATAAACCAGGACTGTTGGGATGCCATCACCTTCGTGACGCTCAGCAATCAGCAATGGCCCCGCATCCTCAGGGTTCGGCAAAACTTCCCACGAGCAGCCAAGCTCTGCTTCGAGTGCCGGGCCAATATTCTCATGCAGATATCGCGCCAGTTCCGGAGCTCGGTTTGGCTCCTGGCTGGTGCTCTCAATTTTGATACGTTCATTCAGAACATCAAAGAATTCCCCGCAGTCGAAAGCCTCTTCAACCCGCGCAATCACCCCATTGCGATCACCCATTATTGCGCGCTCCGCCGCGCACTTGCGGCTCCACGATGTCCAAGATTTTACGGGTGGTTTCTTTTACCTCGCGGCGGCGTTGGGCGATATCCTTCCCGTCCCAATTATAGAAACCTTGACCGGCATCTGCGCCGGTACGACCATTCACCGGCAGATCCTGAACCCATTGAACAGCCGTGCGGCCAAGATGCAGGTTCGGAATAATCTCTGATTGTGATTTCGCGTGAACAACCAGCCCGCCCAAGTCCTTCACCTCGATCAGACCACCAGCGCACATGCGTGGCCCAAAGGCGAGGCGGGCGAATTTATCGACATCCTCAACCGAGCAAAACCCTTCCTGCACCATCCAATAAGCCTCATGCAGCATCGCGTGCTGGAGCCGATTGAAGAGGGCGCCGACAATCGGCCGGGTAAGCATCACGACTTCTTTGCCTGTCCGCTCAAGCGCTGCTTTAACGCGGGCGGCCGTATCATCAGATGTGGCAGAGATACGAATTTCTTCAACGCATGCGAAGGCCTCCGCCGGCTGTAGGTAATGCACCCCAAGGAAGTTCTCTTTGTGCTGCAGATCGTTCGCCAACAACTCCAAGTCAAGCCCGGACGTATTGGTAGAGATAACCGTCGCCCCGCCCCATTTTGCCTCCATTTTTGCGTATAACGCATGCTTTGGCGGAATGTCTTCCGGGAAATTTTCGGAGACGAAATCTGGTGCCTCATCTGGCAATTCAGAGACTGCCTGCATTCCATCAGGCGCTGATGCTAGGACGCGTGCTGGGTCCCGCGTCAGGATCGTTACATCGAATCCGGCGTCATGGAAGGACGTAGCAACCCCCTTGCCCATAACGCCAAAGCCCGCGATCAATACGGATTGGATTGGTTTAGCCATTGATTATGCTCCTGAGTTGACGCCAGCGGGCATAACCCGCACCCCGGCGCGTAAACGTGTGAAAGGCAGTGCATCTGGGAAGGCCGCCATGGCTCCTGGTGCGGCGACATCCAAAACCGCATCGGCAATTGGCTGGAAGTGTCCCCTGAAATGCGCAGAACTCTTGATGCAGAGAAACTTCATAGCAGCGGGCTCAACGCCAACGTGACGGAAGAATTCCTGATCCGCCGCCTGCACCCGCTTGCCTACGACAAGGATATCAATCCCGCCAATTAGCAGCCGCGCCATTGGGTGCAGGTCCATCCGTCCGCCTTTATAAAGCGGCCCGGAGGCAATCATCTGCCCCGACGGTGCGCAGACCACTTTGAAATTCCCTGCAAGCGACGAGTCGCCAGGCACATCATGCTTGCCGCCTAGTGCGACCGATATCTCAGCGCCCTCCCCGGCACGTGCAGCGATCGTTGCCACATGGGGATCAAACACGAGGCCAGCGGCAGCGCCTTCTATTCCAGCATCCAACATGGCCTTGATGAGGCCCATAGTATCCCCCGTTCCGCCAGCGCCTGGATTGTCTTGAATGTCAGCCAGGACGATAGGACGCTTAGCACCCTCCGCCAGACGCATGGCTTTGGTAACCGCAGCCTCTGGTCCGAGCACATCACCGCCCCAGTCCTGCTCCCGCGCTTCGACCATTTCTGCGAGCCGGTTGACCGCTGCTTCAGCAGCCGCCTGATCCGCTGCATAGCCGTAGACACTTGGCCCGCAATCCGGAATGTTGGCGGCTGGAAATCCAGCAGCGAATGTCAGCAGCACGCCTGTTGCGGCTTCAATCTCGGCCAGAGCTTCAACAATCTCATCGGCAGGCGCACGCATGGTGCAGCCTGCAAACAACGGGATCAAAAATGACATTTGGCGGAAAGCAAAACTCGGGCGTTTGGCTCCACTTGCCAGATGGGCCTCGAGCCATGACGCCATCCGCTTTCCCGTCTCCGCCATATCATCATGGGGGTAGGCCCGGTAGCCGGTGATGGCGGTTGCATGCGCACAGGCATCCCGGCTCAAGTTTGCGTGATAATCCAGCGTCACGACAATTGGCAGAGCTGGTCCAACCTTCTGGCGGAGACGCTGCAACAATTCCCCCTCGCCATCATCCAGATGCTCCGCGACCATCGCACCATGCAGGTTCAGAAAAATCGCATCAATTTCACCAGCCCCAGCCAGCTCTTCAAACAATATGCTGACAATCGTCTCATAGGCATCCTCAGTTACCTGGGCAGAAGGTGCGGCGGATGCGAACACGAGCGGTGCAATTGTGTGGCCTTGTGCTTCGGCACGGTCGATGAAGCCGGATATGCCAAGATTGAAACCCTTAACCGCTGCTGGCAGGTCTGCACCGCGCACAAGCGACGGCCAGCTATAGCCAGTTTCGAACTCTGGCAGCGTCGCCTTGTGGGGCGCAAATGTATTGGTTTCGTGGCGAAACCCTGCGACTGCGATCCGCGCCATGCATCGTCTCCTAGTTGTTTGTCCCTTGCGAGCATAGCCGCCGTTCCCTTCCGCGCAATCCGGGTCGTATAGTCTCTAGATCTGCCGTTTGGAGACTGCCCATGGATTACCACCCCAATGCCAAATGCCCGCTAGACGGCGTGCGTGTGCTTGATCTATCGCGGCTGGTCGCTGGTAATATGTCCACCCATGTGTTGGCGGACCATGGCGCCGATGTCATCAAAGTAGAGCCGCCGGGCAAAGGCGATCCGCTTAGGGACTGGGGAGCGGATGGCATTAGCGTTCAGTGGAAAATATATGCACGCAATAAGCGTAGCATTGTCATGAACCTGCGCGACGCGCGTGGTAAGGCGCTGTTACTGGACATGGTTGAAGCTGCGCA
The DNA here is from genome assembly GCA_965660545.1 of Alphaproteobacteria bacterium. Lineage (GTDB taxonomy): Bacteria > Pseudomonadota > Alphaproteobacteria > Bin95 > Bin95 > VMCJ01. Next base: position 31,977 of record CBFIAF010000034.1, on the reverse strand, counting down.
AGTCTTTGTAGAAAACTTTCGCACCGGCGGTCTTGAGAAAATGGGCCTTTCGCCTGAAACGCTTTGGAGGCGGAATCCGGCGCTCATTATCCTTCGCGTGACAGGTTTTGGGCAGACCGGCCCTTACGCAAATCGCCCAGGCTTCGGCACGTTGATCGAGGGCATGAGCGGGTTTGCCATGAAAACGGGGTTCCCTGACAGGCCGCCTACCCTGCCTAATATGGCGCTGGCAGACATGGTCGCTGGCCTCTACGGCGCGTTTGCCGTGATGACGGCGCTACGAGAAGTCGAGCGGAACGACGGTAAAGGCCAAGTCATTGATTTGTCCCTGCTGGAACCGCTCATGTCCATCCTCGGCGGAGACGCAGCGCTGCATCACGTGACCGGCAAGGCTCCGATGCGGACAGGGAACCGCTCGCTCACCGCCAGCCCGCGCAATACCTATGAGACGCGTGACGGGCGATGGTTGGCAATATCCGGCTCCATGCAGGCAATGGCGATGCGGTTATTCAGAGCAATTGGCCGGGAAGATATGTGCGAAGACCCGCGATATGCCACAAATGCCGCCCGCGTCGCCCGCGCAGGTGAAGTCGACGCCATCGTAGGAGAATGGGTCGGCGCACGCACTTTGGATGAAAACCTAAAATTCTTTGAAGAAGCCGAAGTTACAGCAGGCCCCGTTTATGATGCCGGCCAACTTCGCGAGGATCCGCATGTGCTTGGCCGCGAGGCATTGGTGAACATGCCAGATAATGACACTCCAGACGGATACTTGCCCATGCATAACATCATCCCGCGCTTATCCGAGACCCCCGGTGCCATCCGCCGCCCTGCGCCGACATTGGGCCAGGATACAGATGTACTGTTGGAAGAACTTGGGCTGAATACTGATCGAATCGCTGAGTTACGTGCAGCCGCCGTTGTTGCCTGATGGCCATTCAAGTGCGCTCAACCACAACCATTTTTTGGCTTATAGGAATGTCTTGTCTTCTTTCGACATCCAGCCGATTTTGATGTCGGTCAACTTGATTTGACACCAAATCGCACCGCTTAGAATTGAGGAAGAGCAGCGTTGGGTTGATACACAACGGCCTGGCGGCAGCTGTCCGACAACGGAATACGTCCGCGCGCCCAAGAAGCGATTTTTTATATTGGCCACAGGCTCAAGCGCATCGGAGTTTGGGAATTACCGATGTATGTTACGTGTAACTTCTGGCGTTACGCCACAAACCTAAAGATCACACATATAATACCGCACCGTCTTCCCACGTCCCTCAAGCCGCGCCTCGCCCACTGGCTTAAAGCCCAGTGCCGCATGGAATGCGTTTGAGGCGGGGTTGGGTGGGGTGGCGTTTATTTCGCAGGCTAATTGGGGGAAGCCATGGGTGGCGGCCTGTTGGAATAGGTCCTCATATAACCGACGCGCCACACCTTGACGGCGGGCGTGGGGGGCGACGGCAATGCGGTCTATGTACAGGGCTTTGGGGTAGTGCTGGCGGACCCAGGCGAAGTTCGGGCTGTCTGCGGTGGTTGGTTGATCATAAGCCAGGAGGAATGCGGCCTCTAGGTCCATCACGCGGGCGAAGCGGGCGCGGGATAGCATGGCCTCGAAATCTGGGGCCTCCATGAAAGAAAGCTCCTGGCCATTTGCCTGGTTCAGCGTGTGAACCCATTCAAGGTCTGACGGCGTTAAATCCCGGGCTGTCGTCCCAAGCGCTGTCATTTAGGCAGATCCACCGGGCGGAAGCCCACGATGCGTTCAAAACGGTCCTGAAATGCGGGCCATACTTCTGGGTTGACCAAACGCGGCGGGACTTGGCCGCGCAATAGCTCAATCATCTGCTGCGCCCCACCGAAGGACATATTGTAGTTTGCCTCTTTCGTGATGCCTGCATGATGGGGGGTCAGCAGCACGTTATCGAGCTTCATCAACGGATGGTCTGGATGGGTTGGCTCTTCCCAGAACACATCGACGCCAGCGCCAACAATATCCCGCGCTTTCAGCGCTGCCACCAGTGCATCCTCATCCACAATACCCCCGCGCGCGGTGATGACGAATACGGCTGTATCCTTCATGGCCCGGAACTGCTCCGTCCCGAACATGTTCAGCGTTTCTTCAGTGCGAGGGCAATGGACGGTGATGAAATCGGACTGGGCCAATAAATCATTGAACCCGACCTTTGTTGCACCTTTGGCAACGATTTCTTCCGCACTCTGATGCGGGTCATAGGCTATAACCTTCATATTGAATGCCAGATTGCACAGCTCTGCCGTGCGAGACCCTATCATGCCGATGCCAACAATGCCGAGGGTTTTCCCGCGCATTTCAACGCCTGTATATTCCATGCGGTTGACGTTTGCTTCTCGGCGAAGGCGCCTGTCCGCCTGGATTATCTGCTTGGATACGGCGAGCATCATGCCAAGCGCATGTTCCGCCACGGCTTCGCGGTTTGCCCCAGTTTGGTTAACGACCGCAACGCCCGCAGCCGTCATAGCTGCGACATCAATATAATCATACCCGGCTCCAGTAGAGGAAACGGCGACCAAGTTAGGCGCGCGGGCCAGCAAGTTGTCATTGGGGAACCAAGGCTCCTGCAGCTCCGTGCGAGACTGGACCTGGTAGCCGTGCGCACGGGCCATAGCGGCGTCGTTTTCCGCCTTATTGCCTGCATATTCGAGGCGCTGGATCTGCACATCCTCCACTGCATCAAAAGTTTTGATGGCGGATTTGGTATCCATCCACTCTTCGAAGAATACTACACGGCGGGCATTGTCAGACATGGGAGAACGATCTTTCCGGATCAGGAAACTAAGTGAGAGGAATAAGTTAACTATAACCGAAGCGGAAACCTAAAAAATTTCGCGCGGCAGTTCAGCACTGATTAAGCACGTTGGCGCTCAGTTCGACAGGATAAGGAAAAGCCCCAGCGTCATTTCCGGCGGATGAGGCTGCACCAAGAGGCTGACCCACACGCCTAACTGAGAGGATAAAGCTATGACTGAGCGCATCGCCGCGGCAGCAGCAGCCCTTATAGTCTGCGCCATACTCTGCAGCACAGCCGCTGCATAAGCGGCGGGCGCAAACCTACCCTGCTCACCCCGCCAAGCCATCATCGACCGGCTTGCCAACAAATACTCTGGCACATCTGGCGCCATTGGCATGGCGTCAAATGGCGATGTGTTGGAAGTGCTCGCGGCCGGTGAAGAAGGCAGTTACTGGACAATTATCGTGGCCATGCCGAATGGCATGAGCTGCCTACTCGCAGCCGGGAAGAACTTTGAGATGCTGCAAGGTGCCACCTAGGTCAAAGGTGACCCGGCTTAACCTCACCCCAGCCGCAGAAACGGCGCAGCATCCAATGTTGCCACGCCGCTTATACAGGGGTTCAGCACCCTAGCCAGTCCGCCCTAAGGCATTCTGGCAGGGCTGTCGCTCGGGTCAGCCGCCAGCTTTCGCGCGAGCGACCTTGCCAGCGAGTATCTGCTGTTCTTTGCATGATCCGCAGATTTCCGTCAGCTTAGCCAGATGCATTTCGGCAGCGGCCATATTGCCGACCTTGATTTCAAGCTCGCCGTAATATTCGTGAGCGCCGACATGGCTCGGATCAATCGACAGCGCTTTTTCATAGGCTGAACGGGCGCGGCCGTTGTCACCCATCTGGCGATATGAATAGCCGATATAATTATAAGCGTCGGCGGAGCGGGAATTCTCTTCCAGGTATTCCTTCGCCTTAGAGATCGCCTTGCTGTAGTCGCCGCGATCAACATAACGCTTCAATTCACCGATCGATACGTTAGAAGACGTTGATGAGCCCGCTGCATACACAGATACAGGCGCAGCTAGCATTGCAACCATTCCGGCCGTCAGGATTACACGTCGCATGGAAATCTTCCTCGCTTTTAAAAAGATGGGGTTTCTTACTCTGGGCAGCACCGATCCCGGCTAAAGATATGACCACATGCTGGTTGAAATAAAAGGCCTAATTTGTAAGCCGCGTGACGATCATCACAGAAAAAGGACAAGAGCCTGCAATCATGGCGCAATGATGACATCTCTATCTCTAACCTGAATGAGCCGAAATCAGCCGATTTATGAACTAATTTGGCGCACAAGCCCGAATTGCGAACTCGAATGTTGCGTTAGCGGCAGGTCCTCGCGCAAACGGGCTCAAGATTGGCAGGTCAATGCCGGACTCGCGGTAGGCCTGAATTTTCTCTTTGCACTCGCCGGGCGTGCCAGCGATTCCGGTCGCGTCAATCATGGCATCCGTGACCATACCGGTGGCCTCCCGATGATCACCACGCTGCCAGGCTTCACGAATGCGCGCGACTTCATCTGGAAAACCATGCTCAGCGATCAGGCGATTATAGCGCGGGAAGAACCCGACATAGAACGCAAGGCCTGGCCGCATAAGCTGGAAGGCTTCTGCCCGATCATCGGACACTGCCAGCGGCATAAGTGAAGTAACGGCGATCTTCGATGGATCACGCCCTGCGCGCTCTGCGCCAACGCGCAGGCTTTCGCGTGCCGTGGCAGCTGTCTTGAGTGTGCTGCGCGTTAAGATAATACCGTCTGCAATTTCGCCGGTCGCCTCAACCATTTTTGGAAACAGTCCAGCGAGATATATGGGCATATGTTGGCCTGATTGCTCAAACCACAGGTCGAAGTGGTCAATCTTGATCGTGTCGCCATCAATATGCGCCACGTTTTCATCCAGCAATTGGCGAATGAAAGCGACCGTCTCTCGGGTTCGCGTGATTGGCTTGCCGTATTGAACCCCGTGTTCCGGCTCGACCTGCACCTTATGACTGGAACCAAGGCCAAGAATGAAACGCCCGCCAGAGATATCATCCAGCGTCGCCGCCGCCATCGCAATCGTCGGTGCAGTGCGCACGTACACGCTGCTAATCGCCGTACCAAGCTTGATGGTTGATGTGCCTGCTGCGACGGCCGAAAGCACAGCGAACTGGTCTCCGCCATGGCCTTCAGCAACCCAACCAGAATCATAGCCCAGGTCTTCAGCCAGTTTCAGCAGATTAACGATCTCTGCAGGTCTGGGGCCGCCAGATACAGCGATGCCAACGCGGGCCATAATCCCATACTCCTAAATTATGCCGTGCGGCGAATGTCTGCCTGAATGTCCTTGTGCGCGGCCGGATAGCTTTCGCTAATGCAGGCAAGCCGGTCTCGCAGTAAGGCATGGGCATCCGGCAATGCATGAAACGGTGTTGAGGGGTATAGATGATGCTCCGCATGAAACGGCATGTTCCACATGAGGAAGCGCAATGGCTTGGAGGCCATCGTCGTCCGCGTATTGGTCAGGCCGTCCCGGTCTTCGGAACATCCCGTATGCTCTGCCAGCAGGATCACGCGCATAAACGGTTGTGCCATCATCATCGGCAGAATCCAGTACAGCACCGCCCCCCAACTTTGCAGCGCCAAGCTGACGGCCACAATGAGTGCATATAGCCCGACCTGCAAAAGAGCAGACCGCTGGATCTCCGCAATCCCCCGTTCTGGAATGTAGGGCAGATGGCCAATCCGCCCGGTCACACAGCGCCAAAGGTCCGTCATCTGGGCGCGGTAATACAGGATGCCGGATAGCCGCTTGATGTATTCCCACATATTGGTTGGCTTTGGCACGATCAGTTCAGGATCGTTGTCCGGGTCCTGAGTGTAGCGGTGATGCCACGCATGAAAGCGACGATAATACGTGGAATTCCAACCGACTGCAGCACCTGTGACCCAACCAACCATCCGGTTCAGACGTCTGCTGGCAAAAGGTGTTCCGTGGACGCATTCATGCATTGGCGCAAACAGCGTCGTAAACGTGAAGCCCAGCAGTACCATCGCTGGAATGCGCAACCAGAGCACATCAGCAACCGCATTCACTAGCATTCCAGCCGCCAGAATAGCCGCCACATGCCCTGCTAGATGTTTTAACCCGGCAGCATCAGATTTGCGGCTGAGGTCTGCCAGGGTCTCCCGGTCCAACACATGGCGACCTGGCAGCGCCATCGTACCCATATCCGGTTCGGCGATAACATCCGCGTCGCCGCTTTGCATATCTGGGTCGATTTGCACTTTCGTCATATCATCCGCCGCTATCGTTCAAACACGTATGCTGTCATCCTATCGAATAATGACGTTTCGTCATACCGAAACCCACACCAGAAATAAGGACTGCGCGCATGCTTCAGTTCTACTACAACACAGGCCCTAATCCTATGAAAGTAGCGCTGCTGCTGGAGGAAACCGGCCTTGAATATGAGGCTATTCCCGTAGATGGCCGCAAGGGCGACCAGCACGAGCCAGAATACAAAGCGATCAATCCCAACGCAAAAGCGCCAAGTCTGGTTGATGGCGGCGCACCGGTTTTTGATAGCAACGCAATCCTGATCTATCTTGCGGACCAAACTGGCAAATTCACGCCTGCTGTTGGAGACACAGCACGGGGCGATATGTTGTCATGGCTGATGTTTGTGGCGACCGGTATTGGTCCTTATTCCGGCCAATCCGTGCATTTCCAGCATCACGCGCCAGAGAAGGTGCGTTATGCCATCAACCGTTACCGGTTCGAGGCGAAACGCCATTACGCCATCCTGAATGACCGCCTTGCCGAACGCCGCTTCATCCTGGGCGATGACTATTCCATTGTGGATATGGCGACTTGGGGCTGGGCGCGCTTACTGCATATCGTCATTGACGCAGATACCTGGGCTGAACTGCCGCACCTCAAACGTATGATTGACGAAATCAGCGCCCGTCCTGCCGCCAAACGCGCAAATGCACTTGCCGCGAAGCATACCTTCAAGACGGAAATGGACGCAGACGCCCAGCGGAATATGTTCCCGTCCAATCAGACGAAAGCCTGAATTTCAGTCTGCAGCAGTCGCTTAGTGCGCGTCTGCTGCAGCGCCTTCGGCCAGCTCAAACCGGCGGCCACAATATGGGCAATCGACATTGCCTGATGCCCCCATGTCCAAGAAAACGCGCGGATGGCCAAGAGCACCATCACCACCGTCACATGCGACGCGCGATTGTTCGGTTTTGACGATTTCGGGCGGCTCCATCGCGCGCTCTCCTCCATGCTGATTTTGGGTGGATAATATGCGGCAAACTGAGACGCGCAAGATCAATCCAACATAGGACCCATCGGAATAACATCATGGCGAACGCCGTCAATCTCCGCAGTGTCCCGTAATGCCCGTTCCAGCACAAACCCTATGCTTTCAAACAAAGCGAGCGCGAGCTTGTTTGATGCCAAAGCTGCCAACTGCAGTCGGCGAAAGTTTTGTGACTTGGCCCAATTGACTGCAGCCTTCATGAGCCCCCGCCCTAAGCCTGCACTACGATGATCTGGGTCCACGTTCAAACCAAGCTGGATAACGCCTGCGAAAGCCGGATGCGCGTGTGCGCGAGCCAACAAAGCGACTTGAATGCTGCCATCTACCACAGCCACCAACACGCAGCCGTCGGTCTGTTCAGGGTTACCAAGCTTGGCTTGCAGCATGTCAGCGCCAGATGCTGGATCTACATCATAGGCCAAAAAGTAAGGTGCCTCCGCCACCCCATGTTCTGAGAGAGCAATCAATGCAGCGGGGCCATCTGGTCCTGTCAGCCGCACACTAATAGCCAACCATCACCTCCAATGTCGCCATGCGCTTTTCTTCACGGATGACGCGCACGGCTTCGGCAAGTGCTTCCGGCAGGCGCGTAGGGTCAGACACGCGTTCGCTCCACCCCCGGTTAGCCGCAGCGATCAGGGCATAGTCAGGCGCAGGTTCCAAAGATGTGATTGGCATGGCGTTCGCCTTGGCCGCCACGCCATCTGGATACATCGACAAGGTTGACCGGCGAACGGCATTCCATACGCTATTGTGCATTACCACCACCAGGATCGGCAGGCCAAGCGCCTCTGAAATCTGGCCGCAGGCGACCGGGTTCGCGAACATATAGGAGCCGTCACCAATGCAGGCAGCGACAAGAGCATCCGGCTTTGCGTGCGCCATTCCCAGTGCTGATGGAAAGCCCCACCCGAGCCCCGCAGAGAGCGAGTGCCCAAAGAAGCGGTTCGGCCCATTGGTCGTAATGTAGCCGGGCTGCACTCCAAGCTCATTCATAATAATGCCGTCGCGCCCGATGGCGGCGGATACAGCAGCGCTAACGTAGGCTGGCTGCATCGGCGTTCCAGCCTCTTCCGCCTTTGCCATACGAGCGCCACGGTCCGCCGCCAGCTTCGCCTTTAGTGCATCTAGCCCTTTGGTGTTTTTAGGAAGTGCTGACGCTAGTGCAGCTAGGGCCTCTGCCGGATCACCTGCAAGGGCAATGTCAACGGGAAAACCGCGCGTGGGGAAACGGCCAAAGAGCGGATCAGCACCTAGCTGGATGACTTTACAGTCCGCAGACAAGTCAACGCGTTTGATGATCCAAGGTACCAGCGCATCGACGCATAGGACAACATCGGCTTCAGCCAGCAATGGACCGGTTTCAAAGCCCGCATGTAACGGATTATCGCTTGCCATAACGTTGCGCGTCGGCCAGAACTCAGCGACGGGAAAGCCGCATTTCTCTGCGAGCGTTTGCACAGCAGTACCCGTCCGGCCATCGGCGTCACCCCGGCTGGAGATAAGCAGCGGCCGCTTTGCAGCTTTCAACATATTCGCCGCTGCATCGACATCAGCAACAGCCGGGCGGAGTGGACCGGAGGGTGCCGCGCGCATCTCTGTGTTCACAGCACTTGGCGGCAGCGGTTCCGCCAATGGTTCACGGGGCAATGCGAGATAGACCGGACCACGAGGTTCCGTCATCGCGACCGCGACAGCGCGGTCGATCACGGCTTCCACTTCCTCACCATATCGAAGCTCGTATTCCCATTTGCAGGCAGAGCGGACCATAGACGCCGAGTCCCGCAAGTCTTGCCCCCAATGGATCGGCACATCCCTTGAGCCTGGTCGCGCACCCTCCGTGATAGGTGTGCGCCCGGCCATGACGATCAGCGGTACGTTGTCCGCTGCAGCGTTAACTACGCCCATCACGCAATTAGCCAAGCCAACCGTGACATGCGCCATGATCGCCTGGGGCCTGCCGGTCGCCAGATAGCGTCCGTGTGCCATGGCGACAGCCGCCGTTTCATGGGGCGCGATAACCGGTTCTGGGAATACAGCGCCCACCAGGCCGCCCCGCGCATAGGCTTCAATGATCGAGGCGAAATCAGTGCCACCATTGGCGAACAGAGCATCCAGGCCATTTGCATGGAGACGGGCAAGCAACGCTTCAGCGGCGGTTTCGGGCGTGAATGGCATCTGAATAGCCTCTCTTGCTGGCGCGGGTACGAGCGGCATAGTTTAGAGAGATTATCGTCAGAACATAGAGGCGTCGCTATGGATACCGCTGTATCTTCTCCTGGAAATTTTGTTCCTGGCCAACCGGTCCGGGGCACATCGGTATGGGGCCGGGATGACTATCCGGACGATCGATCCTGGGTGAGGCTTATTCCAAGTGTGCTGGTGGATGAGATTGACAGCGCCCTCCCCGCCCTCCGCGCCGCCAACCTCCACCCAAGGGATATCCGCGCTGACCATTTTCCATTGCGGAAGAGCGCTGAATTCATCCAAGCTGTCGCGGAAGATGTGGACCAAGCACCCGGTTTCACGCTGCTTTCAGGCTTTCCAACAAAGCGATACAACTACGCAGATACCGCACTGGCCTATACCGGGTTGATGGCGCATTTCGGAAATATCGCTATTCAGAACCGCATCGGTGAGTATGTCGTCGATGTGTCTGACAAAGGCCGGGGCCTCGGCCCCCAGGCGCGCGGTCATTACGGCAATAAGGAATTGCCATTTCATGCGGACGGCGGCAATGCAGTCAGCCTGCTCTGCCTGAAAACGGCACCTAAGGGCGGACGTAGCCTGATCGTGAGCGGCCCGGCGATCTACAATGCCGTCTTGGCTGAAGCGCCGCAGCATTTGCCCGTGCTGGAGCGCGGATTTCATCATCACCGCCGCGATGAGCGCGACGCCAATGACCCAACCTATACGCCTTGGCGCACGGCCGTATTCGCTTCATACGATGATAATTTCCACATTATCTATGTCCGCCCGTCCATTGATTACTGCCGCGAAGAAGGTGTGACATTCACTGGCGAAGAAACTGCCGCCCTCGATTTTCTCGACAGCGTCATTGCGAGACCAGAACTCCAAGTCTCCATGGCGCTTGAGCCGGGTGACCTACAAATCCTGAACAATTTTATGGTCCTACATTCCCGGACCGCATTTGAGGACGGTCAAGACCAGAAACGCCACTTGATCCGCCTATGGCTCGACAACCCGGCATCACGTCGCAACGGCCCCGGCAAGATGGACTGGTACATGCCCGAACAATCTCGCTTCCTAAAAACCCGCGGGCACCTGCTGGAGGGGTACGACGGGCAGCGTAAAGGCTAGCCTATTTGCCATTGACCACATCGAGGAAGGCTTGGCCGAATTTCTCCAGCTTCTTAGCCCCAACCCCATGGATCCCTCCCATCGCAGCGAGTGATCTGGGGTGCTCGGCGGCGATCGCGATCAGGGTTCGGTCTGGAAATACGACATAGGCCGGGACCGATAATTCTGTCGCCAGTTCACGACGACGGGCCTTCAGGGCAGAGAGCAGGCTTTCGTCCACGCTGTCAGGCAGCGGGGCAGCCGCCCCACGTTCACGGCGCGGCTTGCGGCCTGCCATATTTAATGGATCAAGCCGCAACATCACCTTGGCTTCACCTTTAAGGGCGGCACGGCCATTAGGGCCAACAACCCAAGCGCCGTATTCGCCAAGCTCCACCGTCGCGATGCCAAGCGCATAAAGCTGACGAAAAATCGCGCGCCATTGCTGCATGCTTCGGTCTTTGCCGACGCCAAAAGTTGGCAACGCATCATGGCCGAACTTAGTGACGCGTTCGGTCATATCGCCCCGCAGCACATTGATTACATGCTCCATACCGAAGCGCTGGCCCGTGCGGAGAATGGCGGAGAGCGCCTTTTGCGCATCAACCGTTCCATCAAACCGCTCAATATTCCCAGTGCAGAGGTCGCAATTGCCGCACGGCTCTAAATCCTCGCCGAAATAGGCAAGCAGCGTCTGGCGGCGGCATTGCGGGGCCTCAGCGAGAGATACCAATGCGTTTAGACGCTGGCGCTCGATAGCCTTCTGCGTATCCGTCGCGTCACCGTCATTGATCTGCAGGCGGCGGAGGCGGATATCATCCATCCCATAGAGGGTAAGCGTATCGGCTGGAAGTCCATCGCGTCCGGCACGGCCAATTTCCTGATAATAAGCTTCAATACTCTTTGGCAAACCTGCATGGGCGACGAAGCGTACATCCGGTTTATCGATGCCCATCCCAAACGCGACCGTGGCGCAGACGATAACGCCGTCTTCCTTCAAAAACCGATCCTGCGCGTCTTCCCTGGCTTCCGTCATCATGCCCGCATGATACGACAGCGCAGTGAGGCCTTTAGCTGAGAGGTCCTGCGCTAACTGCTCCGTCTGCTTCCTGGAATTGCAATATACAATGCCACTTTCGCCAGGATACCGGGCCACAAAATCTGCGATTTGGCGGCGGGGCCTATTTTTAGGCTGCATCGCTAAACGAAGGTTCGGTCTATCAAAACCATGGACGACCGTATGCGGCGGGGCATCAAACAATCGCCCAGCGATATCATCCCTGGTGGCGGCATCTGCAGTCGCGGTCAGGGCGATGGTTTGGACGTCGCCCAAGCGCCGACGCACATCGCCAAGCTGCGCGTATTCGGGGCGGAAGTCATGGCCCCATTGGGAAACGCAATGCGCCTCATCGATCGCCAGCAGATCAACTTTGGCGTCATCCAGGAAGCGCGAATTGCCGCTGGCAAGCCGTTCTGGCGAGAGATACAGCAGCCGCAAGCGGCGATCCTCTAACGCCCCAAAGATTCTGTCGGCTTCTTCCGGTGTGGTCGATGAATTCAGACTACCCGCCTCGACCCCCACTGCGCGCAAAGCCGCCACTTGGTCCCGCATCAATGCGATCAACGGAGAGACCACGACGCACAGCCCGCCGCGCGCCAATGCCGGGAGCTGGAAGCACATGGATTTACCCGCACCCGTTGGCATGACAGCCAGCACGTTATCGCCGCGCATAACCGCACCGATTACATCTTCTTGGCCTGGCCGAAGCGATGGATAGCCGAACACGTCCTGCAGCAGTGCGAGCATACATTCACGCTCCGCATCGGGCAGGACGAAAGGTTCAGGTTCGGCAAAGATGGCAGGTTCAGACATAATGCTAACCTAAGCCGATTCTAAGCTGCGTGTAACCGCGACTAAAGCGTTTCCACTGCCGGTTTGTAAGCAAGGTCCAGATCACGCGCGACAGCTTCATAGGTCACGTGACCATCATGGATATTGAGGCCTTCCAGCAGGTGCTTGTCATCCCGGCATGCCTGCTGCCACCCTTTCTTTGCCAGCGCGAGCACAAATGGCAGTGTTGCATTGCTAAGGCCTTGAGTTGACGTGCGCGGCACTGCACCCGGCATATTGGTGACGCAATAATGAATGACACCTTCCTCAACATATGTTGGTTTGTCGTGGCTGGTCGGTCGGCTTGTCTCGAAGCACCCACCTTGGTCAATCGCGACATCAACCACGACTGAGCCTTGCGGCATGAGCTTGATCATCTCACGGCTAACGACCTTAGGCGCTGCCGCCCCAGGCGCCAGCACGGCGCCAATTACGAGATCCGCTTTTGACAGCAGCTGTTCCAGCGCGCCGACGGTGGAATAAATTGTGTTCAGCGTTGTTCCGTATTGCAGTTCAAGCTCCCGAAGACGCGGGATGGATTTGTCGAGCACAGTAACCCGTGCTTCCAGGCCCATCGCCATTCGCGCAGCATTCGCACCGACGGACCCGCCACCGATAATCAAGACATCCGCCACCCCAACGCCCGGAATGCCACCAAGCAGCATACCCCGCCCGCCTTGTTCTTTTTCCAGGCAATGCGCGCCGACCTGAACTGCCATGCGGCCAGCAACTTCGCTCATCGGTGCCAGAAGCGGCAAGCCGCCGTCATTCGCCGTAACTGTTTCATAGGCAATCGCTGTGCAGCCAGATGCCATCAGACCTTCTGTTTGCTTTTTATCTGCCGCCAAATGTAGATATGTGAACAGAAGCTGGCCCTTGCGCAGCATCGCGATCTCAGGTGCCAGTGGCTCCTTCACCTTGACGATCATTTCTGCGGCGTCGAATACATCCTTAGCCGTCGCAACGATCTTGCCGCCGGCACGTTCATAGTCGGCATTGGAGTAGCCCGAGCCAACGCCCGCATTATGCTGCACCAGCACCTCATGGCCGTTATGAACGAGTTCGCGCACACTAGTCGGCGTTAGGCCGACGCGATATTCATGGGTTTTGATTTCCGATGGGACGCCGGCGCGCATTGCTCAATTCTCCTTGGAATATTGATCCCGCCAGACATCCGGGTATATCGACCGCATCCATATCAGCAATGAGATCCCTGGCAAGGCTGCAAAAGCTGTCAGCAGAACAAAATCGCTCCAGCCAAGCCAGTCGGCGACAAAGCCCGCCGGGGCGACCATCACTTTTGGCGAAAACGCCATTATGGAGGTGATAAAGGCGAAATGGGTTGCCGCGAACCGTTTGTCGCAAAGCATCATGACGAAAGCAACGAAGGCTGTTTGGCTAAGACCAGATGCGAAATTTTCAAACCCGACAACCCAGCTCAACAGATTGAAGTACGTTGCATCTCCGCCTGCCGCACCACCGTCACCGACTACTTGATGTAAATGCCAAAAGCCCAGGTTTGAGATTGCCTGCAGGATGCCTGCGAGAAGCAAGACCCGCCCCATCGTCCATACAGCAATCAACAATCCGCCCATGAACGTACCAACTAAGATAGCCACAAATCCAAAAAGCTTGCTAACACTCGCGACCGTGGATTTTTCAAAACCCAGATCAACATACAGCGCACCGACCATCTGGCTTAACAAAGCATCGCCAAACTTGAACAGCAGCACGAATGCCAGAAGGACCAGCCAACCCCGACGGCTGACGAACTCCTGCAACGGTTCCATATAAGCGTCCCAAACGAGACGGCCATACGCGACGTCTTTCTTCGGCGCACTCTCTTGCCGTGGCGGTTCTGGTGCTAAGCAAATAGCAATTACGCCAGTAAGCAGCGTGGCCCCTGTCGCGGCATAGGCGATTTCCCAATTGAAACCGTCCGCCATATAGAGCGTCCCCGCCGTCGCCATAAGCATGCCGACCCGAAACCCATAGACCGCCATTGCAGCGCCCGCGCCATATTCCTCAACCTTCAGGAGTTCGATGCGATACGCGTCAATCGCCACATCCTGGGTGGCGGAGAGAAAAGATACTGTAAGTGCCAAAATTGCTATCAAGTAGATCGATGCGTTAGTGGGCTCAATCAAGCCAAGAAGGGCGATAAAGCCAATCAGCAGAACATTGATCACCAAAATCCAGGACCGGCGGCTCCCCATCTTGCGGCCAAACCCAGGCGGCCGAGCGAGATCTAGCAGCGGTGCCCATAGGAACTTGAACGCATAGGGGATGCCGACAAGTGAGAATAGGCCAATTGCGCCGAGATCAATTCCAGACTCTCGCAGCCTGATCGTCAGCGTGGAAGATGTAATCAGAAAAGGGAGGCCGCTTGCGAAACCAAGCGCCAGGATCAACAGCAGCCTTGGTCGCATGTAGACCGTCAGCGCGATCCTTAGCCGCTCACGCCAACCCGCCTTCAAGCCCTTAACCCTCCGCCCTTGCGGCCTCCAGGGCCGGGGCGATGGTGGAGCCTGTTTTCAGAACGACCACGTCCAGGGGCGCATCACGACCACGCACTTCAACCGTCGTCACCGGGAAAGACCCGGCTTGTAGGCCAGCTGTAGTCAATACTTCCTGGGAGACAATCGCTTCAGCGCCGTATTCCTTAGTCATCGGCTCCAAGCGGCTTGCCACGTTCACGGCATCGCCAATAGCGGTGACGGAAGTCGCATTCTGGTAGCCCATCTCGCCGACAATGACCGGCCCCACATGAACGCCAACACCGATGCGCAGTGGTGCCTCAAGATCATTGGCGAGTGTGCGATTTAACTCATCAAGCGCAGTCGACATTTGTGCGGTCGCTGCCAGTGCTTGTCGGCACCCCGCACCTGGCCCGGTCTGAATGCCAAACAGCGCCATGATGCCATCGCCGATAAACTTATCGAGCTTGCCACCGTTCTGCTCAATCGCCTCACCCATAGCGCGGAAATATTGATTCAGTAGAAATACAATATCGAATGGTAACTTATCTTCAGAAATCTTTGTAAATGCACGGATATCTACGAAGATGATCGCAATTTCACGCTCCGCCCCGATCTCGTGATCAGCGCGGGACCGTGCATCTTTCGGCGTCGCATTCGGCGGCAATAGCGGTGCCACAGCTATATTCTTGGCAGGCCGGAGTTGGCAAGCCAATCGAACACCAGCTGAAGCATTGATCCGCTTCAGAACTTTAACCTCACCTTCGTCTGGCGCGGGCGCATCGTCCAGTCCACTAGTAATTCGGACCCGGCAGGTAGAGCACCGTCCACGCCCACCGCAAACGCTAGCATGCGGCACGCCAGCCAATCGGCTCGCTTCTAGTATAGAAACACCTGGTGCGACCTGGATGCTGGACCCGTCCGGGTAAAGGATTTTAACACCCTGCGCCCGTTTCGCCCGATACCACGACAGGGTGCGCCAGAAAGCGGCAACCGCAATCATTGCGCCAGCAACGATTTTGGCGTTCTCAGTCGTGCTCTTGACCCAGTTGAAAGACTCACTACCGCCAAAACCGACTGAATCGAACAGGTCCTGAACCCAGCCACGATTAGCGGCAATCATCCGCTGGATTTCCTGGCCAGCATCGGCAAAACCGGCGAATGCTAACACCGGCCACAGCACAGCCAGCCCCAGCAACCAGGGTGCAACCGGTGCGTACCAAGCGCGCAGGCGCAGCCAGAAATGCAGCCCGATGCAGCCATGAGCCCATACGGTAAATATCGCTATGCCCTGCAGCAAAGCGAATGATGGCCATAACGCCCATACAGACCAAGCATACATGTCCGCTAACCCGTCCCGGAGAGACAGGCCCCGCGTGCCGATAACGTGGTTCGCTAGCAAAAATGGTATTGCCAACCCAAGCGCAAGCTGCGCCCATTCCCACTTGGTCATCTTAAAAGTGCGAGACTGCGCCGCCTTCAGCAGCGACAGCGCCACATGGCTAACAAGCGACAGCGCCAAAATGATTTCAAGTGGTGGAAAGCGCCATACGGCCAGGAACCAATCACGTCCAGCTTCCATCAAGGCCAAGGAATGGAGGCCAAGCATGTGGTTCAGATAATGCGTCGCCACATAGACGAACAGCACGAGGCCGCCGGTCAGCCGGATACGCCGTGCCCGCGGACCAATGCCAAGCGGACTGCGGGCGCTACTTCCGCCGCCACCCTCAGCCAAAGGTCGGGCGCTAAAGGCCGTGTCGGGTGGCGAGGTCTGCAAGGGACGTCTCCGGGCGCGCGCCCAAATGTGAAATCACTTCTGCGGCCGCTATCCCGCCGAGTCGGGCGCAAGTCTCAAGATCGCGTCCAGTCGCCCATCCGTATAAAAATCCAGCAGCGTATAGATCGCCTGCTCCTGTTGTATCGATTACGGCGTTGGGCTCTTCAGCAGGAACCGCAGCACGCTCTTCTCCATCGATAGCAAGCGATCCAGCCGCACCGCGCGTTAGAACGGCGACGCCAACATCTTGCGCCGCATGATCTGCCGCCTCCTCGAATGATTGCGTTTCATACAGAGCCATAATCTCTGCTTCATTCGCGAAGACGATATCAGCCTGGTCGCGCAACAGAGATTTGAATTCGTCGCGGTGCCGCTCCACACAGAAACTGTCCGAAAGAGAGAATGCCACTTTAGCACCCGCTGCATTAGCGAGCTCCGCGGCCTTCAACACCGCCGCTTTCGCAGCTGGCTGGTCCCAGAGATAGCCTTCGATATACAGAATTTTAGCACCACCTAGAGCATCTTCAGAGATATCAGCTGGCGCTATTTCTGTTGAAGCTCCAAGGAATGTCATCATCGTGCGCTCAGCATCTGGCGTCACAAAGACAAAACACCTGGCAGTCGGCAGGCCAGCCGTTGCGCGAGGGATTTCAAACCCGACACCAATCGCGTGGATGTCATGCTCAAAAATTTCGCCGAGCTGGTCATCACGCACACGCCCAATAAATCCAGCTTTGCCGCCAAATGAGGCAATTCCGGCTGCCGTATTAGCTGCAGATCCGCCAGACGCCTGGCGCGCTGGCCCCATTGCATCATAGATCGCAGTCGCCTGATCCGCATCGATCAAGGTCATTCCGCCCTTGGGAAGATTATGGGACGCCAAAAATGCTTCATCTACCTTGGCAATCACATCGACAATTGCATTGCCGAGAGCGATTACATCAAGCCCATCTTGCGCCATACGTTATGAAGCTCCATATCCGAATCAGGCTAAGAGTATAACGCTGCGACGCTAGACTACTAGAGATAGGAGATGGGGTACGCACCTGCCCCGCTAGACGCATATGATAAACGACCTTTCCAAGGCCATGACGCAACTGCGTGACCCTAAACTTCTAAAGATTCTGCTGCTCAGCTTGGCACTTGCTGTGCTGGTAATGGGCCTGCTGATCTTCGGTGTGGCATATCTGATTGGGGCTTGGGATATCACGACAGGGTCCTGGTTCGGCATCTCGTTTATTGACATTGCGTTGCAATGGCTAGTCGACACAGCCGGATTCGCGCTGGCAACGATAGTCGCTTTGATGTTGTTCCCCGCTGCAGCAATTGGATTGCAATCTTTATTCTTAGATACTGTTGCAGAAGCAGTTGAAAATAAACATTACCCGCACCTACTGGCAGCCCGCCGCCAACGGATGTCAGAGATCATCTGGACTGCACTTCGGATGATGGCCGTCGTACTTGGCTTGAATATCTTGCTGTTGTTTGTCTGGATAATTCTGCTCATTGTAGCGACGCCGCTGGCACCTATCCCCTACTATCTGGTCAACGGTTATCTTTTGGGGCGTGAGTATTTTGAGCTGCTGGCGCTTCGCCGCATGGACCCGATGCAGGCGGCAGTTCTGCGAAAGCAAAAGCTTGGCGGAAATCTCCTAGACGGTATCGTACTGACACTGCTGTTCACAATCCCGATTGTTAACCTTGCGGGCCCCATGGTCGCTGCCGCTTATATGACTCACCGCTTCCACCGCATTTGGAAGCCCGGCATAACGGCGACAATGCATCCGACGAACGCTGGCCGCATCACGAATGGTGATGCATCGATGTGACACCAAAACGAAGAACGGCGACGATGCCCTAAGGACACGCCGCCGCTCGATCTTTTAATGCCAGCGCGTTTTAGCGCGGTGCAAAAACCATCACCATCTGTCGGCCCTCCATGCGTGGCAATTGCTCGACCTTTGCGGTCTCATCCAATTCGCCACGAACACGCTCAAGCACCTTGGCACCAAGGTCCTGGTGCGCCAACTCGCGGCCACGGAAACGCATCGTCACTTTCACTTTGTCCCCATTATCCAGGAACCTGCGAGCGGCGCGCATTTTAATTTCGTAGTCGTTCGTCTCAATCGCCGGGCGCATCTTGATTTCTTTGACCTCGATGACCTTCTGCTTTTTCTTGGCCTCATTTTTCTTCTTCTGGGCTTCATATTTGAAGCGACCATAGTCCAGCAGCTTACAGACCGGAGGGTCCGCATTCGGCGATACCTCAACGAGGTCCAGCCCCGCTTCAGCCGCGGCATCAAGCGCTGCGACAGTGGCAACAACACCGATCATCTCACCATCTGCACCTACGAGGCGCACTTGGCGGACGTCAATCATTTCATTAATCCGGGGGCCGTCTTTGACGGGGGCGGATTGGGGATGTGGTCGCGCTATTGATCAAGCTCCTAGTTTAATCGCTGATGCGCAGAACTGAGAAAGCGAGACGCTGCTTTCCGGCACACCGGCAATTTTGGTTAAAGACTGCTTTCATCTATTATCCGGACGACGGCATCTGCGCCTCCGCTGACAGGGTACGGATTGCGTCGTCAAGCGCAAGCACTTCCTGATTCTTGCCGCCAAGCCTGCGGAGAGCGACTTTGCCCTCCTCAGCTTCACGTCGGCCCACGACCATCATGACCGGCGTTTTAGCCAGGCTATGCTCGCGAACTTTATAATTGATCTTCTCGTTCCTGAGATCGAGCTCAACTCGAAGACCAGCCTTCTTACAGGCTGCCATGACCTCATGGGCATAGTCATCTGCATCAGAAACGATGGTTGCAATGGCGATCTGTGAGGGTGCCAGCCAAAGCGGCAATCGACCAGCATAGTTCTCAACCAGAATGCCGATAAAGCGTTCAAATGAGCCCAAAATTGCACGATGTAGCATGACCGGCGTATGCCGCGCACTATCTTCGCCGATATATGTCGCACCCAGGCGGTCTGGCAGCACGAAATCAACCTGGAACGTGCCGCACTGCCAATCACGGCCAATCGCATCACGAAGAACGAACTCCAACTTGGGACCGTAGAACGCGCCCTCGCCCGGGTTCATTTCGATCTCAAGTCCCGTTTCGCCAACGGCGTCCAGCAGCGCTTTCTCTGCCTTATCCCATACGGAATCTTCGCCTGCGCGCACATCGGGGCGATCAGAGAATTTTACTTTCACATCTGTGAAGCCGAAATCTTTATAGATCGACAGCAATAGCTCACAGAACGATTTGCACTCATCGGTGATCTGATCTTCGGTCGCGAAAATATGCGCGTCGTCCTGAGTGAATGCCCGAACCCGCATAATGCCGTGCAACGATCCGGATGGTTCATTACGGTGACAAGACCCAAACTCCGCCATCCGCATCGGGAGGTCACGGTAGCTTTTCAGACCCTGCTTGAAAATCTGCACATGACAGGGGCAGTTCATCGGCTTCAGCGCAAGCGTTCGATCATCGTCCGACTCTGCCGTAAACATGGCTTCCCGGAATTTCTCCCAATGGCCAGATGCCTCCCAGAGCGCGCGGTCGACAAGTTGCGGCGTTTTCACCTCGAAATATTCCGCCGCTTCCAAGCGCTGCCGCACATAGGCTTCGATCTGGCGATACAGTGTCCAGCCTTTGGCGTGCCAGAAGATGGAGCCAGCGGCTTCTTCTTGCAGGTGGAACAGGCCCATTTCACGGCCAAGCCTGCGGTGGTCGCGCTTCTCAGCCTCCTCCAACATGGTCAGGTGGGCTTTGAGTTCTTTGTCCGTCCGCCATGCTGTGCCGTAAATCCGCTGCAGCATTGCGTTCCGGTGATCGCCGCGCCAATAGGCACCAGCAATGCTCATCAGCTTGAATGCGGTCCCGATCTTGCCGGTGGATGGCATATGCGGCCCACGGCAGAGATCCAGCCATTCACCTTGGCGGTAGACAGATATGGTCTCGCTCTCAGGCAAATCGCGGATCAATTCAGCCTTATAGGCCTCGCCTTTCTTCTCGAAGAAAGCGATGGCCTCATCACGGTCCCATTCCTCGCGCTCAAAGACTTCATTGCGCTGGATGATCTGCTTCATCTTGGCTTCGATGGTCGCAAGATCGTCCGGCGTGAACGGTTCATCACGAGCAAAATCATAATAGAAGCCGTTTTCGATCGCCGGACCAATGGTGACTTGCGTGCCCGGATACAATTCCTGGACAGCCTCAGCCAGCACATGGGCGCAGTCGTGTCGATACAGTTCTATCGCATCTTCAGACTCAGGCGTCACGATCTCAACAGCTGAATCAGCATTGATGGACGTTGAAAGATCAACGACCTTGCCATTGAGTTTCAGCGCAATCGCCTTTTTCTCCAAGCTTTTGGCGATGCTGGCGGCGAGATCAGCGCCTGTCGCGCCTGCGAGCAATGAGCGCTGAGCGCCGTCCGGCAGGGTCACATGAATTTCGGCATACGCCTGAGCATCGCTCGCCATGAAGTCCTCTTAAACCGCGGTTATGGTAGGAGCTGCGCAACCTAGCGCTCGTCACGCTGCTGTCAACGCGCGCAACTATCGATTCCACCCCCAAAATCTAAAGGGTTGGATCTTAGTCGCCATTTATAGTTAATACGAGGTTCATTTTGCAGTTTTTATCAGCTCAGCATATCGCCGGATAACAGCTAACGCGCTGCCAGTCGCAGAGAACTTAGCAAGCGCCCAGCTTCGCGCTGCGGCTGACAAGTCCGCTTTTTCCTTAGCGCTCGCAGCCAAAATTTCTGTGATCGCTTGACCGAGCGCCTCTGGATTGTCCGCCGGCACAAGCCTGCCAGTCACGCGATCAATGATCACTTCCGCCGTCGCCCCAATGTCTGCACCGATAACGGGCTTTCCAAGGCCCGCCGCCATCGCAGCGATGGGGTCCTGCCCCAAAGGCTGGACCGGCGTAGAGACAATAACATCTGCAAGCATCATCGCCGCCGGGATATCCGTCAGGGCACCAGCCATAAAAATCCGATCCGTTGCAATGCGCTTGCGGGCAATCCAAGCGAGTTGCTGTGCATAGGTATCCTTTGGCTTCAGCTCGCCCGGGATAATAGCCACCAAGTCCGGATGACCCGGGGCGTTCGCAATCTCACCAAGGGCGCGGGCGAGAACATGCTTTCCGCGCTCCGGCACTGTCGGCCCTGGGGCCAGAATAGTCGGCGCTGGCTCTTCCAGCATGCCCCAGGCGCGCGCGAGGTTTGTCAGCCGCTCCGGTCCTACGGCTTCGGCGGCATATACTGCCAGATTAGCGCCATCTGGAATGACAGAAATTTTGCCGTCTCGCGCACTGTCGTCTTCAATCAGCAGGCCACGCACATGCTCAGACCCAGCGATGATGTGATCACCTTCGCCGAGCGCGCCAGCGTCCTTGCCCGCATCATTGAAGGGCGCATCACCGCCGCACGTCGTGACCAAAATCGTACGTGATCCTTTGGTTGCCTGGCGCGCCGCCCAAGCGATTTCACGGGTCCGCGCATGGACGATATCCACTTGGTATTCATCAATCAGCCGCTTTATCCGACTGCCATTGCGCCCAATCGCAACAGGGCCACGTGCGTCCAATGGGGCTTCCGCAAATTCTGCACCGATGCGTTTCAGGCGCTCCACTGGCCCACCTGAAGCCGCCACGACTGATCTGCCGCCTGCAAGCGCCACGGCTTCTGCCGCACCCAGTGCCGCAATTTCGGCACCGCCGGCCTCTATACGCGGCATCAACTGCAACACCGTAAGGCGCTTATTTATCCCATTAAACACGCTGCGCATGCTATCCCGGGACGCTTGGTCAAGAGCCAGCGCGCCACTAGAATGAGCGAAGCGAAGCGGCGGCTGTTTCGGCCGGAATAACACCAACTCATCCTTATTAAAGAGCAATCGCCATGTCAGACGCAGATACAGCCCTAATCCCGCCCGAGCGCCTTGAGCGGCCTGATGGCGGATATATCGCCTACCGCCGCCATGTCGGCAAGGCGGAAAGCCTACCCGGCATAGTATTCATACATGGGCTTAGGTCGGATATGGACGGCGGCAAAGCCGAACGCCTGCATGCATTCTGCGCCGAGCGTGACCAGAGCTTCGTGCGCTTCGATTGCCGGGGTCACGGCCAATCGTCAAGCACCTTCGAGGAAACGGTGCTGAGCGAATGGGCGGAGGATGCAGCTCTTGTGATTGATCACCTAACGGAAGGTCTGCAAATCGTCGTTGGGTCCAGCATGGGCGGTTGGTTAATGATGCGCAGCGCCCTAGACCGTCCGGAGCGGGTTTCCGGCCTTGTTGGCATCGCTGCGGCACCGGATTTCACGCGCCGCTTCCGCGATGAACTGACTACCGACGAGCAAGCGATATTGGCACGCGACGGCCAGATTGGCCGCCCAACGCCCTATGACCCGCACCCATATGTGTTTACGCGCGCGCTTTTGGATGATGGCGACGCGTGTTCTGTTCTGACAGGCACATTCAATTTCAACGGCCGTATTCGGTTACTGCATGGGATGTTGGACGATTCGGTGCCTTGGGAACTGGCGCTGGAGATTTTGGCCCAAGCCACGACGCCCGATGTTCGTCTGCATTTAATAAAAGACGGCGACCATCGGTTATCCCGCGAAAGCGACCTTCGCCAGCTCTGCCAAGCCGTAGCGGAGCTTTCTGAGCCCGTGCCAGACGATTGCTAAAGCGGCTCAAAAGCGCTGCATTAGTGCTGCTGGTCACGTCTTGCTTAACGCCCGTACTTGCAGATGGCGATAGCCCGGCCACAGTGCGCCTGATTCCCCGCACCCACATGGATGGACGGCTGACAGGTGGCCTTTCCGGGCTGGAATGGCACCGCGAAACAAATACGCTCATCGCGCTCAGCGACCGGGGTGACTTGTTTCAGATGCCTATGCAGGCGGACCAAGATATGGTTCGGATTGGCCGCATCAAACTTCCTCGCCAGCTGAACGATCCAGAAGCGTTGCGCCGAGGGCCGGGAGACCGTTGGATCGTAAGCTTTGAGCAAGGCGGCGGTATTGCCTGGTATGAAGGCGGCGTGCACGGTCTACTTGAGGTGCCGGATCGCGTTATCAGACCCAAAGCGATTAACGCGCTCCCCCAGAACGCAGGGATCGAGGCATTGGCCGTTCTGGATTTTGGGCGTCTGATGGTCATATCCGAAGGCGGTAATGGTAATCAGCACAAAGCCTGGATGGTCGATGACACCATTCTGGAGTCGCGTGATTACCCTGTGTCCGACGGTTTTGAACCCGTTGATGCTACCGAACTTCCAAACGGCGACCTGCTGGTGCTGGAAAGACGCTTCAACGGCTTCCTGCCGCCATTCTTTTCTGCTCGGATTGCCTATGTCCCCGCACCGACGCTGGACGTCGGCGGCCAAATCATCGCTAAAGACCGGATCAACCTCAGTGGCGTGATACAAAGCGAGAATTGGGAAGGTATCGCTATTGCAGAAGACGCCGGGCGAATGATCATCTGGCTTGTCTCAGACGATAATCAGAAGTGGCCACAAAACACCTTGCTCGCCAAAATCTCGCTGGCAGATCTACTCGCCCTGAAAACAGACCGTTGATCCAGGCAAAAACCAGGGTACGCTCGGCTTCTTAAATCAAGGAGCCTGCCTAATGGCGTCTAAAGACCTAAGTAATTTTCTAGCCGCGCAGCATGTTGGCAGCTTGCCTGAAGCTATCCAAACTAAAACGGCGCGTGTGCTCGCTGATACATTGGGCGTCATTCTTGCCGGCGCTCAAGAAACTGAAATGCAAGCCCTTTCCACAGCGACTCTGACGGCTGGCGGTGCAGGCCCCGCGACCGCGCTTGGCCATGTTCGACAAACGGAGGCG
Organism: Alphaproteobacteria bacterium; assembly: GCA_965660545.1. Taxonomy (GTDB): domain Bacteria; phylum Pseudomonadota; class Alphaproteobacteria; order Bin95; family Bin95; genus VMCJ01. The sequence continues at coordinate 7,541 of CBFIAF010000034.1, read as the reverse complement.
GGCCAAGCAGCCTTCCTGAACGGAAGCGCTGGCGTATTTCTAGAGTTGGACGAAGGGTCCGCCACATCAAAGGGCCATCCCGCCATTCACATTGTCCCGCCGCTATTGGCCTGGGCCGAGCAAGAGGGAGGGTCTGGCGCGCAGTTTTTGCACGCTTCAGCGCTTGGATACGAGGTTGCAACCCGCACCGGTGCTGGGGCTTCACTCCACCCGACAATGCACCCTCATGGGGTCTGGGGCGTCGTTGGCGGCGCTGTCGCGCTCGCCGTCTATGATGGGGCAGAGGCTGCCGAAATTGACGAGACAATCCGCCTTTCCGCCTCTCTGGCATTGACGACCAGCCGCCCATCTATGCTCGAAGGCGCTACGGTCCGGAATGCCTATAGCGGTCTATCCGGCCAGCACGCGATCCAAGCGCGCCGTCTCATCAAGGCCGGATTCACCGGTGACAAAGACGCACTTGAGAATGTATTTGGCTCAGTCATCGGCTCGGCGTGGGATGCCTCGGCGCTGACGGTTGGCCTTGGAGCCGATTGGGCGATTGCTGAAGGCTACTTCAAGCGCCATGCCTGCTGCCGCTACAACCACGCCGCCCTTGATGCGCTTGAAGATCTTCGATCCGCGAACCCAGGCGATATCACGCCAGAAACTGTTGAGAAAATTGATATTCGCACCTACACGATGGCGACAGAACTAGATGACGCGGCCCCGACTAACATGCTAGCCGCAAAATTTTCCCTGCCTTTCGCACTGGCGACTGCAATTCGTCGTGATGGCGATACTTGGCTGGAAGCATTTCGGGGTGATGCGCTGACAGACCCGGCAACTCAGGGGCTCGCCCAGCGGGTTTCACTGATTGCGGATACTAATTTGGACAAAGCGCCACCGCATAATCGGGTCACAGAGCTAACGATACATCTGAAGTCTGGCGCTGTTCTAACCAGGCGTCGGGACATCTCTAGAGGTGACCCGGCAGAACCGTTCGATGATGCATTGCTTGATGACAAGTTTCTACGGCTAACAACGCCCATCCTTGGCAAAGGGGCTGCGCGCCAAGCGCTGTGGACCTCACTAAACGCCGGGGCACTGGAGGACATCCGCGCCCTCGCCAGTGCCTTCACAAGAGGCGTGCAGGCGGAGAGCCAAACGGAGGCAGCGGAATGACTGGTGCGACGCTCGATCCTGTTTCGCTTGCCGTATTGAACGGCCGACTTGAACAAATTGTCGACGAAATGGACGCAACGCTGTTCCGCTCTGCGTTCAACCCAATCATTGCAGAGGCCCATGATGCCTCCCATGGCATCTACCACCGGGAAACGGGCGAGACGCTTGTTCAGGGGAAGTCTGGTTTGCCGATTTTCGTTGGTGCCATGGCGTTTGCCGTTAAGACCGTCATCAAGAAAGCCGCTGAAGATGGCGACCTGGCCGATGGCGATGTCTATATTTTCAACGATCCGTGGGATGGCGGCACGCATTTATCGGATTTCAGACTGGTCCGCCCGGTCTTTCGCGAAGGCGCCGTTTTCTGCTGGATCGCTTCGGTTGGTCACTGGCATGACGTCGGCGGCGCAGTTCCCGGCAATTATAATCCTGCTGCGACAGAAGCTTGGCAGGAAGGCTTCGTCTGCCCGCCTGTGAAGCTTTATCGGGCCGGCACCTATCAGCCAGATATCACGGCAATGCTCAGCGCCAATTCACGATTGCCCGTCAGCCTATATGGCGATCTGAATGCACAGATCAACGCGCTGGACCTTGGCATGGAACGGCTCGGCGGATTGCTCGATGACTATGGCGATAGTGTCATTAAGACCGCACTCGCCGCCCTGCGGGACAGGGCCGAACGGCTTATGCGCACGGAGATCGCATTGCTGCCAGACAACGTATATCGCGCCGAAGACTGGCTTGATAATGATGGCGTTGTTGATGAGCCGCTGAAGCTGGTGCTGACCATCACGATTTCTGGCGATGAGATGACACTTGATTTCAACGGCTCTGCGCCCGGATGCCTGGGTCCTGTCAATATCAGCCGTGCCACGACTTTCGCCGCCTGCTATGTTGCGATGAAGCATGTGTTCGATGAAATTCCCGCCAATGCCGGTGCGATGGCCCCAATTCATGTACTAATTCCTGATGGATCGATTCTGGCGGCAGAAGCACCGAAACCAGTCGGTGGATATACGGAAACCATCCTCCGCCTCATTGATCTGGTGTTTCAGGCGATGGCTTCAGTGGCACCAGGTCGCTCAAATGGTTGCGCCTATGGCACCATCAATGCGCTCTCTATCGCCGGACGTAGAAGCAATACCGGCACACCATGGGTGATGTTTTCATTCTTCGGCGGCGGTCATGGCGGGTCTTCTGAAAGTGACGGGCTGCAACACGGCAATGCACCTATTTCGACAGCGACAATCCCGCCATTGGAGATTTTGGAAGCTGCCTACCCCGTCGCTTTCCGGCAATGGGCGCTGCGCCCAGATTCTGGCGGACCAGGAAAACATCGGGGCGGACTGGGTGCGATCTATGAAATCGAACTTTTAGGGAAATCCGCTGAGGCATTCTTGTTCGGCGAGCGTGGTCGGACCGCCCCGCTCGGTATTCTTGGTGGTGGGCCGGCGGCGGGAAATAAGTTTCGCTTTGATACCGCTGAAGGCCGCAATGCGGGCGTTCCCCCAATGGCATCAAAAATCGTCGGCGTGAAGCTGGAGCGTGGTATGCGCGTACGCCTGGAAACGCCCGGCGGCGGCGGATACGGCCCTGTCAACGAGCGTGATCCAGCCGCCGTGCAGGCCGACTTGGACGCCGAATATATCTCGGCAGATGCGGCACGAAATGCCTATGGCGTGGAGCCAAAGAGATGAGCGGCCCGCGTTGGATCATTGGTGTTGATGTTGGCGGCACCTTCACCGACGTGTTCGCGTTGGAGCAGACGACCGGTCAGGTACTGACTGCGAAAACACCATCTACGCCCGCAGATCAATCTGTCGGTTTCGTGCGCGGCCTTGACCTAACAGCGCCACTGGTGGACATCGGCACCGTGGTTCACGGCACGACGGTCGGCACCAACGCACTGCTGGAACGCAAAGGTGCTCGCACTGGCCTCATCGCCACAGAAGGCTTCCGAGACGTCCTGGAGATGCGGCGCCGCGACCGCCCGCACACCTGGGGCTTGCGCGGAACATTCAAGCCTCTCGCCGCACGGCAGGACCGATTAGAAGTGCGCGAACGCACACTGGCGGATGGCACGGTCGAACAAGCCGTTGATAAAGCGGGCGTCGAAGCTGCTGCTCGCGCATTAGCCAAGGCCGGGTGCGAGTCCGTCGCAATCGCTTTCGTAAACGCCTATGCCAACCCTGAGAATGAGCAACGCGCCCGCGCCGCCGTCGCCCGCGTTTGGCCGAACGCGCATATTACTGCTGCGACAGATATTTTGCCTGAGATTCGGGAATTTGAGCGCACATCTACCGCTGTCCTGAACGCCTATCTGCAGCCAATTATGGGCCGATATATCAGCCGCCTGCATAATGCTTTGGCCGAAGGCGGCGACGCACGGCTGCTGATTGTGCAGTCCAATGGTGGATTGATGACGACTGAGGAGTCAGCCCGCGCGCCAATCCGCACCGCCCTCTCCGGTCCCGCAGCTGGCGTTGTCGCGGCACAGCGCGTTGGCGTCGCTGCCGGATATCCAAACATCATCGCTTGTGACATGGGCGGCACCAGCTTCGATGTTTCCTTAATCACAGATGGGCAAACAGCGCTCGCGGCTGAAACCTCCATCGATTTTGGCATGACTGCGCGCGCGCCTATGGTGGAGATCGTGACCATCGGCGCTGGCGGTGGTTCCATCGCCTGGGTGGATGCCGGCGGCATGCTCCGTATTGGGCCAGAATCGGCAGGCGCTGATCCGGGCCCGGTCGCCTATGGCAAGGGTGGCAAACGGCCAACGGTCACAGACGCCAATATCGTCTTAGGCCGCATTAATCCTGAGCGCCCCATCGGTGGCGAACTTTGGCGTCTGAATACAGAGGCCGCACGCAAGGCTCTGCAAGCAACGATTGGCGATCCACTTGGGCTCGATCCTGAACGAGCCGCAGAAGCTGTTATTCGGGTGGCTAATGCCCGCATGGCCGGCGCCATCCGCCTGGTTTCAATTGAACGCGGCCATGACCCGAAATCCTTCCTGGCTATGCCGTTCGGTGGGGGCGGTGCCTTGCATGCAGGTGCCCTTGTGAACGAGGTCGGCCTCGCCGGCGCCATCAGCCCGCGCTATCCGGGCGTATTGTCAGCATTAGGGTGCGTCATTGCAGATATGCGGCGTGACTTCGTGCAGACAATTAACCGGCCACTACCGAGCCTGAATACATCCACGCTGACAGACGCTATCGCTGGATATTGGCGTGATGGGACAGCGGCGCTTGATGATGCGGGCGTAGCGTTGGAGGCCCGCCGGATCGAGGTAGAGCTGGATATGCACTATCAAGGCCAAACCCATGCAATCCCGGTTCGAATTGCTCCTACGAATGATCCATCCGGGCTGGAGATTAACACTGACATCGTCCAATCCGCATTTGAAGCTGCATATCTCAGGCAATATGGCCGCTTACTGGATGGACCTATCATCCGCGTAATGAACTTGCGCGCTGCTGTCATTGGTGTCCGCCCGCGATTTGACCTTACAAAACTCGCACCAGAAGGCGGCGATATCGATACAGCTAGGACAGCTATCCGTTCCGTATATGTCGACGGTACATGGACCCACGCCACGATCTACGACCGCCTAGCACTTCCAGTTGGCGCTGTCATCGCCGGCCCTGCAGTCCTGGAGCAACCAGACGCCACAATCTTTATCGAGCCAGAACTTTCCGCAAGGGTTGATCGTCTGGGTAATGTCATTCTTGAGCGACAGGCCTAATCCACCCATGAACGGACTAATCTGATGGCCGCCGTATGGCGTGCCCTGGTGGCGATGTTGCTTATCCAGGCGATGGTGGTGCTCGCGGCGCAACAAATCTCTGTGCTGGCACCGATCGTAGCACCGGACCTGCAGGTTGACCCTGACTTCGTCGGGTATTTCGCAGCACTCGCTAATGCAGGTGCCATTCTGGCTGCACTAGCGGCAAGCCGAGCTGTGCGTCGCTATGGAGCTATGCGGGCGAGCCAGTTTATGCTCTGCCTTGCTGCTTTTGGCTTAGGACTGTTGGCGACAGGCGCGTTGCCCGCGTTACTGCCCGCTGCATTGGCGCTGGGAGCCGGGTATGGCTTGGCGAACCCGGCAAGTTCGCACCTCCTCGCCAAGCTGACACCAGAAGCCATGCGTGGCCGTGTATTCTCCATGAAGCAGACAAGCGTTCCGCTGGGCGTGGCGGGTGCTGGGCTTACCGCGCCCTGGTTGGCCAGCACCTGCGGTTGGCAAATGACAATGCTTGGACTGGCGGCAGTAGCACTCCTGATGGCGCTCGCGGTTCAACCCTGGCGGCGGGACATGGATGATGACCGACAAGGCAGGGCAGTTGCACAATCCAGCTTGCTCGCACCCCTGCTCTTCGTCATTCGCACGCCCACTATATTGCGGCTCTGCCTGCTAAGCATGGCCTATTCGGCGGCCCAATTCTGCTTCACCGCGGGATACGTAACAGTGCTGGTTGAAAGCATGGCGATAGACCCGCAAGCGGCAGGCCGAACCCTAGCCTTCGCCCTGATCACAAGCATGTTCGCCCGCGTTGGATGGGGCTGGTGTGCGGATAAAATTGGTGCTGCAAAGACTATGGCAATTATCGGCGGATTTATAATCATCGCAGCTTGTGCCGCAGCAATGCTCGACCCAGAGTTCGGGATTGCAGGAGCAACTGCCATCGCAATCCTGTTTGGTGCATCTGCAGCCAGCTGGAACGGCGTCTATCTGGCGACGGTCGCGACGGCAGCGCCCCAGGACAGCGTATCTCTCGCAACGTCCGGTGCCATGGCGTTGACGCTTTCCGGCGCGATTATCGGCCCTGCCGCCTTTGCACTATTGGCCGCGACGACTGGCGGATATGAGGCCGGATTTATCTTCGTTGCTATCCTCGCTGCTATTTCGGCAGCCGGGTTCCTAATTAAAGGATGCAGGCGATGAGCGATAGGCGAACCTATTGGATAGGCGGCCTGCTGACTGGCCTAGGTGCCGTCGTGCTTTCGCCAGACGCCCTGCTATTCCGCTTGCTGGAGTCCGACATTTGGACGGCGGCGTTCTGGCGTCTTCTCCTGATGGGCATAACAATCATGGGTGGCCTGGTGATTATTCGGCGCTGGAAGCTTGCTGGCGACATTCGCGCCATTGGCTGGGCGCTTGCACCGGCGGCAATATGTATGACGATCAGCAATTTGGGGTTCGTCTATGCACTGACCCACAGCACTGTTGCTGAAACACTCACCATCCTGGCGACGGCACCAGTCTTCGCTGCTATCTTTGCTGCATCCCTTGGCGAAAGGCCACCGCTACGGACATGGGCAGCAGCCCTGGCAATCGCTGCCGGGATTGCCATTATATTTGATGCCGGATTTTCAGATGGCACGTCTGCTGGCAATGTCAGCGCTCTGATCGCAGCCGTATCAATCGCAGGTTTCTTTACAATTGGGCGTGTGCGTCGAGATTGCAATATGACGCCAGCGCTCGGCCTCTCATCCATCCTCTCTGCGGTGATCTGCGGGTTCATGGCCGATACACTGCAGCCGGCAGATGGCGACTGGCCAGCGCTGATTGCCGTCGGCGTTTTTATTCTACCGATCGCGTTCACGTTAATTACGATCGGCCCAAGACGTTTGCCTGCCGCTGAAGTAGGACTTTTGATGCTGCTGGAAACAGCACTTGGACCGCTCTGGGTCTGGATGGCGCTGGAGGAAACGCCGACTGAAGCCACTTTGCTTGGTGGTGGACTGATTATCGCAGCCATAGCAGCCCACAGCCTCGCCATGTGGCGAGTTGAAAGGCCTAAAGCAGTCTAAGCCGCGCCGCAATTGCTTACATGGGTTTCGAAGGCTATCTGCAGGAACGGAAACATTAATTCGCTATCGCCTCAACAAATGCCGTCATTTGAGACAATGTCAGCGGTTTCACAAAATACGAGCGCGCGCCACGGCTACAGCAAACCAAAACATCAGCATCATTATTTGGGTACGTCAGAACAACAATCGGAATAACAGCGAGACTTGGGCTACTGCGAATAAGTTCTAGAGCCGATTCGGATCATTCCGGTTCATAGCCGCATGCGGTAAAGAAGCTTCGGGCATCCTTTGTCGTTATAGCATCGATAGCATCTCGAATGGCGTCCCAGAGGTGATGGACGGTAAGGCCAGCGGCTTTTCTGAGAAGCGCCTTGATCTTCGAGAATGCCAACTCAATTGAATTGAGATCGGGGCTGCTTCTGCGGTACTTTAAGCCCTTCATGCCGCTAGATCCGCTGCACACGCTTATGGCTCACATGCCAGCCAGCCTGGTTCAGCAACGCTGTCACGCGGCGATAGCCATAGCGACCATAGGTGCGAGCCAATTCGATGATGTCTGCCGT
>CBFIAF010000033.1:0-41130 GCA_965660545.1 Alphaproteobacteria bacterium | reverse complement strand
CTTCAGTCAGTGTCGGTAGGGATGGCACATAAAGATCAGTCGCCAACAAGCCCACCGTACTCGCCAACATCAACACTACGGGAATAATCCATGAGGGGGATGTTTTAGGTATTGATGAGGGGGCCAATGCAGATACTCCTCCTACTGCCCTGAAACCATATTTGCGCCCCACTGTCGATGCTGTGAAGCGTCACGGGCAGCGTTGCATTGAATATTGAACCGGCTTGGCGAGCCATGAAGGACGCATAGGAAGAGCAAAGTGCCGACGTCTGAGCCGGCGACGCCACTAAGTCTAACGCTGGCCCAGAAGTTCCCGTATCGCCCCGAAACACATCTTGGCAGCTTTCCATTATTACCATTGCGCCCGCGATTTCAGCGGCCAAAATCCTCGTTGGGCGACAATCGCCGGTATCATCAGCATCAATCGTAAAGTCCGCTGACAGAGCGCGCAACAGTTGGCGTCATGGCCTTATCGCCGTCTTTTAACAGCGAAGGATCAAGCACCAGGTCGCGCCCGGCGGCAAGCTCAAATGGCTGAAAAATGTGGACGCCGGCACCTTAGTCCGTCACATCGAATAGTAAACCCGCGGGCGCAGTCGCTAAGTCAATGATGATGCTAGCGGCATGGAGTGCACATGCGCCATCAATTAATATCGAGAACCAGTCTTTCGGTGCGCCTTTGATAACCCGCACTTCTAAATCTGCCGCCAGGCCCCCGCCAAAACAAAGGGCTGCTGCTAAAAATACAATTAGTTTCACTACCACCTCCAGGCTTACTCGATCGGATAGGAATATCGTTCTGGAGCAACGTCAAACGACGCAGTGTCATCGATAGCGCCTCAACAGTTACGGGAAATAAATCATGATGTTGACATTCCCGGTCAGAAGACGGTTCTTACCTTTAAATATCCGCAAAAGTCACAAGATACTGCGGCAAGTACGCCAAAAGCTTGCCAGCCTCTAAAGACCAAAATTACATACCTTCAAGCATGTCCTGTGCGATCGTAATGCCGCTCGACCAAGCAGCCTCGACACGCGCTTCCAAACACCAATCGCCGCCTAAGTATAGCGTGCCGGTCTCGTCACGAAGAAAAGGTCGACCTAAGGGCTCGGCTACATTTGCGTAACGCCACCGGTGTGCAACGGCATAGCGGACCGATGTCGGGTCGGTTCCCAGTCGGTCACAAAGCAACCGCAACATTTGCTGGGCAATCACCGCTGGCGCTGCCTCCAGGTGCGCAGCGCTCCATTTCGGCCCCGCCTGGGCCACCCAGCATGGTGGCGCTGGCCGCGCTGGCTTAGCGCTATTCAGCGCAATCCATGACAAGGGATCTTCTGGATCGCGCCGAGTAACAAAGGGTTCGGGCTGACCAGACCCGAAAGCAGCCATCAATGTCAGACAAGGATTGATTTCAACTGCCTCTATATCGGCAGCCAAAGCATGAGTTGGACCGAGAAGCACTGCAGCTTGCTGCGCAGGAACGGTTATCACAACGCGTTGAAAATTTAATTTCTCTTTACCAATAGTAATGATCCAGCCTGCGGTGCTTCCTGAGATGTTGCTAATCTCTGCGTTCACTCGGACGTCGAGCCCTTCGGCAAGGTGCTTCGCCAAAGCGTTCATTCCCGGCGTACCTACAAATCGTTTGGAGCAAGCGCGGTCTTCCCAGACGTCGGCAACGCTCGCCTGCCGCATCTCAGCGAGAAGCTCACGGAATCCATCCTTCCGTGCGGTGACGTATTGAGCCCCATGATCGAACTGAAGGCCTTCAAAAGTCCGCCTCGTCGCAAGCCTTCCACCGACGCCGCGCCCTTTGTCGAAAATCACCGGTGATAATCCCGCAGAGGCCAGCCGGCGGGCGCACGAAAGGCCTGCCATGCCCGCGCCAATTACAGCGATTGATCGTTCGTCCATCATGCAATCTCCACAGCCTTCGGAAGCGACAAATTTTTCCGCTTCGCTTTGACGAACCCTGATATCGCGTGCGGCCAAAAACTAACCATATCAGCTCCAACGCACTTCGGCTCAATCTAGGGACGCTATCAGCAGCTCAATAATCATTAGAAGGCGACAGCGACGAGCGAGGAAATCACCGCACCGATGGAAAGTGGCCAGCGCAATACTGGATACCACGCCGGCGCCCAGCCATGCCGGGCCGACCAAATGTCAAAGATCAACATGGCCACGAAAGCGCAGGACAATACGTACAGGCTAATCTCCGTCGGCCCGAGCAGTGAAAGCCAGGCGACGATTGATGGAGCGACGCTGGCCGCTAATCTGGAGGTAGTGTCTGGTGAACAGCTTTTGGAGCCCGCGATACAAAATCCCCAATGGGCCCCTCCCAGGAACGAGAGTATAATTGCGCCATATGCTGCCAGCGCGCCGAGGGCGTTTTCCATCGCATGAACTGGGCCAAACACAGAAATTGCCCCGAGGGCGAGGAACGGAAACAAACCGAATGCGCCTAGTAGCACCGCTGGTTTAGGCGGCTGTCCTTGCCATATCTGAGCCATAGCGTCTCTCCGATATCTGATTGCATTACTGAGAACATGCAGCCGGGGAGGGGAGCCCTGGCCGCGCGGGTCGTCCGAACCTTACTTGGGCAAGGCTACCTGATCGATCACATCGATGACACCGTTTGACGCTTCAACGTCGACCGCGGTAACCGACGCCTGATCTACCATTACTCCATTGGTGGATTTGACGGTGAGTTTGCCGCCCTGCAGAGTCTGAATCATCGCGGTTTTACTGACGATATCGACGGACATGATTTTGCTGGCTACAACGATGTAAGTCAGGATGGAGACAAGTTTGTCCTTATTCTCAGGTTTTAGAAGCGATTCCACTGTGCCCGCGGGCAGCTTTGCAAAAGCCGCATCCGTGAGTTCGGATACCGTAAAAGGTCCATCGCCTTTAAGAGGCTCGGCAAGCCTTGCCGCTTTAACTGCGGCGACGAGCATATTAAAATGGCCAGCCGACACGGCAGTATCAACGACATCATTTGCTTGGTCTGCAACAGTTTCAAAGGCAAACGGAATGACGGAGCAGGCCGCGATAAAGGTACGGCGTAACAACATTGGTTCTTCTCCAGATTTGGTAGGGAACCGTTAATTAAATACATACTAGCTTCGTGTTCTGATCTATTTTATCTGAAAATACTTAAGCATTTTATCATGAAATTGGCATTGAATTTCTAAAATAATTGCTAAAAGATTTTATGACTGAAAAAGGAATTTTACTAACCGGGCCACTTTTTGATATCTAAAACCTCTTAAATAAGTTGAGATATTTGCGCTTGATAAACTCAGCCCGAGAAGTTGAGACGCTCTTTGAAATCATAAAGTTATTCAACAAGCACAATGCCTCTGTGCAAATGGGCATTCCCGCTCGAAGTCCAGTTTCCGTCAGCCCCAAAGTGCCCGTTTCCGCAATATTCGTTACAGTGTGCGGCGGTACATGCCCGGCGCCGCGCCGTCCGTGAAACGTTTCGATCCGATTGCTCAAAAATCCGGTAATTTATTCCCACTTCACAGGGTCGCCACTCATAAATTGCTCCGGCGGCGCAGGAATACGTGGTATCTCCGGCGCATTGAGTGCGGTGTCGATCATGCCAGCGTTGGCTTGTTTGGCGAGGAAATCCAACGTACCAGATTTAATCGACATGACAGCCGATGCAACATTCGCATAAGCAGAAAGCAAGCAGACGCGCGGATCCGAGCTTTGAGATCGAAAAGACTGGAGTAGAACTAGCATTATTCCCTCCTCGATATTCCCTCCTCGATCGCAGGTCTAGAACGATAAGCCTCGGCGTGGTCTGTGGCCATATAGCTCAGATTTCATGAACAGATGCCGCTGTCGTGACATCGTATCCACGTTTTTCCAGCGCTCGAGCCAGACGATCGCAATAAATTTAAAAGATGTCCAAGATCAGCATTCGCGGCGCGTATTGCTCAATACACTCGTCAATCCTGAAGTCTGCGCAATCCACAATTGCTATTTCCGCTGAACAAATTAATGAGCCCTAGATGCATCAAACGATTCCCTTCTCATTATGGATGGTGGCCGAACAGAGGTGCCAACTAAAGATAAGTTACGCGCCCCAGACGTCGTCGTAACGCGGCGTCCGGTCAAAGCGGGTCGCATCTCGGTACGTGCGAACTCTCTGCCTACCGCCGTCGCCCCTGGCACGAGTAAAGACCATTGCGGTCACGACAATGCCGAGAGCACACAAGATATGCCCAACAACAAGTTCACCATAGTAGGACCAAGCTCCAAACGATAAGCAGAAGACCGCCGTCCACATCATACTAAGGTAAACCATCAGCTGGAATTTTTGCTGGGGCCGCAAGTCTTTTAACGGGTTAGTTTCTGGGTTCATGACTAGGTCATAATAGCTTCGCACAATTTTCTCCGCGTCAGCATGATTGATACTCTGTTTACGGTGCTTTGCTTATTTCAGATCACTGGATCGTTGCTGCAGCACCAGAGGTTTTATCCAAACGATGGCATCACTGGGGAACTTCATTCCAGTGATGCTCTGCAGTGCACTGCTGCTGCGTAGGAAACGTCACAGCGCACTAGAGCGGATTTGGGTTTGATTGAATCGTTTGGGATTCGCTCGTTAGGGAATATGTGATTCACACTATTTGCTGGCAAAGGAAGCCAGAATACATGGCAATTGCTCTTTCTCTTAATCTGCGATGTCGCGGCTGTTATGTCCGGTGCGTCCTGCCGCCAAACAGCCTCCCGTTTTGGCGTTAATGCTTCATCAGCGATCTATTGGGTGCTCAGGTCCGTTAGACTGGCGATGTAGCGCTAAAGACTCGAGGCGGACCCTGCCACCGGAGTCGCATCGAATCCCATGGCGATCTGATCATCAGATGGCTTGATGAGACGCTGGATATAACTTTGCTCAGAGATTGCCGCCAAGCTCGACGAAGCCGTCGGCTACCGGCCGCCCCCGAGCGTGGTGCATGAGTTCTTCAAGCGCCGCGGCGTGGCACGCAAAAAAAACAGCGCACGCTGCCGGGCAGGATCGTCTGGGCATAACGCTGAAGCGTCAGGCTTGGTTCAAAGCCCAGCCCGATTCTCGACCCTGCACGCCTCGTTTTTATCGATGAAAGCGACGCATCGACCAAGAATGGCCAGAAAGTATGGCCGCGCACCGAGAGGCGAGCGCTGCCGTGCCCCGGTTCAGCATGGCCATTGGAAGACAACGAGCTTTGTTGGCGGCCTGACACTTGATGGCGTGGTGGCACCCATGACCATCAACGGGGCCATGAACGGCGCGACCTTCCTCGCTTATTTCGAGCAAGTCCTGGCCCCAACTCTCGTGCCCAGCGACGCCGTGCTCCTGGACAACCTGCCAGCCCACAAACCCACTGCCATTCTCGAAGCCATTGAGGCCGCTGGCGCGAGCACGCTTTTCTGGCCGCCCTACAGCACCTCCCTCAGTCCAAATGAGTTGGCATTCTCGAAGATCAAGGCGCTTCTCAGAAAAGCCGCCGGCCGCACCGTCCATCGCCTCTGGGACGCCATTCGAGACGCTATCGACGCTATAACGACAAAGGATGCCCGAAGCTTCTTCACAGCATGCGGCCATGAACCGGAATGATCAGAATCGGCTCTAGGACTTATGATCCAGATGTTCAGTGCGTGCGTAAAAAGAAGCAAAAAACAACACCAAAAGGTCTTAACGAATGCTGAATAGTGACAGCGTAGATGGTGCACTGGCACCCGATAGCACGCTCGACACCAGCGAAATCGCTCGTTTCGATGAACGGTCCCGGGAATGGTGGAATCCAAACGGCAAGTCCGGCATAATTCATGACTTTAACGCTGTTCGCCACGACTACATCATCGACGCAATCGCACACCGTTTAGGACGGGATCCGGAGGCTTTTGACGCGCTTGCCGGTATAAATCTGCTCGATATCGGATGCGGCGCAGGTGTGTTAGCGGAACCGCTCGCTAAACGCGGGGCGAACGTCGTCGCCATCGACGCGAGTGCTGCGAGCATCGACGTGGCGCGTAGGCATGCTCTGTCCAGTGGACTGAACATCGATTACCGCCACTGCTTAGCTGAGGCCCTTCTGGATACAGTCCAAACCTTCGATGTCGTACTCAACACAGAGGTCGTGGAGCATGTCGCGGACCAACGGCGGTTCCTGCGTCAAAGCGCTTCACTGACAGCACCTGGAGGACTTCACCTTGTCGCGACTCTGAACCGGACAACCAAAGCTTGGCTGCTTGCAATTATCGGCGCGGAGTACGTGCTCGGTTGGCTGCCGAAAGGCACGCATAATTGGTCGAAGTTCGTCCGTCCCTCCGAGGCGAGAGCAGCTCTGACGGCGGTGGGCTTGGCAGAGATTGAGATAGTCGGTGTCGGCTACGACATGTTGCGCCGGCGCTGGCGGCTCTCCCCAAATGTGAGCGTTAACTATAAGATGTCGTCGGAACGCCCAGCCGCTGGGGATGGCGAAACCCATATGATGGACAAGGATTAGCACAATGGCTGGACCAGCCTCATGCACTGTCTATTACGATGGCACATGTCCTCTTTGTCGTCGCGAAATCGCTTTCTATCGGCGCTGTGCGGGCGCCACGTCGATCGTTTGGGTTCTGGAATTGGGCTATCGGGTATTTCTGGGCATCCGCCCCTGGCTACAGGGTAGCATCGCGGACAAATCTGCACCCGGTAAGTCAACCCATCACTAGTTTCACTTCCAGTTTCGCTGCGGCCTCACCTATGAAAGCGGCAGCATTGGATCAGTGCAATCAGTGGAGAGCTATCGCATACGGCATTGGTATTCAGCTAACACTGACGATGGACGCACAACCCCCGACCCTAACGGCTTGAATAGGTTATATTAAAATCATCTCAAATTTGGAGTTCAGAATTGATGACGGAACGTAAGCCAGAAATCGCTCTGCAGGGACCATGGGGCATGGATGAAATTGCTTCTTTCCTTTGCAACGTTCATGTGCCGATGCGGATCGCAGCAAATGGGACGTCCGGGTTTCCAATGGTCACGCCAGTTTGGCATCTTTGGGCGGACGGCAATATCTGGGCGGCGAGCCGCCCTTCCTCGGCCCTAGTCCGGTGCCTTCGAGGTGACCCACGCTGCGCTTTTGATATATCTTGTGAACAGCCACCCTATAAAGGCGTGCGCGGACGCGGCATTGCTGAGATTGAAGCGAACGGTGAATATGTTCTCGAACAACTGCTTAGTCGTTTCATGGGAGCGACCGCGCCAAGTTTCCAAGCACGGCTTCTTAAAGCGGCTCGAGATGAGTGTGCCATTCGGATACGACCATCGCGCCTCACATCCTGGGATTTTGCTCGGCGAATGAAGGACTAAACCCGATTTCCCAATATTACTGTTCTATTATAACTCAACCGAACATAAATTTTGTACCCAGTTGAGTATGTTGGATCAATTGAAAGGCTTGGCTGACGGGGGACCCAGAAGGTGAAGCTGGTCTGTCGCCACACCACCTTGGTTCCGATCGTCGCCTGAAGATTTAGTCCCATGGTTCACGGATCACATCCAACGTTGGATTGCTCGCCTATCAGGCCCTCGACAATGCGCTTGGCCTAACCGATATGGCGGCCAGTTGGGCCAAACCTCGCCGTTTCATCGCCAAGGCGAGTGGTATCCTGGCGAACTCTATCCTCGTGTCGGCTTCATAGTTATGAACCAGGCCCATCCTGCTGAGCGGATCACCACCTTCTAAAATAAGCGCGGCATGGCGGAGCAACGCACTACAGAGTAGCAAGAACGCCATCCAGTGGACCCGTCTTTCCGGCCGCAAGTTCGCCCGCAACGCGGTCCGGCTGCAATTGCATGTTCTCACCTGCAATCTCGGCAACTTCCTGCGCAGACTGGCGCTACCTAATGCCGTGCAACAGTGGCCGACCCCAATCACACTTTCTTGGCTGGGAGCCTCTTACGTGGGAAATCGGCGGTCCGACGTGTATCGCGGCAGCGGAACGTCTTGAGAATCGCGATGCAAGAGACGCCCACTTTACTTTTATGTGTGCGGCGGCGGCATCGATAGCTCTTGCGCAGTCAAAATCGCAAATGCGCTAAAGTTTGTATCACCTGAGGCGGCCGCAATGCTGGCGTCCTTCAGCCTGAGCTACAGTACCGTTTTGGGGGACGCTGGTGCCATTGCCCTGGCTGGCGCTTTGCCGCCAACCTTGCGCGATCTCGGTCTTGTTGGATGTAACATCGGCGATTTAGGCGGATTGGCGCTGCATAGATGGGCGCGCACGGCTGAGGGCCTGAAGATGATTTGCATCGAACACAACCAGATTTCGGCTGACTTGAAATTGCGATTCCAAAATTTACCGGGGATCGTGGCCGATTTTTGAGAACTCTGAGATGGCGGGTTGTCTCTAACCGTGGGCGTCGCCGAAGGACCCGTGTGCTGCCTGTTGATATACCCTGTCAGATAGCGTCTTCACCCTCGATGGCTTCTTCCAAAGCGGGCGTGGGTGAGCCGTTCATGACTAAGTCGAAGTTCTGAGAAGTTTGGCAAGTTTAACCTTGAAAACCGAGGTTAATAGATTTGCCGCTGGAGAATAAAAGCAATGAGTATAAGGCAAAAATTTGACCTTCCAACCAAGACCTGCGCGACCTGTGCGCGCCCATTCACGTGGCGCAAAAAGTAGGTGAAGATCTGGCATGAGGTTCGCTACTGCTCTGAGCGATGCTGGCGAGCATGATCAGCAATGAAAACAGGCTCCCAGGCCTGAAAGATAGGCAGGAAAGTTTGGCATTTGTGCCGACACGTGCTGCTGGTTTGGCGCGACTAGAACAATTCGTCTCGCGCGCGGGTCAATATTATTCGAGCCAGAGAAACTATGACTTCGGGCCAAAGCAGAGACGAAACGTCTCTGCCCTCTCGCCCTGGATCCGCCACCGGCTCATCACCGAGGAAGAGGTGCTCAATGCGACGCTTGCGCGTCATTCCCTGCCAAGTGCTGATAAGTTTGTGCAGGAGGTTTTCTGGCGGAGCTATTTCAAGGGTTGGTTGGAGCAACGCCACAGCATTTGGAGTACTTATCAAAAAGGTCTTGCCGATGCTCTAAACCGGCTCGAGGAAGGTCAGGCTATGGCGACGAATGTTCAAGACGCGGTTTCGGGCCGAAGCGGCATCGATGGTTTCGATAAGTGGGCGCTGGAACTGGTCGAGAAAGGTTATCTCCACAATCACGCACGGATGTGGTTCGCCTCGATCTGGATTTTCACGCTTCGTCTACCATGGGAGCTTGGGGCCGATTTCTTTTTACGTCACCTGATCGATGGCGACCCCGCGTCGAATACGCTGAGCTGGCGCTGGGTGGCAGGCTTGCACACAAAGGAAAAGACTTACCAAGCGCGCGCCTCTAAAATTGAGAAATATTCTAGGAAGCGTTTCAGGCCTCAAGATCAACTCTCCAACACTGCAGACCCGTTGGTCGAGCTGATTGAGCATCCTGTCCGGCCTCTTCCTCTTGGTGATCCTATGCCAGAGACCGACTTTCTTCTAATGGTTACCGAAGAAGATAGTCGTGCTGAGAACATGCTGCACCACCAGCCAGTCGGGGTGCTCGGATTGCTCGCAACCGAAGCCCGGTCGCCAATCGGCATCGGCCAGATTACAAAGTCCTTTGCGGGCGGTGCGCTCGCCGATACTCTTGCGCGCGCAGGAGCACCGTCAGATGCTGGGACATCGTCCACGATCTGGGACGCCCCTATCATAGCAGCTGTAGAGGCGGCCGGCGTTTAGACCGTCGTCACCGCTTATGCCCCGGTTGGCCCGGTCGCCACTCGTCTTGCACAGTCCAGACCTGGGCTTAAAGACGCCGGAATCGCGTTGCATCAGACCCGTCGTGAGTATGACTCTCTCGCATGGCCGCACGCAACCAAGGGGTTCTTCGCGCTAAAAAAAGATGCCGCAGATCCTGCGAGACCTGGGCCTCGCCGGCTAAAGCGCATCGAGGATAGCCCGTGCGCTTTCGCGATAGGCCGTTTTCTTGTCATTACCCATCTTGTCCCATACACGATAGACTTGCCCTAGGCGTGGGTTGCCACGCAACTTATCTTCATTGCGGACCAAGAAATCCCAATAAAGAGGATTGAACGGACACGCCCCTGTCCCAGTCTTCTGCTTCACGTCATAACGGCAGCCCGCGCAATAGTCAGACATCTTGTTGATGTAATTGCCGCTGGCTGCATATGGCTTAGAGCCCAAAAGACCACCGTCAGCGAACTGGCTCATCCCGATCACATTTGGCGCCTCGACCCATTCATAAGCATCGGCATAGACCGCAAGATACCACTCATGCACGTCATTCGGGTCTACCCCAGCCAGCAGGGCGAAATTGCCTGTTACCATCAAGCGCTGAATATGGTGGGCATAGGCCTCGTCCCGCGTTTGTGTAATCGCACTAGCCATGCAGGCCATGTCCGTGTCGCCGGTCCAGTAAAAATCGGGCAACGACAGGGTGGCGCTGAAAAAGTTCTCATCGGTGTAGCCAGGCATCTTTAGCCAGTAGATCCCGCGCATATATTCTCGCCAGCCAATGATTTGCCTGATAAAGCCCTCAACGGCGTTAAGCGGCGCGCGGCCCTCATAGTAAGCCTGCTCGACCCGTTGGCACACCTCTAATGGGTCCAGAAGGCCCGTGTTGATGTATTGCGCCAGCACGGAATGGTATAGGAAGGGTTCCCCATCAAGCATCGCGTCTTGATAATCGCCGAAGCTTGGCAGAGCTTGGTCTAGGAACTGTTCTAGCGCCTCCAGTGCCCCCGTGCGAGATACCGCAAACCAAAAGGGATGTAGTTTGCCGAAGTTGCTGTCAAATCGCCCTTCCACGAGACGCAAAACATCCCTGGTTGTCGCATTTGGATTTATCCGATGCGGATGGGGCATGAAAAGACCACCCTTGGCTGGCTTTCGATTTTTGGCATCAAAATTCCACTGCCCGCCTTCCGGTTTATCGCCCGCCATCAAGAGCCCGGTTTTCCGGCGCATTTCTCGGTAGAAGAACTCCATCCGCAGTTGTTTGCGGCCTGCAGCCCAAGTTCTAAATTCTTTATGGCTAGCGATGAACCGCTGGTCCTCCAGCACTTGAAGTTCAACATCGCTCTCAACGGCCCACTCCGTAAGAGCCGTTTTCAGTCGAAATTCTCCTGGCTCCGTTAGCAAAACTCGATCTGCAGGCCTATCAGCAAGAGCACGTGCGACTTCCCCGATCAGTGTCCCGGTATTCTCCGGGTCATCCAGCTTCACGTAAAGTAGCCGCCAACCGGCCTCGGCAAGCTCTTCTGCGAAATGGCGCATAGCTGAGAATACAAAAGCGAGCTTCTTTTTATGATGGGGTACGTAGCTCGCTTCCTCAGCGACTTCAGCCATTAAGACGATATCGGTGGAAGGATCACCAGCGCATAGCGCTGTGATGTCTGGGGTCAGCTGATCTCCTAGAACAAGGATCAACTGATGTGGCTTTGGATCGAGAGGAGCATGGAACATTCCCATAATCTTATAGCTTTGACCCCCAGTAGCAATTCACCCGACATTGACACGTTAACTCGATAGGACCGAGGCGATGGCAGCCATACCGGCGATCAGGCTGGCATACGCATTCCCGCCAGACGTCAAACGCGGTTTTCCTGAACTGCTTGAAGATGCGGCGTGGAAGGAGATGGCGTTGGACGTAGAAAATGTTTTGGATGGGGCTTCTAGTTAATCAGTGAACAAGGAAGCTCACGCCATCTGTGCGCCCAAAATCCAGCAAACGCGCCCTTTTCAACCCAGCACGGCTGTCAATCATCATCCTGCAGAATAGATTGACCCTTCGGCAGCCGTCAGAAGCAAAATGCTTGCGCGCAAGGCTGATGCGAGCCATAATTTTGAAGGCTGAGAGGCTGCTGCATGGTAAATGCCGATTTAAGTGGGCTGCTCCAATGGCAGTGCCTCATCGTTGTTGTGGAAAAGTCTAGGTTAGTGGGGAAAAAATGAGAAAATTGATCGTAAACGCATGGAATTTTATATTCAATTCTGAGGTTAGTCCTCTTCGCAACATTCCAGACATTGCGATCCGGCATTATGTTCTGCAAGCTTTAGGTCTGATGTGGGCCGTTAGTTTTGCTGTTGCTATCGGCAGCTACACGCTTCTTGCGGCAAGCATTATTGGCCATACATTCCTAATAGCGGCTGCCGCTATTACGGTTGCGACTTACACTGCTGCTGCAAAAAAGCCTCAGGTTTTTATGCGTGGCTCAGGTCGTCGCCACGATGGCGAACACGAATAAATTTACGGGCTGTCTTGCTAAGGACCTGATAAAAAACTTATGATATATATCAATATGTTGGAAATCCTTGGATCATGATCTTAATGTTCACGATTTAAGCCCATGCGGTAGATCTATCGATGGTGACCTCCCAGTCCTTCGTCATTCGGCACCATCGCCCGAGGCAGGTTAATGTGCGCTCGACGCCCCATCGTAAGGGCAAGAGCACAAAGTTCTTTGGCGGTATCTGAGCGCATCATGATCTCAATCTTGCCGCCGCATGGCGTCACGCAAATTGCCTCCGGCATAATCGCCGTCCGATGCTAGGCAGGCGAACACATAGAGTAGCTAGGGATAGCGGTTCCGGATCGCCTTAAGCACATCTGGTACGCCATCTCGGTCCTGGATGTAGGTTCTATGTAAGAGGATGAACAGCATCGATCCGAGCATATCTCTGACTAATTTGCTTGGGATTCTGAGGAGCCTTTTCTATGAATGAAAACAAACACTTCATAAGTGAAATCATTGAAATGGCATGGTGCGATAAGACCTCGTTTAATGATATTCAGGCACATACTGGTCTGACCGAATCAGAAACAATAAAGATTATGCGAACAAACCTTAAAGCAACTAGTTTTCGTCTGTGGCGCAAACGTGTTGCCGGTAAGAGCTCTAAGCATAGGAAAATAAGGTGCTGTTAGCCCGCATTACCTATTTGACCATTGAGTTTTGCCCCAACCGCGCATGATTTTTGTATATTATTCAGCGTGTTGGGTCGAAGGAGCGGGAGTACTGATGGAGAACCCCACCGGGTAAAGCCGACATGTCACCACTCCGCCCAGGTTCCGACAGCCGTCTGAAGCTTGAGTTCGATGCAGCAGTGACTCGTTAACTGTGGCTCGACGGCTCCGATGGTAGGCTTGGCCAATGAAGTCAATCTCATTCAAGCATCTTGCTTTCCGCCGTCAGTGATTATGAACGCTGTCTGGCTCTATAGTGCTGCCATTCGGCAGGCACGCTTATAGGCCGTTCATGGTCAGAATATCAGGGCAAACAATCGGGCAGAGAATTCGCATCAGCCTGTCCGAAGGCGAGAACGTAAAATGCAGCGTTTCAAGGCGCCCGGGTTTGCCAAACGCTTCCCCGCAATCCAAGCCACTGTTCAGAACGTCTTCACTGTCCAACGCCACCGCCTCCGACGTTGCATCTACAGGCAGTTCAGGAAAACCGCATTTGACGTCTGGCGGGAATGCGCTGCACCCGCATGAGCGATGGTCAGCGCGCGATGAGCTTCGCGTTTCGCAGCCAAATTGCGAGCATCAGGTGCTCAGCAAGCCAAGAACCCGCCCTGAACCCTCGATTGGCTGCGAAAACAGGGTTGAATGCCCGGATTTCCGTCGATAACCTGAGCGGAGACGTTCGAAATGGGAAATATCGGCTATAATTGGAAAACAAAGGCATGTGCGCCATTTTAACAGCTTATCGATCGGCTCTTTTGGGGACGGCTGCTTTCGCCTGTCTACTTTCGGCAACAATTCAACCGGCCGCCGCAGCTGGCGACCCGCGCCCGCCGATCTCCGATTTTCTAAGTTTAAGCATTGTCAATGAATGGGTGACCCGTGTCGGCCTATTGTTTGTGCGCTCGGCTGTCGATATTACCTACGAAGATATCACCAACGATCCGTATGCGAACCGTACCAGTCTGACCGGCGTTGTCATTCGGCCGGATCTGCCCTGGGATAAGGGCCGCAACTGTCAGATCCATACTGAAAAACTAACCCTGCAATTCGCTGAGCTTGGCGATTGGGACAGGCTCAGCGTACGGGCTGAGCTACAGGGCACAGTCGTACCGCTGGCCTGCTTGCCGCCGATTGCCGCTGGAATGGCTGCCGTCGCAGAAGTCCAGGAGCTGGCGGTGGGTCAGGTATTCGTGAATGTGGCATACCTAATGGGCTCCTCTGCTTTGCAGGCCGACTATCATCTAAACATGCAGGGTTTCGCTGCGATAACGGGAAGCTTGGACGTTGCGTATTTCGCCATTCAAAAGGACGTGTCGGAGCCCGTCGTGATGGATTTGGCGGGTGTTTCGCTGGCTGTTGAAGATCTGGGTCTATGGGCAAAAGCCAAGACCATGATGCCGCCTGAGATGACCGCACCGAACGCCGCGGCCGGTATGGTGGAGGGAGGACTGACCGATCTGCTCAGCAGGCTGAACCCGCCGCCCGCCGCCGTCGCACAGCCCACGCTGCTGCCCGCCCAAGCGGAATTCGTTGCAGCAGCTGCTGCACAAGTTCGAGAATTTGCGGCAAACGGCGGTTCTATCGTCGTCGAGACGAGATTGGCACGGCCAATAAGGGTATCGAAGCAGATGTTCGATGATCCCGCGCAAATATTCGCCACCTTGCAACCCACAGTCACCGGCAGGCCTGCTGCGCACGAGCGCATTCTTGACGCCAATCTGTTGATGGCTGGCTTGCACGATCCAGCATCTCTTTCGGATGAGGACAAGCTGCGTGTCGGCCGCGCCCTGGTTTCGGGCACAGGCGCGCCGGGGTCCCCCGGCGATGGCCAGGCCTTACTGAAACCGCTGGCGGATGGCGGCAATGGAGAGGCAGCTTTGGCGCTTGCCGGTTCCCTGCGTGGGACTGATTCGGAAACGGCCTACCGATATGCTCTGCAGGCAGGGGCAGGGGATGCCGCAGGTGCATCCGGTGTAATGGACCGATTGCAAAAGGACTTAACTACACCAAAGATTTTGGCACTGCAGGCGGAAGTCCTGTCGGCGGAAAACGGCATACCGAGCCCGCACGACTTTCTGCCTCTCTCCGAAGTCCGCAACCGGGCGCTTGCTCACATACGCGGTGCCGGTGCTGTGCGCAGCTATGGCCGGGCCTACTACTGGGCACTATTGGGCAAGGCGGCAGGCGATCAAGCGGCAGCGAGCCTTGCTAGCGAGATAGAGTCCCGTATGCGTTACCGTGGTGACGAAGCGGCAGCGGCTTGGGCCGTGGCGGCGGAGCAGGCGAGAGCGGAAGCGCTGGCTCATTGGCTCACAGCTGACTATCCAGCCCAGCTGTCGGGAAAGTAACGCTCAATCTGCAATGGCCGATAGCGGCCATAGCAGGAACTGTGGCGGCATTGCGACGTTAACCGCGCTTCGGCCATTCTAGGGCTAGGCTAGGCCGATGCAGCCAATATCGTTCAAGCGCCATCACTTTCTACCGGCAGTAATTATGAACGCTGTCTGGCTCTATGCCCGCTTCACCCTCTTCTTCCGCAACGTTGATGAAATGCTTGCGGAGCGCGGTATCGATGCGTCGAACGAAACAGTTCGGCGCTGGTTCCTAGAGTTCGGCTGCCTGATCGCAAGCAGCCTTCGTCGAAGTTGCCTGCGGCGTAGTTCGCGTTGGCATTGGGACGAGATGGTCATCAAGACCCGAGGCAGAAACCATTGGCTCTGGCGCACGGTCGATGACGAGGTTGAAGTTCTACTTCTTCTAGGCCAACCAGAGTGATGCGCCAAGTCGGCCAAGCGCTTGCTGCGCAAGCTGCTGAAGAAGCGGGACTTTGCACCAAAGCGGATTACGACCGACGAGCTGCGTTCCTATGGTGCGGCCATCTGAAAAGAGCGCCTATCCGCAGTTCACTATCAAAGCGAACAGACCAACAATTGGGCAGAAAACTCGCATCAGCCGGTACGGCGAACAGAACACAAAATGCAGCACTTTAAATCCACAGGGTCCGGTCCAGGCTTCTTCTCAATCCAAGCCGCCCTCCAAAATGTGTTCACGGTCCAACGTCATCTCGTCCCACGCCTTATCTTCGGTCAGTTCAGGAAAACCGGGTTTGACATCTGGCGAGAATGCACCGCGCTAGCCTGATCGCCTGAACAGCTGCCATCACCCCGCTCCTCTACAGTTAACGTTTCAATGCGGGTCAGGGGGCTGTTCCATTCTCACCCTACTATAACTTTTTTGCGCTCAATCTGTCTTATCGGGTCTGACGTCCGATGCATTGCGCAACAATCTAACTAAACTAAAGTCATAATCTGCCCGAGGCGCCGTTTTGATTCTGGAAAATTTCTCAAAATCTATCTTTTTCCAATCTTGATCTCCAAAAACAGACAAATACTCAGAAACGTTGTCACGATTAATTATGCTCATAGGAAAGGTAATAATATCACCCAAATCTTCAAAATCTTGCCCGTTGTGCCGATCATGTATCATTACGAGCGCCCACCCCCCTAGCATGAAGTGTCCTCCGACAGTCACAGCTATTTCACCTGTGTTTATTTTTTGAAGAGCTTCAGCGCTCCAGTTCAATCCACCTATGTGAACGTCTTTCCCTGGTATTAGCTTTCGTTTCTTGGTTGCAGCAAGCGCACCTAACGCCATTGGATCACTGGCAGCCCAAATCATACGGATATCTGGCCAGCGGCGAAGTAAGCTAAAAATTTGAGATTCTGCTTTGTCTCGACGCCAATCGCTATAAATTGTTTGTCGTAGGTGAATTGCGCTACTTCCTAACAAAAATTCCTGCATACCTTCGAGGCGCAGTTGAGATGCTAGCGTCATCTTATTACCCCCAATCGCTAGCATATTTTTATGTGATTTTTCCAAACTTCCATTAGGCCCAATTTCTGCGTCGGCCAAAGCTTGCATTAAATCATAGCCCGCCTGCTTATGATCAGGCACAATCGATGCGAGCCAGTTCGGATAGAGTTCACGCGGTAACCCGTAGCGCAAACGCTCTTTTTTAGACAGGCCGTTATTTAATATGATGACTCTGGTATTTTTTGTGATATCCGGCAAAATTTTTCCCACGGCCTGCTTCTCGTTTACTAGTATTAAATAATCTGGTGGGCTTTCTACACTCGTCACATTTCTTGCTAACCTTTCCATTAAAAGATGATTTCGCTCTGATGTAATAATTTTTAAGTTAATATTTAAATCTTGAGCAGCGGCTAGCATAAAATCTGATACCATATCCCAGAACACTTCTCCTGAACGTCCTGGATTTATGAAAACGACATCTAGCTCTTTAGCTTGGACTCTTTGAGCTGGTATCGTTAATAAGGATATTAATAGCGCAAAACTGACGCCAATTATTGATATATTCTTCCGCATTTACTTCGTCTCCATGTTGAAAACGCCATCCCAACCTGAGCTCGGTGGCTGCTTCTCAAATTGGTCAATTCGATCAAGGTAAATTTTGATAACTGGATCGTCAGACAGGCCCCTAACGTTACTCTGGCTTGATAATACCGGCGAAGATAAGCCTCTAAGGTTAAGGAACCCCTCTCGCGCGCAAATCCATTCTTGACGGCGATAGGCATCCAACGCTTCGTCCCATTCTTTCATATGATCCAAAACCGGATGACGGTTGCCGATACCCTCAAAAATAGAAATAGGCTTCGATTTACCTTTAACCCTTAGCAAGTCAATTTCCCTAAACCTGCTGGCCTCACTTTCTGGGAGAGCATCCAATGTAAATTCGCTAATAATCAATTGCGTAGAGTATGTTTTTGTAACGCTTTCAAGCCTAGATGCAAGGTTGACTGCGTCCCCGATCACGGTGTAATCCATTCGTCGATTCGACCCAATGTTTCCAACCACTACTTCACCTGTGTTGAGACCGACTCCGATATCTATCCGTGTCTCACCGCGCGACCGGCGTACCTGGTTTAGACACTCGACGGATTCGAGCATTGCCCAAGCCGTCTGTACCGCGTGCGAAGGGTCATTCGTGTCGGGAAAAGGCGCACCAAATAAGGCCATCACTGCATCTCCAATATATTTATCAAGAATCCCTTCGTGCTTCTCTATTATATCTACCATAAGCGATAAGTACTCATTCAGCATAGCCACAGTGGCACGCGCACCTATTTTTTCCGATGTGGTTGTAAATCCGCGAATATCTGAAAAAAGCATTGTAACTGTTTGCAGAGCTCCATCGAGAGTTTTTTCCGAATTATCTAATAATTGGTCCACAACGGGTCCCGGCATATAACGCAACATTGTGTTCCTGACCCGCTTTTCTTGGCTGATATCATCAAACACCGCCAAAAATCCATTTTTCTTTTTTTCTATGTCTAGTAAAGGAGCGACAGATAAATTGACGGCTATGCCACCTGCGGCTTCGGAATTAAGGGTATTATCTGCGATTTGCCGAGGCTTGTTGGTCTTTTCGACATGGTCGACGGCTTCCAATACCCAGGGGTTTCTTGGACCAAGAACTGTTGCTAAACCAGATCCCTCAACCTCCGCATTCGTCCGACCAAGAATACGCTCAGCGGCTGAATTAATTTTTTGAATTTTACGTTGTTCATCAAGTGAGACAACACCATTCGTCAGGCTTCGAAGAATACTCTCATTATAGTTTCGAACGGATAATACGTTGTTAAACAGCTGAGCATTTTCTAACGCTGCACTGACTTGTGCGGTTAACGCCGTTAAACGCTGGATATCCCTCGCAGTAAAATTGCCATCCTTCTTATTAACAGTTTGTGTTACGCCTATAACCTTTTCTTCCCTATTAATTATGGGCAAACAAATGATGTTTTGCGTTAGAAAGCCTGTTCTTTTATCAACAGTTCGATCAAACCGAGCGTCATTGTAAGGGTCATGCACAATTTCAGGGTTCCCGGTCTGCCAGACATGCCCTGCAATACCTTCTCCAGGGCGCAGTTCAATGATACGCTCGTCAAGTCCTTCAGCGATGCTCGACCAGAGCATATTACGCTTTTTATCATATAAAAATAAGGAACTACGCTCTGCATTTAGAAGCTCCGAGGAGGCTGCCATGATTTGCTGCAGTAAAATATCCAAATCAAGTTCAGTACCAATTGCACTTGTGACTGCGAGCAATCGAACTTCATCACGACGATTAGTTTGATCTTGGTCCAATGATCTCGCTATATCACCTATCTCGTCCTGTCGATTAAGGTATCGATCTTTCAAAACTCCAGAAAAATCTGCGGAACTTCTGCGACGCATGATTTCTGTCATATCAAATATTGGCTTAGAAAAACTCCTGATCACTAACGTAAACCCAATGATAACAGCAAAAATTATTACTAATGTTATGAATATAGAGTTTATTATGTTTTTCTTTAGAGCTATCTCTGATTTAGAGGCGTTCCATAAAATTTTTACTTTCCCGACTGGTATTTTTTGGTCTGTTTTGAATTCAGAGATCTGAATATCGTGAGACACCGAGAGAATATTGCTGAGTGTTTGGTCATTCATTCGGACATTTGGGTTGATTACCTCGGCAAATATCTCACCGGTGTCATCATAAACAGTTGCTTTTATAACCTCAGGGTCTTTTAGAACCCCTACCAAGCTTCTCAGAACCCCCTCTTTATCGAGGTCCCACAGCGCAGCCGAAACAGCTACGGATTGCATTTCAACCACTAATTCTGCACGAAGCGCAAGCTCGAAGCGTTGATCGGCGTAATTCTTTCCTATAAATTGCGCACTTTGAACCGCAAATACTATTGAAATCATGCTGGAAAGTATTATTATGATCTTAGTAGAGAACCGCAGCCGCTGTATCAACACAATTGTATTACTCCCATGTTGATCGTTCATTCAAAACATATTTATTTGAATTTTCTGAAGTTCTTCATAGTTTTTAATAAAATTTTTTCAATTACCCCTTATCTTGTTACAAATTTAAT
This sequence comes from Alphaproteobacteria bacterium, assembly GCA_965660545.1. Classification (GTDB taxonomy): domain Bacteria; phylum Pseudomonadota; class Alphaproteobacteria; order Bin95; family Bin95; genus VMCJ01. Next base: position 21,164 of record CBFIAF010000033.1, on the reverse strand, counting down.
TGAAAATATTAATATTTTTGTAAGTCACCCTTTTTTTGCGCCCGGGAATAAAAAATTATTGTACTCAGATAGACTGCACTGCCAACACTGTCAACTGCGCCATACAAACCGACAGTTGGGTGCCTACAAACGAACCACTGAGTGCGACGGAGCCTCTTACCCGACGATGGTCGGGCAATAGGTCTTCGATCCTATTATTTCGGATTTTATGTGCTCACGGACGCTGCTTTGTGCCAGTGGGTCTGAGAACATATTCATCGCCAGAATAAGGACGTGCTGTTGTGGCAGTGCCATATCTCTCCCCACCATTTTCCCAAAACCTAGCGGGGGCTCTCACCTTCCAACAAAACGCGATACATAACGCGGCCAGCCTGCATGTCGTAGTCCGCATGCGCCTGGTGCATCACGCCCCGATTATCCCATAGGACAAGGTCGCCTAGGTGCCATTGGTGGCGGTAGATGACATTGGGGCCTATCGTTTGGTCCAACAGGCTGCTAACAAAAACCTGGCTGTCGTCGGGCTCCATGCCTTCGATGCGTTCCGTCTTTCCGGGGTGCAAGTAGATTCCCTGCTTGCCAGTCTCGGGGTGCGTGCGGATCAGCGGGTGGAGTTGGTGGTTGCCAAAACGCTCCCGATCGGCGGCGTTAACATAGCCATGATCCTCAATCTTGTTCACCGTGCGCAGTCCTACCAGTTGCGCTCGCTGGGCCTCAGGTAGGCGGGCATAGGCCAGCTGCATATTCGCGAAACTCGTGTCGCCTCCGCTTTCCGGCAACTGCACCGCATATAACGCAGTGACTTTTGGAGGCTTGGCATGGTTGGTGTGATCAGTGTGCCAAGCGCGAGACCCTACAGGCATTACGCGACCATCCGAGCCTTTTGTTGCTTTTCGACTGTCGAGCACGGCGATCTCTGGATGCTCGGGCATCAACATGTCTGACAGATGCTGCGGCATGGTTTCCCCGAATAACCTTAGGGCCGCAAGGAGCTGGATGGGGTCGAGATCCTGGCCTCGGACAACCATAACTAACCGATCCGCAAGTATAGCTTGCAAGGTTTCAACGTCTTGCTCTGAAACGGATAAAGCAAGATTAATGCCTGTGATCTCGACGCCCAATGCGTCGCATAGCGGACTCATATTCAGCGACATTTTGGTTCTCTTTCCCTTAGTGCAACCCAGGCCGCGTCGGCCTGCAACATATCCGTGGCTTTATAGCCAATCATAATGCTAGGCGCGTTGGTATTGCGTGACGTTAGAGTTGGCATGATTGATGCGGCGGCGACCGTGGGGCCCTTAATGCCGTAGACCCGCTGCCGCTCGTTCACCCCGGCCACATCCGGTCAGATCCAATCTTGCAGCTTCCCACAGGCTGATAGGTAGTCTCGGCCGTCTGCCTCATCCGCGCAATGAGTTTCTCATCGTCTACTAGGCCAAGGTCCAGGAATATCTCCTCGATCTGCAACGGCTGCATGGCTGGCGCGATCATGATGGTGCGGATCATGCGAGCCCCGCTCAGCGAAATGTCAGCGTCCGGCGGTCAGGACAGGAAACTGAAGTTGATTGCGAGCTGAATGCTAGGTTTATTACCTGCAATATGGTTATTACCCGTAATTTCCGGCCGCAGCGTATGGGTCACGGTTGTGACGCCGGACCCGCTATCCAATTTGTAGCCAGGTGCAATTAGCATAGGAAACCAACCGATGAAGGAATCGGGCGTTTCAAAGCCGCCACGCGCACGGAAGAAGGCCTGGACAGGAGCCGCTGGCAAACCAACAAGCCTGTGCGCTTTATCATGTATTTCAGCACCTCACGGACGAACCCAAGGCCGCGTGCCTTATCATCATAGGAGTGACCCTTAGCCCCAATTTTCCATCTCATGCACCACCAGACCAGATACCGTCCGCTCAGTAGTATGCTCCGACATGCACAGCGCTATACGGCTAAACGTCTTATAGGTGAGCATAAATGTGTGAGACAATGTCCCGACCTCTATCTGTCTCTCGAAGAACAATAACTGTTTCCGCAATGTCGGGAAAAAGCGTATTCCAGAAGTATTGGGGAAATTTATTTCGAAATTCTCCTAACGAATTATATAGATCCAAATCAAGAACTGTGCCTTCCTGCGCCGAATAAAATAACTCTGTAATTGCACGTCTATAATTTTCCGCTGACATTAACGTTATAAATTGCACAGCTCTACAATATTGCTGTACTATACCGTATTGATTTGTCTTATTATATTCGGTATCAAACAGATCAGAATACTCTATAGAGTCATTGACTATTTCCTCATTAAGCTCAGCCGACAAATATGAACAATTCTTCAAAAATTCCTTACTTCTGAATACCCTAAATGGCCAAAGTTCTGAACCCGTGCCATTACCCGAAGTCCTTACGTATTCACCCTCCTTAACCAGGTAGCGCCCTATTTTATCCGCAGAAAGTACTCCCTTTACAATACCTACGTTGCAAAATAAAATTGACGCCATAAGATTAACAATAGTGCCATTTCTAACAATACCTGTCTTACAGTTTATCGCATAAATTAGTTCGAGTCCGATTTTTCCCGATCTGACTGCGTGTTCGAGAGAAAAGTATAAACTATCTGATCTGGAGTAACATGAAAAAGCTATTCTGCCCATTTGTTTTACAACCGAAACTACATTTTCGTTCTTGTTTTCTAATGAATTAAAAATATTATCGACATCTTTACAGAATTGCTCGATAGCGATTTCTGTATAATTAATCATTCTTAACCATCCTTTCGCTAAGTTGGTGCGAGAGAAATTTGAAAAACTCGATTACAGGAGGGTCTAAAAACTCTGGTTCCGCAGCAAAGAATTCTAGTACATAACGCACCTGCCCACTTAGTATAACAGGAAATGCAAATGCTGCTCGAACGCCAATGGCTTTAGACATTTTTCTACGCGGAAAATTCTCATCTTTCGTGACATCGCGAATAGTCTGCACTGCTTGAGTTTCATAAACCCTTCCTGGAAGGCCTTCACCTGATTTGAAGATGAAATCTTCTGTAACTCTCTTAAAATCACTATAATCTGCGCTATTCGGAGCTTCATACCAAATTCTTGTTGAATGTAGCTTTGGAATTCCATGGGAAATTTTTAATTTATAAGCATGGCCTAGATTCCAATGTTTGTATTCCGCAACTTTATACAATACCTGCTCGATAACTTCGCTCTCGTCTTTGGTATTATTTATCACTTTATTAATTTCTTTTACCAAAGACATGCTAGTTTGTTCGACTGTAACCTTATGACTTTCGGAAAAGACATGATAATTTAGGTTAGATATCCACCTTTCGCCGTTTGCCGTGAATGACAAATATTCAAGAGCTTTTTTAATGTAGGGCTTAACATAATTTAGAAAAAATTCTGGGTACCCTCGCCTCAAGTCGCCTGGGCTTAGATACCCCATCCGTGCTGCTGCGCCAGTTTCGGCAAATTCATAATAAAGTCTTGGGATTTTTATATCGTACATAGGATCAGCAAGTTGGCCGATAAGATCTGCCGCACCAATTATTTCCGCAACTTTTTGTTGGCTTTCAGTAAATTCGGCCTTGGGGCTCTTTTGGTTGGATACAGGAAATTCTGTTTGTGATATAAAATGACACAAAAGATCCTTATTGATACCTTTCGGCCAAGTCCGCTGTTGTATGAACATCTGGCCGCGGGTGATGTGAAATGGTGCTAGCGATGCGTCTGTGCTCTCTTCGGAAAGTGAGATACTAGACCCATCCGGTTTAATAACTTGAAAATTCAAACTATCGCCTGGGAGAATACCTTTTACATATCCTATATCGTGGAATAATAATGCTACAACTGCATGAACCCAATTATAATAATCTAAATCGCCTTCGATTGTTGATTTTCCTGCCATAATATCGAGACCACACATAGTCACCAAGCAGGTGTGTTCAGCATCATGATAGGTCGCATCAGAAGTGTTTATTATGTTTAAAGCGGATTCCGCCATTTCATTTAAATTATAATTTCTATCTTCAATATTATATTTAAAATATGTGATATTTTTCTCATTGATAGCATCGAGTAAACGAATTTTAATGTCGTCAAACATATTAAAATATATTGCCCTCATCGATACGTAAACAGCATATTGGAGACCAAACTAACCTAGGTTGATAACCAACAGCAAAGCTGCTGTTTTCTGTCATTCATTGTCTTAAAACAGAGCTATCAGGTCAAGGGGGCTATTTTGCATCATGGAAACTTAGGCTCTGGACTCATAGCCATTAGCATACTGTAGCGGCGATACAGATGACTGCGAGAAAGTTTGTGGCTGGTCTGTCGTATCTGTTTGCGATGCGCCTGAAGTCCTTGAGGCGTTCGAACGTGTGTTCGATAACATCTTATTAAAGCCGATCTTACGTGAAGCCGGGGGTCCTACTATTGCGCGGAAGGCTACGACGCCACCTCTGGCATGTGGTGCGAAGACCCACCCGAACTAACTGGACCTGTGCCGGAGAGCCAGCGCCTCGGAGACGCGCAAGCTGCACTGCCCACCATTCGACAGACGCTTCAGAAATTTTGTTTTGCGGATGCTGAGTCTGTTTTGGACCCAACTTTTGGCATGGATCTGGTTGATATCAACCGGCCTCCCGGCCAGGACGAAGCCACCTTTCTGAATGCTCTGCTTACCGCTGTCTTTCGTGCCAGCATACCGCTTGCTCCCGGGGTCCTGATACGAACGACACCAGTATCTTGGGCTGGCGCTGGAAAGGGTTTATTGGTCCGCTACACCTCGCTCATTGCATTCGGACGAGAGCCCCATGCAGTAACCAGCGGATCGAACCGGGAGGAGCGCGAAAAGCGTATCACAGCCGAATTGCTGCAAGGGGACCGACGGTCTTTCTCGACAACCTGAACAACACGGCTTTTAGATCAGATCATCCCGCCACGTTTTCTGCGCAAGGCGATCGACGATCCAGAAGATCCCCGCTTCCTGCTGCATGACCTGCATTTCAACGAAGACAGCTCAAAAACAGATTTCGTTTTCAAACGGCCTGGCTTCCGGGAGGGGGGCCAAGGTCATCGTGGCGGACATCAACTGGGGCTGTGGCTCCTCGAACGAGAACGCTGCCAACGCCCTGGTCGCGAATGGCATCTGCTACATGATTGTCCGCAGTTTTGGCAACATCCAATACACAAACTGCATCAAGAACGGCATCCTGCCCGGACGCCTTCCCGCGGAGAACTGCACCCGCCTGCGTGCTCACCTGGGTCAAAGCCCCGGCACCGAGATAACCATTGACTTGGATAGCCAAATTGTGACGGGCCCGACCAGCAGAACTACCCATTCGAGATCAAAAACTTCGACAAGCTGCGCTTGATGCAGGGTTGGACGAAGTGGGACTGACTATGCAGTTTGGCCAAAAAATCGCTACATTCGCTGCGAGCAATAAAAAAAGGTATACTTGGGCTAGCGTATCTGATCAGTGGAGTTAGTGGGCGGAGTTAATCTAAAATTAAAAAGAGCAAGCACTTTTAGGTTGGAATTAATTTTGTGGCAGGTTTACGCCGCTGGTCGACTGTCTCTCACTTGATGCATTATCGTTCCGAGAGGGTGCCAATTGTTTAAGGCTCAAAGCAGACTACCGACATAACCCGCTTGACCCGTGATTCTGGCAATGATCTTCAACAAGGGAAGAAACACCATGAGTAAAAATTTTCCGGAAATGGCGGTAGAGCTAGCTGCATCCGTTGGTCGATTAAGTAGGGGAATTCCTGATACGATGAAAGACTTTGCGACTATGCGCGAGGCGGCTCACGCTGAAGGTGCGCTAGAACTTAAAACAAAGAATTAATCGCAATGGCAATTTCTGTGGCCGGTAGATGCGATGGATGCATCGCATCTCATACGAAAGGGGCGGAAAATTATGATGCCAACCGACAAGAGGTTTTAGAAACATTAAGTATGGCTGTTTTAATCGGCGGGGGCCCGTCAGTTGTATACGCCGCACAAGCACTTGATGCCTCTGATCAGTTTGCAGAGTGTGCCAATGAAGAGTAGGTCATTACCTTAATATATTGCGAGCATGGAACGCGCCTCTGCCTGGAAATGTGCCCTATCCTAGACTACCAAAACGCTTTTTATTTCTTATGAAAAAACTCTAGTGCAAGATGGTTTGCTATAAAAATATCTTCAGAAGTGGTCATTGCGCTTCCGCTCACCCGCTTGAAGTTATTTCGCAGGAGGACCGGTACGGGGACTCATACGACTTCTTTGGAAATTTCACATCAACGCCTCATGACAGAGTTAATTCCGGTTTGTCTCGCTTGCCATCCATCGACTCATCCTCCTATGACTGGATAGATACTGTCCCTATGGGTGGGCCACTTCAGGGGGGCTGCTTTACAGCCAGTAGAGCCCGGCTTGAATGGGGGCTTATGCAGAGGTCTCGATTCCTAAGCGAGTACTGCACTCCCAATCAATGTGCTCTCGGCATTTTCTTAAACAAAGCACGTTACGGTGCCCGTCGGTCCACATTGTTGCCCAAGCCCAAATCAGCTCGGCGAACGATTGCCCAGCGATATTGATCCGGCCAACCGGCTTGCGCATTATCCGGGTCCAAGGTTTCAGCGGCACGCAATGCCCAGAACGGATCGTACATCAACTCACGGCCGATCCCGATCAAGTCAGCCCGGCCTTCCTGCAAAATATCTTCAGCTTGTTGAGCCTCAATGATACGACCGATGGCCATGGTCAATATATCAGCCTCTCCTCGCACCCGCTCCGCGTATGGCACCTGGAACCCAGGTGGACGGTCGCCAGATGCTGCCGGGCTGCCATCATCCTTAGCGCGGAAAGCCGGAGCCCCGGCAATACCGCCCGCAGAACAGTCAACCACATCAACGCCGCGTGCTTTTAGCTCTTGCGATAGCACCACAGAATCCTCCATTTCCCATCCTTTGCCGTCGACGGCGGAGATACGGAAGAACAGCGGTAAGTCCTCGGGCCAAGCAGCCCGCACTGCTTCGGTGACCTCTAAAGAGAACTGCATGCGCCCTGCCCGATCCCCGCCATAACGGTCGTTGCGTTGATTGCTGAGCGGCGAAAGGAAGCTGTGAATCAGGTAGCCATGGGCACCATGAATCTCCAACACCTTGAAACCGGCAACGACTGCGCGGCGAGCGGCGTCAGCAAAGGCGGTAACCAGATCAGCAATATCCGCCTCACTAAGGGCATCAGGCGTCTGCCATCCATCATTTAGAGGAACTGCCGATGGGCCGACGACCTGCCATGATGGATCCCCCCAAGTGGTGTCGCCAAGCGGCAATGGCTTGCCACCGTCCCAAGGTGGGCTGGCCGATGCCTTGCGACCAGCATGGGCTATTTGAATCCCAGGAACCGACCCCATGGACTCGATGAACCGTGTGGTTGGTTTCAGCGCTTCGGCTTGTTCATCCGTCCAAATCCCCAAGCAGCGAGGCGTAATTCGTCCGCGCGGTTCAACTGCGGTCGCTTCAGCGAACACCAATCCAACATTGCCTCGAGCAAAGGTTGAGAGATGCGCAAATTGCCAATCCGTGGCAACCCCGCTCTCAGCCGAGTACATGCACAAAGGCGAAAGTACGACGCGGTTAGGCAAAGAAACACCACGAATTTTTAGAGACGAAAACAGCAAGGGGGACTGGCTCATTAAACGATCTTTCGGATGGCGTGACGCACAGGATTACAGACCTTTTAGCATAGCGACATTCGTTTACACCCAAATATCAACAAAAAAGGCCGTTCTGGCGTTGTAACTACGGTGAGCTTGCCCGAGATGGCTCTAGCACCCATTGGTCAGCCCCCCACTACCCCTGGTGTTGTCAAACCTGACCCTGTACCGCTGCAGTGAACTCAAATTTGTAACCGACGTCGGTGTTTTTAGACTGCGGCAGCCTTGAATACCCAAGGAAGTAAATGAATGGCATTGACACGTTAACTTCCGCAGCCGGCTGAACTCCACGGTGAGCTTTGTCAGGCAGGAAGGCAGCACTGCCGCCAGACAGAAGACGCCTCGGCCCAGAAACGCTTGAAGATGGCTCGAAGCAACAGATGACGTCGTTCCTTGCCGACATCTTGGCCGACCTGGATCGAGCAGAGAACCGGTTCACAATAAAACCAGATGGGGCCAAAGCTTTCGCTGAACTTGGTATCAAGCCGAAAGGCGGCAGGACAGTGGCCTTTATGAGCGGTGGTAAGACTTTGCGCCGTTATTCTCCCTACGGTCCAGCATCACTCGCGGGGCAGGTTTCAAATGGCCGAGATTTCCGATGGAAATAGTCCGGTTGATGAAAGAGTATTTAGGATGGCAAGGCGTCTACAGATCGACCATTCAGCAGCATTTCGGCAATTCCTAGCGCGTGGCGGACTGCTGATGCTCGTGTTGCTGGGTCTTATATTCGCGCTGGTTCACGACGAAACTCTCACCGCAATCGCCAGACTCGGGACATGGATAGAGAGTCTCGGCAACTGCGCACCCCTGGCGGTGATCGCGTTGATGATCGTTCACTGCTTTATTCCATTCCCAGCCGAGGTTCTGGCTCTCTGCGCCTGGGCAATCTTTGGTACGCTGATCGGCGCCATGATCGGCGCGGCGCTTTTGTTTGGTTTGGCGATCCTTTTGGGCCATACGGCTGTCATGCGGCTCCTATCACGCTCGCAACAGACCTCCTTGAATGCCTGGGCAGCAGATCAGGGTGCCCTGACCATGTTGGTCAGTCGCTTCATTCCAATCATCGCATTTAACCTCATCAACTATGCGGCTGGTCTCACCAATGTTTGCTGGCGGACATTTCTCTGGACGACATCGATCGGCATTTTGCCCTTGACGCTGTTGATGGCATACGTAGACGCTAGCGAATGTGCATCATGACTGTGAGACAAATGACTTCGGTCGAACTATTAAAACAGCAGATCGGATTCCTAATCTAAGGGGTTTTAAACTGCGTCACCTTGGCTCAAGTCAGATTGCTCTGACAATCCCCAGCCAGGGCTGCAGATCGGTTCCGCTTTTAGATATCACGGTCGACAAACCCGCCTGGAGTCCGGCGGCTCAGGCAACCGGTCGGAACATTGGCAAAGTTACGTCTCCGGTGACATCGTCGAAAGTTACTTCGACGGGCATGTTGATGGCGACTGTTTCCGGATCGCAGTCAACAATGTTGGTCATCATGCGAGGGCCCTCTGCTAGCGCGACAATCGCCGTCACGAATGGCGTCATGCCAGTGAACCCCGGGTGGGGCGCGCGGTGATTAACCGTAAACGAATAGACAGTTCCCATTCCCGACGCTGTTTTCCACTCGAGTACACTCGACAAGCAATGGCTGCAGACGCCGCGAGGATAGAATTGATGCTCTCCGCAATCGCTGCATTTTTGGATAATGAACCGATGTTCCTTAGCTGCCGCCCAATAGGTAGCCGTATCCTGGTATGGCTGCGGCAGAGGTCGAATAGTCATCTCAATCCCTCCCAAGAATGATGGTGCCGGTGGAAGACAAGACCCCGCCCGTGCCATTGGCGAGCGCTATTGCGGCGTCAGCAACTTGTCGCGGACCGCATTCGCCGCGGAGCTGCCTCACGGCTTCGATCACCGTGAAAATGCCGAACATGCCAGGATGGGTGTAGGATAGCGCGCCGCCCTGTGTATTCATCGGAAAATCGCCACCCGGCGCCGTTCGTTGATTTGACACAAAAGCCCCGCCTTCGCCCTTCTTGCAGAAGCCTAGGCTTTCAAGCGTCAGCAGCACGGTGATTGTGAATGAATCATATATTTCCGCGACGTCGATATCACTGTGGGAAACGCCCGCCCGTTCAAACGCCAGCTTGCCGGAAACCTTGGCGGCTGTTTCCGTTAAGTCAGGCATCTGGCTGATCATACGGTGGGTATGGGCCTCGCCTGTTCCAAGAACCGAGACCGGCGGTTTCTTCAAATCACGCGCCCGCTCCATCGACGTTAAGACAACCGCCCCTCCAGCATCGGTCACCAGGCAACAATCAAGCAAATGCAAAGGCGACGCGATCATTCGAGAGTTCAGAACGTCATCAATTGTGATGATGTCTCGTTTCATTGCGCGGGGATTAAGGGACGCCCATTTCCGGGTTGCGACGGCGATCTCCGCCAATTGCTCACTGGTGGTGCCGTATTCATGCATATGGCGCTGAGCGGCGAGCGCATAGCTGCCAACGGTTGAAACGCCGTAAGGCTCCTCGAACTGTGTCGGCCCAAATATAGCGTCAGACACAGATACCGGCCCGGCCCGGCCGCCTCGGTCAGAGATATTCGTGCTGCCATGGCAGATCAGCGCGACTTCACAGAGGCCGGTCGCAATCGCCATGGCGGCGTGCTCTACATACGCCACGAAGGACGACCCGCCGATAGAGGTTGAGTCCGTATAACGGGGCCTGATGCCCATATATTCCGCCATCAACATCGAGGAAAACTGGCCGCCATCGGTGATGATCGTCGTAAAGACGCCGTCGACGTCATCTTTTGTCAGGCCAGCTTCATCAAGCGCCGCCTTACTGGCTTCGGCAGACAATTGAAATTTGCTCTTGTCCGGCACCCGGCCAATGTCTGATTCCGCCACGCCGACAATAGCGACTTTCCTATGGAGGTCTTTTGGATCCACGGCGACGTTCCCTTCTCTATAAGCTGGCTCTATAAGGCGGGGCCCGGCCGAATTTAATCCAGGATAGAGCGTTTTAGATAGCGGCCATCGTCCAGCCCACCATTGAATTGGCCGTCTTCCACCATGACTTTGTCGCGCAACATTGTCAGGCATGGCCAGGCACTGATGTAGTGGCCCTCCCAGGGGCTATAGTCGGCTTCGTGAAGCGTTTCAGCTTTTACGACGCCGCGGACACTGGGATCGAGGATGCAGATATCCGCGTCCGATCCAGCGTCGATTGCGCCCTTGCGGGGATAGAGACCCATAATCTTTGCAGCATTTGTCGATGCCTGATCAACGAATTGGTTCAGCGAATAGCCACGTTTTGTCATCATTTCATCATACATGACGCCTAGGCGCGGCTCGACGCCAGCATTGCCGCCAGTCGTGTCGTCGATACGATCGCCAATGGTTTTGATATTGAGATTGCAACAGACCTCATCCGTGGCGACACAGCTGATCGCGCCGTCCAGCGCGCCTGCCCAAAGTTGATCTTGATCCTGCTGGGATTTGAGGGACGGGTATGTGTGAAACATCTGGCCGTTTGGGCGCTTATAATCTTCCTGGGTGTAGAGAAGATATTGATGCAGCATTTCGCCATAGATCGCTTGGCCTTTCGCGCGAGCCTCGCGGATCGCCTGAACGCCGGTCGCTGCGCTGACATGCATCATATACAGCGGCGTCGCTTCAGACTCCGCCAAGCGCAGCACACGCCCGAAGCATAAATCTTCCGATAGCGCGTTATGCACCTCCGCCAGATTGTGGAAGCTAACCCGGTCTTCGCGGATCAACTTCGCGTACATATGCATGACGATGTCATTGTCTTCAGCATGGATGACGCCAGGCCCGCCTGCCTGAGACAGGGTTTTGAACAGTTCCCAGAGATCACCGAAATGGACCATCCGGCCGGTACGGCTGGGCGTGATATTCGTCATGAAAATCTTCACGGTTGGATAGCCATCCGCTATCAATTTGGGCAATTCATCGAAGATTTCAGGTTGGATATCTTCCAGAAGCATCAAATGATAGGCGTAATCGCAATAGCATTTGCCCAACCAATCCTCATCCGGCAGAGGCATATGCCAGCCGCAATGAACATGAGGATCAATGCCCCCTGACATCACAATCTTCCCGCCAGCATCGATAGCGCGACCTGCAGATGCGCCGGGTATGGCATTCGGGGCAGTGACGGCGGCAATAGCCTCGCCTTGGATGCCAACATCCAGCTCGGCAACGCCGCCAGGGGTTACCGTTGTCCCGCCTCGAATTACAATGTCGAACATGGATTCTACGCTTCCGCAGATTGCTCATTCGCCGGATCGCCCGCGTCTTCGAAGCTTGCGACGAAAGCAGCCTCTTCATCAAGGGCATCCAGCAATAGCTCAGGCCATCCAGACTTTAGGCCTTCACCGATGAGGGTTAACCGCGTGCGCCGGTCGGCGCCAGGCCAGGAGTCCAGCCAGTCAATAGGAAAAAAAACATGCTGGACGCCATGGATAACGGCCGGACGGTCAGGCGCTTCAGCGACCACCGCCAGGCCTTTCACCCGCAGAAGGTTTGGCCCAAACGTCTCTGCCAGACGATCGCAAACCTGGCCTGCATCCGGCGAGTATGCACCGTCGGCGAACCTGCTCGTGATATTGACCCACTCACGCCGCCGTCAATCGCTGAACAGGCCAAAGCAGCGCCGTTGATAGACCACGCAGTTAGCAGCCCTTGGAGGAATGCCTGGAGATCAGCAGGCGTCATTTCGTGCGCTATCCCTCCTGCTTCGGCGCTATGTTCGGTATGCCGGACATCAAGGATGCGGGCACTGTGTCAACGAGTTCATCAACGCTGAACATACCCTCGTCCTCGAACTTGTAGATGGAACGGGCTTCTTCGCCGAAATAGTATGTATGCAGCATGGATTTTTCGGCATGGAATATCTGACCGTTCACCTCCGATGAAGCATCCGTGCAGAGATAAGCCACAATTGGTGCGACATATCCCGGCCCCGGCATGGACATGCGGGACTCATATTGAGCTTGGGTCAGCAGCCCAGTTTCCAAGCGCCGCTTCCAATTGGCAATCACCGCATCATTAACAGTCATACGCGTCGCTGCCATTGGGCAGATGGCGTTCGCAGTGATGCCGTAGCGCCCACATTCCCGCGCGATGGTCCGGGTCAATCCGATAATGCCTGCCTTAGCGGCGGCGTAGTTACACTGTCCGACCGAGCCTTTGAAAGCATCCGACGAGAAATTGACGATGCGGCCATGACGGGCTCCACGCATTAGCTTTATGGCGTGGTGGCTCATATTCCAATGACCTTTCAGGTGAACATCGATCACCTGATCAAAGTCCTCCTCGGTCATGTTCCAGATCATGCGTTCGCGCAGCATTCCAGCGACATTAACGACGAAATCAATTTTGCCGAATTGGTCGGCACATTGCATGACCATGCGACCGGCATTGTCGTAATTAGCGACAGAATCATAGTTTGCCGCTGCCGTACCGCCCGCCGCCTGAATTTCTGCTAAGACGGCGTCCGCCGGGTTTTCTTCCGTCGCCTCGCCGTTGCGCCCAACGCCGGGATCGTTGACCAACACGCTTGCGCCTTCCTTCGCCAACAACAACGATACTGCTCTGCCGATCCCGCGCCCTGCACCGGTCACAATGCCTGCCTTACCTTCAAGATTCATAGCGGCCTCCTCAATCCATTCCGAACGTTTCCACAGAAGTGCATTTCATTAAAGAAAGTGTGGTTCGGTCAGGCTTTACTCGCAAGAAGATTCCACTTGCGCAGCAAAGGAATAATATTGATCTAAAAATTCTGCGCCTGCCTACTCGGCCCTGAACCCGTATGGGGAATCCGAGGGCACTATTCCGGTATAGTTCAGAATGCGCCTATTTTTTAATCGAGGCGCCGAAAATTTAGGCTGTAGTCGCAATAATTTCCAGCCGCTTGCTGTTAATATTGCAGGAAAATGGCAGCTACATTCGCTTGGCATATTCCTTGCAGAACGATTTAAGAAGACCGATTTGCAGGAGCGTCCTTGTTGTCGAGTTTGGAGTTGGCGGCGGTAACAAAAGCCTATGGCGATGTCATTGCTGTAGATAGGGTCAATCATACCTTCGATAGCGGCGCTTATTGCTGTCTGCTCGGCCCGTCCGGATGCGGTAAGTCTTCGTCTCTGCGGATGATCGCCGGCCATGAAGACGTCACGGACGGCAAAATTCTTTTAGCGGACCGGGATATTACACATCTGTCGCCTGCGCAACGTGGCACTGCGATGATGTTCCAGAGTTACGCGCTTTTCCCGCATCTGTCAGTCATCGAAAACGTCGCCTTCAGCCTGAAGATGAGCGGCGTTGATAAGGTGGAGCGGCGAAAACGGGCGATGGCTTTGCTGGAACTGGTCGATATGCAGTCCTACAGCGACCGCGTGCCAGATCAGCTTTCGGGCGGTCAGCAACAACGGGTTGCTCTCGCCAGGGCGCTCATTACGGAACCTCAATTGCTGCTGCTGGATGAGCCGCTGTCGGCGTTAGACCCATTCTTGCGCATCCGTATGCGGCTGGAGCTCAAGAAACTGCAGCGTGAGCTTGGCATTTCATTCATCCACGTCACACATAGCCAGGAAGAGGCACTGGCCCTCGCAGACGAAATCGTGGTGATGAACAATGCGATGATTGAGCAGTCTGGCCGGCCGCAGGATGTATTCAATAAGCCGCGCTCAAAGTTCGTGGCGCAGTTCATTGGCGGCCACAACATTCTGCAAGGTCCAAGCGGCGCTGTCGCTGTCCGCACAGACCGAATGCATGTCGCCAATGAGGGGACGGGCAGCCAAAAACCCGCCCAAGTTCTGGACGTCGAATACCTTGGAACGACTGTCAATCTAACGCTTAGTAGCTCTGCCGCGGACGACTTTATCGCGTCCATGCCAGACAGCCGCTTCTTCCAAAATCCCATAGAGATCGGCGACACGGTTTTCGTTGGTTGGGACCCGAATGACGCCCATCACCTCGCCGCTTGATCTGGCGACCATATCTGAACTTAGAACAACTACAAGACTGGAAAAACAAGGAGAATTCTTATGAGTAAAGCAAAGAAAATGACTGGGATTAGCCGCCGGTCTGTGCTGAAGGGCACAGCAGCGCTTGGCGCAGCGACCGCCGTCACGGGCTTTCCGACGGTATGGGCCCAAAACATCAAAAACGTAACCCTCCGCCAATTCGGCACGGGCGTTTCCAACCTGAATGACGTTGCAACGCAGGTCAAAAAAGACCTTGGCTTCACGCTCGAAATGACGGCGCTTGATACCGACAGCGTCACCCAGCGCGCAGCCACTCAGCCGAAAAGCTTTGATATCGCGGATATCGAGTACTTCATTTGCAAGAAGGTCTGGGCGGCCGGCAATTTGCAGCCTATGGACACCAATAAGATCACAAATTACGACAAAATCGCTGGCACATTCCGGTCTGGCAAACTCACGCCGTCCTCGACAATCGCCCAAGGCACGGCACCGCATACTGTCGGATTTGTCGATGGCCCGAACAGCCGCACCTTTAGCGCGCCTGAATCCGGTTGGATGACGCTAATCCCAACCATCTATAACGCCGATACCCTGGGTATCCGGCCTGACCTTATCAAGCGTCCAATTTCCTCCTGGGCTGAACTATTGAACCCGGAATTCAAGGGCAAGGCGTCAATCCTAGATATTTCGTCCATCGGCATTATGGACGCGGCTATGGTTTGCGAAGCGATGGGTGAGATCACCTATGGCGATAAGGGGAACATGACTAAGGAGGAGATCAACAAAACGATGGCGATCTTCACCGCCGCCAAGAAGGATGGCCAGTTCCGCGCGTTCTGGAAGTCGTTCGATGAAAGCGTGAACTTGATGGCATCGGGCGAAGTGGTAATCCAGTCCATGTGGTCGCCCGCAATCGCCGCCGTGAAGAGCAAGGGCATCCCTTGCGTTTATCAGCCATTGAAAGAGGGCTATCGGTCCTGGGGCGGCGGGCTTGGCCTGTCGGCAAACCTTTCCGGCATCGAGCTGGAGGCGGCTTATGAGTACATCAACTGGTATCTCTCCGGGTGGGTTGGCGGTTATCTGATGCGCCAGGGCTATTATTCAGCCGTGCCCGAAACCTCAAAAGCATTCATGAGCGCTGATGAATGGGGTTATTGGTATGAAGGCAAACCCGCCCAAGGCGAAATCAAAAGCCCGCAAGGCAATGTGATGGAGAAAGCCGGTGCCGTTCGCGATGGCGGCTCTTTCCTTGAGCGCATGGGCAGTGTCGTGTGCTGGAACTCTGTCATGGACGAGAACAAGCATATGGTCCGCAAGTGGAATGAATTCATCGCTGCTTAAATAGCATCTATGCCGCGTTCGACGGTATCTGGGCCCAGTGCTGGAAACGCGCTGGGCCCATTTTTGCGAGAAATAGTGTTGCGAAACCCCAAACGAAAACATTCGCGTTCAGACTTGTCGAACTGGCTTCTGGTAAGCCCGTTGACGCTGGTGCTCGGCCTATTTTTGATATTGCCTATTATCACGATCGTCATAGTAAGTTTCTGGAACTACAACGAATATGCGTTTTTCCCTGACTTTACGTTCGACAACTACGCTTACCTGCTGACTTCCCAAGTCACGGTCGATACATATCTGAAAACCATTAAGTTCGTTGTTTTGACCTGGATATTCTGCGTCATGGTCGGCTTTACGGTTGCGTATTTCCTGGCTTTTCATGTCAGAAGCCTGCCGATGCAGATCACGCTTTTCCTGATCTGCACTGTGCCCTTCTGGACCTCTAATATTATCCGCATGATATCCTGGATCCCATTCCTCGGGCGGAACGGCATTGCGAATTCAACGCTAATCAGCGCAGGCGTCATTGATGAGCCGCTTGAATGGCTCCTGTTCTCTGATTTTGCCGTGGTTCTAGCCTTTGTGCATCTCTATGCGCTGTTCATGGTCGTGCCGGTTTTCAACACGATGATGCGGATCGACAGAACCTTGATCGAAGCCGCACGGGACGCGGGCGCGTCCGGTTGGCAGATCATGACGAATGTCATCATCCCGTTGACGAAGCCTGGCATCATGATCGGTTCTATCTTTGTTGTGACGTTGGTTATGGGCGATTTCATCACTGTACGTTTTATGTCTGGCGGTCAGAGCGCTTCAGTTGGGCGCGTTATATCTAACGAAATCGCGTTGCTGCAATATCCTGCCGCAGCCGCTAGCGCAGTTGTATTGTTGATCACAGTTCTGATTATGATTGGGATCATGATGCGGTTCGTTGACATCAGAAAAGAGCTCTGAGATGCAGAAACGGTCACGCGCATTCTATTTCTTGGCCGCTTTCTTTACGGCTTTCGTGTTTTTCTTGTATGGCCCCATCGTCACGATCGGCATTTTGTCGTTCCAAGGCCCCCAGGGCGGCCTGACATTCCCAATTAACGAGACCTCACTGCATTGGTTCTTCGACCTATTTGAACAGCAAGCAGTTGGCGATATTTGGGGGTCCTTCAGGCGGTCATTCGCGCTTGGGCTGATGGTCATGGTCACGACGGTCATTGTCTCAGTCATGGGCGGACTGGCTTTTAGGCGTCGGTTCAGAGGCTCGACCTTTCTGTTTTATCTGGTGATCGCGAGCCTGATTATTCCCTCCATTCTGATCTCCCTTGGTGTCGGCCTTATCTTCAACATCCTTGATATGAATGTGCATTGGGCGTCCTCTGGCTTTGGGTCTCAGCTCACATGGACCCTGCCGTTCGGCCTGTTGATTATGTTCGCTGTCTTCAACAGGTTCGACAAATCCTACGAGGAAGCGGCTCGCGATCTAGGAGCGACTTGGCGGCAAACGGTTTTTCATGTGGTCCTACCCATTATCGCGCCAAGTTTAATCGGCGTAGCGTTATTCGGCTTCACACTCTCCTATGATGAGTTTGCAAGAACGCTTCTGACGTCGGGTTCCTACAATACTTTACCGCTTGAGATTTTCGGGATGACGACGAATGTAACCACGCCCGTGCTCTACGCGCTCGGTACTCTGACAACGCTGTTTTCATTTCTGATCATCGGTGGTTTCGCTCTCTGCGCTTATCTCCTCAGGCGCCGACGCTTGGGTCGTGATTTGGCGCAAGTCGCTGATAATGGCTAGATTGGGCCAGCGCATGAAAATCCTAATCGTCAATCCGAACACGACCGCCTCTATGACCCAGTCTATCGGGGAAGCGGCGCAATCCGTTGCTGGCAGCGACACAGTCATCGATGCGACCAATCCAGAGACCGGCCCGCCAAGCATCCAAGGGCCCGAGGACGGGGAGGCTGCGTTGCCGAGCCTTTTCGCCGTCTTTGAGGACAGGCTTCGCGCCGGACATGACTACGATGCGGCAATCGTCGCTTGCTTCGACGACACGGGCCTTGGAACCTTGAAGGCGAAAGCAGGCATTCCTGTACTTGGCATCGGCGAGGCGGCATTTCATGCTGCAATGATGGTCGCCGACCGCTTCTCCGTTGTGACGACCTTAGCGATTTCCGTGCCGGTCATTGAGGACAACATTGCGGCTTACGGCTTCGCGGCGCGCTGCGCGCGGGTACGCGCTTCAGGGGTGCCAGTTCTCGCGCTTGAGGACGAGGCCTTTGACGCCGCCGCGTCTATCCGCGCCGAAGTGCTAAAAGCGCTTCAGGAAGATCAATGCGGCGCTGTCGTCCTGGGCTGTGCAGGCATGGCCCGCTTGGCGGAAGAGTTTGGCGAAGTTCATGGCGTGCCGGTGATTGACGGGGTCACCGCCGCTGTGCAGATGTGCGAAACTCTGATCCAGCTGCGCCTCCGTCCCATGCGTGGGGAAATTGGATCATGAAGTTTTGGCGACCACCACCAAGGCGCATGGAGTGAGCCGTTGAACCGATATCCTCGCGACATGGTCGGATATGGCGCCACGCCGCCAGATGCAGGCTGGCCGGGCGGCGCGCAAATCGCCGTTCAGTTCGTCATCAACTATGAGGAGGGCGGCGAGAACGCCATCATTCATGGCGATACTGCCTCAGAAGCGTTTCTTTCCGAGATTGTTGGCGCGGAAGCTTGGCCAGACCGCCGGCACGCGAACATGGAATCAATCTATGAGTTCGGCGCACGGGTAGGGTTTTGGCGCTTGCACCGCCTGTTTCAGGCATTCGAAATTCCCGTCACGGTCTATGGTGTCGCAACAGCCCTCGCCCGGTCTCCCGAGGCAGTGGAAGCGATGCTGGCAGCGGATTGGGAAATCGCAAGCCACGGCCTTAAGTGGATAGACTACAAAGAATTTTCAAAAGATCACGAGCGCGAACACATGGTGACCGCAATCCAATTGCACCAGGAAGTCGTCGGCGCGCCGCCGCTCGGCTGGTATACAGGCAGGAGCTCCGAACACACACTCGATCTGGCCGCGGAACTTGGGTGTTTCGACTATCTCGCCGACTCCTACGCCGATGAACTTCCTTACTGGCGGGTTTTCGATGGCCGCCCGCAGCTGATCGTCCCCTATTCCCTTGACGCCAACGATATGCGGTTCGCAACCCCGCAAGGGTTCAACGCTGGCGATCAGTTCTTCAACTATCTGAAAGACACCTTTGAAGGACTCTATGCGGAAGGCGAAGCGGGCAATCCTAAAATGATGTCCATCGGGCTTCACTGCCGGTTGGCTGGCAGACCTGGTCGGGCGCAAGCTGTTCGACGGTTCATCGAATACGTTTATTCAAAGCCGAATGTCTGGTTCGCGCGCAGGATCGACATCGCACGGCATTGGCGCGACCGCCATCCCTACCAGGCTCCTGCATTGCAGCCATCAACGATGTCGCGCGCCGACTTCATCGGCACATTTTGCAATATCTTTGGTCAGGCTGCTTGGATCGCAGAGCGTGCCTTTGACGATGAACTTGGCGCGGCGCACGACACTCCAATTGGCTTGCTGAACGCGCTGGCCCGGAAGTTCCGTGTGGCAAATGAGAGCGAGCGCCGAGGCGTGCTTGAAAGCCAGCGTGAACCAAGCGAGTGGTTTAGTGCGGCGCGAACAGGCGTAGTGGCGACACGCATCGAGCAGTATCAGGACAGGTTCGGATATCCATTCATCATCGCAGACGAGCGCCTGGCGCCTTCTGATATGGAAGCCGCTTTGGAACGCCGCATCAAGAATGAACCCGCCACTGAATTCGATGAAGCCTGCCGCCAGGTCGAGCGTATCGGACGCGGACGGCTGCTAGCCCTATTTTCGTAGTCATTCGAGGGAAAGGCGCTTCCGCGCGCCGCAGGACCGACCTATGACAGAACCGACCTAATTCTCTCCAGCTGGCGGCTTGCCAGCCCAGACCGAATTGATGACTGGTCGCGCTGTCTTTACTGAGGCCTACGCCGTCATCCCGCGCGGCGTGTATAGCGATATCGTTGCGAGCCTTTTGCCTCACTGGGGGAAAACCCGCGCGTGGGTGATCGCACGGCCCCTTTCCGGCTTCGCCGAGACATTCTCCCATTACATCATGGACGTGCAGCCCGGCGGCGGCAGTGAGACGCCAGAGCCCGATATTGACGCCGAATGCGTCCTCTTTGTCGTCGAGGGTTCAATTGAAGTGCGCCTCGATGGTGCCGCCCATGCGCTGATGCCCGGAAGCTACGCCTATTTGCCGCCGGGGGCGGAGTGGACGCTTAGCAACTCGGGCTTCGCGGCTGCCAAATTTCACTGGATTCGTAAGCGATATGAGCGGGTCGACGGCCTGCAAGCGCCTGAGCCGTTGTTCCTGAATGAGGCTGACATCTCGTCGACGCCCATGCCTTACACGGAGGGGCGTTGAGCGACCACACTGTTCGTTGACCCAAACGACCTTCGCCACGATATGCACGTCACGATCGTCACCTTCGAGCCTGGCGGCCTTATCCGGTTTGAAGAGACCCACGTGATGGAGCACGGTCTCTGCGTCCTGGAAGGCAAGGCGGTCTACAAACTCAACAGGGATTGGATTGAGGTCGAAGCCGGTGACTTCATGTGGTTGCGCGCGTTCTGCCCGCAAGCTTGCTATGCTGGCGGTCCAGGCCGGTTTCGCTATCTTCTTTATCAGGACGTTAATCGTCACCCACGTCTTAAAGCCGGATTTACCATGTGAGAGCTTTCCGGCCCAACGGCTTGATTTGGATTAACTTGACCTAAAACGAACGGGCTTCCTTAGACCTCAGAAGGCCCCCTAGTCGATTGAAAGCCAGGTGTCTAAGGCTCAGTCTGAAACACTGATGTCTTCAACTTCATCGTTGATCGATGTTCTGGCCGTTAATTGAGACATCGCTTCGGTCTATGCCGGTCTGTGCGATGTGGGATATCGTTAAGTAATTAGCGAAGCTTAAAAACCTCCGTCATCTGAAAGGTGACGTGAAGCCAGTGCCTGCTCTTATTATGGATAGCTTGGTCTTATGCATCTGGCGATATGGCCTGGTGCCAAGTCAATTGGTG
>CBFIAF010000032.1:0-42444 GCA_965660545.1 Alphaproteobacteria bacterium | reverse complement strand
ATCATCAACAACCAGATGAGGCCAACCCCTCCTCTAAATCGCGCACCCATCTGTCTCAAATCATTCGACGACGGACATGACCAGGGACCTGCCATGATCCTGGCGGCCAGGATGCTTTGGGGCCAAATCCTCCACCGCCGACCGCTTTTAATAACGCAGGCGTCTCGACCCCACCCCTCGGGCACATGGGTGGTGGACGTGGCAAGCCTCTCACCACAAACAAAAAACCAAAAGCTGTTTTATTCTAGCCATTCAAGCCTTTTGGCACCAGAATTGATACATGCCCGTGAAAGTCTGGGGATTTGCATTTTCAAACTGCTCCCATTCATTTAGGTCATAAGCCGAACTTTTTGAACAGGTATTTAAACTAAAACTACGTAGAATTTCAGGGTCCTCAAATCCGCAAAACGCCAAACCCAAGTGATTAAGGTATTCTTCAATCATAGCAATGGTAAATCTTTTCTCCTGAACATGGAAAAGGAGATCACGGACCGCACTCATACTAAAAAACTCTCTTGAAGAGCATATCAGCTTATGATGTTCCTCATTAGAATTCAAAATTTTGTTTCGAAATGACCGCATATCTTCGTCAACAGGACTAAGGTTTAAAGACTTTATTTCGTTGCGTGTTTTAACAATATGCTGCCTTGCCAGCTCGCTGTATAAAGCTATGTTCATTAGACCGCCTGTATTCAGGCAGTCTACAAGAACCCTCCATCCCTCAAGTGGATTTTTCATATGATGTAAAACTCCTGCACATTCAATAATGTCAAAATATTGATCTAACGATCGCAAATCCAGTATGTCGGCTTGCATGTACTCTATATTCGTAATGCCCAATTCTTCTGTCTTTCTTTTTGCATAAGACAAACTGTTAAGGCTTAAATCTATTGCTAGAATGCTAGAACCTTTATACCGCCGCGCCGAACAAATTGGATGCTGTCCTGTTCCACAGCCAGCAATAAGAATTCTTGGTTCTGAAAAATCATCAATAGCTTTATTGTCAAGTCGTAGCTCGATGTCTTTTGCGATAGCGGAGAGTGTTTTCGGGCTAACACTTAATTCTAAGTTGACCCACCGCGGGTATGGATTGTCTTCGTATTGATCTCGAACTTTTGAAGAGATATGATCTCTTATAGGCTCTAATTTTGGTATATTAACCCTTATAGCTTTCTCCCTATTGAGCTCCGTGACTTGGCGGTTTATCAATGAGTCTAGCCCTATAGGGGCATTCAAGCAACTTACCCATGAGTACTTGTATAAAGGCTTGTAACTTGCCAAGCATGCTAATTCATTAGAGCTAGGACGCCCATTATTAATTAAAGTCTCTTCGACGCGGCCCTCCAGACTTTTAATTGCCTCGATCTCCAAATCTGTGTTTTCATATATATACTCGTTTATAAAGCACTGCATAGCTAGTGAGATTTGAAATGGTAAAATATCCAAAGAATTTCTAAATTCTGAAATATTCAATAGTAACTGAGTTCTTATATTTTTCATAATCCCTTCAATCTCAATATTATTAATCGGACAAACTTCCATAAATGCTAAGAGGATTTTTATGTCTGCTAGATCAGCAACTACTTGGCGGTATGAACCTTTTAAGGTTCCGTCATACTGCTTCTTTAGGGCCTCCTTCATTACAGGATGAACCATGAGTAGACTAATGACAGAGTTTGAAATGAGCTTTGGGTGTACAGCACCCGGTGTTTCCAATAGCCTACAAATATGGTTCGAAATTTCAAGCGATGGTCCCGTGAAGACTACGTTTTTAAGGGCGCTTGCCATATTATGGCGGGCTTCGGCGTAGTCTGGCTTCAACGCGAGTGCCTTGCACGACGCGCCTATGGCTTCGTCAAATCGTCCTAGTTGCAGCAATCCGTGGCTTAGGTTTGACCAACCTTCGGCGTAGTTAGGCGCCGCTGAAAGGCCTTCAATGAGCCTCTCTGTTCCCTTTTCGTATTCACCAATTATCAGGTGTACGCCACCCAATAATGCAACGACGTTACCTCTGTCGACCGTACCAATATTCTGGACTAGAATCTGTTCAAGCTTCCGAATCGCTCCAGTATAATCTTCGTTAGTTGCGTCTTGGATCGCCGCCGCATAAAGTTGCTTCAAGTTCATAAGGGTTCCTCTAGTCGATTAAGGTAGTACTGGCGCGATCGATAACTTCTATTAATTAGGCTTATGCACGTTACTTCGCACCAGTCAACTCCTGCAAGATAAGCTAGTAATATATTAACTCAGAACCTGGGCTTTTTTCAACAGTAATCGCATTTTTAATAGGCGGTTTTAGAAACCTGTATACAGCAGTCTGATCGGTTTAAATTAAAGCGCATGATATCTCAATCAAATTTAGGGATGGCGTATGCCTTAGTGAAATCATAAACTCGGGTTCAATGTGTTTAACTGGCTTGTAAAATAACTTCAGAAAGTAAACTCGCGTTGGTTGACTTACCTATTTCAAAAGCCCTCAGACTAGCGGTATCCAAACATAAATCTGGGAACCTGCAAGAGGCAGAGAGAATTTATACTGCCATACTTAAAGTGGTTCCTGGGCATTCTGACGCCAACCACAATTTAGGGGTTTTGGCTGTTGGTGTGAATAAACGTCAAGCAGCACTTCCGTTTTTTTCTAGAGCAATTGAATCTAATCCAGATATTGAGCAATATTGGGTAAGTAAAGTAGAAAATCTCGTAAAACTAGGTCAATACAAAGTGGCCGTGGAGCTCATTGAGGTCGCAAAATCACATAACACGGCACGGGCTTTCGTAGATAATCTGAACGAAATATTACATTTTGAGGGTGGCGATATACAGGAAGGCCCAGATAAAGAAGCCGTTGATCGGTTGCTGGAGCTTTACAATCAAAAAAAGATGAGAGCAGCAGCCGGACATGCGGCTCAACTTGTACAAAAATTCCCTAATGCTTTAGCGGTTTGGAATATTCTTGGGGCAGCAAACCATGACTTAAATCTGTTCGATGAAGCTGCAAAAGCTTTTAAAAAAGTTATAGCATTGGATAAAAATTATGGTGAAGCTCACTATAACTTGGGTGTCGTACTTCAGAAACTTAAGCGACTTAACGAAGCTGAAGCAAGCTACACGCGGGCAATATCAATAAATCCTGAAGACCCCAAAGCACACAATAATTTGGGCAATACACTTCAGGAGCTAGGTAAGTTAGACGAGGCTGAGGAAGAACTTGGGCGAGCAATAACGTTGAAACCCAACTATGCTGATGCATTGCATAATCTAGCTTTTGTTCAGAACTATATGAACAGAAAAGATGCTGAGTTTTCCACCTTGCAATATATATTGCAATTGAGTTCGGTTAACCACCGCTTAATCGCCGGTGTAAATTTAGCAATTCTAAAGTTTTTAAATAACGATTTCGTAGCAAGTAAAAGATATCTCTCAGAAGTGAGCGCAATTCGGACCACAAAAGCTGCAGCCCTTAAAAATGAGCAAATCTATTGGAATTATTTAGAGCAATTATTACTATCCCACGATATAAAGAATTATAATTTTGGTTCCTCACAAAGTGATGAAGTATTGTATTGTATTGGAGAAAGTCATTCTCTAGTAAGTCATCACCTATCTCTTCAATTAGGTGCATCGGATTTTCTATGTAAGGCTGAATTAATTAAAGGTTGTACGCAATGGCACCTAGGGCGGCCCCAAAAAAACCGATATAAATACAAGTTTGAGAGGATAGTTTCAGGTTTGCCTAAATTTAGCACTGTCTTATTGTGCATTGGAGAGATTGATTGTAGAATAGACGGAGGTATTATAAAAAACAAGTATAAGTACCCGGAAAAATCTGTCGAAGAAATATTTATAGAAACTATCGAAAACTTTCTGCTTTATGTTTCAAACATTGTGTATCAAAAAGAAATTAAGATTATCGTACAAGGAGTGCCCTGCCCTAACATAGACGCAAAGGCGTTTACGGAAGCGGATTTGGCCCAACTGGTTGATTTGATTAAGGGATTCAATTTCTACCTTCAAAAAAGATCTGAAGAACATGGTTTTAAATTTTTAGACGTGCATAGACTTACGGATAGGGGCGACGGGTTTTCCAATGCTATATGGCATATCGATACAATTCATCTTTCCCCTGAAGGTTTCCTGGAAGCTTGGCGCAGATATGCTTTTAAAGAAAAAGATGCATGATTTAGATGCCTCCGGTCACCTGCCCGGCACCTTACAATGTAAAGTGCAGCGTGAATCAACACATCAGTTCATGGTCGCCGGGCGAAACACTGCAAGATATGACTTTCTCAAGGCTCCAACGTAAGAGAAGCTGGCAGGGGACAATCCATCTCTGTAGAGACTGCTAGCATGCAAGTGGAACCGGTCAGGCAGGAGCCGTGAGAATCCCAGAGGGCCCTGCAAAGCGTTGAGCCCCACCATCAAGCAGCCACCGGCCTTTATTGTTCTGGCCCCATATCAGTGGCAGGCCGGAATGGTGCAGAGACATTGCGCACGGGTGCTGCTTCACTAAGCGGCGTCAGAACGATACAGCGTCGGCTAGGAAACACTGGTTCAAAGGAGAAAACGTATGTGCGGCGACACCGAAGCCGGAACGGCGGAAGCGACCGTATTTATCGATAACGAGAGAACGCGCGTCACCGAATGGCGCTTCAAAAAACGCGGCGACAACACCGGCTGGCACCGCCACCAATACAACTATGTGGTCGTGCCCTTGTTCGACGGCCATATGGAAATCGATACGGGAGACGGCGAGATCACCATTGCCCCAATGAAAAACGGCGTCCCGTATTTTCGCGAGCCAGGCGTCGAACACGACGTCAGAAACGGCAACGATTTCGATTGCGCCTTCATCGAGATCGAGTTTCTGAAATAACGATTCAGCTCTGAAGGATTGTCCGGCGTCAACGCGCCCCTAAAACGGCGGCGGCCCTTGCACCGTCACCCGAAACCCCGAGCCAACGTTAAGGTAGTAGCCTGACATCGCGTGATGCAGGGCGCAGCCGTTGGCCTTACATTATCAGGTAAACTTACTCTGTTAGAAGTTTGCCGAAGTGGGCGTGCTGCTTCCTCATCGTATCGGATCATGTGATTGATAAACGCGCTTCGGCAGGTCATCCTATTGACGTAGGCCCAAGCCGCACCTCTGGCGTGTGTTTTTATCGCCAGGCCCCCATTTACGCAGGGCCATTTCCGATGTGAGCTGATACGTCGATTTGGTACTTTTTTTGGTGCACTTTTGGCTTAGTTAAATGATTACCCATTTGCTGCCAATGGCTTCTCAGGCGTCGTCTCGGATAGTTCGAGTCAGTTTGATTATGGTTTCCGGACATCCGAGACGGAGCCAATCTCATCTAACCGATGAACACGCTCCGCCGTGAGGGTGCCTTCGCTTGCGCGTTGGGTGCTAACCCATGCCCCTAGCCTGTGATCACCCTATTTGTGACGGACAAACACCAGATCAGGCGCACTTAAATACGTTAAAGCCACTCAAGGCGGCAGCGTAACAAGGGCTGAGATCAACTTATAAAGCCAGACCCCACAATCATAAAACCGTCAAAGTTTATCTAGCTAGTTATTCAAAGTATCATAGTACCTTTGCTTCATTCTCATCTAATCGACTTGATTTAATCAGGCGAACTCGACCCTTAGCGGCTGTGCACCCTCCCAAAGAACCTTATTGCCGAGCTTCATTAAATTTTCGTGGCCGCTGGTGATTGTCATGAAATGATTGCCTGCTAGCTGTCCCATCTTTGACGCAAACGCAACACCCCCATAAGCAAGCAGAATCTCCGTTTCGCTTATCCCACCAGGATACAAGATGAATTGGCCGGGTGCCGGATAACTCGTGTGGTTCTCATAACTGACTCCAAAATCCGCTTCACCTAGTGGGACCCAGACACCTTCCCCACTCCATCGCACATGCACCAGTTGGTTCTCATAAGGGATGTACGCTTTGAAGGCATAGCATGTTTTGGGAGCCGCTTCTTCTTCAAGCACGCCGTCAAAGACAAACGGGCCGGCGGTTATGCGTAATCGGGTCAAGTGCTCAATCTCCTAATCATCGGACTCTCTTATGGGCTGCGCACATCATCCAAGAATACCTGGCTAGCTGGCGCCGGAGACGCTCCGCATAGGGTCGCTAGATGCTTATCGACATTGCGGGGCTTCGGTTTAGGCATCGATTGCGATACTTCCTCGCCCCAGCCTGGGGGGGCAAGAATTTCGCCATCGCCCATAACCTGACGTCCCCGCACAAATGTGGCGACGGGCCACCCTTTGACCTTGCGACCTTCATATGGGGTCGCCTTGCCTTTTGAGGCTAGACGCGCCGCGGATAATGTTTCAGTGCGATTCATATCGACCAGAACCATGTCGGCATCAGCGCCCGGAGCAATGACACCCTTCCGCCCATATAAACCCCATGCCCGCGCCGGCGCTGCAGAAGAAATCTGCACATAACGCTTCAGGTCAAACCGCCCCTCATTTACAGCGGTCATCATCAAAGCAAGAGATGATTCCAAGCCAGGAAAGCCGCAGGCGACATCCCATATACGATTGCCGCTTTTCTCTACGGCCGTGTGGGGCGCATGGTCGGTTGCCAGCATGTCTATTGGTCCATTAGCCAATGCATCAAACAGTGGCTTCTGATGATATGCCTCACGGATTGGCGGGTTCATGCGCAGAACCTCACCGCCCGGCCGCTTCATGTCATCGACTGACAAATAGAGATATTGCGGCAACGTCTCCACGGTTACATCAACGCCACGGCTTTTGTAAAAATCGATATATGGAAGGCTGAGAGACGAACTCTCGTGCACGATATGGATGCGGGCACCAGTCCACTCCGCCAGGATGCAACTCTTAGATAACGCCTCTAGGGCGCAGACATCAGTACGGGCCAAAAGATGCGCCATGGCGTCATCGCGCCCAGCGGTCTTCAAACGGTCTTCTCGCCAGAACAAGATCGGTGAGTTCTCCGCATGGATGGAGCATCGCTTCCCCATGCGTCCCAGAATCTCAAACGCTTCAAGGATTGCACCATCGGATGGGCACGGGAGATTGCCGGTGGTGTTGCCTAGGAATAACTTGAAACCGATTATGCCGGCTTCTGCCAAAGGCTCCAGTTGATCAAGGCTATCGTCCGAAAGCACGCCATACAGGCCATAATCAACGACCGACTTCGCGTCCGCAAACGACTTTTTGAGGTGATAATTCTCAACGGAATTCACCGGCGGATCGGTGTTGGGCATTTCGAAGACCGTTGTAACACCTCCCATGGCGGCAGCGCGTGAGCCGCTCTCCCAGTCCTCCTTATGATCCATTCCTGGTTCGCGGAAATGCACATGCACATCAATCACACCTGGCATCAGGTGCAGCCCTGAAGCATCAATCGTTCGGGCTGCAGGCGGCATATCGCCGGCGGTGCCAATAGCAACAATGCAGCCATCGCGAACGGCAACACTCGCTTCCCCCGTCAAGGTTTCGCTGACGAGGGTAGCATTGATAATTGCAAGATCTACGGTTTTAGACATGGTGAAAATCGAGCTCCTTGGCGTCAATTGACGCCTAATCGGTCAGCAAGTGCGTTCGTGACGGTGTCTGTCGTTTGACCAATATGAAGCGTGAGCAGCGCTGACGCGCTATCAGCGTCACGCCGCATCACGGCGTCACACAGCATTTCATGGCTCACACTTAGTCCAGTCGCCGCCGTGGCGATGGTGCCGGCAATTCGCCGATACCTGTCGAAATGGTCCAACAAACTATCCAACATCCGCAATTTCCACGGCGAACCACATGCATATACGACCGAGATATGAAGCTCACGATGGCGCGCTTCCCATTCTGGACCTGGCTTCGACGAATCACCCTCGGCGGCGACTTTCTGCAGACGATGGCTGGCGGCCAGGACACGGACTTCCCATTCCTCACCGCCATGTTGGATAGAGCTTCGCAGGCAGTCGCATTCCAGTTCGATGCGGGTCTGCGCCAGATCTGCGAAATCTTCCAGTGAGGCGCCTGCCACCCAATAGCCGCTCTGTGGCGCCAAACGAACCAAGTGATCCGCCACAAGCTGCGACAACGCTTCGCGGACTGGACTCATGCTGGTGGCATAGGTCGAACACAAATCTTGCAGAATTAGCTTGCTATCCGGCCGTAGCTTGCCGCTCAGGATATCTTCGTGGATGTCACGATAGATCGCCTGACCGCGCGTCATCTTCGCCGTCCTTTGATAGTCTTTAGCTGTCATTTGGACCAAAAATTGATGTTCGACATGGGGCCTCCTATATGGAAAAACCAAGCATTCGCTCTGGCTGCTTTCTAGGCTAAGTCGAAGGGTTTCTCCAAGCTGCGTCAATGACCAAATTCCACGTCGCGCTTTGCCCAACCAACGGCGCGCCGCTCCACGACAGCGAACACCGCATACATGGCGATGCCCATGAGCGCCAGCAGAAGTAGCCCGGCGAAAGCCAGTGGTACGTCGAAGTCAGCGCTGGCTCGAACCATCATCGTCCCGATGCCACGGTTAGCTGCAACGGTCTCTGAAACGACCGTCCCAACAAAGGCGAGCGTAATAGCTATTTTTAATGACGCGAAAAAGTATGGCATCGAACGCGGCACAGACACATAACGCAACACGTCGAGCCGGTTTGCACCAAGCGATTTCAGGACGTCCTGCAGATCACGTTCCGTTGTCGCTACACCTGCAGCAACATTCACCAGCACCGGGAAGATGCAAATCATCATGCTGGTCAAGACTGCGGGCACTGTGCCGGATCCAAACCAAATGACAAATATTGGCACGAGAGCAACCTTCGGAATACTGTAGAAACCAACAAGCGCCGGATAGATTGTCTGATAAATAGTTTTGGAAGCACCGGCAGCGATTCCAAGAAACGCCCCAATCATTGTGCCAAGGAAGAAGCCCAGTAACGTTGTTTTCATAGTCTGAAAGGCATGTACCGAAATACCGTTCCAGTTTTCTAGGAGCGTTGAGAGAAACTGACTCGGCATCGGCAAGATATAAACGGAAATATTGAAGGACCTGCAGGCGAGCTCCCAGACCAAAAAAAGTAGCAACGGGAAAACGACCGGAAATGTCGACCGTGTCCTCATGGCTCAAGCTCCTCGATAACTTCGAGGCTGCGATGGTCAATCTTCGACCTTAAACGCTGCATCAGAGCACTCGCTTCCGGGCCGAAAAGATCTTCGACTTTCCGAGGCCTGGAAAATGGTACGCGCTCTTCGTGCAGGATACGGCCCGGACGTGGGCTCATGACCACAATGCGATCTGCTAAGTAGACCGCCTCGCGCAAGTCATGGGTCACCAGCAAGACTGTAGGCGACTTATCCAACCAGAGCGATTGTAATACCCGCCAGAGCTCCTCGCGCGTGAAAGCATCGAGAGCGCCGAATGGCTCATCCAAAAGCAGTAATTCAGGTTCATGAATCAATGCGCGACAGAGTGAGGCGCGTTGCAACATTCCGCCAGATAGCTGCCAAGGGTATTTACCGCCCGCCCCTTTTAGCCCCACTCGGTTAAGAAACGCTTTGGCGCGCGCGCGGTTCTTAGAATAGTCCCGGCGGAAACTTCGTCGATGCGGCTCGACAATTTGCAGTGGTAGCAGAATATTTTCAATCGTCCTGCGCCAAGGCAACATCGTTGCGCTTTGGAAAGCCATCCCTACATTTTTCAGGGGCTTTTCTACGCTTTCACCATCAACTATCACACGTCCTGCAGCAGGCGGAGTCAGGCCGGAAATCACTTTTAGTAACGTTGACTTACCGCAGCCGGACGGGCCGACAATGGCAACAAACTCACCTGCAGCAATGTTCAGCGTCGTGCGGTCAACAGCATAAATTTTATCGACGCCTGAGCCGTAGGCAACTGTCAGATCGGATAACTGAACGAACGCATCAGTCCTTTGATTTGTCGACAGCTTTCCGGTTTCAGACGTGGGCCCCGGGGAAATTCCCACGGGGCCCTGAAACACGCCTTGCTTCAATTGACCGCTGCCATGCGCGCTTCAAGAGGCGGCAAAAACGAACCGTCAAAAACAGCTTTTGAGGGAGGGGCGATGGGGAGGCCATAAGCCTTAGTCACCAACTTGATTGACCGCATGAGGCGATCGGGATCGACGGCACCAAGGCCTACTCGCTTCATCTCATCTGAAAAGACTAAAAGATCAAAAACCGTCTTAAATCGGTCGCGCTCGATTGCTTCTTTTATGAGCGGCTCGCGCTTTTTCAACGCTGTAATAGCGAGTTCAGGGTCAGCAAGAACATCCTGCATGCCTTTGTTGATTGCACGGACAAGACCCGCCACTTTATCCGGATGGGTTTTCATCATCTTCTGGGAGACAACGACGGCGTTCGAGTAAAGGTCCAGCCCAAAGTCGGCAAAACTCAGGAAGTGAAGATCTTTGGCAGGATCAACTCCCATCCGCTTCGCTCCAAACCAGATTGTTGTGTTGTATCCTGCAATCCCGGCGACCTCATCCCGCATAAGCATCTGCTCACGTAAGTTTCCCTTCATGTGGCTCCACTTAACTTTGCTAGCGTCAATCCCTGCAATATCCGCGAAGGCAGGGAACAGCTTATAACTAGCGTCACTGGCTGGAGCGCCGAGCGTCTTACCCTCCAGATCAGACGGCTTGGTCAGCCCTGCGCTCTTCTTAGAGACGATCACAAAGGGCGGCTGGTTGTAAATCATATACACGCCAACCGGTGCTTCATCTGGTGTCTTTGCGGCAACCTGGATTAGGGCATTAATGTCGCCAAATCCAACATCGTACGAGCCGCTCGCGACTTTCCGAATGGCAGCGCTTGATCCACTTCCTTGGTCAATCGTGACGTCCAGACCTTCTTCTTCAAAGTAGCCTTTGTCTTTCGCGACAAAGAAGCCGCCCTGGACTGACTGGAACTTCCAGTTCAGCACCATTTTAACCGATAGCGCCTCAGCACTTGCGCCGGCGCTCATCGCCAAAGCAACAGCCGCAGCGCCCGCAGCCAGAATCGTTGTTCTAAAAGTTCGCATCGTGTCTGCCTCTTGTTTCTGTTCATTTAGGTTCTCTACAGGCTGCAGACTGCAAGATGCGTGCCACAGTAGAATCGCCTGTAGCTGGGTATTATTTTCGAAATTTTTTGGTATTGCCTAATATTTTTGCAAAACTTGAACAGGAAATTGGCGCGCCACCTAAAAAGCCGTAGATCAAATGACCCAACCGCCATCCACCGCGATGTCTTGGCCGGTAATCTGCCGCGATTTGTCACTAGCGAAAAATATCACTGCATTCGCCACGTCTTCATCCGTCGAAACGCGCCTCAGCGCGTAGTCAGCCGCATGCTTTGCTTTCGCGTCATCGAGCGAAATGTTCAATCGTGTAGCCATATCCCCACAGACCTTTTCGAACCTTGGACCATCAACCATTCCTGGACAGACACAGTTTACGTTGATGTTGTGTTCGCCGACCTCGAGGGCAAAGCTCTTTGTCAGCCCGCGCAACCCCCACTTAGACGCGCTGTAGCTGAGGCGACCAGCGCGGCCGCGCAGGCCGAAGGTGCCGCCTACATTCACAATCTTGCCATAACGGCGACTGATCATCCCTGGCAGCGCAGCCTGCATCGTTAAGAAGCAACCTCGAACATTCAAGTCCATGATTTCATGGAATTCATCGGGCGTCGTCTCCAATCCAGATTTCCCAATTGGACCTGTCCCACCGGCCACATTCACCAGTATGTTAACACCGTCGGTCGCATTTGCGTTCGCGACGGTAAAAGCCGAAGCCACCTGCGCGGGGTCTGTCACATCACAACGAACGACAGTCGCTTTCCGGCCTAACGCTTTAACCTCGCGCGCAACATCTTCAACAGGTGCCAGATCACGGCCAGCTAGAATTACATTTGCCCCTTCCTTTGCTAGCGCCAAGGTGATGGCACGCCCCATCCCCTTCGCCGGCCCCGTAACAAAAGCCGTCTTTTTCTCAAGGTCCATATCGAAAACTCCTGCAAAATCAGAGACCGCAGAACCGGTCTTCTCGGGAAGGGCAGTGTTGTTAGACCTGCAAGACGCAGGCCAAACGCGTGCGCCTTGCTAAAGAATTTTCGAAAATATTGCAATGTTGCCGATAATAGTTTTCACTTGATTGATGCAAGCTTAGCTAAACAGGACTCGTGGCAAGCCTCTACATAGAAGCACTACAGAGGGCCTGAACTCACAATTAAGGTCAGGCTGGCTCAAATAATTACGAAGCCACCGCCCGTCGTTCCGTTGAATACGCGGTAGATGCACTGGTGGTGAACCTAGATTCTAGATCAGTACTTCCTCAACACCCTTTGTATTTCTGACCGACGCATTCATGGGCAGGTTTGTGTGAATATTGAGGCCTATATTAATTTTTGAATTTCTTTTCAAACATCTTTTTATTTCAGCAAGGGTATTAGGTTTATAAAATTTCTCAATTTTTGGCCCAGAGCTTTGCCCGCAGGATTGCGGTGTTGCAGCTTATAGCGGATGCCGGGCAACCTCCGAGCCGAGCTGACTTTGTGACGCAGTCTGGCCTGACGTTGCCAACGCTTTACGGGATCATTGCGTCGCTTGAGGCGAAGGAGCTGATCGAAGCGACGGGCGAGAACCGGTATCACATTGGCGGACGGCTGGTGAGCCTTGCCAGAACGGCGCTGGAACAGATTGATTTTCGGAAAGTATCGGAACCTTTTCTAACACAACTGCGCGATGCCACGGCAGAGAGTGTTCATCTGGCGGTCCGGGCTGGTGATGCCCTGGTCTACATCGACAAGATCGAAAGCAAAGCTGCCGTGCGCATGATGTCGATGATTGGTACACGTGTTGCTTTCCACACTACTGCCGTTGGCAACGCGTTTCTCAGCGCAATGGGGCCTGCCACGGCTGACGATCTAATCAACCAGGTCGATCTGCCCGCGATCACGCAATTCACGACCACGGACCCCGAAGCGTTACGCAAAATTGTGCGGCAAGCCAGTCTGGACGGGTATGCGCGCGAACATCAGGAAAACGAAATTGGCATCGTCTGTTTTGGTGCCACCATCTTGCAAGCCAGAGATCGTCCTCTCGTTAGCATTAGCGTTTCAGTCCCGCTGTTTCGCTTGGATGATCCAGAGCGGCACACCATGCCGTTGATGGAGGCGGCTGCGTCGATATCTAACCGTCTGGGCTACATCGGTTCCGCTTGAACCAAATTTGCTGCTTTAACCATCGGACGCTAACGGCTTGTCCATGTAGATGATGATCCACGACGGTTCCTTGCAGCCAACGGGCTCTTCCCTGGAGTACACCCCCCTGAAGTGGTCCACCTAGAGGGATAGTATTGTCCCGTCAGAGGAGGACCAGACGATAGCAGGCAAGCGAGACAAACCAGAATTAGCCTCATCAGGGGCAACCGGAGTTATATTTGCTCGCCATTTGGATAAAAATCCATAACGAGTCCTCCTGCGGAATAGTCTCAAACGGGTGAGCCGAAGCGCATCTGATGCCTAGTTGCGGGATTTCCTTAAGGGCAGTTGTGAATTAGATAGCCCCCTATTTAAATGCAAAAGTCCCGTTCAGCTTAGGGTCAGCACGTCTCGAAACTCCCGGCCAAAGCGATCGATACTTGGTCCGCAAACTTCGCCACGGCGACGGGTAGTGTGCGCTTATGCAGTTGGCCCATATACAGAATGCCAGGCGGAACGTCTTTCTCTGCTATCGGCACATATCTTAAACTACTGTCATAAGAGGAGAGCGGTAGACCAATTGGGATTTGGAAGCTTATGGCAGATTCCGCCGTGACATAGCTCCGCAAAAACTCGAAGCTGTCTGACTGGATCACCGGCTTCATCTCCAGAGACGAGACCTGCATGGATGTTTCGATGAGTTGACGGACGCCATAGTCGTTCGTTGGCAGAACAACGGGATATTCGTTGCATTCCCGCAGGCGCACCGTATCCCGCCCGGCGAGAGGATGATGGGGGGCAAGGACAGCGAAAAGCGGCTGACGCACCCGCAACAGCGTGTGAAATTCCGCCATGCGAACAGGCTCAAAAACAATCGCCAGATCGGCCGTATGATCAGCCAGTGCGGCTTCGGCGGCTGCCCTGTCCCGGACCAGAACTTCAAACGTTACGCCCGGGTGCTCGGCTCGGTATTTGCTGATGTGCTTCGGCAAGAAAAATGGCAGCAGCGCCTGACTGCATGCGATCGCAACATTGCCGCGCCGTTCTCCCGCCAGATCAGTGATCTGGGTGCGGACGCGCTCCATATCCGATAGCTGATTGCGAATATGGTGGATGAATATCTCGCCAGCGCTATTCAGACGGACACCGCGCGCCATACGCTCAAAGATCGGCGAGCCCAGTTCTTCCTCAAGGGAGAGAATGCGCCGGTTAAGCGCCGTAGATGTGATAGCAAGCTCGTCAGCGGCGCGACGGATCGAGCCAGCCCTGGCGACGGCGTCAATGAAGCGGATCGTGGTCATGTAGCGCAAGCTCGCCCTCCAATTTGCTGGTGCATTTCTTGCAGCACCTTTGGTTGTACATAGCACAATTCTAGTGCGTCCGTTCTGCGTATTATAATTCGAGACACGATATCGGCTTTATTCTTTGACGCAATGCTCACCGCCGCGTGATCTCTACCGAATATGGACGCCGCAAATGGCTATCGACCTAAAGACGCTCTGCTTTGACATAGACAGTCTCCATGAAGCGTACGCAGCTGGCGTAACCGCTGAAGCGATGCTGACGGAAGTTCTGCGCCGAATTGCAGTAACCGCCGATCCCGGCATATTTCTCCATCTTGCGAACTACGAAACCTTGGTGGCGAACGCGCGCCAACTCGACGTATTTGATCCGGTCGCCAAGCCGCTGTGGGGCGTTCCATTCGCGGTAAAGGACAACATCAATGTCGCAGGTATGCCGACAACCGCTGGATGCCCGGCCTTCGCCTATATAGCGGAGAAGGATGCGTTCGTGGTGGCGCGGCTGCGCGCGGCCGGCGCCATTCCGGTCGGCAAAGCCAATCTGGATCAGTTCGCGACTGGCCTTGTCGGGGTGCGCACGCCCCACCCTGTCCCGAAGAATGCGATTGATCCGGCGATTGTGCCTGGCGGTTCGAGCAGTGGGTCTGGCGTGATCGTCGCCCATGGCGCCGTCGCGTTTTCCCTTGGCACCGATACGGCGGGGTCTGGGCGCGTGCCAGCGGCGCTCAATAACATCGTTGGCTTAAAGCCCAGCCTTGGCGCGGTATCAGCGACGGGCGTGATCCCGGCCTGCCGGACCCTGGATACGGTGTCTGTTTTCGCCCTGACGGTCCCGGACGCGTGTGCTGCATATCAGGTGATGACCGCATATGACGAGACCGACGCTTATTCCCGCCCACTGCGCCCACCCGAGATGCCGGGCGCTTCCACGGCATTCACCGTTGGCGTCCCCGATCTTGCCACGCGCATATTCGATGGCGACGACGTTCAGGCGGCGTCTTTCAAGCAATCGCTAGAATCGCTGAAAGCATTGGGCGCGACCATCGTCGAGATAGATTTCTCGCCATTCTACGAGGTCGCTAAACTGCTTTACCACGGGCCCTGGGTCGCAGAGCGCTACGCGGCAATCCGCAAGGTCATTGAGACACTGCCGTCGGCGCTGCATCCGGTGACCCGCAATATCGTGGAAAGCGCCCGGACTTTCACGGCGGCTGATACTTTCGAGGCAATGTATCGTCTGGCCGATCTTCGGCGCGAAACCGCTCCATTAATTGCGGGTGTAGATATGCTCTGTGTCCCAAGCATTCCAACCTTCTTCACCACGGAAGACTTGGTCGCCGATCCAGTCGAGCCAAACACCCGTCTCGGCGCTTATACCAATTTCGTCAATTTGCTCGACCTCTGCGCAATCGCCGTGCCGACCGCTCCCCGCACAGACGGGCGTCCAGGCAGCGTGACGCTTTTGGCGGGCTGGGGGCGAGATCGTGCAATTGCGCACACGGCCGACCTGTTGCACCGGGCCGAAGCCCCAACGCTTGGTGCGACAAACCACCGTCTCTCCAAGACTAGTTCATTGCCTTTGGACGTAGAGGCCGGCAGCGATGAAATCGCTATCGCTCTCGTCGGCGCCCATATGCAGGGCTTGCCGTTAAATCATCAGGTCGCCGGGCGGGGCGGCCGCCTCTTATTCGCCGGAGAAACTGCGCCAGAATATCGCCTCTATGCGCTTGCTGGCGGCCCGCCCGCACGACCTGGTATGGTGCGGCAAGAGAGCGGCGGTGCCGCAATCGCTATCGAAGTTTGGGCCATGCCAGTCACTAGCTTCGGGGAACTCATGCAGGAAATCCCGCAACCGCTAGGCATCGGCACGATTAATTTGAGCGATGGCCGCCAGGTCAAAGGCTTCGTTTGTGAGCCCGCGGGCCTTCAGGCCAGTGAAGACATCACCCATCATGCCGGTTGGCGCAATTACATGAAGTCCTTGGATGTAGCATGAGCGCCTAAGCCGTCATCGTCGTTAGAGCGTGGCTGGCGGTGCTGGCGATGCCGCCAGCAACCCGGTTGTATAGGGCGAGGCCGGGTTTTCCATAAGGGTTTCCGTATCGCCAGTCTCTTCGATTTTGCCCGCACGCATAACGATCACCCGGTTACACAACAGGCGAACCACCGTTAGGTCATGGGATACAAACAAATAGGTCAGCTTGAGCTCACGTCGAAGGTCCGCCAGCAAGTTCAGCACGACCGCCTGGACTGAAACATCAAGGGCGGCCGTCGGCTCATCCAGCACCAGAAAACTCGGGTTCAGCGCGATTGCGCGCGCAATGCCGACCCGTGCTTTCTGACCGCCCGAAAGTTGGTGTGGGAACCGATCCAGCAGACTTTGCGGCAAGCAAACCATGTCTGCCAACTCCTCCACGCGCGCGCGGATTGCCTGGCGTCCTTTCAGGTCGCTCAAACGGGCGATGGGATCGGCGATGCAGTGTTTGGCGGTGAAGCGGGGATTGAGGCAGTCAGTCGGATCCTGGAAAACCATTTGCAGCTTGGACCGAGAGGCCGAGGTTGGAAATTTGGCTGCTGGCGTCGCCGCGATATCCTGACCTTCAAATACAATGCTGCCAGATGTTGGGTCCAGCAGCCGCATAAGCATCAGCGACGTTGTGGACTTGCCGCAACCTGACTCGCCGACAAGGCCGACACTCTCGCCACGCCAAATATCAAAACTAATCCCATCGACAGCGGGTAGCGGCGCGTCCGCCACTTTTGCCTTCTTGCGAAAAGACCATCCGCCAGTCGCCGGCGCGAACAACTTGGTCAAACCTGAGACAGAGATCAGCGGCGCTTCGCTAGTGTTCGGCGCGGCTGGAACAAGCACTGGCGCATCCCGCCTGGCGTCTTCCACGGGCAGCAGACTCGCCAAATCGACGTCGCGTCTTGGCGTCGCACGGATCAATGCGCGGGTGTAGGGATGGGATGGGCTTTTGAAAAGCTTTGCCGTGGATGCCGCCTCTACGACGGCGCCGGACTTCATGACGATCAGCCGGTCGCAATATTCTGCCGCCAGCCCTAGATCATGGGTGATTAGCGCCATCGACATGCCCCTGGCCGAGGTGAGATCACGCACCAGATCCAGAATGGTTTTCTGTGTTGTAACATCAAGGCCGGTCGTCGGTTCATCCGCGATCAGCACGCGCGGCTCGCAAGCGAGCGCCAAGGCGATAACAACGCGTTGACACATACCGCCAGAGAGTTCATGAGCGTAGGCATGATATCGCTTTTCCGGGTCGTGTATCCGAACGATGTCAAGCAATTCAATTGCCTTTTGGTCGGCCGCAGCTCCGGCGGCGACGGCATGCTGACGGAGAACGTCCGCGATCTGCCGTCCAACCTTGCGGATTGGGTTTAGGGCGCTCCGTGGGTTCTGGAAGATCATGGAGATTTCAGGGCCACGCACATCGCGCATCGTCTGCTCATCTGCAGCTGCCAGATCTATGCCGGCGTAGGCAATGTCGCCTTTGGCGATCCGTCCGTTATCATCGAGAATACGCATGAGAGCATAGGACGTGACGGATTTGCCGGATCCGGACTCGCCGACGATGCCCAGGGTCTCCCCCGCATCCAGTTTGAAAGACACGTCTTGAACCGCCGTCACCGCGCCGTCACGCGTTGCGAATTCGACAGTAAGCCCATCGACACTTATCAGTTGGCGAGCCGCCGGGTTAATCATGTCCGTTTCCTGGGGTCGACGATGTCTCGCAAGGCGTCGCCCATCAGATTGAAAGTAAAAACAGTCATCATCAGCGCGGCGCCGGGAAAGAGCGCCAGCCACCATTCACCAGAAATGATGAAGTTAGCGCCTTCTGCGACCATGATCCCCCATTCCGGGGTTGGCGGACGGACGCCGAGGCCGATGAAGGACAAACCGGCTGCATTCAAGATCGCCCAACCAAGATTAAGCGACGCCTGCACCATCATTGGCGGCAAGGCGTTCGGGAACAAATGCACCGCGATAATCCGAAGTCCGCCATTGCCACCAAGCTTCGCAGCCTGCACGAACCCCGCGTTTCGCCGAATATTGGCTTCAGCGCGCGCGACGCGGGCATAGAATGGCACGTTGATGATCGCCGTCGCGTAGATGATGTTCTCAATCGAATTGCCCAGGGCTGCGACGATGCCCATAGCCAGCACAAACAGTGGGAACGCCATAATCGTATCGACCAGGCGGCTCGAGATGCGGTCTGTCCAACCGCCATAATATCCGGCGGCAGTGCCGATTGCAGCGCCGACGACGAAGGAAAGTGCCACAGCCATCACAGAAATCATCAGGTCTAGCCTAGTCGCCACGAGGACCCGGCTGAATACGTCTCTGCCCAGCTGGTCTGTACCGAACCAATAGTCGCTCGACGGGGCCTGCAAAGCCCGCGACGCGTTGGTTAGCAATGGATCATAGGGCGCAAGCAGCGGTCCAAAAATCGCCGCCAGAATGATCAGGCCGAATGCTCCCAACGCGACAAAGCTTACCGGGTTCGAGGAAAGGATATGCAGTGAGCGTTTCAGAAAGCCCGCATTCCCGGGCTGGATAGACTCTTGGGCAGGCTGGGTTGCCACCGCCTCGGCATTCACGGGCGCGGCGTCAGCCATCGATCGTGATCCTTGGGTCGATCAGCGTGTAGAGGATATCGATCGTAAGGTTCAGGACAACAAACAGGATCGCCATTGAGAGTACGAACCCCTGGACCGCCGCGTAGTCGGATACGACCAACGCTTCGACCGCGAAAGATCCGATGCCCGGCCATGCAAACACCTTTTCGACCAGCACATTCGCGCCGAGCGTGAAGGAAAACACCATGCCCAGGGTCGTGACGACCGGAAGCATCGCATTCTGAAAAGCATAACGGCCAACCACGATTCTCCGCGATAGGCCGGCTGCTTTCGCTGTTCGGATGTAGTCGCTACCAAGGGCCTGCAGCATTGCGCCCCGCGTCATGCGTGCGATGGGCGCAAGCGTAAACAAGGCAAGCGTAATCATCGGCA
This sequence comes from Alphaproteobacteria bacterium, assembly GCA_965660545.1. Taxonomy (GTDB): domain Bacteria; phylum Pseudomonadota; class Alphaproteobacteria; order Bin95; family Bin95; genus VMCJ01. Next base: position 22,921 of record CBFIAF010000032.1, on the reverse strand, counting down.
GCAGCAACTGACGGAGGGCCGCGTAGGCAGTCTCGCTGTCGCCAGCGATCAGCGCATCGATGATATAAAATCCGGTGACTTGGTCGGGCGACAGATAGATGAAATCTAACCGGCCAACCGGCGCCGGCGCCCAGCCAAGCAGGTAGTAAAAGACAAACAACAAGGCCAATCCGGTGAAGAAGGTCGGTAACGACACCCCAGCTGTCGCCAGCAAGCGGCATACGTGGTCGATAGGCCTCCCTGGCCTAGTCGCCGCCAGAACACCCATGGGAACCGCGATCAAAAGTGAAATGAGCAATGCGCCTACCGTCAGCTCAAGTGAGGCGGGCAGACGTCGTTGCAATTCCTCAATCACCGGCTGACCCGTCGAAATCGAGACGCCTAGATCGCCCGCCGCCAGATCTTTTATGTAGAGCCAGAACTGCTCTGGCAGCGGCCGATCGAGACCAAGCGCTTCTCGCAACTGCTGGATGGACTTTTCATCCGCCGCTGGGCCGGCGAAGTAGGCCGCCGGGTCGCCCGGAAGCGCGCGCGTCAAAAGAAAAGTGACGAGCACGACCCCGAACAACACGGGGAGCGCCTGCACGATCCGGCCAAAGACCATCTTGGAGCGCGCGAAGCGTCCCATGTCGGGCATGCGCCCTTACGAGACTGAGAACTTGCGAGCGTCGAGCTGACGATGGAACCAGAATTCGTAACCATCAAGCTTCGGCAACATCGCTGAGTTCAAGGACGGTTGCCAGAGCGGAATACGCGGCACGTCATTGAAGGCGATTGCGATCAGACGCTTTACTTTAGGCGCATAGTTCGGGTCCGTCGTCTCCATGTGCAGCGTCTCATCTACAAGTTTAGCCACCTCAGGATTGTCGTAGTTAGACGAGTTGAAGAGATGGCCTTTGATGTAAGCCCAGAAGAAGTAGTAATCGGGGTAGTTCAGCCAGCCGCCGAAATTCTCAAGGTGGATTGGCAGGCGTTTCTCAACCAACGCCGCTGTGCGCCAGTTCGCCCCTGGGATCTTATCGACAGTGGTCTTTATGCCGATTTTCGCGAGACTTTCCTGAAGGAGCAGAGCTGTTGGCTCCATCCAGCTGGCCAGCGACAGGTTGATTGAGATCGTCGTCTCGAACCCGGTGGCGTAGTTGCTGGCCGCCATCAGCGCCTTGGCCTTATCCAGATCGGTGCTGTAGGGGAACGGCTGCGGCCACGCGGTGTCAGCTGGCATATCAGAACCACCGCCCCACATTTTCGCGCCCTGGCTGAACGCGGCCACCTTGAAGATGTCCTCATAAGGCACAGCGTACGCAATCGCCTGACGCACCTTCACATCCTTCAAGGGGTCAAAGTTGAGGTTTAAGCCAACACAGTTGATGCAATTTTCAATCGGCGTGCCGACAACGTCGACGCCCGCCATGGGCGCAAGCTCGCTGGCGTCTTTATCAGGCACGCCGAACGCCAGATGCACGTCGCCGCGCTCAACCAGCGCCCGGCTCGTCGCCTGAGAAGGAACCTCACGAACAACAACCCGTTTAACGTCTGGCAGTTTGCCGCTTGTCCACTTGTCATTCCGCTCATAAACGATCTGTTGGCCTGGGTCCCATCGCGCGATCTTGTATGCGCCGCTGCCGGCAGGGGTGCGGTGCAAATATTCTGTCGCCCAGGGGTCGTCCGCCGTCGCATTCTTCTTAGCCAGCTTAGAGTTGATGATCATGGGCACAGGCACCGCCAGATCGGGGATAGTCAATTTCGACTTGCGGATCAGATCGATGCGGAATGTTTTGTCGTCGACGACAACGAACTGTTCCGGCTTTTCAAGTGAACCGGCTTTCATCTGCACAGCCGGGAAACCGCCCAGGCTGACCGCTCGGTCGAGCGACCATTTCACATCTTCCGCCGTCACGGGCGAGCCATCCCAGAATACAGCGTTCGCTCGCAGTTTGAATACGATTGACTTGCCGTCCGCCGCCGTCTCCCAGCTTTCCGCTAGATCTGGCAGGATCTGTGTGTAGTCGTAGGAGAGCGAACCGTCCGGCATGGTCTTCGTGCCAAAGGAAACTAGCCGGTCATAGCAGTTGACTGCAATTTGATAGCTCGGCCGATTAGTGCCTTTACGATGGATATCAAGCGAGTTGATTGTCTGGCTAATTGCGACGACGGCGACGCCGTTCGTCGCGGCGGATGCTGGCAGCACCTTTAAAAGCGATAAACTCGATGCGCCAAGCGTCGCTGCCCCGGCCGTTTTCAAGAATGTTCTGCGCTCCATATCAGTCCCTCTTTGCCTGCGGTCTTGCCAGAAAGCGGCAAACCTGATGTTAGATAGAGACATTAGAATAGGTCTAGCGATGCGGTCTTCTGCTAATTTGACAGCAGAGCGATGCAAAAATTGGTGGCCACGGGTCATTTCCAATTGCATGGTGGCCACGGGTCATTTCCAATTGCATGATGTAACAGATCGCGCGGAGGGACCGGCGCAACGCGCTACCCTCCACGCTCGGCCGAAGGGTCCTTCCTGGTCCATTTGCATACAGATAGCGCACAACCTCGTAAGTTTTCTAATGACAGAAATATAAAAAATGCATTCCGCTGCATTTAAATAGGGGCCTATCTGATTCACGGCTTCCCCAAAGCAAATTCCGTAACTATGCATCAAATGCGCTTCCGCTCACCCGTTGGAGACTATTTCGCAGAAGGACCCTTTTGGGGCCTCATACGACATCTACGGAAATTTAAAATAAACGGCTCATAACAGGGCCAATTCCGGCTTGTCTCGGTTGCCATCCATCGGCTCATCCCCCTCAGATGGGACAAATACTATCCCTCTAGGTGGACCACTTTAGTGAGGCTGCTCCACGTTCCAAATGGTCATCGGTGGTCGGACAGTGGTTGGTAATATCAAGGAGAAGGATGAAGCTAAGAAAACCTATGAAGCGGCAACGGCTTTAGGTCAGCGGATAGCTCTTGTTAAACAATACAAACCTAACAATTCCTCAGCAGCCGTCGCCAATATCCCTCCCAATGGTGAGATTGAAATCGCGATTGAGTACCAGCAACAACTAGAGTGGAAGGATAATCGCTTCAGTATCCGCTTCCCTATAGCTATTACGCCTCAGTACGTACCAAAACGGAAGCTTCCCCCCACTAAAATCCTTCACTCTAAGCAAAATCTCACAGGGTTGGCAGGCCTTATACCGGGTACCCAATTGCCATCTGATCTTTCCATCCCCCTGAGTAAGCGCTGGGTTTGACGCCTTAGACCATAGCTAGAACGGACTCAGGTAACCCTAGATTCGTATCTCTGGAGATTAGCTTCCCGGTAAAAGCAATGTACTGGACCCACTGTATTACTCTCTATGGCAGCCCTCTATGGCAGCCCTCTTAATCATCGTGAATAGGCCTCAAACAGGGTGAGATGAGGCGGTCTCATCCTTATGCCTACTACCTGCCCCATATCCAAGCCAAAGTGCTTCAGGATAGGCAGCGGATGGGCCAGAGCTTCTACGACGGAAAGAAGGAGGCCTCTGATGATGTCTTCAAATAATGTCACCATAATCTCAGGGGAGCTACTCAACACCCAACCCTGCAGTGAAACCTATGTCGAGATGCTATATCTGGATGGCCATGTCGTACGAAGACGTGAAGGGGTGAGAAGGTTCTCTCAGCTACTATAGTACCAACTGAAAACAATGAGCCCCAATGAGCGACGCCAAGGAAAGATAAAATCGCTACTCCATAAGCTGCCAAGGCAATTTGTGGAGCCTGCGTCGACGTAACAAAAGCAACGGTACAGAGACATAAGAATGGCAATAACCCAAGCGTACCTAGCTTAAACACGGATTGAGGAACTGACCTTAATCTCATGATCGCCTGAAGGATTTAAACAAGATGTTAATATCATCCATCGCTTTGGTCATCCATCTTTTCCTTTAAGCCTAAGCTCGACAAATATAACCCGTCATCTTCAAGACTGGGGAGACCGTGATGGTCGAAAAACCTTTGCCCTAAAGGAGAAAGCGGTGGCTCTGGTCTAAGCGGAATTTGAATTTCATTTTCGATTATTCGCAACAATTCTGAACCATAACCACGCCTGCGGTATGCTGGGCTCACGAAAATGTACTCGACAGCACCTCGCTTCCGGGAAAATCGTGCGTACCCAATAGTGGTGTTTGCATTTGCAATGGTAACTGCATCGCCGGAGATCGTTACCGACGTCAACAGCGAACTGTGATCAGAAGTCATAGCTTACCGAAAACCGTGATGTCTGGATAAACTTCCAAACAGCTGGATACAACTACCTTCCTGCTGCCTTGTGCTGCTGGTTAACCGCCGCTTTATAGTCCTTCTCAGCACTCTTACTGACGTTGAAATATCTTTACCCATCCTCAACATTGTCTGGCAAATTGATCCTATGGGAATTCTTACAGACTTCATTGGTCTCAATTTAATCTTGCTTTCGGAAATGCTGAAGCATACTCAAGCTAATTTTTTTTAGTAGAGGTGTCGATCAACTAATTTTGTTGGATTATTCTGCGTTTAATTTGGCGGACGATTACTCTCATCTCTTTCGACTTAATTATGCTTCGGCTCTGCGATGGATCAAGGGCCTTTGGTCGATAGTCTTATAGCTTAACACGCTGTCGTTCATAGAGGTTAACCGGGACTTTTCCAGAGTAAAAATCAGCGAGGAGCAGATTATTAAAGCTTAAAGAGTAATGCTCGACAACAGTGTTGATCAAGGCCTTTAATACGCTGATAACCGCGGAAAAAGATGATGATTTTATAGTTATCATTGTTGCCGGTGTTGGAGAAAACTTTGGCGCTGGCCACGACATAGTCAGCCCCGATATGCAAGCGGAGCTAGATGAATATCCGCGCGACTTCTCAACCCTTGGTCGCACAACCGAAATGGATCGGGGTGTCTGCTAGCGAATGCATGATCGATGGCGAAACAGCGGGACGCCAAAGATTACGATGGTCCGTGGCTTTTTGTATTATGGGGTCGCGGATGACGGTACCGTCATGCGATTTGGTGCTGGCCTCTGAAACCACAAAATTTGCAGATCGCGCAGTGCGCTGGGGAAGTGCCCATCACGAATACCCGACGCATTTCTGGGAACGCGGCATTAAAAAGGCCAAAGAATACTTGTAGACAGGCGACTTTGTTGATGCGGACGAAGCCCTCCGTCTAAGCATGGTCAATCATGTTGTTCCAGACGATAAGCTCGAGGAAGGCACACGCTGGCTTGCTGCACGCATTGCCCTCAACAACCTGTAGCGCTCAAGGTATCAAAAATATCAGTCAACCAAGCCGCCGATATTATGGGCCCGACTGCAGCGGTATGGGCTTCGGGAAATTTCTGGGTGATGAGTATTACTGAGACTCGAAATGACAACGACAGCGTCGATCGCGATCGTCTGGCCTGGTCGAATACAAACAACGCTCGCTTTTCCCGCCAATGAGAGCGCCCTTGGTGATTTAAGCCCCCTCGACAAACCACCTCTGTTGATGTGATAGATTTTCCAAGGGTGCCGCAAACAGCGTGTTTTTTTGGCGGGCGCAATCTGTTTAAGCGGCAACTAATTGCTACAGGCTGGACAGCAGATGTGTACATCGCCAGGATTTTGACATGCGATCGAATTGGAGGGTTAGATAATAATGAGTTTGGTTTCTAATGAAGCACGAACCTGGATAGGGCGCTCGCAACCGCCTATCCATATCGAAGTGACTCGGCGGGATATACAGAAATACTCGGTCGCTACTGAACAGCGGCAACGGAAATTTCTGGATGGTGATGAGGCACCGCCAATGTTCCTATTCGGCTTACTCCGTCCCGTCCTGCCGCTGGACAACCTTGGCCGTGATGGCATCGCACAGGATGAGTTCCTGCCAGACTTTCCACTGAAACGCATCATGGCGGGTGGCACGGAGATGACCTACCACCGCCCCCTCTGCCCTGGCGACAAGCTGATTGCCACCAAAGTCTTAGCAGATATCCAGGAGAAAAACGGTAGTTCTGGTCCTCTCATTTTTGTCTCATACGACTTAACTGTTGAGACGGAGAACGGCGAAGTCGTTGTTGAAGAACGAAGCACGAGGATCATCCGATGAGCAATCGATTTAATGCTATATTTGTCGGCGAGACATTGCCGGAGCGCGCCTTCACCGCCAGCAATGTTTCTCTATTCCTATATAATGCCGCTATTTGGAACGCTCATCGTATTCACTATGACGCTCCCTACACGACAGAAGTCGAAAAACACCCTGCTGTTGTGATCGACGGCCCGTTGCAAGGAGACTGGATGAGCCAAAGCGTACTGAATTGGCTTGGCGATGACGGTGTACTCGTTAAATTCCAATATACCAACCGCCGAGCTTCATATTTAGGTGAGACGCTCAAAACTATAGCGCGCGTGACAGCTAAGGACGAAAATGCCAAAACCGTTACAGTGGAACTCGGCGTTCAAAATGAGGCTGGGGATGTTATCGCACCCGGGAGCGCATTGGTACGGTTCAGCAGTTAAGCTGCCGGTCATCAAATGATTTGAGCCTGTTTGGATTCAGTATACTTGAGCATTGGTTTTCGCCAAAATAGACATTAGCCTGGACCGGGCCTAGCTAGATGGAAAAGGTATTTTTGACGGGATAAATACTATCCCCCTAGGTGGACCACTTCAGCGGGGCTGCTCCAGCCGACGTTTACTTCGGGCGTGACAAAGCCATCATCAGGGAAAGGGAGAAAATCAACAAACGGACAATCCAACAACGTCGATTGCAGCACCCAAAACAAGCCGGGATGTCGAGCGATCATGCAGAGGCCAAAACTGCCTTCCTGTAGAAACGCAGGACAAACTTTACTGGCAAATGCATTTTAGTCGGTTACGACGCGGCCGATGGTGAAACGGATGATCGACTTTAGTTCGATCACTGCATCATCTATCGACATTGCATCATCGGCTACGTAGCGGCGGAAGACTTCAGAGGCAACGTATTTGACTGTCTTCGCCGCGACAGGGACATCAATATTGGCCTCCAATTGACCGCAAGCACGCAGCGTCTCAAGCAAACTCACGATCTGGCTGGTAAATTGCTTCTTGCCGCTCAAATAGTCTAGGCCGAAGGCTTCTGGCTCAAGAGTGGCAGTCGCGTAAATAACGCGCCATAAGGTTTTGTCATGGCGATTGGCGACGTGCATCTGAGCGGCGACCAATTGATACATGGCTTCGACTGGATCATCCGACGGCAAGTTCGCCAAAGCCGCGCTCGCCGCCAAGGATTTCGACCAGCCGCCTGTCAAGGCCCGCCTCAACAGAGCCGGTTTGTTCTGGAAGTAATTGTAGACAGTGCCGACGGCCACATCCGCCCGGCCTGCGATCGCTTCTATAGATGTTTCAGAATAGCCGTGGCAGGCGAATAAGTCAGTCGCCGCTTGCACAATGCGCGCTTCGCGTTTCCGCTTCTTCTCTGGCAGCACGCCGGTGGTTCGGCGAGGACTGGATTTCACATTTTCAACCATTCTAAATCGCCTATCGCCATTTCTTTTCAGCCATCTGAAATAAGCTATGCCAATCATAGAAGTGGCAGTAAATTGAATATATTCAATATCGAATTGACTCTACATAACCTGATGCCCAATCTAGGTTCAGACCTGCGTGAAAAACATATTCAGGAGAACTCCGATGGCCGAACCCGTGATCATCTGCGAGATTAAGGATCACATCGCGCTCGTCACGATCAACAATCCGCCCGTGAACGCGCAGAGCCCAGAATTCCACGATGAGATGAAAGCGACGTTTGACGGGATCAGCGATATGCCGGAGGTGCGAGTCGCGGTTCTGACCGGCGCTGGTCGTGTTTTTTCTGCAGGTGCTGACATCAAAAGCAAGGCAAGCAGAAAACTTGAACCAGGCGATATATGGGCAAGCAGTAGGCGCGGTCGCGAGACTTTCCATTGCATCATGGAATGCAAGAAACCGGTGATAGGGGCTTTGAATGGCCCAGCACTTGGCGCTGGCCTCGCTGTTGCTGCTTCTTGCGATATTCTGGTTTCGTCGGAGCGCGGCTCGCTTGGCCTGCCTGAGATTGATGTTGGCCTCCTGGGTGGTGGCCGCCATGCCATGCGCCTATTCGGCCACTCCCTTACCCGACGCATGATGCTCACCGGCTACCGTGTTCCAGGCACAGAGCTATACAGATTGGGCATTGTCGAGGCCTGTGTCCCAGCGGAGGAGCTGATGGATACCGCGATGGGGTTTGCCCGTGAGATCGCTTCTAAAAGCCCAACAGCTATTGTTCTCGCCAAACACGCACTGAACACGATCGAGGAAATGAGCCTCAGAGACGGTTACAGGTTTGAACAAGGCATGACAGCTGAGCTAAGCAAATACGACGACTCCAAAGAGGCGATGTTGGCCTTCGCCGAAAAGCGCCCGCCGGTCTTCACAGGGCGCTAACGGATAAACCGGTATGACCTACAAAGCGCCCTTCGCTGGCATCCGGGTCGTTGATTTAACCCAAGGCTTAGCCGGGCCCGAGGCTGGGATGCTGCTCGCGCAATATGGCGCCGATGTCATTAAGGTCGAGCCATTGACCGGTGATTGGTCCCGTCACCAGGGCGACAAGTTCGGCGATTTTACCGATAAGACCATCTCTAACAATCGCGGCAAAAAGAGCATTGCTCTTGATTTGAAAAGTGACGCTGGCAAAGAAATTTTGCAGCGCCTTCTCAAAGACGCCGATGTCTTTCTGGAAGCATTCCGGCCAGGCGTCATCCAACGCCTGGGATTCGGGTATGAGAATGTCACCGCCTATAACCCTGGCCTGATCTATCTGTCGGTCTCCGGGTTTGGCCAGGCCGGCCCCTTCAGCGAACGCCCGGCGACCGATGGCGTGCTGCAAGCCTTCAGCGGCATGATGCAGGTCAACAAAGGGGCGATAGACGGACAACCGCACCGGATCGGGATTTGGGTGATCGACATGATCTCTGGTCTCTATGCGTTTCAGGCCATATCGGCCGCGCTCTATGCCCGCCGCGAAGAAGCGAAGGGCCGCTTTATCGATTGCAGCCTCATGCAATCGGCAGCCGCCATGCAGGCAATCCGCGTGATGGAGTATTCGTTGAATGGCGGTGAGGGTGTTTCATCAGAGAACTTTATCGGCACGTTCAAAACGGCAGACGCCTGGATCAACATTAGCGTGATGAATGATAAGACCTGGGCGGGTCTATGCAGCGCTCTTGAGCGGCTCGAACTCATGACAGACCCGCGCTTTTCCGAACGCGCCATTCGCTTTAAAAACGATATCGCAGCCAAGGAAATCGTCAGTGAAACACTGGTGGCGCGGCCTTTTGAGCATTGGTCGAGCCGGTTGACGGAAGCCAGCGTTCTGCATGAACGCGTCAACGATTATCTGGAGTTTATAGACCATCCACACACAATTGCCTCGGGCGCGGTTCAATGGGTGGATCACCCGCAAATAGGCAAAATTCCGATTGCAAATATTCCCGGCGTTGAACCCGCACCCATGGGCGACCTAAGAAGCCTCGCGCCGAGGCTGGGTGAGCATACCGACGACATCCTGGCGAGCTTGGGCTTCGGGACAGACGCTATTAACGCACTTCGGAAAGCAGGCGCAGTCACTGGCGGTTAGAGCGAACGAAACGCCAAAGCCAACTTAAAGTCCCAGCATTCGCCTTGCGACCAAGTCTTTCTGAATTTCTGTTGATCCGGCTGCGATGGTTACTCTCCGGGAATCGAAATAGTCCGGCGCCATTCGAAACAAATAGTCCATTTCTGGAGGCGCCGCTTCCCCACGAATGGCCAAAGGATCGCTTTCCATGGCGGCGTAGCCTCCAGCCTCCAGCTTCAGGCGGGCGACAGCCTGGGTGACGCGGTTCCGCCCTAGCTTCACGACAGATGCTGCATGACCAACGGCGCTGTCAGCCGAGACAGCGTGCATGATTTTCTCGGCTGAATGTCTGACAACGGCATACTCAATATCGATTTCGGCACGCGCTCTCCGGTACGCTTCCGTTTCAGCGAACCTCCCAGACCCAGCACGCTGTGTCACAGCGATTTCCCCTAAGCACTCAAGCATTTCCTCAATAATGACCACGAGCGACATGTTCCCACGTTCATGGCCGAGCAAATAGTTCGCGACTTCCCACCCCTGGCCTTCTTCGCCGACACGGTCTTCTGCTGGGACGACGACGTCATCCAGAAACACTTCATTGAACTCGTGCCGCCCATCCACTCGCCGAATGGGCCGGACACGTACACCTGGAGATTTCATATCGATCAGAAGGACCGTAATACCATCCCGCTTTTTGCCTTCATTACTTGTCCGCACAAGGGCGAACATACGGTCCGCGACATGGGCGTAGCTCGTCCAGATCTTTGAGCCCTGGACACGATAATTATCGCCATCCCGGATCGCTTTGGTTTGCAATGATGAAAGGTCTGAACCAGCGCCTGGTTCGGAGTAGCCCTGACACCAAAGGTCCGAGCTATCGACAATCCGGGGGAGGAACCGCTCACGCTGCTGGGCATCGCCATAAGCCATGAGCACGGGACCAACCATACGCACGCCGACTTCCACTACCCGTGGCGCCTTAGCCCGGTAGTATTCCTCCTCATAGGCCGATCTTTCCCAGAGCGACCAACCGGGGCCGCCATCCTTGGCCGCCCAATTCACGGCGATCCACCCCTGACGCGATAAAATTCCCATCCACGTCCGATAGTCAGCCTCATTGAGTTCTATACCCGCAGCAGTCTTCCGCCGTATGTCTTCTGGAAGGTTGACATTCAGGAAGCTTCTAACCTCCTCGCGGAACGCCTTCAGACTGAAGTCCAGAGATTGATGGTCCATAAAAGAGTTCCTCTACTTTCCGGCGCAGGCACCGTGGCGAAAAACCAGTATCCTTAGCTTGGCAAAACACTCTTTCAGCGGGCGGCTAAAGGTGCACTACGTCACGTTTTGGAGGGTAGCCTTGAACAAACATGAAAACAATCTGAAACTGAATGCATTCATAATTAAGCCTTTAGGTGATTTGAATTTTGGGTGTGCTTTTTGGAGGAAGCGATTGCATCTGACCCAATGCCTTCAATGGCGAGGGATGCGTGTTGTTTGGCTGCGGCCCTTGTTATGTGGCGCTAAGTATCTTGACCGACGTCTGCTTCTGCAAACTCCAAGTTAGAACTTCACAGCTGCAAGAAGCGTGGGCTTTCCACCCTCAGGATACGGGCTCATTTAATCCAGCATATGATTGTAAAGATTTGTGCCATGGAGAGGAAGTTTCAGGCGGTTTTCTCGAACCTATTGGCCAGGCGTCGCATGTCTTTCATTTTGCAAAAGAGGCGCTCGACGATATTTCTTTGGGCATAGAGATTGGGATCGTGCGGGACTGGCGCACGCTCGTTGTTTTTCGCGAGGATTACGGCGATCTGCTGCCTGATCTTGCGGCTGCCGTAGGCTTTGTCCGCGACGATGGCCAGCGGCGGTGTTTCCCAGTCGAGGAAGATATCCATCATCTGTCTATCGTGGACCTGACCGCCTGATATCTCCAGTCTCAGCGGGCGTCCTCGAGCGTCCACAGCTGCGTGAACTTTGCTCGTGCGACCGCCTCGTGAGTGGCCAATACCTTCTTCCAGTTCCCCTTTTTTGATCCAGCCGATGCGCGGTGAGCCTTAACGATGGAAGCGTCGATGAAGACCAGTGCGTCCTCGCATTCTTGGATAAGCGCCTCGAAGACACCCTGCCAAACGCCGCGTTCCCCCATCTGTTGTAGCGATTATAGACCGTGGTTCGTGGACCATAGCGCTCCGGAAGATCACGCCATGGCGCACCTGTACGGAGAATATAGAAAATACCGTTCAGGATACTGCGGTCATCTTTCCGCCGCGGGCCAAGCCCTTGCGTCGGCAAAAGCGGCGCAATAATCGCCCATTCTTCATCTGTCAGATCAAGTCGGCCCATGATACCCTACGTCCTTAAATTGGGATCAAAACCTAGAGATAAATTATCACTCGCGGCTTAAAGCGGCCATGCTCAATTGTTGGGCCGGCATCCCAAGCGCCCGTGCGGCGAATGCCGCTAAACCGGTCCGGCGAGGCTGCGGCGAGGCGTTACAGCACGCCTTTGACTCGCGACTCTATTTCCAGCGCGGCATGACCAATGATCGCCGCCGCCACCTGCGTTTCGCCATAGAGGCCAGAGTCGGCCATGGCAGCTATCCCGTTGACGATCTCCACTTCGCCGATGGGCTTCATATCTTCCGGCTCATCGGACCGGCACGTCGCCGAGCAATCGACAAAGACTGTTGAGACGTTTGTATGGCTGCTCTGCAGGTCCTTCTGGAATTCATCCAGCGGATATAGCGGTTCGACCCTCCCTTTACGTTGGTCCCAGAGGTGGTGGTGCGTGCCACAGATTGGAAGGTCAGGCTCAAGCGCGGCCTCTGTAATCTGATCGAGCCAGGCGTTATTGGTGGCCATCGGGCTTCAGTGCTTCGCCGGTTCATGTCGGGTTTTCAAGGAAGTCAGCACCATCCCAGGTTATCCGATGTTTAACCCGGGGCCTGTTTAAACACGTAAGGTTCCATGGTTTCCTGGGCTTTCATCCGGATTTCGTGCCACTTCTGCACGCCACCGTAATACGCGAGGCTTCCGGGCTCTGCGTTACCATCGCCGTTGTAATAGGACAGGCAATCGCGAAACGGCTGTGTTCTAATATCCGCATCCCGACAGTGTTCCGCATAGGCGACTTCGGCGTCCCGCTGGACATCAACGATGCAACTGCCGCGCTCGCGTGAGGTCTTTAATACCCAGGCGACGTAATCGGTTTGTCCTTCCATTGTGCGGGTGAAGTTGAACTGCCCGCCGCCGCTTTGGGGGCCGGACATGATGAACAGGTTTGGATAGCCATGACTGTGCAGACCAAGGAAGGTCTTCACACCCTCTTCCTGCCATTTACCGCGGAGTGAGCGACCGTCGCGGCCGACGATCATGTTGAATGAGCCAGCGCCCATCCACTGAAAGCCGGTAGCGTAAATCAGCACGTCCACGGGATATTCAACGCCCTCATGGACGACACCACGTTCGTTGATATGGCTGACGCCAACCGGCGCGGTATCGACGAGATGCACGTGGGGTAGGTTGAATGTCGGCAGGAATTCATCGTGGAATGTCGGCCGCTTACAGCCATATGCGTAATAAGGCTTAAGCGCCGCCGCTGTTATGGGGTCTTTGACGATCGCGTCCACCCGCGCGCGGATCTGTTCCATGATCCGAAAATTGGTATTCAGCTGCTTCTCCATCAGTTTTTCAGGCGAGAGTTCTTGTGTGAACGTGCGCGGCGCTTTGACGTCATCCACCTTCCCGGACAGATAGTCGTCATTGCCCTTCAACGCTGTACGTCCAGACGAAATCTTCGCCAAGCGCTCCCGCCGCTTCTTCGCCCAGTTTGGCTCCTTCGACCAAGCGTCGATTTCATCTTGAGCAGTTTCCCGCTGATCGCGAACGTCAATTGTGGACGGGGTTCGCTGAAAGACATATAGTTCCGACACGACCTTGGCGATCTCCGGTACGACTTGGACCGCGCTGGCGCCTGTCCCAATCACGCCGACGCGCTTGCCAGCAAGATCGACATGGTAGTTCCACCGCGATGTATGGAAGGCTTTGCCTTTGAATGTTTCCATGCCGTCAATCCGAGCGAGCTTCGGCGTCGTCAGGGAGCCATTGGCTAGAACAACATAGCGGGCAGTCATTTTATCGCCGCGATCCGTTGACACGATCCATCGAGCGGCCGCCTCATCCCATTCCGTTCTTTCAACGGTCGTGTGGAACAGGCAGCGATCATAAAAATCCAGCTTTCCTGCCATCAACTGGCAATACTCCAGGATCTCGAAACCGGAAGCGAATTTCATCGTTGGGTAGTAACCCATCTCCTCCAGCAGTGGAAAATAGCTGTAGGATTCCACATCGCAGGCGATGCCGGGATAGCGGTTCCAGTACCAGGTGCCGCCAACGTCGCCGCCTTTCTCGCACACACGAACATCGCGAAAGCCTTCTTGACGTAATTTGTGCCAAAGCAGCATTGCAGCGAAGCCCGCGCCAATGATGACGATTTCGCAATCGTCGGTCTGGGCGTCGCGCTCAATTGGGGGGGCAGAGTAAACGTCCTCTAGGTATTTGGCGAAGCCGCCTTCCATCGCCATGTAGTCGGCTGACCCGCGTCGAAACTCCGTATATTCACGATATTTGGCCTGCTCCTCCGCGTTGAATACAGCGCCGGGGGGTGGCGGCGGCAATGTCGTCAAGGCCTCATCAGCGACCGGCGAATAGCCCTTGCCGGCGATCTTCTCCGTCGCCTTGGCCGCACGCGTGTTGAACAGCTTCAAACCCGTAATTTCATCAATGCGGACAGGCGGTTTCATGGCGGTTTACTCTCATGTTTTGATCGGCAACAAAAGGACTCAGGTTGTCTCCCTGTCTGCAGGATAGCTGTACATTTTTAATCATGGCAACCGAATTGCTCTACGGCCTAGGGCCAGGTTCGGACTAAGAGCCACGTTTTTGAACGCTTCAAGACCATGATCTCAATTGCCCATCTCGTTTATCGCGAGGAACTGGAGCTCGAGGCCTGCGCAAAGCGTCTCATCCTGCGTGGCAATTAATCCCGTATTTCCCAAGTGACCGGTCCATTTTGCGCCAGTAGGGTACCAATTCTCGGCGCGAAGCCCATGTTCGCTGATGAGGCGAGCCGTTCCTGTTCAATGGCGGCCTTTTAGGGCCGCAGTTTTTCGATCGTGATCTGCTTTGACACTACTCCTCTACTGAATCAGGAAATCAACGACTTAGCCCTCGTCATCGACGCCGTGCCAACGCCAATGACGCTTTCCTCGAATCTTGTTCACTTTCCCATCCAGATTCTAGCGCGGGCTCGGCCATGGACGAGACTAGCGTAATACCGTTCTGCATTGATCAGAACCCAAGGGCTCATTGTCGACATCCAACGCTCATTATTTTCCAAGGCCGGTCGATTGGAGCAGCCCCACTGCAGTGGTCCACCTAGAGGAGTAGTATTTATCCCATCTGAGGGGGTGAGCCGATGGATAGCAATCGAGACAAGCCGGAGTTGGCCCTGTTATGAGCCTTTGATGTTAAATTTCCGTCAAATGTTCCATGAGGCCCCGAACGGGCCCTTCTGCTGAACGGCCTCCAACGGGTGAGCGGAAGCGCGTCTGATGCCTAGTTACGGAATTTGCTTTGGGGAAGCCGTCAATCAGATAGGCCCCTATTTAAATCCAGCGGAACGCATTTTTTATATTTCTGTCATTAGAAAACTTACGAGGTTGCGCGTTATCCGCAGATGGCCCGGCCAGTCAGTACCTTTCCAATAACAAGCATGACAACTTGTACAAGTTGTCATGCTTGTGGTTGTTAGTCAGCGTTCAGATCGGCTCCCGGTCTACGATCTGCCATGGTGAGCGCTGTCCATCTCTATGAATAAACCACTGGTTTCCAGACCCTTAGACATCCTGCTCAGATTACCTGGGTCTATGCCTGGTTCAGCAGCTATTCCGCTTGGGTTGCACTTCTTTTTTTCAGCAGGTCGAGGATATAGGCTTGGCGATCTGCCTTCCCTCGAAGTTCGTTGCTGGGCCGCTCAACCAATTCAAACCGGTGATTGGCCAGCCTGAATTTCTTACTACTTTTCGCTACGAGACGGCCTTTGGTGTGCAGGACCGCCTTATCTCTATCGTTTTGAAGGACGAGGAGATTGTCTGGAACAGAGGCAAGCGCAGTAGAGCCGAGTATGCTCTCAAATGGATCATCTGCGTTGTCATGAACCGAGGCCTTTCGAGTATGATGAATGCACACACAGCTCAGGCTGTATTTGGAAAAAAGCTGTTTTAATTCATTCATCGCAGCCGTCTCAGTCTCGTAGCCACGCTCTGCACCCGGGCGTTTTAACTTAGTTAGCGTATCAATGACGGTCAGTGTGGGCTTCAATTGGTTTAGTACGTGATCAAGCTTTTCAGCACCGCCTTGGTCCATCGTTGGGAAGTCTCCCTCCGCAAAAAGCTTGATGCCGACTGAGGTATCCATCCATCCAAAGCGGGATTTCAGCATGGGAACGTTATATTCAAGAGCTAAATAAACGACATTTTGCTGCGCACCCACCTCATGAGCAATCCATTCCATGAATGTTGATTTCCCGGCCTTGGGGGCTCCAGCAAAGAGCAAAATCCATGAGGTATATGATCGGGAACAGAGTCAGGGATGATCATTGGGTGTGCGGATTCTATGTCAGCACTCACCCAACCCGCCGTTCATGCCAGTCCGTAACCATCTGATAGGCGCATCCGGCCTTTAGCAGCAGTGGGTCATTCCACCATGCGGCTTGGAGCATCATGCCGACCGGAAGGCCGCAGCCCGTAAAGCCGCACGGCATGGATAGGCCTGGGATGGAAGCGATCGAGCCGGCATAGGTTAAGCTGGCGGCACGGCGGGTTAGTTCGTGCAAGTTGGGAGCGTCTTCTAGCGGCAGGGCGGGGACAGGCGTTGTTGGGCTAAGGATCATGTCCACATCATCGAAAACGTTGGCGACCGTGCGCATCCAGGTTTCTTTGAAGCGCACGGCAGCGGCGTAATCTACGCCGGTAAGGTCTAGACCTCGGCTCATGCGTTTATAAATAGGCGGCGAGAAGGCTTGGCGTTCATCGGTTAGGCGTTGGCGATGGAAGAGGGCTGCATCGCAATAAATCAGCACGCTAGTGTGGAGATAGGTTTCCTCGGCACCGGGAAGGTCGACCTCTATCAATTCTGCGCCCAACGCTTCAAACTCGGATGCGGCCTTGCGGACGGCGGCTTCAATATCTGCATCAATGCTATCAAAGAAGAAATTGCGCGGGATGCCGATGCGCATGCCTGCAACGCCATCATGCAAGCGGGGCAAGAAGTTGCCGAAATCATGGTCGATGGAATGGGGATCGCTGGCGTCGTAGCCTGCCATCACGGCGAACATCCGAGCTACGTCAACCGCCCGGCGTGCCATTGGGCCAATCGTATCATTGCCAACGCTGACAGGCGTAGCACCACTGCTCGGCACTGCCCCATGGGTTGGACGAAGGCCTGATACGCCGCAGAATGCGGCCGGTATCCTAACAGACCCACCCGTGTCGGAGCCCAACGCGCCAACACACATATCCGCTGCCAACGCCGCTGCCGACCCGCCGCTGGACCCGCCAGGACTGCGGGTTTGGTCCCAAGGGTTCTTGGCGTGGCCAACAATTGGATTGTGCGAACGGACATCAAACACCAACTCCCCCAGCGTCGCCTTGCCAACGATCACCGCACCAGCGGCCTTGAGACGTGAAACGACTGGCGCATCAGCATTAGGCGTGCGGTCTACCCAGAAGCTGGCCCCGCTGGTGGTACGCACACCTGCCGTGTCGATATTGTCTTTCAGCGCAATCGGCATGCCATGCAGGAGACCAAGCCAACGGCCCTCACTTGCCGCTTTATCCGCCGCATACGCCTGCCCTCTCGCCGCAACCGCCGTTACGGTGATGAACGTAGTGAGGTCATCATTCAGCGCCTCAATCTGGGCGAGGCAAGCATCTGTCTGGGTGCGGGCGGCGTCTGTCACGGGTCTTTACCTTCTAAGGTCATGATTTCCGCAGCAGTGTAGAGCCAAACACGCATCCGTGTCCCGCTTCAGCATTTAAAGCGGGAAGCATTCCACCACTAAACGCGTTAATGTAGGGGAGCGAAGCCGGTTGTAGGCAGCGCATACGAGGATGTTTTGGCGAGACTCTTTGATGTCTGACATGAAAGTTTTACGCCGTGGAGCTTTGGCTGCCGCGGCAGGTGCGTTGACCGCACCTGCAGTATTGGCATCGGTTGGTTCCGCAAGGGCAGCCGCGCCGATGATGGGAACGGCTGCACCCGCATTTCACCACTTTAAGCTTGGCGCGTTCGAGATATCGGCTATCCGGGACGGTGCTGATCCTCGATCAGCCCGGCTGGCACACGACGATGAAGTTAATCGTGCCGAAGAACATCACCCTATTACCGCTACCGCTCCGCTCACCAGAACTCAACCCGGTGGAGAACATCTGGCAATATATCCGAGATAACTGGCTTTCGAACCGCGTCTTCAAATCCTATGACGACATCGTCGCCCTTTGCTGCGAGGCATGGAACAACCTCATCGACCGCCCGTGGAAAAACATGAGCATTGGATGTCGACAATGGGCCCAACGGTTCTGATCAACGCAAAATGGTATAACTTCCTCGCCATGCTCCAACTCTTCGTTATCCGGAATAAGATCAAGTTGCGCCCACACCCCAAAAGCAGCGCGTTGAGGGACGGCTAGCCGTAACGCCTCTCCTAGGTTAATTTTCTTCCTATCACAACGTCGTAGAAGATGTCTTTCCCGTTTGAACTAAGCCGGTGAAAGTGCGATTCCCGATATACATGCCGCAATTCACCATCCTTCACCTTCCGCTCGATCCATTGGCAAAGTTCTATGCATTCAGGATCGGGGTCATTTGGTTTAACATGGAATATGAACCAACCGTCGCACTCCAGTAATTTAAATGCCTGCTCGAATCCCGCCATGGGAATATGATTACCCCAGCCGGTGGCGGAGGCCATTGCAATAACATTGAAGCTCGCCGCTTGCAGAGCATCTAGAACATTTTCGCGCAGATGAGTTAGATCGTCGACATGATAGGCATCGTAAAGGCTCGGACGGTCCCGACTAGCTGCGCGAGCTGCTAGGCTTGAGATATCAAGTGCCTCAAGCCTACGCACGCCAATCCGTCGCAATTCCTGGCCAAAAACTCCACTACCGGCACCAAGCTCCAGTACCCGCAATCCATCTCGATCAACACCCCCCTCCGTCCAAACCTCGTCTATAGCGTCTGCCATTTCGGTTGGCGTCCTGCACTCTAGGCCGTGATAAAGTGCGATATCGTAGAGCCATGGCACGGCGTAGAGTGTGTCGTAATCGTGTATATTGAAGCGGAGTTCCTTGCCATTTATGGTTGCGAAAAAAAATTCGTCTGACTGACGATTTGTCTCCGGCAACTCGAAACGAATGTCGTAAAGCCTTGGAATGTATTCGTATCGCGCCATTGTAATTTCAACTCACTTAATTCGGAAAAACGAAACGGGACGGGGCATCTCGTTAGGCTGGTGTCTCGAAAATGCGTTTCCCAGATCGCCAACCCTTAAACTTAATTTTCCCTATCTAGCTCTTAATGCATTTGTGCTGTTTCGCACAACTGCCTTGATCTACTGCGCGTTTGATCCGGGATATCCCATGTAGCGGCGCCCCAACTCGAGGTTGAGTGGCTCATATCGGCTTCGCCAGCATCCAATTTTTTCTCGTAGCCCCCGGAAGGCACATCCAGTTGGTTAGATGCGGATTAGTGGCCTTGCTCGAGTAAAATGGACATGTCGGGCCCATTCTGGGAGGGTAGTTCCCCATTTTGATAGGGTTCGGCAGTAGAACTACGCGACCATTTCATGGCGGGAGTGATACCGCCAATGCCCATGTTCGGTCTGTCATTGTTGTTAGTCCACAGCCATGCCGTGGCCTGTTCCTGTGCCTCCTCTATCGTTTCAAAGGTGTATTGAGCCAGCCATTCGCCACGAACTATGCGATTATAGCGCTCGATGTAGGCATTCTGCTGTGGCTTGCCATGTTAAATTTATTCGATGTGAATGCTCCGTTTCTCCGCCCAGGCCATCAGCTTACCGCTGATGTACTCCGGGCCATTGTCCAAACGTATCGTCGTCGGCTTGCCGCGCTATTCCAAGATCCGGTTCAGGCTGCGTACAACACGCTATTCCGGCCGTGAGAAGTCGACCTGAATGCCCAAACCTTATCGATTGCGGTCATCCAGCACATTCAGAGCGCGGAAAGATAGACCATCAACCAATCGATCCGCCATGAGGTCCATCGACCACGTATGGTTCGGCGCATCAGGCTCGTCCCGTTTCAGGTGCCCGGTCAAGCCTTGTCCACGGTGACGGCCCGTGCATCAAATTCTGCGGAACGGACAGCGCGTATAGCTGGCGTGTTGACCTTGTTCAGCACCCGTAATGTTCCGCATGTGAAATGGGAGCGCATGCTTGATGGCCTCAATCTGGCGCAATTCTACTTATCCGAAGCCCAGCGTCTTACCGATGCGGCGATTATCCCACAAGATATCCAAAGACGGGAAACCTTGCGGTTTTGGCTCCTGGAGCATTGATCCGAACCATTGGTCAGCATCCGTGTCATCGTTCGAAACGGACCCAGCAGTTTGCGCGATGTCGAGAAAGCTAGGGCGGCTGCATCAAGCCTTGAGCAAAACGATTGGCTGATAAAACTCGATGAAAGCGCTGTAATGGATGGAATGAAGTCGCGTAATCTCTGGCGCATATTTGGCAAGAGGTAGTCAGCATGGGGAAATATTTCGATACAGCCAACACTGCTGCGACTTCTGCGACAGATCAAGCAAATTTAAGTGATATGTCGCAAGCGTCGCAGAAGTCGCAAACTATCAATGACGAAACTCAAATCGATGAAAACATCATTGATCGTCGTAACGCCTTCGAGGAGCAGAACGAGATCATGGAGTTCGAGGGGGGGGCACGAGCGGAATCGCCGCAGAACGCGCTGCCGCTACTGATACAGGCCTCGGTCCAGACAGCGCATAAAATGGCTCGCACCTTAAAGCGCTCCCAAACTATTTTGAGCTGACCGAGGGCATTGCGTTAGACTATCACGCCACTAGAGCAGAGACCGTCTATGTATTAGCATTACACCCAGACCACTCGGTGGGCGCTATCATTCGTCTTGATCCGCAACGACGCCTTGTGCAAATTCTGTATAAGAGCCGTATGGGAATTCCTACTTACTTAAAGGCAATCGTTTATGGCTAAAGCAAACCGGAAATTAGCTACCATACTTGCCACTGATTGTGTGGACTTTAGCAAGCACATGGAGGCTGAAGAAGAATTAACACTAAATAGTTTAAAATCATGTCGGGAGCTTATTGACCCTCTCATAGAAGAGTACGGCGGTCGAATTTTTCATACCGCTGGAGACTCAATAATTGCAGAATTTAATAGCCCTGTTCAGTGTGTGACCGCCGCAGTGGAATTTCAGAAAGTCATCGCTGAGCGCAACCAGGCTTTAGAAGATGGCCCTAAGCTTGTTTGGCGAGTTGGCATCCATGTTGACGATGTCATTATCGAAGATAAAGATATTTATGGTAGCGGGGTCAATATTGCTGCCCGTCTTGAGGCTCAATGCGAACCAGGTGAGATCCTTTTGTCAAAAATTGTTCAAGACCAAGTTTTAAAACGCACAAATTTTAGCATTAGATCTGCAGGTACCCGCTCGTTAAAAAACATTTCAGATGATTTTGAGGTTTTTAACATAACACCAACACTCAATAATGAATTATCGGATTCTAAATTATACAGAAAATCTAACCCAGCCTTACATAAGGTAGATTACCTTAACAATAAACCAAAGCTTGCCATAATTCCGTTTAATAATGTGAATAAAGATGACGAGAGTGGTTATTTAGTAGATGGAATTGTTGAAGACCTAATAACAGAGTTTTCTATGATTAGAGAATTTGATATAATTTCACGTCAAACAAGCTTTGACTTCAGGGAAAACAATCTGGATACCGCGTCCTTTTCTAAGACACATGCTATAGATTTTATCGTATCAGGGGGCATTCGATCTTCTGGAACAAGGGTCAGAATATCATTAGAGCTCAGTGATGCTGGCGACGGAAGTGTGCTCTGGAGCAGAAAATACGATCGAATAATCGATGACATATTTGATGTGCAAGACGAAATTGTTCGCACAATTACTATCACTCTTCTTGGACAAATTGAAATCTCAAGTCTACAACGTTCAAAACGCAAACCAACTGAAAATATATCCTCTTATGAATCACTTTTAAGGGGCAAGGAAATGCATCATCAATTTAATAAGGCGTCAAATAAAGAAGCTCTGCGGTTTTTTGATAATGCATTAGAGGCTGACAGCAGTAATGCACAAGCACATGCTTGGAAAGCTTGTACTATTGGGCAGGGTCTAATCCGAGGCTACATTGAGGAAGATCAAAATGAGGTATTTGCCAAATTAAAAAACCATATCGCGATGGCTTTGGAATTAAATGAAAATGATTTTGAATGTCACCGGATGCTGTCAGCAGTTCATCTGAGTACCCATGAATATAAATTAGCAGAAGAACATGGTCGCAAAGCATTCGATATGAATCCTAACGATCCCAGGGTTTTATCTGGGTATGGTGAGGTTCTAGTTAGGAACGGCTCGGTTAAAGAGGGTTTAGAACTTTTAGAAAAAGCATTGGAAATAGACCCAACTCCGCAAGGTCAAGTCAACTCTGACAATCGCTTAAAGGACCTTCTTCTTGGACACTTCTTAGGCGATGATTTCACAAAATGCATAGAGATAAGTAAAGAAATCCAAGATATCGACTTTAAAACTTGGATACTTTCAAGTTTTGCGAATTTAAAGATGGATACAACAGGTGATGCTATAGAAATTAAGCGAGGAGAATTTTGGCAATTTGATGATCAAGACTGGCTTAATCAGATAGACCGTCTTCATATACCTAACAAAGAGAAGAATCAATCCCTTATAGACTTTATGGCCGAAGTTACTCAGGATATTTCATAACAATACCACGGACAATTCACAAAGCAATTTGCAGCCGAAATCCTCCTTTGAAGAAAAGTAGTGATAGAATAACCCTTCAGTTTTTGTAGAAAAAAGGGATTAACAACGACGGCAGGATATGACCCAAGGTAGCTTTCGGATAGGAGGCTGTTTTGGCACGGAAGCTAATGCTGGACGCGGAGTGGGCGTTTTTCGAACCTTTTTTG
>CBFIAF010000031.1:0-42654 GCA_965660545.1 Alphaproteobacteria bacterium | reverse complement strand
ACGCAAGCGCCATAACAGAGCTTTGGGCTGGCGGCCGCCAGCCCCTGAAGTCGTCATGCCCCTAGAGCAGAGACCGTATATCCAATAATATTACACCCGGACCACTCAGTAGGGGCTGACCATCCAGCGCCGATATCATCCTTCGTGAAGGTAAAACCTTCTGATGGTGCCTGTGACGATAAAAACTCAGAGGAATAAAATGACGGAGTGCTGGGACAAGACGCCATGACCTGAATAATATTGGGTGTTTATAGCTACAATTAGCTATGGATTAACCATAAACCGTACACAGGCCTAGTGCGCCTAGAAACCGCGCAATCCCGGCATTCAGACGAAAAGTGATTGCTGTTACACGCTACGAAAACGTTACTTCGCGTCAGGCTTCGCCGACACCCAATACGGCGGGCATCTCCACCACTAGAACCGCATTACCGCCCCGCGCCGCCATTAAAGCTTCAGCGCCTGCCAGAATGGCCCTGCGCATCTTTGGTTTAGCGGCTTCTTCCTGAGCTTCAAATAAAGCCCGCGTGCGAACGGTCGCCTTCGTCAATCCAGCCAAAAGCGCTTCGGGCGATGTCTCGCGGCGGATAAGGACACGGCGGGCTGTCGGGTTCTTAAAACCTGCGGTTGCCAGCGAACGAATGGCCTCGGCTTCTTCACCAAAGCGGAACATAGGCGGGGCTTCAGGAAGTGGCACGTTAAGATCGCCATGCTCAGCGATCGCAGCACGGAAAAGCTTAAACGTCTCTACTTCCTCCGCCGGTCGCCATACGGTGAAGGCATAGCGACCACCTGGCTTCAGAACCCGACGCGCTTCCCGGATCGCTTGGTCAGGGTCTGCGAAATGGAGGAGGCCGAAGGCGCAGGTGACAGCATCAAAGCTAGCGTCCGGGAAGGGTAGCGCCTCGGCATCACCTTGCTGAAACGTCGCCGCTGGAAACAATGACTGGGCCTTAACCGCCATGGCCTTCGCGAAATCTATGCCTGTCGCCACGGCCCCCCTGACTGCTGCAAGGCCTGCGCTATAACCAGGGCCCGTCGCGACATCGAGCATGGTTTTGCCTGCGGCTGATCCCTCGCCAAGACCGACAGCATCCAATAAGTCCTCCGCCGCCTTGGCGGTACTGGCATGGGAGACTTCATAATAGCTATCGGCCAATTGCTCCCAGCCTTTGTGCTCAAACGCTTTAAAGGCGGCGATTGCTTCTTGGTCCATCGGTGCAGGCTCCTCTATCGACGAACAGCAGCATCGGCGGCATCATTCATCCATGCAAGCCTTTGGACGCCAGATCATGACCTATCCGACTGCCCCCACCCTCACGCAACACCTCGCCCGCGCCGCCGCAGATGCGCCCAACCAGATCGCGCTGATCCATGACGCAGGTGTGATGTCGTTTGCAGAGCTGGACGCGATCTCTCGCTATTATGCTGCTGGGCTAAAAGCGCTTGGGCTTGGCATAGGCGACCGGGTGGCTCTCTGGCTACCAAACACGCCGGAACATTATGCGCTTGCCTATGCCGTATGGCGGACCGGTGGGGTCGTGCTGGGCGTGAACACCCGCTTCAAAGCGAAAGAAGTTGAGGACATTGTCGGCAGGGCGGGTGCAAAGCTGCTGGCCTATCAACCGGGCTTTAAGGACATCGACTTCGCCGGCATTCTGGCGGGCGTGGATGCAGATGAGCTGACAAAGCTGGAACGCGTCATCACCTTTGGCGAAAGCCAAGCGGACGATGTGCTGGGCCGCCCAGTGACGCCGCTTGCTGAGTTGGAAACCCACGGCGCGCTGGACAAAGACTTTGCCACGCCTGATACGCCCTGCCAGATTTTCACAACATCCGGCACCACCTCACGCCCCAAATTCGTACTGCACGCCCATCGCACCCTTGGCCTCCATGCGGAGCGACTACCTGCTTATTGGGGCTTAGACCGGGAAGATGCCGTATTGTTTCAGGCAGCACCGCTTTGCGGAGTCGTTGGGCTGAATGTGGCAACATTGGGGATCGCGGCGATGCGTCCGCAGATCATCCAGGCGGTCTATGAGCCGGTGAGTGCTGCAGAATTGTTCGTTAAACACGGCGTCACACACATGATCGGCATGGACGCTATGTATGAACGCATGATCGAAAGCCGACCGGAACCTCAGCCGTTTCCAAAGCTGGCACCCTGCCCGTCCTTCGGCGCGAACCCACCGCTTGAATCCTATCTCAAGATCGCACGGGCGCGCGGATTACCAATCTGCGCCGTCTACGGGATGAGCGAAATAATGGCGTTGTTCTCCTTCCAAAACATGGATTATGACGAGGCTGATCGCGTCATTGGCGGCGGCCATGCCGTTCACCCAGAAACTGAAATCCGCGTGTGTGATCCCGATACAGATACCGTGTTGCCCATCGGCAAGGAGGGCGAAGTCCAGATCAAAGGACCGACCGTCATGCTTGAATATGCCGACAATCCAGACGCCACTGCGAAAGCCTTCACGCCAGACGGATTCCTGCGCACAGGAGACCTTGGGCGTATGCGAGAAGACGGCAGTTTTGTTTATCTGGCGCGGATGGGTGATGTACTGCGCCTAGCGGGCTTCCTCACCAACCCAATGGATATTGAGAAAGAACTGGAAGTCGACCCCGCCGTTTTGGAAGCCCAAGTCGTGCAAGCGCGTGTCGGCACGAGGGATAGGGCCGTCGCCTTCGTGCTTCTAACTGGTGATGCCGCGTTCGACGAAGCCCGATGCATCCAACGCTGCCGGGAACGACTGGCGGATTATAAAGTACCGCTCCGTGTCATCGCGCTTGATGCTTTCCCGGTAACGGAGAGTGCGAACGCGGTAAAAGTGCGCAAAACGGATCTCCGCAAAATGGCGGAAGAGGAGCTTAATCGATGACCCCCGCCCGATACCTTAATCCGCGCACAGGCGCGGAATGGTCCGTGGATGAGCCGCTTTGGAAAGCGCCTGATGACGGTGGATATGTGAATCTGAAGCCCGCGCCCGGCTTCGACACAGGCGAAATCGAACGAGGCGTGTCTTCGCTTTGGCGGTACACATCTGCACTCCGCATCCAAGCGCCGCACTTATCGCTCGGCGAAGGGTGGACGCCGTTATTGGATGGCGAGTGGAATGGTGCACCTATCCAGCTAAAATGCGACCACATGATGCCATCAGGCTCCTACAAGGACCGGGGCGTTGCGGTGATGCTGGCCTATCTGCGCGGCCGAGGCGTGCATGCGGTACTGGAAGATTCATCTGGAAATGCAGGCGCATCCGTCGCGACATACTGCGCAGCCGCAGGCATGCAGGCAAAAATCTTCTCACCCGCTGCCGCACCCCCAGCCAAACTCGCCCAGATGGCCGCAATGGGCGCTGACGTTCGCTCCATCGAGGGGCCCCGCCAGAACGCCGCCGATGCAGCGCTGGCAGAGGCGGAGACGACCTTTTACGCCGGCCACAACATCCAGCCGTATTTCCTGGAGGGCTGCAAAACCCTGGCGTTTGAGCTTTGGGAGCAACTGCACGGCAAAGCACCAGACCATGTGGTCGTATCCTGCGGACAGGGCGGCAATGTGATGGGCCTGCATATTGGCTTTCGCGAACTGCTGGCATCCCGCGCGATTGATAAGATGCCTAAAATTCACGGCGTTCAGGCCTTCAACGCTGCACCCTACCTGGCAGCATGGGATGCCGGCTCCGAAACATCCATCGCCATCGATGCCAAACCTTCCATCGCAGACGGCATTACATCATCTAAGCCCGTGCGCTTGCAAGAAGTGCTGGCCGCTTGCCGCGAAACTCGTGGCGCCCTTCTGGGTGTGGGTGAGGCAGAAATCATCGCCGCCATGCGAACCCTCCACCACACCGGATATTTCGTTGAGCCGACAACGGCGGCGGGCGCGGCTGGCCTGACGAAACTGATGGCAGATGGCACAATCGGCCCTGGCGAGACGACAGTACTGGTCCTCACAGGAACTGGACTAAAGGCCGTGGATGCAATCAGGAACGCTTAAAACCACGGAACCCGCTAGAAGAATGCCAGCATAGTGGATGACGTCCCTGAAAATATTGGTTTAGTGATTGCGTTATATCCCCAACGATCGGTTTTGGAATCTGGCGAGAAGATTATCTGGCGCGGTCGGCCAACGCCTGTTGCCTCCCTGCAAACAGGGTGGTTTGAGTTTCTGTTTGGACTTTTTTTCTTTGGGTTTGCAGTTTTTTTTAGACAATCGGGGCCAGCACCGCCGGCGGCTTTCTTGGTATGCTCGGCCTGCCGTTTATGGCCGTGGGAGCCTGGATGCTGGCCAAACCCAACCGCACACGCTTACGTGCGAAGAAAACTTCCTATCCTATCACGAACCGGCGGGTACCGTTAATCAAATATAATGATTGCTTCAGCGTGAGTTCGTTGTTTGCGCATGAATTCAGTCACTATTCCCGAAAAGATAAGCCGGATGGTTCCGGCAGTATTCGCTTCCGGCGATCTGTTATGAATGGCCGCAGAGGATCATACCTGCAAACCAATTTCAGCGATGGCCTATGGGGCATTGATGACGTCAAAGGTGGCGATCAAGCGCTCTCGAAATTCCGTTCCGCACTTGCTAACCAGAATTGAACGGCGGTAATGCATCGGAAACCAAATCCGCTCGATTCTAAAAATGAGAACACGTCAGCTATGAGTATCTATCGCCTGATTGGTGGCAATGCGTCACCTTAATCCCAGAAGCTGCACGCTATTTTACGATATCGGCGGATCCCGCATATATGGGTCTTGCGATCATTAGCGCTTCGCCAGGAGTTGAGCGATGTCAGGCCCATGCTCGTGCCAATTCTGGAATATCCTGATGGAGCCCGTAAGACAGATTCAACGCCGCTCGCGCTGGACCTGGAGGAACGCCATCCAGAAGCGCGGCGCATTCAGCCGGATAATCCAGCCCTTGCCTTCCTCTCCCATTTGATTGAAGACATGGCGGACGAATGGCTGACCAAGTGCATGTTCCACTACTGCTTCGCCTACCCGGAAGGCCAATCCTACGGCACCCATTGGGTAACTGACGACGCGTGCACTGAACTCACAAGTGAAGAGGACTTTCAAGCTGCCAAAGCGACATTCCTCGCCCGCCAAACGGACCGGATGGCGATGATTGGCTGCACACTAGAGAACGCGCCGGTCATTGAAGCTAGCTGCCGTCTCGTGTTGGCGATAATGGAATCTTTCGTCCGCCGGTATGGATACCTCTTGGGCACCCGCCCATCCCTCGCAGATTTTGGTATCTACGGCCAACTAAAAACGCTTGCGACGGACCCGACCCCAAAGGCGGTCATGCGGGAGGAAGCGCCACATACCGAACACTGGCTCCGACGCCTGGATGACGCATCTGGCGTGGAAGGCGAATGGCGCGGCGCAGATGCGCTTTCCCCAGCCGTCACCAAATTACTGTAAATGGCGGGTGACACCTACCTGCCGTTCCTTCTCGCCAATGCGCACGCGGGCGATGCTGATGAAGGGGTCTTCAGCCTAGAACTCAGCGGCCAGCACTATGCCCAAGACGTATTCCGCTATCAGATTAAATGCCTACGTTGGCTCCAATCCCACTTCGCAGGCCTCGACACAGCAAGCCAAGCCACAATCCGCCCGCTGTTAAGTGATACCGGATGCCTGGAGGCATTAGAGGAGACTTAGAAACATAAAGGAAAAAATTTACATAGAAATAATTTCTTGGCGCAAAATCTTACTAGGACAAGATAAAATCTACGAATAACAGTTCAGCTTCTAAGACCCCCGTCAAGCGCAGGACATCCAAATTTCCATTCATATTGATCTGTACTCGCCCATCGATATCGTTGATAGCATTACTTAAGACTCCAAAATCAACAAAGCCGTAAGCTGCAAGGTTTATTACGTCTGATCCAGGTGTAAAATCGGTTATAGCGTCAATGGATGACTCTAACTCAAAAATGAACGTGTCAGCGTTTTGAAGACCGAGCATAACATCGTTTCCGGCCCCGCCATTGATAACATCTTGGCCGCTAGAGCCAAAAAGAAGATCATTAGCAAGCCCACCATTCAATACGTCATCTCCCACACGGCAGAGTATCTTGTCGTTGTCGCTAGCTCCATTAATGACATCCGGACTATTAATTTTATTCGCTTCAATGATAACACCACCACCATTGTTAACTGTAAGGCTCAAGCCACGGTTAGCAAATATTCCAACCAAATACTCATTATTATCTGGATTAATAAAATCAACGAAGACGTTGATACGATCCCGTGCACCGCCGCCCGCCACTTCTTCAACAAAATCATTGACATCTGTGACAAAATCGAAGCCATCGCCGTTTACGTTATCAGCGCCACTGACTGACTTCCCGCATAGTCACCGGCTTCAATGCCAAGCAATCGGAAACCATCAGCTTTTCCGAAGAATACATAGGCAGCGCCAGTACAGGCGACCACGCCGTTTTTCGATCTCAGGCGCGCCGATGATAATGTCATCGAAGCCATCGCCATTGATATCGCCAGCATCACTGACCGTTCGCCCAGCCAAATCTCCCTGCAAGACGTCCTCAAGTTTGAAACCTTTGGCTCCGTCTAGGCAGACGAGCGACATGGATGCGTCAAGAGCATCAGTTTTAGCGAACACAACATAGATTTCGCCCCTACTCTGATCGACATTTCGGGCTAAGATCACAGGATCATAAATAAAATAACCGTTAATATCGCCTGCTGCGCTAACTGCCTTACCGATGCGGTCATATCTGCTGATGCCGTCAAGTCGGAAGTTGTCTGCGCCGTCTAAATCCGCTAGGATAATTGCTACGCTGAAGCCCATCGAATTGCCAAAAACGATGTAATTCTCGCCGGCTCCGCCGATATCATTTGGCCTGGCGTTTTGAGCTTCGATAAGAATGTTGTCAAAACCATCGCCATTGATATCGCCGCCCCCTGATAAGGAAATCCCACACAAATCAGCGCTGACGGCACCCTAATACGAAACCCATTTCAGCCATTGAGCGCAGAAGGATTGAATGTAACGCCAAAATCCGCTTGCTGCGCCGAAAATAACATAACTTTCGCCAGCCCCACTTCGATTGCCAGGACCACCCCCAAACGCGCTTATAATTAAATCATCAACGCCATCGCTATTAACGTCGCCAGCATCGATCAGGAAAAAGCCTAGTTATCACCAGAGTCAACGCCAACGATGTGAAAGCCATCTGAGCCATCTGAGCCATCGAGAAAATTAAATGACCTTATCGACACGCCGCAACCTCACTTATCAAACCATATAAAACGAGCTGCGGTCCCATTCATCCTGCTTAGGGCTTAGGTCTTGTGCAGAGGTTTTACATTTTTTCTGAATACCTTAGTTGATCCACAGGACTACGATTAATTCAATCTAAAGCTATGTTTCCAACAACCAATGCGGAGGCATAAATTGTACCCTTAAGGGCGCATCCCAAACTCCCGCTTTCCGGTTCGAACTGCCTTCACTGCCAGATCTGCGAAGTCCGCCAGCAAGCGGCGCGTATCCCTTGGGTCTATGATTTCTTCAATCCAGAAGGCTTCAGCGGTACGGAAGGGGGAACGGAGTGCGTTTAGGCGGTCTTCAATGCGTTCCAATTCCGCTCCCGGGTCATCGGCTTCGGCGATATCGGCACGGTATGCGGCCTCAATACCCCCTTCTAATGGCAGTGAACCCCAGCGCGCGCTTGGCCATGCATAGCGGGTGCAGTAGCGGCCAACATGGACATGAGCGCCGCCTGCAACACCAAAGGCGTTGCGGACTATGATGGCGCACCAAGGTGTTGTTGACTGGTTGATCGCTGCCATTGCACGCACGCCATGGCGGATAGTGGCGGCTTTCTCCGCCTCCAAGCCAATATTGAAACCGGGACAATCTGCCAAATACACAACGGGCAGGTGGAACGTTTCCGCCATGTCAACAAAGCGAATGAGTTTTTGGCAGCTTTCCGCTGTCCATGCGCCCGCCATATGCATGGGGTCGCTGGCCATAAGCGCTACGGAATGACCATTCACACGGGCGAGGCCGGTAATGAGGGAGCGGCCAAACATTCGACCCATTTCAAAGAAACTGCCCTTATCAACCAATGCCTCAATGATTGGTCGCATTTTGTAGGCGCGGCGGGCGTCCCGCGGAATCACGTCCATCAAGCTTTCGTCGCGGCGTTCGGGGTCGTCGTCAACAGGGCCACGTGGCGGCGCTTCGTCAACATGGCTGGGCATATATGAAAGGAACTGCCTGGCGCGGGCGAAGGCTGCTTCTTCTGTGTCCACAGCGTCATCGACACCGCCAGCGCGTGTTTGGATTTTCCATCCGCCAAGCTCCTGCTTCGTCAAGTCCTGGCCGATACCCTTAACAACAGGCGGCCCGGCCACGAACATCGCAGACATCTCCTTCGTCATGACCGAATAGTGGCTTGCCGCTAGCCTAGCTGCGCCTAGGCCCGCGACGGAACCGAGCCCCAACGCCACCACTGGCACGCTCGCCAAATTCCGCGCCATCAGATCAAATCGGCTGGATGTCCCCTGCCCACCCGGCAGATTGGCGCGGCCCGTGGTTTCAATGGTTTTGACGGACCCGCCTCCGCCAGAGCCTTCAATCACGCGGATGATCGGCAAGCGGAGATCGTGCGCCATAACTTCGGCCAGTTGCGGCTTTTCCTTAATCGTGGCGTCCGCAGACCCACCGCGCACCGTAAAATCATCCCCACACAGCACAACAGGCCGCCCATCAACCTTTGCCCGGCCCATCACGCAGTTCGCTGGCAAAAACTCCGTCATCTCATCGTTTTCATCGTAGGAGGCTTTGCCAGCGATGGCACCAATTTCATGGAATGTACCAGCGTCCGCCAAGCCATCTATGCGTTCGCGGACGGTCAATCGTCCACCATCATGCTGGCGTCTTACCTTATCGGCACCGCCCATTGCCTTGGCCAAGGTTTCCCGGCGACGGAGTTCGTCCAGTTCTGGCTGCCAGTTCATGCGCGCGGTTCCTTATGTGTTTATGGCCACACTATAACGACCACATGTCTGACGTTAATAGCCAAGCGTCGGATCAATTTCCGTCAGCAGCGGTTTGTCAGCCGCATAGGCATCGCAGTGCCGCTAATGTAGATGCTTTCCTCGACGACACCCCGGTATACTGGTCTAGCTGATACCGGAGAGCCTGCCGCCCACCCAAGCACTGCATCATCATCGGGGGCCACCGCAACGAGCCTCTGCGCGGCGAGGTGTTCCTGGTCAAAATCTTTCCAAGCTGGTGCGGTTTGCTAGAACGTCGCCTAGCCGGTGTCCATGCCTTCCTGATAAATCAACATTACTGCTTGGCCATCGGCCTCAGTCATGTCTCTGATTTCAAAACCAGACATCAGGGCTTGGCTGTAATGGTTGTTTCTGCGGGCTCCGGGCAGCCATTGGTTTTCGCCAATTCAGCTAACCGGACATTGCGTTGCTCTATTGCCCGCGCCTCAATCTCTTCGACATCGGACATGTCGACGCCCATGATTGCGGGCCAGAACCAGACTTGGCTCAAAGTCATAGCGAAAGCGTTCGAAATTGCTACACCTTCATCCAGCTTGGCCAGTTTTGCCGCCTTCTTCCGGTTCGCGAGACGCTCATCGGCAATTTCAGCACAGCTCAACGCATCGTCGCCGGGTTGCGCCAAATGGACCGGCATGGCCGTGCGTGTTTGGCATGCGCTGATTGCCAGCAGCCCCAAAATTGCTAATAAACGCATAGGTTCGTCCGAAACCTTTCATCAATGCAGCCGAAAGAATCACATGGCCACTGTAGGTTCAAGACACTTCTTACAGAAAATTCTTGGTACTATGTTGGCTTTGGCAGTCGTGACAGGCTGCGCGGAGCCAGCCAAGGTCAACGAAATGGCATCCGGGACACGCGCCGGCGCATCGACGCCAGCCAATCCTGCGGTGCATGAAGCCTCATGTGTGGAGCAGGTCTCCGGCGGCAAGGTTACCAATCCGCTCTGGGTATCCGAGGTTGATAATCTAGGGTTCCTCCGCGCGTTGGAGCATAGCCTCGACGCCAACCGGCTCCTGGTGAAACGCCCTGAAGACTGCCGCTTCGGCATAAACGCAAATCTGCTTGGCTTGTCCCAGCCCTTCATTGGTATCGATGTCGAAGTCACCGCGAATGTGAATTACACGGTGCGTCAAGCAGGTGTTGATGCACCGTACATGCTGCAAACAGAGACGTCCGCGCACACAAGCCGGTTCACAGAGGAAAAAATTCTTTGGGGCGAAAGATTACAGGAAGCCAACGAAGGCGCCATTCGCAAGAACATCGGCGCCTTCATTGACGCTCTGTTGGCGTCTAAGCCGAAATCTTAGCCCACTCCGCCCGCATCCATTCGGCGCAAGCGACGCCCTGTTTAAACAATAAGTATTTGCATCCGCCGTCAAAGTCCGGGTTTGGAATAAACTCAGTCGAGATTTGACCAAGCTTGGCATCCGGGTCCTTGGCATGAAATACCATGACCTGCTGGATTACTATTTTCCAAAGTTCCAATTTCTCCTCAGACCAAGGAACATGATATTCGCCGGGTTTCGGTTGGACGAAGGGATACTGCAAGCCGCGCCCTAAAGATCCATCGGGATGGCGCATCGACGTGTTCTTAGGGCTATTTGGGATTGCAGCGCGCGCATGGCAATGCTGCAACCATCCAGCCTCAATCCATTCAGCCGTTATGGCTTTGGGCTGGGTAGGATCAAGCACCAGATGCCCGACAGATACATCTTTGCGAATGCCAACGACATCTTGCTCCGCTGGATTATCGATCTTGAAAATCACATGGCTGTCGTCGAGCGTCATGCGGAACGGAAAACCCTTCGCCTGAACCAGCCGTGCAACAGTCGTCACACGGCGGAAATCCTCAGATCACATGTTGATATGCACCTCGAAGCAAGGCTCGACGCCAAGCTTCTCGCCCAATCCATAGGCATGCATATAAAAATCAACGACATCTTGGTTCGTGACGGGTTCGCCGGCGGCGTTATTCACGGTGACTTGGACATTATGGACGGTAGAGCCCGGGTCTTTCGCTAACTCAAGGTTATAGCGCAGCAGGTCTTCATCGTCGCCGCCGAGGGTGTAGAAACATCCACCTGCGCGGACAGGCAAGCCATACTTCGCACTAGCTTTACGGAACTGCTCGACCTCATCAGGTGCTGGCGTTTTATCAACATAGTCGAACACGCCTGAATCCCGAACCATACGAAAACGTGTATCAATATCAGGCATGCCATCCGCTTCAGCGTGCTTGATACCATTTGTTTGGATGCCGAAAAGCAAATCATTCGCCATAGCTTATTCCCCAGGTCACGCTTGAACCGCAGGGCTGCGCCGCCATATTCACAACCATGCTTCGGATTAGTGCGGGAGCGCAAAGCTGCGAAGGATAGATTGGGGATTTTCATGCGTGCAATGGTTCTGCTAGCACTTAGCGCCGTCTTTCTGGCGCTCACATTTGCGTCGCCCACGCGGGCGGACGATGAGGCTGTATGGGCGGCCCTAAAATCCGGAGGGCATGTGGCGCTGATCCGCCATGCTCTGGCCCCTGGGTTTGGTGATCCGGAAAACTTCTCGCTGGATGATCCAAAGACACAGCGCAATTTGTCCACTGAAGGCCGCGCGCAAGCAAAGCGCATCGGCGCTGCATTCACCAAGCACACCATCCTGAAAGCCCAGGTCTATTCCAGCCAGTGGCGTCGTTGCATGGACACGGCAGAACTACTGAACCGTGGACCAGTTACGGCAGAGCCCATACTGAATTCATTTTTCCAGAACCGGGGCGATAGCTATAGGCAAACCGCGTCGCTCAAAACGTGGCTGCAATCGGCCAATCTGCGCCGTCCGATCGTGCTTGTGACCCATCAAGTAAACATCACCGCCTTTGCCGGGGTTTACCCCGCATCAGGCGAGGTTATCGTAATGCGCCGTGCCAGTGACGGCGCGTTCACCGTCGCCGGGCGCATTTTGATCAAGTAAGAGCCGCTAATCAAGCAAGACCAGCAGCGTCCGCGACAACCTTCATCGCATCCGTGCTTGGCCTGGACAGCAGGATCGAATGGATATGCCCCCGGTCAGCTGCCGCCTGCCAATCGGCAACCCGGGCGCGAATTCGACCTGCTGAACCTACGAGCGCAATACCATCCACCAATTCATCTGGCACAGCGGCAGCGGCTTCAGCCCGCTTTCCTGTGAGGAATAGATCCTGAATTTGCTTCGCCGCCGTCTCGAACCCAAGGCGCTTGGCGTAATCATTGTAGAAGTTCTTATTCCGCGCACCCATGCCGCCGATATATAGCGCCAGGTTTTCACGAACCGGTTGGCGGCAGGCATCAAGGTCATCGCCCATAACCGTCGGTACAAACGGCAGAATATCGTAGTTAGACAGGTTTTTCCCGCCACCTGCAAGATCAAAACCCTTCTCCAGCGCAGGCTCAAATACATCGAATTTTTCAGGAGTCATGAAAACTGGGAACATGCCATCTGCGACTTCAGCAGATATGGCGACACCGGCAGGGGCAATTGTACCGGTATAGATTTTCATTGTGGGGTCGCCGTGCAAAATGCTCTTCAATGGCTTGCCAAGGCCTGTCGCCCCGTCGCCGTAGTATGGCACCTGATAATGCTCACCATTATGTTCAAGCACGGCCTCGCGCGCGAGAATTCGGCGCACGATCGAGATATATTCCCGTGTCCGCATAAGCGGTTTGCCATAGGGAACACCGTGCCAGCCTTCGATCACTTGCGGGCCAGATGGACCGATACCTATTATA
This sequence comes from Alphaproteobacteria bacterium, assembly GCA_965660545.1. Classification (GTDB taxonomy): domain Bacteria; phylum Pseudomonadota; class Alphaproteobacteria; order Bin95; family Bin95; genus VMCJ01. Next base: position 29,839 of record CBFIAF010000031.1, on the reverse strand, counting down.
AAGCGACCGCCAGACAGATGCTGTAAACTCATCGCTGTCATTGCGGCGCAAGCTGGCGTGCGGGCGGGCATCTGCATAATTGCCGTGCCGACCTTGATCCGCTTCGTCTGTGCTAACGCCCAAGCGGCGGGCGTCACGGCGTCAGACCCATAGGCCTCTGCGGTCCATATCGAGTCAAAGCCTAAGGCTTCTGCAGCATCGATTTCGGCTTTAGGAAACTCTAAATGGGCCCCTGAATAGCCCATCACATAACCAACTTTCATCTGCGTCTCACTCCAATTGAATCTGCTATGGCGACTTCGTGGCATCTTAGGCTAATCTCTCGACAATCATATGACCCTTCGGATGGATCCCGCCCCGATGTCGATTTTATTGAGCCCGTCTTTTCTGATCTTCGTTCTGTTGATCGTTCTAAACTTTGTCCTGATTTTCTCAGGCCAAACGCCGTTGCAATTGCTAGCGGGCATTTTCACGTTCTCGTTGTTTGTTGCAGCCGTTTTAACTCTAATTGGCGTCGCCTGGGGCCGGATTATTGGCTTCATCGTGCTGATCTTGGCGTTGGTTATGGGACTATTATTGGCGCAACAGGCTGGATTTCTGGTCTAATCAATACCCAGGCGGCACCTCGAACGCCTGATATTCCTGCTCTAGCAGTTTCGCGACCTCGATTGCTGTCAAGTCCTCCAGATACGGCGCAATGATCTGTACACCGACCGGCAATCCGGACCGCGTCAGCCCGATCGGCGCAGATACGCCGGGCAGTCCAGAAGCACCATTCCATCCAGACCAGAATAGCTGATCATTCTGCAGGACCTCTTTGCCGTTAACAACCAACGTCCGCGTCCAGCGTGTGCCGGTTTCATTCTGCGGGAATGCTGCGCTGGCGCCGACTGGGCAGAGCAATACATCCCAATCACGGAAAAATTCAGCCCATACTGAGCGCATCCGCATGCGTTCATTGTTGGCGGGCAACCAATCGCGGTGCCGCATCACATTTGCGCGCGCCATCATCGCGTAATAGCTCATGTCGTCGGGGCTGAGCATCTCGATATCTTTGAGATTCTGTTCAACCAGCTCGGCCGGTTGGCGGCCAGATGTTGTGGCCCGCAACAGCGTTACATAGGTCTGGTGCGCCTTCACCTGATCCAGGTCCGGCAATGCGATATCGCTGACAGTCGCACCCTTTTTGGCTAGAAACTCTGCGACGTCATGAATACGCTCAGCATATTCAGCATCCGTTTCAATGACGGGCGTTGATGTCTGCACGGCAACGCGGAGACGTTTCAACGAACGTACCCGTGGCGGCGGTGGCTCGAACCGCCAAGCTGTCGCCTCTGCTGCTTCCGGTCCCGCCATCACGCCAAACGCCATTTCCAGATCAGCAGCGGATCGCGCGAGCGGGCCAATCACCGAAATATCCGCATAGGCATGCGCACCCGGTAGTGAATGACCGCGCGGTGGCAGCACGCCATAGGACGGTTTCAAACCCCACACGCCGCAGTAATGAGCTGGATTGCGTATTGATCCGCCGATATCAGACCCTACTTCCAGGCCCGTCATCCCGGATGCTAATGCGGCTGCCGCCCCGCCAGATGATCCACCTGGTGTGCGCGTCAGGTCCCAGGGGTTATTGGTCGTGCCATAGATTTTGTTGAAGCTTTGCCAGTCAGCCAGCATGAGCGGGACGTTAGTTTTGCCGAAAATAACCGCCCCCGCCGCCTTCAAGCGCTTTGCCGCCAGCGCATCTTCGCCTGCGATATTATCCTTGTATGCAGGATCTCCCCACGTCGTTGGCAGGCCTTTGATATTATAGCTCTCCTTTAGCGTCATCGGCACGCCATGCAGCGGCCCCATGATGTCGCCCTTGGCCAGGGATGTGTCGGCGGCAGCGGCATCCGCCCGCGCGGTTTCCAGGTCCGTCTGGATAATTGCGTTCAATCTAGGATTGTGCAGCGCCATACGCACCAGGAAATGGTCTAGCGCTTCAACCGCCTTGATGCGCTTTTCGCGGATGTCCTGGGCGATCCCCAATGCAGACTTAAAATGCAGTTCGGTCACGGTCTTTCTCCCCAGATGTATCAGGCAGCGCAAATTTCGCTTATGCATCCTGCAATCCCGGCCGCTATCCCGTCCAGTGTTAGAGCAAACCTCTATGCCGCCCGTCACCCGAAAACCTGAAGTATGCGTTCTTGCCTCTGGTCTATATGCCTGCGGTGTCAACAATATTCCGACATTTGAGGAACAGGCGAATGCTGACTGAGATCAGGTGCAAAGGCGGGTGCAGGTATACCAAATAGCGCTAGGGCGATTGCGAGCTGCGCACATTTTCGCCGCAATCTTCATGCAACGATCTGCGCTAGCGTGGGTTTAAGTTCTAATAACATACGTTGGATAAACGCCTGTCATGGTTAACATTGCCCTAAGTGGGGTGCTCAAATTACCAACAGGCAACGGTTTGCGCCCTGATCTAAGGGTGCCTATACCGGACTGCATATTCGGCTTCATTTTCGGGGTTCATTAGGGAGAGAATTGATGTTCAAGAGCACACTTGCCATGGCTTTGGCCGGAATGGCATTCACGGCAGCGGGCGTCGTCGCGCCCCATGCAAAAGCGGACTATGACGAAGCAAAAGACATCGTCGACAGCAGCAAGATCACGATCCAACGCCTGATCCGCAGCCCAGCAACGCCGCAGGTGAAATCACTACTGGCCCGCGCCAAAGGCGTTATGGTCTTTCCACAAATTCTAAAAGGCGCGCTTTTCATCGGCGGCGAAGGTGGATCGGGCGTGCTCATGTCCAAATACGCCAATGGCGCATGGAGCTATCCAGCCTTTTACACCATGGGCTCTGTTAGCTTTGGCCTGCAAATCGGCGGGCAATCTTCAGAAGCTGTACTGCTGATCATGACGCAACGCGGCCTTGATTCGATCATTAATGTCCAGGTGAAGCTGGGTGCAGACATTAGCGCGGCTGCTGGTCCCGTCGGCATTGGCACAGAAGCTTCCACCACTGCGGCGACGGGTGCCGATATCTACGTGTATTCACTTAACAAAGGCCTGTTCATCGGCGCGGCGCTTGAAGGTGCAGTGATCGCCAAGCGCAAGGATTGGAACCAGGTGTTCTACAAAGGCACCTATACGCCAACCCAGATCGTGCGTGAGAACCGGGCAACCAACCCCGATGCAGACCCACTTCGGGCTGCAGTTGAAGCCGGCTCATAAGTCTATGCCTAATGGGCTGCGGCGAGGATTAGGTTGCCATACCGATCCACCGTCAAGGCCCATCCTGGCGGCAGCACCGTTGTTGACGTTTTTTCGGTGATGATGGCAGGGCTTTGAATTGCGTCCCCTGGCTGGAGGCTTTGGCGGTCGAACCGCATTGTTTCTGTAGCAACACCTTCTTTAAAATAGACTTGACTGGCACCTGTATGCTCCCGCTCTTGCATCGATGTATCGCTCCGCAGATCTATCTCGACCGGGCTTGATTTAACCCCCTCCACCGTTGCGATGAGGCGGCAATTCACAATTTCAACTGCCCGCTCGCGAATGTCGTAGCCATGCTCCATCGCGTGCGCATTATGGAACCTCTCAATAAAGTCACTGAGCGGTAGACCATCCTCCACATCCACAGAGGCCTCAAAGCTCTGGCCTTGATAGCGCGCCTCAACAATACGGCGGCTTAGGCGGCAGGTTGGGTCCGGCGTTTCCGATATGAGCCAGGGGTCCGCATCTGCGATCATATCCACGAATGCTTTCCCCGCAGCAGCCCATCCGGCATTATCAGCCGGCGCCAGCACTGTGCGCACGAAATCCATAGCGGGATCAGACATCAGAATGCCGCGCGCGCAGAGCGTTCCTGGTGCCAGTGGTACAATAACGGTAGGACACCCCGCCTCTGCAGCAACGTCCGCTGCCACCAGAGGGCCAGCGCCGCCATAGGCGATCAATGCCATTTCGCCCAGATCATACCCGCGCTCACTTGTAGCAGCCCGTATTGCGCGCGCGATATTGGCAACGGCTACACGCAGTATGCCCGCCGCTGCTTCATTCACGCCAAGACTCAGGGGATCTGCAACCTTCGCCTGGACAACAGAACGAGCGGCCTCGGCATCCAGCCCTTGCGCGCCTTCCACAAGTCCAGCGGCGGCGCTGAGCCGTCCAAGCGTCAAATTCGCATCTGTCAGCGTCGCTTCAGTTCCGCCAAGGCCGTAAGCGGCGGGGCCAGGGTCTGCGCAAGCACTTTCTGGCCCAACCTTCAATCCACCCGCCGCATCCACTGTCGCGATTGACCCACCGCCTGCGCCTATCACAGTGATATCCAGGCTGGCAGCACGGACTGAGTAGCCCGCAACATTCCGCTCTGCCGTAACACGCGCCGCGCCATCCGCGATCAAGGCGATATCGGTTGAAGTACCCCCCACATCAAAGGCCGCGACATTGGGGTATCCAGCAGCAGAGGCAATCGCGGCAGCCGCTGCCACCCCAGCAGCCGGGCCAGATAAACAGGTCCGCACAGGTTCGGCAGCAGCGGTATCCAGCGTCATCAATCCACCGCCGGAGTGCACCATATACGGTGGCGGCAGGATGCCGATTTCATTCACACGCCGCCGCACCTCACCCAAATATTTAGCCATACGTGGACCAACGAATGCGTTCAGGACAGTCGTCGATGTGCGTTCAAATTCACGAAATTCCGGCAACACTTCGTGGGAGCACGTTATATAGACGTCTGGCAGCAAGCCGCGCACGATCTCCGCCGCGCGCAACTCATGGGTCGCATTCCGGTAGCTGTGCAGGAAGACAATCGCGACAGCTTCTACGCCATTGGCCGCAAGCGTCACACCGGCAGTTGCGACAGCAAGTTCATCAAGCGGCGTTAGCACTGCCCCCGTTTGATCCAGGCGCTCCAGCGCTTCAAACCTCCGACGACGTGGGGCGAGCGGCGGCGGGCGGTTTTCACGGTAATTGTATAGGTTTGGTCTGGTCTGGCGGGCGATTTCCAGCACATCACGAAAGCCTTTGGTGGTTATCAGGCCTGTGCGGGCACCTTTCCGCTCAATCGCCATATTTGTAGCGACGGTGGCACCATGGCCGATCCAATCTACTTGGCTAGGTGTCACATCTGCGAACATAAGCAACTCGCGCAAACCCGTCTCAATCGCCTCTGCCGGATCAGCGGGTATAGAGGGAGTTTTGTGATGCACCGCAAGCGCGCCATGCAGCAGCGTTAGGTCAGTATACGTGCCGCCAACATCAATACCAATTCTGATCATACGCGCTCCACGATCTCGCCCTGATCAGAGCCTAGCGCAATGGACCAAAAGGCGGAATGGTGCCTAATTTTACGGCTAATCCCTTTGTCCATTCGTAATCCCGAAATCCATATTTATAGTCGCGATCATGAGTGACAATTCCATCCAAACGGCCATCGCGGAATCGGAAGGGCTGATTAAAGCTGGATGCCATGGGCAAGCAGATGTACTGCTGCCCTCCGCCGTCATGACTGCACCCAACGCCGCTGCACTTCAGCGGCGGATTGAGATCCTGCGTGCACAGCGGATGGATTATCCTGGCGCGCGGCGGTAGCTTGAGGCAGCAGCGTCTCTGGCACCGAACAACGCCTCCATCCTGCAGCCGCTGGCATTCGTATATAACCGCATGAGCCTGCCAGTTCTGACGCGCGCGGCAGCAGAACGCCTGTTGGAGATCGCACCTGATAGTTCCGCGGCTTTCAGCTTGCTGGCTGGTATGGCCAATCCCGGCGACGATCATTCGGCGCTGCTTGATGGTATCACCCGTGCTGTCAAGCGTTCAGAAACACCAGTCATTGACAGGGCGCGGCTGGGGTTTGCTGGCGGTCGCCTAGCTCATCTAGCAGGCGATACTGCGCGTGCGTTCGCATTTTTCGAATCCGTAAACCAGGCTCACTCGGCCCAGGATGACGCTGTAGGACGTGCTGCGCTGGAGAATCGCTTGATCAACACATTTGGCAAAATTGGCTGGCCAGACTTTCCCGCCCGCGATCGGCTGATCTTGCTTACCGGTACTCCCAACTCTGGCCAGACATTCTTAGCAGACGTTGTCGCCAGCCACCCAGATACTGTCTTGGCGACGGATATCGGCCCGCTAGCTGAAGCCATTGTTGGCCTGAAGGACCATTCCGGATCATCAGACCCTTTCCCTGAATGCGTTGCCGCAGCATCAGAAGACGTTTGGCAGGCAGCGTCTGACACAATGTTCGCAGACCTCATGGTCGGCTGCGGCGAGGCAAAAGTCTATGTCATGAGCGCCGCCGCCTTTCTGCAAGCTCGTGCTGCTGCTGCACTGGCACCCGGTTCTGTCAACGCTGAATTGCGCCGCACGCGAATGGCCTGTGCGCTATCAGACTTTATGCGGCACGAGGGTGCCAGCGCTGCCTACAGTTATTCAGCAGACGGACTTGGCCGCCTTTTTCGAACAACAGAGATACTAAGTGCATTTTGGGACGGTGTCCTGCCACATGCGCCGCTCACTGTTACAGATAGCAAGCTCGTCCATGCGCCAGAGGCGGCTACCGCTTAAGTCTTAGCGGCGGCGGGTCTCACCATTAACCCTGATTGTGAAGCGCAGATCGAGTCTGTTTCGGCAGCCGCCTGCTTTGCAGATGATATTGGTTTGGATGGATGGCGGGCTTATGCCCCGCATTTAGGCGTGTTTCGAGAGGCGCTTTGGCCCCAAACATGATAAAAATCTTCGCCCATTGAGGAAACTGGCTATTTTGGCGCTGAAAAGCCATATTCCTGCCATGAGCAATGATAATTATAACCTCAACGCTTTTGGTTCCGGGAGCAAACGCGATGCACCGATGCGCGCTTTTGTTTGTGGGCCTGGCGATTTTGGCTGTCTCGGGCTGTGAACCCACAGTGAAATTATCAGCCCCAGATAAGCCGATCGTCATCAATCTGAATCTTAAGGTTGAGCGCGAGATCGATGACGTGATTGGCGAAAATAAGGAGATATTCTAATGCTCCGCATGCGGTTTTCCTTTGCGACCTTGGCCGCACTGTTCCTAGCGGCGGTCTTTGCATTCACATCGCTAAACCCTGCTGCTGCCATTGATTTGCAAGCAGCACGCTCTGGCGGCTTGGTTGGCGAAACCTTGTCTGGCTACGTCGCACCCGTCACCAGCCCCTCAGGCGAAGTGTCTAAACTTGTGGCTGATGTAAATTCAGACAGACGCGCTGAGTATATCAAGCTCGCTAAGCGGAATAATGTGCGCGTCGAAGAAGTCGCCGCACTAACTGCGCAGCGCATCATTGATTCGCTCCCAGGCGGTGCCTATTTCCAAGCAGCAAGCGGCGGATGGCGGCGCAAGTAACGGGCAGCGAAGAGCGCCTGTTCCTGGGGGAATTTCGATAATGCAGATGGATGCGCTAAACGGCGTGGACGATGTGCGCACATTGCTAGCCAGTGGTCGCTACGTCTCAGATGATAGCCTTGCAACGGCGCTCTATCTGTCATTAAAGCTTGGGCGGCCATTGTTCTTGGAAGGCGAAGCAGGTGTTGGCAAAACAGAAATCGCCAAAGTTTTGTCAGATACGCTTGGCCGCCAGCTCATCCGCCTCCAATGCTACGAAGGCTTGGATATCGCGTCTGCCGTTTACGAGTGGAACTATCAGCGGCAAATGATCGAAATTCGCGTGGCCGAAGCGGCAGGTGTCACCGACCGCGATGCCCTTGGCGGCGACATCTTCAACGAATGCTTCTTGATTGAGCGCCCGATCCTGCAAGCCATGCGGCCTCACCCTGAAGGTCCGCCAGTGCTGCTGATCGATGAACTTGATCGCGCGGATGAGCCGTTTGAAGCCTTCCTACTAGAGGCCCTCTCCGATTTCCAAGTGACCGTGCCAGAGATTGGGCCCATCAAGGCTGACGCGCCGCCGCTCGTCATCATTACGTCCAACCGCACCCGCGAAATTCACGATGCTCTGAAGCGCCGCTGCTTTTATCATTGGATTGATTTCCCAGATACTGCCCGTGAATTACAAATCCTGGCAGTGAAAGCCCCTGGTGCCAACGAAGACCTGTCCCGCCAAATCGTGACGTTCGTGCATCGCCTGCGCGCTATGGACCTGTTCAAGCAGCCGGGTGTGGCGGAAACCATCGATTGGGCGAACGCTCTGATGCAGCTGAACGCCATCGCACTCGATGCCGATACGGTATCGAACACGCTCGGCGTATTGCTGAAATACCAGGACGATATCCAGAAGCTTCAGGGCGGTGAGGCCAAGCGCATTCTGGATGAAGTCCGCCAAGAACTGGCGGCGGCTGATTAATGCTGGACGAGCCGGCAAATGTACTGCGGGAGCCCGCATCCGAGGATGGCCGGCTAGCAGAAAACGTCGCCCATTTCGTTCGTGCCCTCCGCCGTGCGGGGCTGCCGGTCGGGCCAGGACATGTTCTCAGGGCAGTAGGTGCGCTCCGCACAATCGATATTATGGACCGCGATGAATTTTACTGGGCGCTGCATACCAGCCTGATTACGCGGCAAGATCAGCGTGAAGTTTTCGATCAAGCGTTCCATATGTTCTGGCGCAGCCCAGACTACCTTGAACGCATGATGAGCATGTTTCTACCTACACTGAGGGTGGGGGAAGAAGCGCCTACCTACAAACGCGAACTTTCCCGCCGGGTCGCAGATGCACTGGGCCCTGCCCCGCCGCAAGCGCCAGAGGGCAAGCCACAGGAAGAACTTGAGGTTGACGCCTCAATGACGTTCTCGACCAACGAGGTCCTGAAAACCATAGATTTTGATAGTATGTCCGCAGATGAAGAGGCAGCCGCGAAACGCGCCATGGCCCGCCTCACTTTACCCCTGCAAGACCCACCAACCCGCCGCTTTCGCTCAGATGCAGACGGACGCCGCGCTGACCTACGAGCGAGTTTGCGATCCGCGTTGCGAGGCGGGCCCGGCGTTATTCCATTGAAGCGCAAAACACCACGTACCCGCCCCCCGTCACTGGTCGCACTTTGCGATATCTCCGGTTCCATGGCGCGATACTCCCGGATGCTGCTGCACTTTTTGCACGCACTGAGTTCAGACCGCGACCGCGTCCATAGTTTCGTCTTCGGCACCCGCCTAACGAATGTCACTCGGCACATGCGTGGGCGCGATGTTGATCTGGCACTGGAGCAAGTGGCAAATTCCGTTGACGATTGGGAAGGTGGCACGCGCATCGGCTGGTGCCTGGAGCGCTTTAACAAGGAATGGTCCCGCCGCGTTTTAGGCCAGGGTGCGGTTGTGCTGCTTATCACGGACGGGCTTGATCGTGAGGTAAATGATGTGCTTGCGGCAGAAGCGGACAGGCTTGCTAAATCCTGCAGAAGGCTTATCTGGCTAAATCCGCTTTTGCGCTATGATGGTTTCGAGCCAAAAGCGGGCGGCGTGCGCGCAATCCTTCCACATGTGGACGAATTCCGCGCGACGCATAACTTAGAGAGCTTGGAGGCGTTGGCTGCCGCGTTGAGCGGCCCATCGCCTGCACTTGGGGCAAGAGGAGCAGATCAATGGCAGCGACAGATTCAGCGTCCATGATTGGACCAGCAGAAACACACGAAATTATTGGCCAGGCGCAAGTTTGGCGACACGCCAAAAAAGGTGTGGCAATCGCGACGGTCGTGTCTACTTGGGGCTCTAGCCCACGCGCGATTGGCTCACAGCTTGTCGTAAACTCAGACGGCGCGTTCCTAGGCTCTGTATCCGGCGGCTGCATTGAAGGCGCGGTGGTGACGGAAGCGCTGGATGTGATTGAAGACGGCAAACCCCGGATGTTGGATTTCGGCGTAACGGATGCACAGGCCTGGGAAGTTGGCTTGGCATGCGGCGGCAAGATCGAAGTGTTTGTTGAGCGGGTTGGCAAATGAGGTCCAAAACACTTGAAATGCTAGCGACCCTCGCCCAGGAAAAGCAGCCAACTGCACGGGTCGTCCGCATCTCTGACGGTCGCGAAACATTGGTGCGCCCTGACCGGGTTGACGGTGATCTTGATGCCGCTTCAGACGTGATTACAGCCGCTCGCGAAGCCCTTCGGAGTGATCGGTCCGGCATCGTGCCGCATGGCAATGAGCGTTATTTCATCCATGTGCTTAACCCGCCAAGGCGGATGATTATCGTCGGGGCTGTCCATATCTCCCAGCCCTTGGTGGCAATGGCGCGGGAAGCAGGGTTCGATGTCACGGTGATTGATCCGCGCGGCGCGTTCGCCACCGTCGAGCGGTTTCCTGACGTGACGCTTATGGACGATTGGCCCGATGACGCAATGGGTGCCCTTAAACTTGATACGCGCACAGCTGTCGTCACCCTTACACATGATCCGAAAATCGATGATCCGGCCCTCGCTGCTGCGATGCATTCGTCTGCCTTCTATATCGGCGCGCTCGGCAGCCGCAAAACCCATGCAAGCCGATTAATCCGCCTACGGGACCGGGGCTTCGATAGCCGCAAGCTGGACCGCATTCATGGTCCCATTGGCCTGAACCTCGGTGGCAGGGCGCCTGCGGAGATCGCGGTTTCCATCCTCGCAGAAGTGCTGATGACCCAGCATGGCGGCAACGTGAAGTGAAGTTTGGGCCGGTTCCGGCAAGCAAAGCGGCAGGCGCGTATCTGGCCCACTCGATACGGCTGGACCGCCGGACCTTCAAAAAAGGCCGCCTTCTGTCGACAGATGACATCGAGATTTTGATCGCAGACGGTGTTGGCGATGTCACCGTCGCTCGGCTTGAAGATAGCGATGTGCATGAAGACAAAGCAGCCGCGCGCTTAGCGGTAGCGCTGGCGGGTGGCGGCCTAAGGATCAGCGCGGCATTCACTGGCCGCGTCAACTTGATCGCGGACTGCGCAGGCGTGCTGGTAGTGGATGCTAACTGCATTAATCGTATAAACGCCGTGCACGAAAGCGTTACTGTCGCAACACTTGCGGCATATGCATCAGTAAGCCCAAGGCAGATGGCTGCGACCATCAAAATCATTCCATTCGCCGCACCCGAATGGGCTGTGGCAGAAGCCGAAGCCATCGCACGAGCCAGCGCAAAGGCGCTTGCCGCCCAACCCTATCGGCCCATCAGCGCGGCGCTGATCCAGTCCACATTGCCTACAGTGAAGCCATCCGTCCTTGACAAAACTGTGGACGCCACTGCAGCTCGGTTGTCAGCCCTTGGCGGAAGCCTCGTTGATGAACGTCGCGCACCGCATGACGCAACTGCAATCGCCAAAGCTATAGAGGCTGCAGATGCGGTCGATGCGGACATTCTGTTGATCGCCGGCGCATCCGCAATCGTTGACCGTGCCGACGCTCTGCCAGCCGGGATTGAGCAGGCTGGTGGCTCTGTGTTGCAATTCGGTATGCCGGTTGATCCAGGCAATCTCATCATGTTGGCAAAGCGAAACGGCAAACCCGTAATCGGCCTACCCGGTTGCGCCCGCTCACCCAAACTGAACGGGTTTGACTGGGCCTTGCAGCGGTTCGCAGCGGATGTGCCCGTGACGCCGCAAGATATACAGGCCATGGGCGTTGGGGGCCTGCTGGCAGAAATTGGCGCGCGCCCCCTTCCCCGCGCAGAAGCAACCCGCACGCCAAATGACAACCAGCATGCCCCCAAAGTCGCCGCCATGGTGTTAGCTGCTGGGCAGTCTCGCCGAATGGGCGAGGCAAATAAGCTGCTGGAATTGGTCGATGGCCGGACGATGGTGGTCGCCGCCGTAGAAGCTGCACTAACCGCAGATGTGTCCAGCATCACCGTTGTGACAGGTCATGAAGCGGATTCAGTCCAGGCGGCACTTACGGGCAAGCCCGTGCGTTTCGTTCACAACCCGGATTACGCAGACGGCCTTAGCGCATCACTGAAAACCGCCGCTGCCAATGCGCCAGACAACGCCGACGCTATCATCGTACTGCTTAGCGACATGCCAGACGTCACCTCCGCCCATGTCGACCGCCTGATCGCCGCCTTTAATCCGCTTGAAGGGCGCGCTATTTGTGTGCCGACCGTTGGCGGCAAACGCGGCAATCCAGTGCTTTGGGCCAAACGCTTTTTGACCGAAATGTTGGCACTGCGCGGCGATGTAGGTGCGAAACACTTGATCGGCCAGAACGAAGATGTTGTGGCAGAGGTCGAAATGGGCGACGCTGGCGTTCTAAACGATGTTGATACGCCAGAAGCGCTTGCTGCCGTTAGAAAACGCGGCAATTCCGGTTCTGAGTAATTTCAGCTAAGATACGGCGAATAGTGATGATGAGGATTCTGTTTCATGTCTGAAGGCGTCAACCGCCAGGAAGCCATTCCGGCCCTGCTGGCAGACCATAAATCCGCACTGATCGTGACCGGTCTCGCCGGCTCTGCCAAAGATATTGGCGCGCTCACAGAAGACGGCGAGCATACATTCACGATGGCAGGTGCCATGGGCGGCGCCACCGCTATGGGTCTTGGCCTGGCGCTCGCGCAGCCCGATCGAAAAGTCATCGTCGTGACTGGCGATGGGGAGCTTCTCATGAATGTCTCCTCATTGGCGACCGTCGCTGTCGCCAAAGCGCCAAACCTTTCGATCGTATGTGTTGATAATGGTCACTACCAAGAAACCGGCAATCAGGCTAGCCATACCTCCAGAGGCGTGGACCTTGGCGCGATTGCAGCCGGGTCCGGCATCAAAACCTGCCGCACAGTTAAAACCATGGCAGAAGTTGAAGACGCCCGCAGCCTGCTTACTGGTGCCAATGACACATGCTTCATCCACTTGAAAATTGACGGCACGCCGCCGCCTGTCTTCAAGCGCGATATGGACGCGGCCAACGTTAAAACACGCTTCCGAAAAGCGCTGCTCGGCACAGCTTGATCCCCATTGCGACACAAGCCTATTTCACGCTGCTGGCAGACTACAACGCCTGGGCAAACGCACGGCTTTATGACGCGGCAGCAGAACTGTCAGACGCCGATTACCGCAAAGATATGGGTGCCTTTTTTTGGCCCTCTGCACCGAACGCTAAATCATATCCTCGCGGGTGACCGCATCAAAGGCGTCATCACTAGCCTGAGTGATGCCGATATCGCCGGGACGTTTAATTACAAGAACCTACGGACCGGTGATCATTTCACTGACAAACCGTTGGCCCATATTTTCAATCACCAAACCCATCACCGTGGTCAGGCGCATACGTTAATGTCACAACTTGGGAGAAATCCAACAGAATTAGACATCCTATATTGCATCCGATGAGCCCATTGTGGTCCAGCTAGGCCGCTTTATACTTTCGTGTAGCAAGCGCGCTCGGGTGTTAATCCACCTAGAGTGCACGGGAAGCCGGTGCGGTGGAATTTTCCGCTCAGTCCGGCGCGGCCCCCGCCGCTGTAACGAATGCGGCCGTGTCCATCACGTCACTGGCGATTAGCTGGGAAGGCGGACGCGGTAACCTTCGGAGCCAGAAGACCGGCTTGCGCTAAACCCCTTAACGGAGATGCGGGAGGCGTCTCTCTTGGAGAATAAGACTATGCGTATTTTTGCTTCCACCTTGCTGCTTATCGCTGTGGCATTACCAGCCTACGCCCACCCTGGCCATGAGCCCGGGGCTTTGGGTGCAGCTCACGAGGTGCTGCACGCGTTTGGTGGTCTCGACATGCTTGCGTTGATGGCACTGGTTGCTGTAGGATTTGGAACGTTCTGCGTGAACAAGCGCGCGAAACCCCGCCGCTAACTTCGGGCTGAAACCCTAAACCCGTCGCTGCCCGTCAGGCAAACGCTTGTCATCGGCAGCATCGGGACCTGCATCAGGCGTCTGCGGATGATAATGGTGCCCTTAGGCATGATCTCCGGCGCTTTATCTCCAGGAATCGTACCGATGACGCGCTCCATCAGATTAAACGCACCTTGCATTGCCTCATCGACCTTCTGACCAACGGACGATTCTTCCGCGCGCACAGCCGGAGGCGCTGCCAAGACCAGCGCTAATGCTGCTGTTTTCTTCCGCATGACTGAGATATAGGGATTCAGCACTTAGCGTCCGAGCGATCTCTCGAAAAAGGCCTTGGTCCGGTCATTTGCTAACATGCGCATTGCAGGCACATCAGCACTCGCACCTTCACGGGCGAAGGCGTGGTTGGTATCCAGATAGACGTGCGTTTCAACGCCAGCGATGGGACCAAGACCGGCTTCCAGGGCGCGTTGCACGGGCAATGGCGTCCATGGATCAATGCCGCCGATGTGCAGCAGCATGGGCGTTTTTAGATTGTCGGCCTCTTTCAGGTATCCTTCGATGCCAACGCCGTAGTAACTGACATTCGCATCCGCAGTGCCACGCACGCCGGAGAGATACGCAAGCAGCCCGCCAAGGCAGTATCCAGACGTCGCGACCTTGCCCGAGCACTCCGACATCCCGCGCAAATGCGCCACACAGCCCTCCACATCTTTGGCGGCCAGATCAACATTCATGCCCTCACGGGTTTTTAGCGCCTGATCGCGATGGCCATCGGTTTCCGGGTCCAGTTCGATACCGGGCCGGATGCGCCAGTACAGATCCGGTGCCAGCACAATTAGCCCCTGCTCCGCCCAATGGTCAGCAATGCGGCGGATGAAGCGATTGACGCCAAATACTTCCATCAGGATCACCACTGCTGGCGCCGTGCCAGATACATCCTTGGGCATCGCCAGATATGCACCCATAGCACCGTGATCAGTCGCGACCTGCACGTTCAGCATGAACTTGTCTCCTATTGTATTGATGTGTTGTTCAAGCTCAGCATAACCGCAGATTATAAGAAGGCGCGAGGGGCAGCCGCAACGATGGCCATGCAAAACCTTACAGACTTAATTACCGCCTATGCTTGCACGAGCCATGATGACCGCCGTTCTGCAATAGGAAAGAGTATCTGGCAATGGCACGGCAAAACCAAATCCGTATTGTTTATCGATCTTTGTGGATTCAGCAAAAGTTCCACCGATAAGGCCAGCATCCTAGATTTCCTCGCCGTTATCCGCCGAATACAAGCTGCCGCCCGGCCCCTAGTCTGGCTGTATGAGGGCGTTATTGTGAAGATGGAGGCAGACAATTTCTTTGCTGTGTTCGACACACCGGATCAAGCCGTGATGGCTGCAATTGATCTGGTCAGCGCATCCGAAACGATCCGCAAGGATGAAGGTCTGGATATCAGGCTGTGTTGCGGCATTGAACACGGTGAGATTTTGTACCTGGAGGAAAAGGATTTCTTCGGAATACCCACGAATGCGGCGTCCAGACTTGGGGGAGATGTCGCAGACGCAAACGAGGTGCTTGTCGGCCCAGGTGCGATAGCAGCCCCTGCTGGACACGGGGTAAATTGGGTCGTGACGCCACATCCCGCAGGCTCGCAGGCGCTCAAAAATGAGGTCGTTAATATCGCCCTCCTAACTGCATAATCATCAACTTGCAGAATCGCCGGGAACCCTTGATAACTGGATCGAGACGAAAACGACAAATGGGAGGTCTCACGACCATGCGTAAGATTCTACTGGCGGCTGTCGCCGCCACCGGCCTGCTCGCGACAAGTGTTGCACAGGCGCAGACGCCTACATTCTTCCGGATTGTTTCCGGCAGTGCTGGCGGTAACTACTTCCCGATGGCTGGCCTGTTGGCGAACGCCATCTCCAACCCGCCCGGTTCACGTGCTTGCGATAAAGGCGGCAGCTGCGGCGTCGCTGGTCTGATCGCTATTGCTCAGTCTGCCAATGGTTCCGTCGCCAACGTTAACGCGATCCAGTCTGGCGCTGCCGAATCCGGCCTCGCACAGTCCGACGTTGCATTCTGGGCCTACACCGGCACAGGCGTGTTCGAAGGCAAGACACCATTGAAGAAGCTGCGCGCCATAGCGACGCTTTATCCTGAGCACATCCATGTTGTGCTGCCAAACGATTCCGTGCTGGCTGCGCCTAAAAGTCTGAAAGGCAAGCGCGTTGGCGTTGGCCTCCCAGCTTCTGGCGCACAGGTTGGCGCTCTGCTCATTCTTGAAGCCGCTGGCCTCAAGAAGAACGTTGACTACACCGCTGAGGAACTGAATACCTCACAGTCTGCTGAACGCCTGGCCGATGGTCAGCTTGATGCATTCTTGACCGTGACTGGTGCTCCATCTGCCGGTATCGCGCAGCTGGCATCTACCGCCGGCATGAAGCTGATGAGCCTGCCAGACCCAATTCAGCAGGCCGTTATCGCAAAAGCACCGTTCTACTTCTCCTCGCCAATCCCACAGACCGCGTACGAAAGCATGCCTACTGATGTGAGCACGCTTGCTGTCGCCGCTCAGTGGTTGGTTTCTGCTGATCAGTCCGAAGAACTGGTCTATGGCATCACCAAAGCGCTTTGGAACAAGAACACCCGCAAGCTGCTAGACCGTGGCCACGCCAAGGGGAAAGACGTACAGACAACGTCTGCTCTGGACGCCATCGGCATCCCGCTGCATCCTGGCGCTGAGCGTTTCTACAAAGAAGCTGGCCTCCTCAAGTAAGCCGCTTCTAGACGATATCGACTAGCGGCCCGGCTGTTCTAACGAGCAGCCGGGCCGTTCCTTTTTGCACGGATTTTGCAGGCATTTGACTATGGCGACGACCGACCCGTACAGCCCCGAAAACCGGCCCGAAGGCGCATTTACGCTGACGGAAGAGGAAGCAGCACGGATTGAAGAGCTTGAAGCGCAATATGATCCGGAAATGAACTTCCGCACCGTAGCGCCATGGCTACGGACTGCGATCACATGGGCACTCGTCTTGCTTGGACTGTACCATTTTTATACCGCCGGGTTCGGCATTCCCCGTGAACAATGGCACAAAGGCATTCACTTAGCCGCTGTGCTCGCCCTGATTTTCATGAGC
Organism: Alphaproteobacteria bacterium; assembly: GCA_965660545.1. Taxonomy (GTDB): domain Bacteria; phylum Pseudomonadota; class Alphaproteobacteria; order Bin95; family Bin95; genus VMCJ01. The sequence continues at coordinate 12,972 of CBFIAF010000031.1, read as the reverse complement.
TTCAGCGTCCTGCGCCGGAATGACTGCGCGGCGCTCAATGTTAGTATATTCCGCCCAGGCGGCCTCCCTTGGTATGATTGGTGCCTGGCCATAGCAGCCTTCCTCGCCGCACTTTATGTGCCGATGACATTCACGGGCATGTCGTGGCCGCTGCAGTTGGAAGAAATGAACTTTCGCATTGGCTCGCCGACCACATCGGATTTGGTGTTCGGCACAATCTTGATCATTGTAGCGCTTGAAGCCGTTCGTCGGGCCATGGGCTGGGTGCTGCCGATCGTCGTGATCTGTTTCATCGCCTACGCCATATTTGGCTATATGAGCCCGATCCAGGTTTTGATTATTCCGCCCGCGAGCTGGGGCAACCTGGTTAATCATCTCTATCTCACGACCGAAGGCCTTTACGGCGTTCCTGTGAAGGTAATCTCGTCCATAGTATTCCACTTTGTGTTATTCGGCGTTGTCGCGCAGAAAATGGGGCTTGGGCATTTCTTTATTGAATTGGCGCAAGTGGTTGCCGGGCGTCTCTCTGGCGGTCCGGCAAAGGTTTCTGTGCTGTCATCATCCCTCTTCGGGACGATTTCCGGCTCCTCTATCGCGAACACCGTCACAACCGGCTCACTAACCATTCCCGCCATGAAGCGCATTGGCTACCCACCGCATTTCGCAGGTGCCGTTGAAGCTGCATCGTCCACCGGCGGGCAGATAACGCCACCGATTATGGGTGCCGCCGCCTTCTTAATGGTCGAGTTTCTAGAGATTCAGTACACGACCATTATTTTAGCAGCCGCCACTCCGGCGCTTATGCACTATATCGCCGTGTTAGCGATGGTGCACTTTCAAGCCAAGCGCCTTGGCATCAAGGGTCTTTCACGGGATGAAGTCCCAAGACTTATCGAGGTACTGAAGCGCGGCGGCCACACAGCCGTGCCACTGGTCATCTTGGTCTACGTGCTGTTTGCCGGATATACACCATATCTAGCGGCGTTCTGGGGCATTACTAGCGCTATCGCGATTGGCTGGCCGAGAATGGCGGCGGCGGCGGCTCTCCTGGTCACGCCATTTATTTTCTTTGACGTTGTTCAGCTGAAGCTTGATCCGGTCACGCTTAGCCTGTTTGCCGCTGCACTGGCCATCGGCGCGTTGCGATGGTCCAAGCAGCTGCGATGGCATTCGTTGAAAGACGCATTCGCCATGGGGTCTAAATATGCGCTTGCTGTGGGTGCAGCCGGTGCTGCCGTTGGCATCGTTGTCGGTGTCATTACGCTAACAGGCGTCACATTCCGGCTTGGCTTTATGGTGACCCAGGGCGCGTTGGAGACTGTTGACTCGATCCAGGCGATGTTCAGCTTCCTACCGTTTAACCTTATCGGCGATGGTTCTACTAGCCCAGCGCTATTCGCGATTGATGAAGCGACGCTGTTCATCTCCCTACTGTTCATCGCCATTTCCTGCGTGCTGATGGGTGCAGGGCTGCCGACCACAGCGCTTTATATCATGCTCCAGGCGATCGCGACTCCAGCCCTTGCAAATCTAGGCGTAGAGCCTTTGGCAGCGCATTTGTTCGTGCTGTATTACGGCGTTCTGGCGGATTTAACGCCGCCTGTTTGCGTTTCAGCTTATGCAGCTGGCGGCATCGCCGGTGCTAATCCGTTCAGAACCGGTACTACCGCATTCCGGCTCGGTAACGCCAAAGTCATGGTGCCGTTCGTTTTCGTCTATGCGCCTACCATGCTGATCGTCATCGGGGACTTCGATATCCTCGAATACCTCTCTGTTGTTGGTACCTGTATTGCTGGGATCATGCTACTTGGCGCGGCCTTAACCGGCTTTATGATCGCACCGATGGGCATGATGTGGCGTCTCATCTTGGCGGCATCTGCCATCATGATGGTGGCACCAAGCTGGTCATCGAACTGGTGGGGTCTCGCATTACTGTCGCCCGTTGCGGTGCAACAGTTCTTAGCGCGCGGTAAGCAAGCGCCCATACCGGCTGAATGACGGCGGACACAACACCCTCGCGGCGATCATTCTTAGCCGAGATAGCGCCCGTCGCCCTTGCAGCGGCGGCGGTGCTGCTGTTTTTTGGCTGGATGCTGCCGATGCTGAACGTCACCAGCTTTTGGGTATTCACTGATACACATTCGGTAATCGGCGGGATTGAACAGTTCTGGCAAGAAGGCGAGTGGCTATTGCTGGCCGCAATTGGTGGCTTTGCGGTGCTATTCCCAGCCGCAAAGATTTTGGTCGCAGGCTGGGCGCTTATTGACCCAGCAGGTGCGCGATCAACGCTGAAGCTTGCCGCCGCAATTTCGAAATGGTCCATGCTGGATGTGTTCGTGGTGGCGCTGGTGGTGCTAACAGTTAAGTCGACGGCCGTTGCAGACGCGAGTGTAGGCTCCGGCGCATGGTGCTTCGCGGGTGCCGCGATCCTATCATCCCTAGCCATAGCAGGTTTGGTCAAACGCCATACGCCGATTTGTAACGCTGTGCAAAGCCCAGTCACAACGGCAATGACCGGTGCTAGGCGCATCATAAGCGAGACTGCAAGCGCCGCTTCCATCCTTTTGCCTGCAATCTGGATTGGCCTGATTGTTGGTGCAGGGTTCCTTGCCGTACCGGCAATTTTCGCTGGCGATGACGCGGGGCACCCATTCGCTTACACTGCGTCTGCCCGTGTCTTCGAACGGCTTGATTTTGCCGAATGGGGTATAGCGGCGCTTATGGTCATCGCGCTCGCTATTTTAAAAAACCCAAAACGCCGCACAATCGCAGCCGCAATGCTAATCGCCATATTGGCTGTCCAAGCGTTCTCGCTCCAGCCGGAATTGGCCGAGCGCGCCTATGCACTTTCAGTAGGACAGGATGTCCCGCCCTCCACCGCGCACGCAATTTATGCTGGGCTGGAAATCTGCAAGCTGGCATGGCTCATTGGCTTGGCCGTTGATGGATGGCTTGCCTTTAGCGGGGCGCGCAGTCTGCAAGCTTGATCTCGCCAGAATTCAGTAGCCTGTTCTCATCGAACCCGCCAAAATCCCGGCCGACCAGCGCTTTATAATCGAGGAGTGCCACATTTACGGGCTTTAATGCCTGCAAGGTTTGCAACGTGCTGGCAACAGCCACATCAGCCCCAGGTAGACGACGCGGAACTGCTTCGTTACGGCGGGCCAGCGGCCATCGCCAGTACGGTTGAAAACGGCGACCAAAACCTTGCCTGTCGCCCAATACAGCCACGCTGCATGTATACCCAAGCCATCACAAGCGCCTTAGCCCATAACGCTCGCATTGGCTGCTGGCACAGCAAGCGACAGAGCCAGAACGACAGGAATAGTAAGGGAAAGGAGGTGGATCACCGGGCGTTCATCCATTCGGCAAGTGTGGTGCCGATCTCGTATGGGCTATCTTCCTGAATGAAATGGCTGCCCTTCACAGTGACTTCTTTCTGGTTAAGCCAAGTGCGGCAGAACTCACGTTGCGTCCCGATAAGAATGGCACCCGGTTCTGCATTGATGAATAGTTTTGGGAAGGCTGTATCTTTGATCCAATCTGCATAGTCCTGGACAATCTGAACAACATCCTCTGGCGTGCCCTCTATCGGGATCTCACGGGGCCAGGTTAATGTCGGCCGGCGATCTTCCCCAGGCTCCGCGAACGGGCGGCGATAAACCGCCATTTCAGCCTCAGTTAAACCGCGCAGGACGGAGCCCGGAAGTACCTTCTCCACGAAAATGTTTTTCTCCAGCACCATCGCCTCGCCAGCATCAGAACGGAAACCTTGGAATACTGGCGTTGCAGCAGGGCTCCATTCGCTCCATTGCAAGGGGCGGACGATGCCTTCCATGTAGCAAATGCCTGCAATTGCAGACGGATGGCGGCGCGCCCAATCGAAGCCAAGGGCAGACCCCCAGTCATGGATAACCAGCGTCACATTCTCCCTAACGCCGAGTGCTACCAATAATTCATCAAGAAATTTGCGATGTTCAACAAAGCGATACCGGTCTGGCCCACTGTTTTCCAGCTTGTCAGAATCGCCCATACCAATCAGATCCGGCACGATAATGCGGCCGATGTCCTGAACATATGGCCATACATTACGCCATAGATAAGACGATGCCGGGTTGCCATGCAGGAAAACGATTGGCGCGCCATTGGGGTCACCAGCTTCGGTGTAGGCCATGCGATGGCCCTGCACGTCTAAAAACGCTTTCGTCGGTTCTGTCGTGTCGAACATATGCCTCTATCCAATGTGGCTTTCTGACTCACCAGACTAGCATATCCATCCGCGCTTGACAGATTGGGCCCGAGCCTCCTTCTTTCAAATGAACAAGAAGATTATGTGATAGGCAAACATGAGGGATATCAAGCAATGACGCGGGCGTTCGTATTTCCGGGACAAGGATCGCAGGCAGTCGGTATGGGAAAGGCGTTGAGTGAAGCGTTTCCAGCCGCGAAAGAAGTCTTTCAGGAGGTCAACGACGCACTTGGGCAAAACCTGTCCAAAATGATGTTTGAGGGACCAATGGAGGACCTGACTTTGACTGAAAACACCCAACCAGCGCTGATGGCCGCAAGTGTTGCCGTGACGCGGGTGTTGCAATCCGAAGGTGGGGTTGAGATTGCAGACAAAGCGAAATTCATCGCTGGCCATTCGCTTGGTGAGTATTCCGCCCTCGCCGCTGCTGGCGCGCTCGATCTTGCGGACACAGCCCGGTTGCTGAAACTGCGCGGTCAAGCCATGCAAATCGCCATCCCCGCTGGCGAAGGTGCTATGGCGGCACTGCTTGGCTTGGAGCTTGAGCCAGCCCTCGAAGCGGCCGCAGAAGCCGCCCAGGGTGATGTCTGTGAGGTCGCTAATGATAATGCGCCGGGCCAGGTCGTTGTCAGTGGCGCCAAGGCTGCAGTGGAGCGTGCGATTGATATCGCCAAGGGCAAAGGTGCGCGCCGCGCCATCCTACTGCCGGTCTCCGCGCCATTCCACTGCTCACTGCTGCAATCAGCTGCAGATTCAATGGCAAAAGCGTTCCAGACAACGAACATGGCTGCACCGGCAGCGCCACTGATGTCCAACGTGACGGCAGCGCCCGTCGCCGCACCAGACGACATCAAGAACCTGCTGGTTCAACAGGTGACAGCGACTGTGCGCTGGCGAGAATGTGTCCTTGCTATGCGCAGCGCAGGGATCGAGGAGTTGGTTGAGATTGGCTGCGGCAAGGTCCTGTCTGGCATGGTCAAACGCATAAACAAGGAAATGACGGCCCGCAATGCTGAAACGCCAACGGATATTGAGGCACTGCTCGCAGCGCTCTAACCCGTTGTAATATAGAGAAACGAACGGGGGCCCGGATCATCGCTGTTCCGGGGCCTGCGCATTCAGATAGTCAGATCTTCAATGAGAGGATGACGAAGTCCCCAGCGTCGAGGGAATTAACGCCAGGGTTCTGCAGGCGGACAGTATCACCTGCACCAAGGTCGATAACCGTATCAATACCATCCTGCGTTGTCGCAGCCAGCACCGCGTTAAAGCTCCCGAAGCCGCTGTTGTCGAGACGGATGTGGCCAATGTTCACTTCAAAGTCTGTGATCAGATCGACGCCAGTGGCTACAGCAACATTGAACACGAAGAAGTCGCCGCCAGTACCGCCGGTCATCGTGTCATTGCCATCATGACTGAACAGCAGGTCGTTATCACTGCCGCCATCAAGCTCATCAGAGCCAGCGCCACCGATCATGATATCATTGCCGCCGTCGCCGCCGCAGCGCATCAGGTAATCGCCACAGCCGGCAGCCAGCAGGTCATTGCCGCTCTGGCCGAATAAGCGGTCATTGCCGTCCTCGCCGAAAAGCCGATCGTCACCATCGCGGCCACGAAGGTCATCATTGTCATTACGGACAAAAATCCGGTCAGACAGCGGTGTGTTGATCAACAGATCATTGCCGTCGGCTCCCTCAATAAACGCCTTTATATTCTCTCCTACCTGGTGTAACCGCCAAATATATGGCTGATGCCTCTTGGCCGATTGAATTAAGCTATTTGGCTGGTAGGATGCATACAACAGATGCGTTGGCTTGATACTCAGAATTAGTCCCTAATACGGGGAATATATTTGGCGATAGTTTGGCTTAATACCTGCCTTAATTCCTTATTAACCTAGTACTTTACCTGGATTCATGCGCCCATCTGGATCAATTGCGGCTTTGAGCGCCTGCATCAGCTTGTACTCGACCGGTGACTTGTATCGCTCAAGCTCTGTCGTGCGCTTCTGGCCAATGCCGTGTTCAGCACTAAATGATCCATCAAAAGACACAACAAGATCATACAGAGTGCGATCCAAAACTTCTTTCAGGCCCTTTATGTCTTCTGACGTGGCGACGTAGTGCAGATTTCCGTCACCCATATGGCCAAAACCGTAGAACCAAACATGGGGTGCGACTTCCGCCATCTTCTTCTCCGCAGCCGCGTAGAATTCAGGCAGCGCGGACAACGGAAGAGTTACATCCCAAGAAATACGGGGACCAATTCTTTGCAGCGCTTCCGGCGCCTGCTCACGAATCTTCCAGAAGTCGGCGCGTTGGTGCTCGGACTGCGCAATCAGCGCGTCCGTCGCAAGGCCGCGCTCAAACGCTTGCGCCAAAGCGCCCTCAAGCACATCCACTGGGGATTGGCCATTCTCGCCACGCCGGGTTGTGGAGACTTCCATCAGCACATAGAACGGCGATTCATCTGGCAGCGGGTCGCGCACGTCATCCATTTTTTCGACGACAGTCTCGACCAGCGAGCGAGTGATCAACTCTGACGTCTCAACAGCGTCGCCCGTCTCCGCCCGCGCGACATGCAGGAGTTCAAGCGCAGTCGCAACCGATGGCGTCGCCACCCAAGCGGACGCAGTCGCGGTCGGTTTCGGAAACAGCTTCAGCGCAGCGGCTGTGATAACACCGAGCGTACCTTCTGCACCCATGAACAGCTCTTTAAGGTGGTAGCCCGTGTTGTCCTTGCGGAGTGTGCGGAGGCCATTCCATATCTCACCATCGGGCAGCACGACCTCTAGCCCCAGCACAAGTGCCCGCGCATTGCCGTAACGGATCACATTCACGCCGCCCGCATTCGTCGAAATATTGCCGCCAACAGTGCAGCTGCCCTCTGCCCCAAGCGATAGTGGGAAGAACCTGTCGGCATCAAGGGCGGCCTTCTGCGCGTCCTGCAGGATAACACCGGCCTCGGTAATCATTGTGTAATTGGCAGGGTCAATCTTCCGAACCCTGTTCATACGCTTCAGCGATAGAACAACCTTCCGCCCTTTGCTGAACGGTGTCCCACCGCCAACAAGGCCGGTGTGACCGCCCTGTGGCACCACTGCCACGCCCTCAGCCGCAGCCCAACGCATCACAGCCTGCACCTCCTCAACAGAAGATGGCCGTGCAACACCAATTGCTGTGCCGGCATAGGCCTGGCTCCAGTCCGTCAGATACGGTGCAGCATCATCAGACGCCCCATCAATCCAGCCATGCTGGCCAAGCGATTCAGTAAGAGTTTCAAGAACGGCGGGGCCAAGACCATCGGGCATCAGTTGGATTTCCTTATATCGATATAAATCTGTTAGGAAGCATGCCTCAGCCGCGAAACACGCGCAATCTGGGTATCGTACGGCCCAGACACGACCTGGGCAGTTGTTCGAAACAGTAAACGTCACAACCTAATGGGTTAACTTGATTTTGGATGGAGCATTTCATGACTGTAGTCACAAGCCTAGCGGACCTTGACGGCACGAACTGGGTTCGCTTCAACGGCAATCAATCAGTCGCGCGCGGCGGTACATCGATTTCTGCTAAAGGCGATTTCGATAATGACGGCCTTTTCGATCTGGCTTTTGGCGGCGTGGGTGTCGGAAACGGCACCTTGTTATTCGAGTCTTTCGGCAGCGTAGGAGAAATAATTCTAGATAATAGGCCCATTTTATCAGTGTTCGATGCATAAAACATTACGTTTAGGCAGTAACGATTTAGTTTGATCGCATAATTTTTTAATACCATTAATACCGATTGAATTTATAAAATTGTTTTTATTCCATTTATAGAGAGACAGCATATTTTGAAATATTCTGCATTTATTGTTGAAATCACAGGAGATTTCGGTGGTGTATCTGCATACACATTCGGCAGTTCGATATTGAAAAATCGAAGAAATATCAAAAATTTTGCAGCAATCAAGGCATTGATTAGATTAGTTCTAAAAAATTAGGAAATTTCAATTCTGGATCAGGCGAAACATTGGCGATTATCGGAGAATTAAGTGGCGACGGCATTACAGATGCCATCATTGGCCAACGGAACGCGCAAGCCCGTGGCACAAAAGACGTCTGTCGTGTGTTCGTCGTCTTTGGCAAGATAGGAAACTCGGAAGCTGCAAAGGAGCTGTCCGATCTGAACGGTACAGATGGATGCCGTCTAAACGACATCCGGTTTGAGGGCTTTGCCAGGAACGTTGGTCCCGGTGGTGATGCCAATGGCGACGGCTTCACAGATGTTATTGTAGAAGCAGGCGCAGCGAACCCTTACGGACGAGAGGACGCGGGCGAAGCCTACTTGGTCTTTGGCCAATCAAGCTTCGCCAAATCAGTATTGCTAGAGGCGTTAGACGGGTCAGATGGCGTCCGCATTGCTGGCGAGAGGATCGATCACCGTCTAGGCCGCTCTACAAATATTTCAGGTAATTTTAATGGTGATGGGTTCGATGACATGATCATCGGCGCTTACACTAGCCATCGCGAGCTGACAGCAACTACTGATGCAGAATATACCATAGGGCGAGCCTTTGTCGTGTTTGGTTCAGGCGATGGCGCCACGCCGGTACGCAATCTTAGAACGCTCGATGCAAGCGAAGGCTTTGCTCTTGGCGGTATAGCAGCTGGTGATCGGGCTAGCGCGATGTCGCCGGCATAGGCGGCGTTAATGATGATGGATATGACGACATCGCAATCGGTGCGGACAGGACCGACACCCAAGGTCGCACGGATAACGGATCAGTATTCGTTATGTTCGGAAGTGCTTCATCCGCTTCTACGATAGAAGGCGATGCGAGCGATATTCTTCTCACAGGCACTGGCGCTGACAATTTGATTGTTGTTAGTAAGGGCAATAATCAAATCCGAGCTGGCAACAGCGCTGATGGCGCACATGGAGGCCGTGGCAACGATATTCTTTGCGGTCAAACGGGCGACGACCGATTATTCGGTGAAGTTGGCGACGATGTTCTCGTCGGCAGCTTGGGCAATGATCTTCTGCGTGGCGGCAAACGCGCTGATAAGCTCGCGACTGGAACGGGCGCTGACTTTGCATTCGGTGAAGAAGGCAATGACATATTCTTCGCTGCACCCGATGAACTTGGTACTGGTGATCGCCTATTCGACGGCCTTGTTCAGGTAGATATCCTAGTGCGGACAGCGCCGGGAACCGTCGATCTGTCATGATTAAATATGTTTACGGCCATCGAGCGCATAAAACGAGTTCTGCGGGAAACACAGTTACAGGCGCTGACAGCCCGCAACTGACTACATGGTGCTGCCAATCCGGCACGGACGATCTGATTGGCGGCAGTGGGCGCTATCTTATGCGCGGCAACGGTGGTGATGACACCCTCTCTGGCGGTCTGGGCAATAACGTGCTGGATGGCGACGATGGCCGGGGCATCTTCGTCTTCGGCGTTGGCGAAGGCGTCGACACCGCTTTAAATTTTGAGAACGGGCGGGACCGGATTGATCTCCAAGCGTTCAATTTCTCAAATTTCGCTGGCGTATAGATCAAGGTCGCAACCGTGAACGGAGAAACAGCCTTTACCGCAAGCGGCTCCCGCTTATTCCTGATCAGTATGTTCATGGTTGAATTCAGCGCATTAGAAACATATTTTTCAGAGACTTACGTTGATTTTTCTGATGAGTTTTCCTTTTAGATTTAAAGTAAGTAGACAATAGTTAGACAACTTGCGTGGTCTCAGGACTAGTGCAGCTGTTCTACCAACTGAACTATGCGCATGATTCGCGTGTATGCATTAGCTAGGCCAACTGCCCTTTGGTTAATGCAGTAGGCACCCCACGAATGAATACTAAATACGCGAACTCAGTTGGTTAGATATATAGGCAAGACGCTATATGCAGTACACTAACAATCACTCAGCGCCAAATGTTGCGGTCTCTGGCTACTTCCTGTGGTTAATTTAACAAACCAGACAGGTCTCAGCTCAGGATATTGCCTTCAGACACTGCTCAGATAGCCGTGAACCAACTGGTTATAGATGACACAAAATATAATGAGACCAAGAAGGCTGCGGGTTACAGAGGTGCTGGGCTGGCCTCTAGCTTTTGACTCATGCTGTTAGACCCCAGGAGCTGACATTTCCTACTGAGTGATTCCCTTAGGCTGTGGCTCTGGTTGGCACGTCTGTGAGTACCACTGCTGGCTAGAGATAGTATTATTTTTAGGCCTGGCCGGGGGAAAGGGGGGGCTGCTTATATGTACAATCCACATCGGAACTGCCGACATAGTTTTTAGACCATGCAAAATCTATAAGGGCCTTATCGATTGAGGCTTAATCGTAATGTGCTTCTTGTAGTAGCCAGTATGCGTCTGTGCCGACTAGCTTGCCGGTCATCTTATCGAAATCGAAGGGCTTTTCGTTGCTTATATTGTCTTTCGCTTTAGGATTCGCACTTGCTGCTAAGAGAGCCTCAACTATCGCTGCATTGCCTGTGATTGCCGCTGAACAGGGATATGCTATTGCCCAATACAATCTGGGTGTGATGTACGACAAAGGACCAGGTGTTCCCGAGGACGATAAGACTGCGGTGAAGTGGTTCAGAAATTCTGTTCAATTTAAGTAAAAAATCTCTGAAAGGTGTTTCATAATCAATTTTTCGCTGATTAGAACAAAAATAAGAGAATCCTGCAATTGTATAATATTTAGATAGGCAATAAAAACTTAGCCAGATTGAATTTCCTTTACCATTTTTTCAAGCATAGCTGCATCATTGTCCGAATTAACTTCGATAGAAAATCCAACCTGGTCTAAAATTCCTGAATATCGCTCTACAATTTTTCTGGCGATACTGCTGTAGTCACCTACCAATGCAAAGGTGTTCAACATCTCGTCATCAACTAGCGCTGACATTTCTCCCCATTTTTGCTCCCGCGAGAGTTTGCTCAGTTCCCTGCAGGTGTCGCCCAGGCCCCAGATTTCAAAACAGGGTCGGTAGGCCGGAGTAGAAGCGTAAAACGCAACACGCGCCCGGACATCGTCAATACGTCGAGCAAGTGTCTCTTCGTTCGGCCCTGTAGCTACAAGTGGTTTGAGCGCTAATGCCAAAGCATTGACCGAACGTCCGGCCTGCTCTGCACCTTCGGCTGCCGAAGGCAACATAACTTCCTGAATATAACGCGGTGTACACATAGGGTGGGGACGCAAACCATCGCCCACTTCTCCAGCGACGCGGCACATATACTTGTTAACCGCCGCCACATGAATCGACGGTGGCGGGGTATCGAGCGGTCCAGGGTCAAAAAGTGGCACCATTAAGTCGAGTTTATAACGGTCACTTTGAAAGTTGAGCTGCTTGCCGGTCTGCCAACTTCGCCAGATGGCCTGCACGGCTCGAACATAGTCCCTCATCCAAGGACCAATAGCGTGATCTTCCATGCCGAATCGGCGGATCAGGTGAGCGCGTATTTGCGTGCCTAACCCTAGAATAAAACGGCCGCCTGACAACTTTTGCAGGTCCCATGCCGCCATTGCCGTTATTGCAGGTGCCCTTGGAAAAGCAATAGCTACCGATGTTGCTAGCTCGAGGCGAACTGTAGCCGATGCTGCCAATGCCATAAGGATATAAGGATCGCCCTTAGTCTCGGTCGCAACTAAGCCGTCAAAGCCGAGATTCTCAATAATTGCTGCATGCTCTCGCGCTTTAGATAAATCGTATTTCTTTTCCGGTGCTCTTAGACCAGGGTCAGTTTTGCCGAGGATTAGTTCAGAATAAATACGCATTTTTTAATACCTGCCTACTTGATGCATTGGGGACAAAAAAATCTCTTTCTAAGGCCATATGCAAACTTTCCAAAAGTGGTTTCTACCAACCCCATTCTCCCGGAGAGGTTGGATCGGCTACCTTTGAGGCGTATTTTGGTCTGCTGGGTGCTAGCGTGACCTATGACGACTGACTTTAAACTTGGTCAAAGGGTTCAACAAGAACGTTAAGTCAGAGCCAAGCTCTCCTAAAATCAACTGAAACGCCTGAAGGCTAGAATGACGGTGGCTACAAAAGCAGAGATACGATGACCCATAGCCAACCTCCTACGTACTAAACCTAGACTTCCCTCCTACGTACTAAACCTAGGCTTCCAGAAGCAGGGTGCTGAGGCAACGTCTAACAAACTAACAACAGGACAGGACAGATTACCTAGACTAGGTAAAAACCAGTTCAGTGCAGCCTAGGCCTTCAGCTACAAACTCAGGATAGACTAGCTAGACGAGCTAAATTTGAGTTCAGTGCAGCGGTACAGGGTCAGGTTTGACAACACCAGAGGTAGTGGGAGTAGTAACATAAACTTAAATTTAACTAGTCTATCTAGTCTCTATAAATTAAAGTAATAAAATCAATACTTTATACTAAAACGGAATGTCCTCCACCTCGTCCTTAGCTAGTCTTAGCTAGTCCGAAGGTACCTATCCTAAGGTACCTATCCTAAGGTTGTAGTCATTCATTTTGTTAAACCATCCAAAGGTATGCCCACCACCTCTATTTTGGTTGTCACCCCAACTGAGTTACACCTCTGATCCTTGTCAGCAATCTTACTCCTGTCCTTGTCAGCAGTGTCCAGACCACCTAGTCCGGATGCCTGGCGTAAGGCTCAAGTTCAGCCCACTGCACCTTGGTGTTTAGATTGGTAGTTTCAGCGAGCCCTATATCTTTGTGAGCATACCAGCGATGCTTC
>CBFIAF010000030.1:0-46056 GCA_965660545.1 Alphaproteobacteria bacterium | reverse complement strand
GCGGTTGCGTCGTGTATTCCTTTTGCATCACCGCTTTTAGCCAAATTTGGACAAAATGACGAGCTATGCTGAGGTCTTGATATGATAGAAGAAGGGATAATTTAACCGTCTATAGGCAGTGAATATCCGTATTTGATCTGTTTGAGCGCGAAGCTGGATTTGATGTTGGCGACGCCGGGAAGGTTTGTCAGGCGGTCCATGAGGAAGCGATGGAAGGCGTCCAGGTCTGGGGCTACGACGCGCAGGAGATAGTCCGCGTCGCCGGTCATGAGATAGCACTCCATGACTTCGGGTGCGTTTGCAACAGCGGCCTCAAACGCTTCCAAATTAGTCTCAGTTTGTCGTTCTAGCGTGACCTGCAGAAAGACGCTGACGGGCAACCCGACGGCGGCGGCGTCGATAATTGCGGCGCGGCCCCGGATCACACCGGCAGCTTCAAGTGCGCGCACACGGCGCAGGCATGGCGATGGCGATAGTCCGACACTCTGAGCGAGCGCTACATTGCTGAGGCCCGCATCCGCCTGCAGGGTTTGCAGAATTCGCATGTCGGTCTGGTCAATTGCAAATTTTGGCATGTTATAGCGTTTCATGCATCTACTTTAGCATGATCGCGCAAATTTGCGATACTCTGCACGTAAAAAAGCAAGAATGCGCTGATTGAGCCCAGCTATACTCACGCCAACTATTCTAGGGGAGCCTGCCATCATGCCTAGTCGTTCTAAGCCGCAATCAAACCGTGTGAAGCTGATGGAAACATTGGCGGACCGGGTGCTGTGGCTATCCAGCTGGATCATCCATAACGCCAATCACATCCGGCCTAACCTAGACGGCCTGAAGGTTGGCGGTCATCAGGCGTCGAGTGCGTCATGCGCGCAGATTTTGACGGCACTATATTTCCACGCGCTGCGCCCCCAAGACAGGGTGGCAGTGAAGCCGCATGCGAGCCCCGCATACCACGCAATCCAATACCTGATGGGCCGCCAGTCCCGCGAAAATCTCGAGCAATTTCGATCACTTGGAGGTGCGCAGGCATACCCTTCCCGCAGCAAAGACGCGGACGATGTGGATTTCTCCACTGGCTCTGTCGGTCTGGGTGCCGCGATGACCGTGTTCGCCTCTATGGCACAAGATTATGTGGCCGCGCATCAGGGCTTGAAAAACCCAGCTGCTGGCGAGGAACCCGGCCGCATGGTTGCTATCGTCGGCGATGCAGAGTTAGACGAAGGTAACATCGCGGAATGCCTGATGGAGGGCTGGAAGCACGATGTGCGTGATGTGTGGTGGGTGATCGATTACAACCGCCAAAGCCTCGATAGCGTCGTGAATGACGATTTGTTTGACCGGATCATGGGCCTGTTCAATGCCATGGACTGGAACGTTGTCGAGCTGAAATACGGCAAGCGGCAACTGGCAGCGTTCGGCGAGCCTGGCGGCAAGGCGTTACGCACTTGGATCGATGAATGCCCGAATAGCACCTATTCGGTATTGACGTTTAAAGGCGGTGCGGCGTGGCGGCTACGGATTGAGAATGAAATTGGCCACAAGTCCGGCATTCGCGCCATTTTAGACCAACGTGATGACGCAACCCTCGCGCGGCTGATGGAGGATTTAGGCGGCCACTGCCTCGAAACCCTCACGGAAGCTTTCGATGAAGCGGCCAAAACGGACGCGCCTACCTGCTTCATCGCTTACACAACGAAAGGCTTCGGCCTGCCGCTCGCTGGCCACCAGGACAATCACGCGGGCCTCATGACGGTCGACCAGATGGCGACCTTCAAGGCCGCCTACAGCGTGCCGGATGGCGCTGAATGGGAGCCTTGGGCTGGTGTTGAAGATCAGGCGACCGCGCTGCAAACGCTGGTCGAATCCGCACCTTTCATCGCCCGGAAAACCGCGCCTCCTGTGAAAAAGGCAGAGATCACGGTGCCAGATCTTGCTGTTAAGGGATCAGCAAGAGCGTCCACCCAGGAAGGCTTTGGCCGCATCTTGGCGGAGGTCGCGCGGAATGGTGGTGAGCTGGCGGAGCGAATCGTAACGACTTCGCCGGATGTCACGGTCTCAACCAATCTTGGCGGTTGGGTTAATCGGACAGGCGTGTTCAGCCGGAAGCCGAAGGCGGATGTATTTAAGGCCGAGAATGTGCCGTCCATGCAGCGCTGGGAAGAAAAACCCGAAGGTCGCCATGTGGAACTGGGTATAGCCGAAAACAATCTGTTTCTGACGCTCGCGGCCCTTGGGCTCACTGAGCCCCTGTTTGGTCGGCGACTGCTGCCGGTCGGTACGCTTTACGATCCATTTATCGCGCGCGGCTTGGATGCGTTGATTTACGCGCTGTACCAAGGTGCCAAATTCATGGTAGTTGGCACGCCTTCAGGCGCAGCTTTAGCACCAGAAGGCGGCGCGCACCAAAGCCAAACGACCTCGCTCATCGGTATGGCACTGCCCAATCTGCACAGTTATGAGCCGGCTTACGTGGATGAGCTGGCGGTTATCATGCAGGCCGGATTCAAGGAAATGCTGTCTGATGACGGTGTCTCTTCATACCTCCGCCTCTCGACCAGAGGGCTGGAGCAACCGCAGCGCCAAATGGATGCAAGCTTAAAGCAGGCTGTGCTGAAAGGTGCTTATTGGCTCAAACCGCCTGGAAAATCAGCGGATATTGTTATCGCCGCTATGGGCGCTGTCATTCCTGAAGCGTTGGAGGCTCACGCTGCATTGCTGGAGGATTGCCCGGATGCTGGTGTGTTGGTCATAACGTCGCCGGACCTGCTGCATGAAGATTGGCTGCGGGCTGAACGGGCGAATCGGTTGGAGCATGCTCACATCCGCACATTGTTTGACGCAGCGCCGCTGGGGGCGGGCCTTGTCACCATATGTGATGCGCATCCTGCCACGTTGGGATGGATTGGTGCCGCATCAGGCCGGGATGTTGCTGCACTTGGCGTTGAAGGCTTTGGGCAATCCGCTAATTTGCCAGATCTTTATCGCACGCTGCGTATCGACGCAGGCGCCATACTGGATGCCGCAACACGGGTCATTTGGCGTGCACAAACGGCCTAAACTGAAGCGGATTGCGCGATAAATATCACTGTGACAGCGATTCCAAGCGTCCAGGCCTTTCGCAGCGGGCTTGAATGCTATAGAACGCGCGGTTCGTAGCGGTTTTACGATGTCGATACGCGGGTGTGGCGGAATTGGTAGACGCGCCAGATTTAGGTTCTGGTGACCTACGGTCGTGGGGGTTCGAGTCCCTTCACCCGCACCATCGGCACTATAAAGCCAGGACATAATCTTCTTTCTCAGGCGACGGATTATTCAGGATGCAGGTGACGGAAACGCTGGCCGAAGGCCTCAAGCGCGAGTATAACATGGTGATCAAAGCGGGCGAAATCGAAGCCGCTGTTGAAGATCGTTTGAAGGAAATGGCACCAACGGTGTCCCTGCCTGGGTTCCGCCGTGGCAAAGCCCCCGTCAAGATCCTGCGTCAGCGCTTTGGAAAGTCCGTCATGGGCGAGGCGATTGACCAGAAGGTCCGCCAGGTCGTCAATGATACCTTCGAAGACCGCGGCCTTACGCCCGCGATTGAGCCGGACATCGATTTCGGCGAATTCGAAGAAGGCAAAGATCTTGAGTTTACCCTCAAGACCGAAATTATGCCGGAGATTGAACCTGCAGATTTCTCGACCTTTGAATTGGTCCAGCTTGACGTGCAGGCCAAAGACGAAGAGATCGAGGCTGAACTGAATAACCTGGCTGAAGGTGCCCGCGAAGCGACTGAAGTCACGGAAGCGCGCCCCGCAGTCGATGGCGATATCCTCACGATTGATTTTGTCGGCAGCGTTGACGGCGAAGACTTCCCAGGTGGCCAGGCAGACGCCTATGATCTGGAACTGGGCGCTGGCAGCTTCATCCCAGGCTTTGAAGAGCAACTCGTTGGCGCATCTGCTGGCGATGAGCGCGAAGTCAACGTCTCATTCCCAGAAGAGTATGGGGCTGAGAATCTGGCTGGCAAAGCTGCTGTATTTAAAGTGAAAGTGCATGGCCTGAAAGAAAAAGCCGAACCCACAATTGACGATGAGCTGGCAAAGCGCGTTGGCATGGATGATTTGGCGACGCTGAAGACCCAGATTGCCGAACGCATTTCCAAATCCTACGAAGAGGCTGCGCGCAGCCGGACCAAGCGCGAACTCTTCGACAAGTTGGACAAAACCCACACGTTCGATGCGCCGCCAACACTGGTTGAGCAGGAATTCGAAGCGATTTGGGGTCAGGTCAAAGAGCAGCTTAAAGGCGACAACGCTGAAGAAGTCCGTGAGGGCAAAACGGATGAAGAACTTGAAGCTGAATACCGCGTTTTGGCCGTGCGCCGGGTCCGCCTTGGCCTGCTGCTTGCTGAAGTTGGCAAGCGGAACAATGTTCAGGTGAACGAACAGGACATCAGCCAGGCGATCCGCGCCCAAGCTGCAAGCTTCCCCGGCCAGGAGCAGATGGTCTACGAGTTCTATCAGAAGAATCCGCAGGCGCTCGGTCAGGTGCAGGCGCCGATCTTGGAGGAAAAGGTCGTCGATTTTATCCTGGAACTGGCCAAAGTCGAAAAGCGTCAGGCGACAGCTGAAGAGTTGGCTGAGGACGATGATGCGGCAGCTGGCGACAGCGCCGCTTGACCTTTGACTGCTGGCGCCCATTTTGGGCTTTGTAGTAGTCCGGTTCGCCAAACTTGTTTACCAAGGGGTGCCGTGAATGCTGTACCGTTTTCAAATTGTCCGGCGAATCGCCCTAATGAACCGAAAATTAGGCATGCGGCGGCGAATCTCAGCGCGCTACCCCGCGCCTTATAACTGGAGCCTCTGAGCCGCATGACCGCGTTCGATCCCACAGCCTCTGATCCCCGAGCCCTGTTTTCCAGCATGGCGACCCAAACTCCAACGTTGAACGCCCTTGTGCCGATGGTGGTCGAGCAGACCAATCGTGGCGAGCGTGCATATGATATTTATTCGCGACTCCTCAAGGAGCGGATTATTTTCCTGACCGGCCCCGTTTATGACGAAGTCTCGGCTTTGATCTGTGCGCAGCTTCTGTTTTTGGAAGCGGAAAACCCAGATAAAGAAATTTCCTTCTACATAAATTCACCGGGCGGCGTCGTAACAGCGGGCCTCGCGATTTATGACACCATGCAATATATCCGCGCGCCTGTCGCAACGCTCTGCATTGGCCAAGCAGCGAGCATGGGCTCATTGCTGATGGCGGCAGGTGCGGCTGGCAAGCGGTACTGCCTGCCGAATTCACGGATTATGGTGCATCAACCTTCCGGCGGGTTCTCAGGACAGGCGACGGATATCGAAATTCACGCCCGTGAAATTCTAAGCCTTCGCCAGCGCTTGAACGAGATTTACGTCAAGCATTGCGGCCAGGACATCAAGACTGTCGAGGAAGCCCTAGAGCGTGATCGCTTCATGTCTGCCGAAGAAGCCAAAGAATTTGGCATCGTCGACGAGGTCGTGAACGAGCGTCCGGGCAGCCCAGACGACGAGGAATAGGAAGACCGGCGCTGGTGACGGTTAAGTGAATTGGGCGGAACCTTTTCCTCCCATGTTTACGGTTTCTTGGCAGGCGCAGGGCGTAAATGCAGTTACAGGGCCGCTTAGTCTTGTGATTTAAGTCCATCAAGGCGCAACCACGGCGTTTTACAGGGCTTGACAGAGCGTTTACCATACGATTCTCGACTTACCGTGGGCCGAATGGAATTCATATGAGCAAACCATCCAGCGGCGATTCCAAGAACACCCTGTACTGCTCTTTTTGCGGGAAGAGCCAGCATGAGGTGCGCAAGCTGATCGCTGGGCCAACTGTATTTATTTGTGATGAATGCGTTGAGCTTTGCATGGACATCATCCGCGAAGAACACAAGAGCAGCATGGTCAAATCCAAGGACGGCGTTCCGACGCCGGCTGAGATCTGCGAAGTGCTAAGCGATTATGTGATTGGTCAGGACCGCGCCAAGCGCGTTCTCTCCGTCGCGGTGCACAACCATTACAAACGCTTGAATCACGGCTCTAAGAATGGCGAGCTTGAGATTGCGAAATCCAACGTTTTGCTTATTGGCCCGACCGGTTCAGGCAAGACGCTGCTAGCCCAAACGTTAGCTCGTATTTTGGATGTGCCGTTC
Source organism: Alphaproteobacteria bacterium (assembly GCA_965660545.1). Lineage (GTDB taxonomy): Bacteria > Pseudomonadota > Alphaproteobacteria > Bin95 > Bin95 > VMCJ01. Next base: position 39,890 of record CBFIAF010000030.1, on the reverse strand, counting down.
ACAATGGCCGATGCAACCACGCTAACTGAAGCCGGTTATGTGGGTGAGGATGTCGAGAACATCATCCTTCGCTTGCTGCAATCCGCCGACTACAATGTGGAGCGGGCACAGCGTGGCATCGTCTATATTGATGAAGTCGACAAGATCAGCCGCAAGTCGGACAATCCTTCGATCACCCGGGACGTTTCGGGCGAGGGTGTACAGCAGGCGTTGTTGAAGATTATGGAAGGTACGGTTGCTTCCGTGCCGCCCCAAGGCGGCCGCAAGCACCCGCAGCAGGAATTCTTACAGGTCGACACGACGAATATCTTGTTCATCTGCGGCGGTGCCTTCTCTGGCTTGGAGCGGATTATTTCTGCGCGCGGCAAGGGGACGGCTATGGGCTTCGGTGCCGATGTCCGTTCGCCAGATGAGCGTCGGCATGGCGAAGTGCTTGCTGAAGTAGAGCCAGAAGATCTGCTGAAGTTTGGCTTGATTCCAGAATTTGTTGGCCGTCTTCCCGTATTGGCAACACTGAGTGATCTAGATGTAGAGGCTCTGGTTGAGATTCTGACCAAGCCGAAAAACGCGCTGGTCAAGCAGTATCAGCGCCTGTTTGATATGGAAGATATCAAGCTGACATTTACCGATGATGCGCTTGAAGCGCTCGCAGAGCGGGCGATCCAGCGGAAAACCGGGGCACGTGGATTGCGCTCCATCATGGAAGAGATCCTTTTGGATACCATGTTTGATCTCCCAAGCTTGGAAGGTGTGGATGAGGCTATCGTTAACCGCGAGGTTATCGAGGGTCGCGCCCAGCCGCTTTATGCCTATGCTGAAGCAGACGATGTGTCTGCAGCAAGCCCGGATATGGCTTCTTAAGGGGCTCTGCACGCATTTTCACGTCCGATAGGCTGAACTGAATTGTTGAAACCGGGCGTTCGAGCCCGGTTTTTGCGTTCCAAAGGGCGAGTTTCCGACTTAAACACAGTTACAGACTTGATTAAATGCTTTTTCAGACCCACTTAAATCTCAAGCTACCTGTCGAAGCGTTATGCTTACGACTGAACTTCACATCAGGAATTCCAAATACATGACAGGCTCCAACACCTTCCCGGTCCTGCCTCTGCGCGACATAGTCGTTTTCCCACATATGATCGTGCCTTTGTTCGTCGGCCGCGAGAAGTCCGTCCGCGCCCTGGAAGAAGTCACCAATGGTGACGGGCGCATCCTACTCGCTGCTCAGAAGGACGCGGGCGTTGATGATCCGGGTCCAGACGATATTTACACCGTCGGTGCCGTCGGCTCGATCCTGCAACTGCTAAAACTGCCCGACGGCACGGTTAAAGTGCTGGTCGAGGGTGGTGACCGGGCGCAGATCACCGGGTTTACCGGCCGCGAAGAATTTTTCGAGGCCACAGCCGACGTGCTGACCGACGGCGATGATGATGCGAACCCGGAGCTTAAAGCGCTTGCGCGGACCGTCGTCGCGCAGTTCGAATCCTACGTAAAATTAAACAAGAAGATCCCGCCGGAAGTATTGGTTTCCGTCAATCAGATCGAAGAGCCGTCTAAGCTCGCGGACACGATTGCGGCCCATCTTGCCCTCAAAATTCCTGAGAAGCAGGAACTCCTGGAGGCCGTCAGCGCCAAGGACCGGCTTGAGCGGGTATTCGCCCTCATGGAAGGCGAGATCGATGTTCTTGAAGTGGAGAAGCGCATCCGTGGCCGAGTTAAGCGCCAGATGGAACGGACCCAGCGTGAATATTATCTGAACGAACAGATGAAGGCCATTCAGCGCGAACTCGGCGATGATGATGAAAAAGACGAAATCGCCGAGCTCGAAGAAAAGCTGTCAAAGGTAAAGCTTTCTAAGGAAGCCCAAGAAAAATCCCAGGCTGAGCTGAAAAAGCTGCGCAATATGAGCCCGATGTCGGCAGAAGCGACGGTTGTTCGCAACTATCTGGACTGGATGACCTCGATCCCTTGGAAGAAGCCAAGCCGGGTGAAGCGCGATCTGAAGGGTGCGGAAGAAGTTCTGAATTCTGACCACTATGGCTTGGAGAAAGTCAAAGAGCGCATCCTGGAATACCTCGCGGTTCAGACGCGTATGCGGAAGGTCAAAGGGCCAATTCTGTGCCTTGTTGGCCCGCCGGGCGTCGGTAAAACCTCACTTGGCCGCTCAATCTCGAAGGCGACGGGGCGGAATTTCGTGCGCATGTCACTTGGCGGTGTGCGGGATGAGGCCGAAGTGCGTGGCCATCGCCGAACGTATATTGGCTCCATGCCGGGCAAAATAATCCAGGGCATGAAAAAAGCGAAGAGCTCCAATCCGCTCTTCCTGCTGGATGAGATCGATAAGCTTGGTTCGGATTGGCGCGGCGATCCTTCGTCAGCGCTGCTCGAAGTACTGGACCCTGAACAGAACTCAACCTTTGCCGATCACTATCTTGAGGTTGATTATGACCTTTCAGACGTCATGTTCGTCACCACGGCCAATAGCCTGCGTATGCCACAGCCACTGTTAGATCGGATGGAGATCATTCGGATCCCCGGCTATACCGAAGATGAAAAGGTTGAGATTGCCAAGCGGCACCTGATCGACAAGCAGGTGAAAAACCATGGCCTCAAAAAAGGCGAATGGGGAATTACGGACGACGGCCTGCGGGACCTGGTGCGGTATTACACCCGCGAAGCTGGTGTGCGTAACCTGGAGCGTGAAATAGCGAACCTAACGCGCAAAGCAGTGCGTGAGATCGTGGCTGGCGAAAAAGCATCTATCAAGGTCACAAAGCGGAACTTGGAGAGATATGCAGGTATCAAGAAGTACCGCTATGGCAAGGCAGAGCTTGAAGACTTGGTCGGTGTTGTAACTGGTCTAGCTTGGACTGAAGTCGGCGGTGAATTGCTTTCGATTGAAGCGGTTGTTATGCCAGGCAAGGGAAATGTTGCGCATACGGGCAAGCTTGGCGACGTGATGCAGGAATCGGTGCAAGCCGCCCGCAGTTTCGTGCGCTCACGCCTGTTGCGTTATGGCATCTTGCCACCTGATTTCACCAAGCAGGACATCCACGTCCATGTGCCTGAAGGGGCGACGCCAAAAGATGGTCCATCCGCCGGCGTAGCGATGTGCACGTCGATTATTTCTGCGATGACGGGCATTCCTGTCCGTGCTGACGTTGCTATGACGGGTGAGATCACTCTGCGTGGCCGGGTGCTGCCCATCGGCGGTTTGAAAGAAAAGCTGTTGGCTGCCCTACGTGGTGGCTTGCAGACGGTTGTTATCCCGAAGGACAATGAAAAAGACCTGGCGGATATTCCAGATAACGTGCTGAAGGCACTGAAAATTTACCCTGTCGAAACAGTGGATGAGGTGCTGAAGCATGCACTGGTCCGGCTGCCGACACCGGTGGAATGGTCCGAGGCGGACGCAGCGTCCGCCGAAGCCGCTGTGGCGAAGCCTGCTAGCGCTGAAATCGTCGCCCATTAAGGGCTAGCGCTCTCCGCCTGACGGAAAATCTGCGAAGGGGCGCCGGCAAAATGGGCGCCCCTTTGCGCATTTACGTATCGTGGATAATCCCGCATCTGCTGTCAGGGGCACGCGCCTGCGGCGGAAAGCGCAGTATAGACTTTTAATAAAAAAGCTGTCTGTCGATTGACGGAACCGAAACCGCCTGTATTCTGCCTCCATTAGAAACATTGGGCTTCGCTTTATCGGAATGGCCCGGGCGAAGTCAGTGACAGGGAGCTACAAGTGAACAAGAACGAATTGGTTGCAGCCGTTGCCGACAGCGCGGACATCAGCAAGGCGGACGCCGGTAAAGCCGTCGATTCCGTATTCGATGCGGTTTCCGATGCTCTGAAGGGCGGCGACGATGTTCGCATTGTTGGCTTCGGCACATTCTCCGTCGCGTCGCGTGCGGCCTCCACAGGTCGTAACCCACGCACCGGTGAGACCATCCAGATCAAGGCTTCCAAACAGCCTAAATTCAAGGCTGGTAAAGGCCTTAAAGACGCAGTTAACTAATCCCGTCTGCGGATTAGAGCCATCTACGTCCTTTGTGGCGTGGATGGCTTGTCTCATATCTTTGGACGGCTCTGGGTTTGGGCGATTAGCTCAGTTGGTAGAGCGCCTCGTTTACACCGAGGATGTCGGCAGTTCGAGCCTGTCATCGCCCACCATCCGTCGAGCCTTCCTATAGCGGTCGCCACTCTGTCAAACCGGCGTCGCGGTTTATATAGTTTTGTTTGTGAGCGTCGCATGTGCGGCGCTTTTTGTGTTTCTGGGGAGTGGGTATGGTGATCAATCCTGGCGGTAAGTCTCTACTTGGCAAAACAGCGATCGTTTCGGGGGCCGGCAAGAATATCGGCAAGCGCGTTGCAGAACACTTGGCGGCAGTTGGTGCCAATGTTGTCGTCAACGGCCGCAGTGACCGAGCCGCCGTTGAAGAGACTGTAGCGACCCTGGAGCGCGACTACGGTGTGAAGGCGTTGGCATACATGGCAGATGTCACTAATCGGTCAGAGGTCGACGCCATGGCGGCTGCAGCTATGGATCACTTCGGGCGAATGGACATCATTGTCAGCAATGTGGCGCATCGTAACCAAACGCCATTCCTGGATATGGATTACAGCGAATGGCGGAGCGTCATAGATTCGGCGTTGGATGGAGCATTTCACGTCTGCCAGGCCTTCGCGCCGCATATTATCGCTGGCGGCGAAGGTGGTGCGATTGTGACGCTGAGTGGTATTTCGAATCGGGTTGGCACCTTGAACCGGATTCATGTGAATACGGCGAAAGCTGGCCTTGAAGGTTTCACCCGCGGTCTTTCGCGCGAAATGGCGCAGCATGGCATCACCGTGAACGCGGTAGCGCCTGGCATGATTGATACAACGCGCGGCGAAAGTGCTGGTGCCCGCCCCAGCATGGCCGATCGTGGAATTCCGCTGAACCGCGCGGGGTCTGTTGACGAAGTTGCAGCGATGATTCGCCTGCTCTGCACGCCTGAAGGCACCTATACAACGGGACAGACGATTCAAGTGAACGGCGGCGTTTACATGGCGTAAGGTAGTAGGCCTATATTGTTCGTTAACGGGTATTGACGGCGCGCCTCAGCGCCAGTAAATACCGCCGTCTTGACTGTGCGCACCGCGTCCGGTTTGGGGGTGTAGCTCAGTTGGTTAGAGCGCTGGCCTGTCACGCCAGAGGTCGCGGGTTCGAGTCCCGTCACTCCCGCCACTTTTCCTTTGATATTCAAGAGGCCAACTCCTATTCCCTCCCCCATCAGCGTTTGCGCAGCAAATGATGAAGGCCTCTAAAATATATCATTAGTCCGGTAGGACCTTGCCCTGAGCGGTTACGCTTGGTGCCGTTCCGTGTGGACACGAGAGGCTTTTTAGCCTGTCCGTATCGCTTCCCAATCCCTCTTTCCAGTCATTAATGACGCTCGAAGCATCCGGCTTCTGATACATCTCAGTGCGCCATGATTTCTTAGAAGAATATTGTTTTCCGGACTATTTTGCGCGCTCGATTTGTTATGATGTAGCGTGTTGGAATTGCTATCGGAGATACTCTCATGACACCACGGTCGGTCATTGGTGGAGTATTGTGAACGTCAAGCGCTTTCAGGCCTGAAATATCAGCGAACTCAACTCCCATATTGCAGTTATAGTACACGAACTCTTCGCCGAGATGGCCGGGTCCATCGATCTGTGGGCCCGTACCCCACCAAAGCTGAGCTATGTCGTCATTGTAGACGATTTTCCAGCCGAACTCGGTGCGGAAGCTGCCTGATTGCTGGCCGGTTTGACGATCTGCAGCATCATCCCGCGCGGCGGGAATGCTGGCATATTGGGATCAACGACGATGCCAAGCGGGTGACTCTCACCTTTCTTGACCAGTTTTGTCGCCATATGCACCTGTTCTGGTGTGACGTAGTTGGCCGCACCGATCCGGTCATCTTTGCTCCATTTGGATGGCTTTCACTCTACCGCTTGGGCGGCGGCGCCGATGTCTATAAACGCTGTCATGACAGAGGCGGCCAATGTAAATCGCTGCATAGAAGGATCCTCCCAGAGAGTTGGTTAAGCCGGGATTCGTTCTTGTATTTTGCTGCTAGCCTAGAAAGCTTCGCCGGAATATTTGGCGGGCATAAGTTTCCGCGCAAGCTGGAATGCACTAAGACATAACGCAACAGGTGCATTTGCGATGGGATTAGGCTGATGAAGGTAGGAATTGTGGGCGCTGGCGGGCGCATGGGCCGGTTACTGGTTCAATTGGCGCATGAGGCGGACATCATGACCGTCGCTGCTGCATCTGAATTGCCAGGCTCTCCCTTTTTGTACAGGGATGCAGGTGACTCTGCAGGCGTTGGCCCGATTGGCGTCGTGGTTGGCGATTCGGCGGAAGCTGTATTCGAAGCAGCAGACATCGTGATTGAGTTCTCTGTACCCCAGGCGACGGCGGACCATGCAGCCTTCGCCGCCAAGCATGGTACCTCCTACGTCACTGGCACCACTGGCTTGGATCCCGCCCAGGAAGCTGCATTGGCGGAAGCGGGCAAAACTGTGCCGATTCTCTATGCTCCGAATATGAGCGTTGCCGTCAACCTGTTCATGAGCTTGGTTCAACAAGTCGCTGGCGTACTCGGGCCAGATTACGACATCGAAATTCTGGAAATGCATCACAAGTATAAAATCGATGCGCCGTCTGGCACGGCCGTTGGTTTAGGCAAGGCAGCAGCGAAGGGCAGGGGCGTTGATCTGGATGATGTGGCTATCTGGTCTCGTGAAGGCGAAACCGGAGCCCGTCCAGACGGTACCATTGGCTTTGCGACCTTGCGTGGTGCTGATGTCGTTGGTGAGCACACAGTGATGTTTGCCAGTGCAGGCGAGCGCATGGAATTCACCCACCGATGCACGGACCGCAGTTTGTTCGCGCGCGGTGCCATTCGCGGCGCACAATGGATATCAGATAAGCCGCCTGGGCTATATGCCATGGCGGATGTGCTTGGTATTTAAGGCTCTAAGACCCACCCAATGAAACGCACCTATCGCGCATGTTATCGCGCCGCATTTGCGGACCGCGGCCTGCTTCCGTCATTCTGGGCGGATGGCAAGTTGCGCTTGGGCGTTGGCCGAAGGCCGCGATGGCCGCGGAAAGGTTCAGCCTCCATCGTTGGCGACATGACTGTGGCACCTGCGGTTACGCCAACAGTTTCAGCTGCCTCAAGTGCCAGTGGCGTTGGCTTTGCTGCATGGGCGGCGATCACTGCGGCCTGCATGATCATGCTGTTGTCAACTGGCCTGCGCTCCACCATGGGGTTGTTTGCTGAGCCGACAAGCACATCGCTCGCTATAAGCATCGGTGCGTTCTCATTTGGAATCGCTTTGCATCAACTTCTGTGGGGGCTGCTCCAGCCGTTTGCGGGTGTCATTGCAGATAAGATGGGCCCGATCCCAGCCTTGCTGTTAGGTGCTGCCGCCTATGGTGGTGGGTTTGCGATAATGGCGTTGGCCGAAGGCGGCGGGATGTTCATCCTGGGCGCTGGCGTCGCCATCGGCCTTGGGCTTGCCTGCACCAGTTTCGGCGTCATGGCGGGCGCGGTAGCACGCCTTGTGCCGCCTAAGGACCGCTCAACAATGTTCGGCATCATCGCGGCTGCGGGCGCTATGGGCCAGGCAACGGTCGTCCCTGCTACACAGCAGACGCTTGAAGCCTTTGATTGGCGCACGGTGGCCTGGGCGCTGGCAGCAGTCGCCTGCGCCATCGCGCTTTTGGCGATTGCGTTCCGGGGCCAGGGCGGTAACGCCGGTACAGCCTCAAATGAGCCAGACATCGGTGTGTGCGCAGCGATTGCTGAGGCAATGCGGCATCCGGGGTACCTGATGCTGATGGCAGGGTTCTTCGTCTGCGGCTTCCAGTTAATGTTTATCGTCAACCACTTGCCAAACTTCCTCGCACTCTGCGATCTGCCACCTTCAGCTGCTGGATCAGCCATCGCGCTTATCGGTAGCTGCAACGCTATCGGCTGTTACAGCTTTGGCCGGCTTGGCGCGTTGTACAGTCGGCGAAGGCTGTTGGCGTTGATATATATCGTCCGCGCCGTCGCCATCGCCTTCTATATGTCCACGCCGATCACGGTGACCTCCACGCTGATTTTTGCTGCCGTCATGGGATTTTTCTGGCTGGGAACAGCACCGCTCACATCTGGCCTCGTTACGCACATGCTGGGCGCGCGGTACCTCTCCAGTATTTATGGGCCTGTTTTTCTCAGTCACCAGCTTGGCGCTTTCCTTGGCGTATGGTTGGGCGGTGTCGTATTTGATCTAACCGGCGGCTACGACAATATGTGGGTGGCAGCAGGTATTATCGGGATGATAGCGGCTGCGTGGCACATGCTCCTGCCAGATCGGCGGGTCGCGCGCTTGCAGTTTGTCTGATCTAGGCCTATTCCTCCGCCCTATATTTAAATTTATGCTTAAGGACGCCTGCTGCCATGAGCGCTGACATCACGTCTGAACTTCTCGCTGCTCTGACCGAGCTCGACACGCCGACCGTATGCAATGCGCTGGAAGAAATTGACCAGCGGTCCCGCGATGGGGGGTTCACGACCGAGCCGCTGGTCTGCCCGTTCCCGCAGCTCAAATCCATCGTCGGTGTCGCAAAGACAGGCCTTATCCGTTCGGTTAACCCAGGCATGTTGCAGGGCGATGCGGCGGCGAAGAAGCGCGTCGATTATTATGAATATGTCAGCCAGGGCGATACGCCGAAGATCAGTATTCTGCAGGACCTGGACGGCACACGCGCCGGCACTGGCGCATTCTGGGGCGAAGTAAATTCCAACATCCACAAAGCGCTTGGCTGCCTTGGTGTCGTGACCGATGGCTGCATCCGTGACATCCCAGATTGGGCGCACGGTTTCCAGGCTATCGCCGGGTCTATTAAACCGAGCCATGCACATGTTCATATGGTGGAGTTCGGCGTCCAGGCGAACATTGCAGGCATGATCGTCAATGATGGTGATCTGGTGCATGCGGACCAACACGGTGCCGTCGTCGTGCCGATGAAGTTCGCACATGAGGTCGCAGCTGCCGCTGGCCGCGTCGCTGACAAAGAAAAAGCCATCCTTGACATTTGCATGGGGAATAGCTTCACCTGGGCGAAGCTCAAGGCTGCCATGTTTAGCCGCAAAGACATTCACTAGGTACGGGTCATCATGTCTCTTTTTCCGGAAAACCCGGCGTCCCGGCAGCGTTTCGTGCTGGGCGTCATTGCAATGGTCGTGCTGATCGCGGCCTCCAATGTGTTGGTCCAGCATCCAATCAATAATTGGTTGACCTGGGGCGCGCTCACATATCCGATCACCTTCTTGGTGACGGACCTTATGAACCGGACGGAAGGCCCGAAAGCGGCCAATCGCGTCATCTATGTCGGCTTCGCTGTAGCTGTCGTGCTCTCAATCGCGTTGGCAACGCCAAGGATTGCGATTGCGTCGGGCACAGCGTTTCTCATGGCGCAATTGCTGGATGTGCGTGTGTTCGATCGCCTGCGCGCCGGAAGCTGGTGGAAAGCGCCGCTGGTCTCATCCACCATTGCCTCTGCGCTGGATACGGTGCTGTTCTTCTCCATTGCCTTCTACGGCACGCAAGTTCCTTGGCAAACGCTGCTGCTAGGCGATTTTCTGGTTAAGTTAGCGATTGCGTTTGTCCTGCTTGGCCCATTCCGCATCATGGCGCGCCAGGTGATTACTGCTGCCGGGACCGCTCGATAAGGTCTTGCACGTCAGGCGGTAATTGCGGTGGGGCCAGGTTTTCCTGGATGATCTGGCGAATTGGGACTTCAACCTTGATGTTGAACTCAAACGGCAACCCGCCATAAAGCTCAACGTTCTTACCCGATATCTTGATATCGAGCCGCAGTTCCTCCGCCTCGATCTCATTGATGCGGATAAAAATCTCGTCATAGGCGAAGTTAGATAACGCTTTCACGGCAAGCCACGTGCTTTTATTTGCGCCTTCCAAAGCTTTGTCGAGCGCGTGGGGCTTATATTTCAGCACGACGCCTTTAGCGCCTGTCTGCAGCAGTCCGTCATGTACGGTCAGTTCGCCATTGCGATAGCTGATCAGTATGACGCCTTCCAGCATGCCGGTGGCTCTCAATTCGCCGAATTCCGCGAATGCGAGGATGCTCGCAAGGTCGATATCGGTGACTTTCAGCACGGCCTCGAATTCCTGTGCCGTCGGATCAATTGAGAGCTTCTGGCTGGAGATGAGGCCGCCGAACAATTCAAACCGTTCGATATCAACGTCGATCTGCTTTGGCGACTTCAGGTCAAGCAGAATAATACCGTGTGTCAGCGGCACGCCATCGTCCAGACACCCAATGCGAATACGTCGTGGCCCGACCGTTTGCGGCGGGAATAGGTTGGCAAACTCAATGTTAACCTCTGCCTGTTCCATTGTAATCTCGACAGTGCGTAGCTTATCAGTGGAGAGTTTTGCCTCGCCGATTTGACTCTGTATGCCGTCTGGCCCCCATGCGACGCGCGCGGAGGATGAAATTTGGCCGATTGTCTTCAGCAGCAAGTGGTAGAGCGGTGGTGCGAAGTCTTGGGGCTGCACAACGCCTGGCGCGAAGACCACTGGCCCCAACTGGAAACTGGCAATCCCAGCTCCGATGCCCAGATCATGGGAGCCTTCAAGCCCGAGCGTGGCTTTTTCTGATGCCGCCTTAAGCGCGCCAGAGAAATTGATTGTTTCACCTCGCTCCTTGAGCCCAACCTTGAGCGAGAGCGGGGCGAATGCCGGCTCGGCACTCTTATGCCGTATGCGACCTGCCGTCAGGCTGCCATTCTGCGGTGCCGACGCGCCAAGCCGGACTCGCGCATCCACGTGTTCAACGGATAGGTCGTATGCAGGCAGAACGCCTGATGCATCGAAAAACTCCAGATCAACGCCGGCCTGGGTGATTGCGACAGATGCACCGCCTAACGCCAAGGTAAATGGCGTGTTCGTATCCTCTGAATTTAGCAGAGCGCGCGTCTTGAACCTGGCAAAGCTCAAGTTTAAGTCCAGCCGATTGTTCACCCGGTAATAGATTATCCGCCGCTGTCTGGCATTGGTTAGCGTGAGGCGTTCTGGGTCCAGGACTGTCAGTAATGTACAGGAAAAGCCCTACACCTGGATGCGGCCAACGGGCCATGGGGCGGGTCGCGCGGTCTGGCGTTAGATTGAGCGGGCCCGAAACGTCAATGTTAGTGCTTTTGACGGCATAGCCACCAACTTTGCCACGCGCTTTGAGAGAAAGCTTGGCGTCTGCGGAAAGTGTTTCTCCAGACCCTTTGACTTCCCGCAGTTTCACTTGGCCACTCACAAGAGCTGGACCAAACCCGCCATCCACAAGGCGGAGCGTCATCTCCTGGCAATCGAGTTCCTGAATCGGCCCATCTGCCGTCAACAACATCGCTGCATGGCCTTACAGGAAAAGCGCTATTCTGGGGTTGGAGAGACCAAGACCAAGATTGCCAGTGGCCGCAATCCGCCTGCCGGCTCTTGAGAGACGGTAATCGCGGTTGCGTTGAGCCCTGGGCCGCCCATGCGCAGGAAGGCTGGGTCACGAAAGGCGCGGCGGCAGGCCTGCCAAAATATCCGGCGGCAGCTGCACGTCGCTGACGATCAGGCCTGGGGACGTGACAGTGGCGCCTGTACCCGCAAGAGCTAAGTCAACCTGCCCGCGCACGCCGCCATCTTGGATGAGATCACCAAAACCAAACTTCGGGAGTGTGAGTTTGATCTCCGCGCGCCCACCACTTTGGCTTATAACCTGATTAATATCTGCACCATTCATTAACGGGTCGATGGGCACGTTCAGGTCCATCTTGAATAAGGCCTGTCCCTCAGCTTGTAGGCTCGGCAGGATCATGGCGGCTAGGGCAGCATTGATATCGCCGTTGGTGCCTAAGGCAACGAACCGACGGTCCTGGGCCATATCTGCGGTAAGGCCAATAAAACCAAAGCCGCCGACGCGATCAACGCTTAGCTTGACTAGGCCATGGCTGAATTCACCTGCAGCGCGACCACGTCCGCAGATACGGCCTGAGCCTCCAAGCAGGAAAGCTGCACGCCCGTCTGAATGCTCGGTAGGCGGTCTGGCCGGAGCTTCGTGATGGCGCGCCCGCGAATATCCTTAATGGCGGGCTGCCCACCCACAGTGACGTCGGCGTTTGTGATGACCGAAACCGTATTGCTAACGCCAGCTGGGGTCATAGTGTGATCGAGCCATATCCGAAGGTTCGCCACGAGCTTGAGTAACGGCTCTTCGATGGAAAGTCTTGTGTCGCCGCCCCTACGCAGTCGAACTGGCGTATAGGTCAACGCCAGTACCGGGGCTGAAGGATTGATGGCGCGACCGTCTGCATCTGCCAGATAGCTATTGAGCAGCGCCTGGAAAGCGTATGGCCCGGTGCGCGTGGCGACGCTTCAAACGTACCGGAGACGTTCAGCACGCTTGTTTGAACCGGGATGGTGCCATCGATGATCAGAGGTCAGGGGGAACGGGGAAGGCCTTTGCTGCTGCGTTGCCGCCTGTTGGTGAGGTAGTTCTGTCGTCGCTGCCGAAATTGGGCATGCCCGCGATGCTCGTCGCGTCATTCGCGTCCTCGATGATTGTGATGGTTGGCTGCAGGAAGCGGAGCGCGCGGAGTTCTCCGTTCATCAAGCCTTCGGGTGAGAACGTGAGTGTCGTTGCTTCTGCGCGTGCGCCTTTATCGCCGGCGCGCAGGTTTTCCAGCCGGACCCTGTCGGCCTCGACCTCCGCAATATCAAAGGCGGTGCCATCCAGGCCCATGAAGCGGAGACTTTGTTCCGCCGCCATTTCTACCACGCTGATGCGGAATCACCATTTGAGTGCTGCTGCAATGACCAGCAACACCACAAGCGCCAACAGCACATATGGCCATCGGCGGCGTCGGGCGGCTGCGGACTGTGCAGTGTTCATGATTTACATAAAGAGAGAGGCGCAGCCTCTTGCAAGCCGCGCCTCAAACAAATGCTTGATTTCAAAGGTGTCAGTCGTCTCACCCGCAGGCAGCGACCGCCCGTTTGGCCATCACGCCGATCAGGTGTGCGCGGTATTCTGCACTGGCGTGAATGTCCTTATTCAAACCATCTGCTGAGACAGAAATGTCGTCGAGCGCGGAGGCGGAGAAGTTGGCATTCAGCGCTGCTTCCATTTCTGTCGCCCGGAACGTTGTACCACCGGCACCCGTGACTGCGACACGAACGCCATCAGCCGTATGTGCCACAAATACACCAACTATAGCGTAGCGGGAGGCTGGGTTCGGAAACTTCGTGTAGGCCGCTTTGGTTGGGACTGGGAAGTCAATCCGCGTGATGATCTCACCTTCCTCCAGTGCGGTTTCAAACATGCCAGTGAAGAAGTCATCGCCCGCGATTTCGCGCCTGTCAGTAACGACAGTTGCGCTGAGGCCAAGCACGGCACCCGGATAATCCGCCGCTGGATCATTATTCGCGACAGAGCCGCCTATGGTGCCACGATTGCGGACCATCGGATCACCGATGCCGGATGCCAGCACCGCAAGTGCTGGGATAGCACCTTTGACATCTGCAGAGTTAGCGACCGTATCGTGGGTCGTCATGGAGCCGATGGACACTTTACCGCCAGCAACGCTGACCCCCTTAAGGTCTGCCAATAGGCCGATATCGACCACATCGCTTGGCATGGCTAGGCGTTGCTTCAGTGTTGGGATCAGCGTCATGCCGCCGGCCATCAATGTGCCGTCGTCAGCGCCGGCAACCTTCGCCGCTGCGTCTGCAACGGAACCGGCTTTCTGATAATTGAACTCATACATTCCGGGTTCTCCTTAAGACGCGTGCAGCGCCGCCCACACCTTCGAAGGTGTGGCGGGCATATCAATGGGTTTGGTGACGCCAGCGGCGCGCATGGCCCCGGTGACAGCGTTCATAACGGCGGCGGGTGCCGCAATAGCACCAGCCTCGCCACAGCCTTTAACGCCAAGCGGGTTATGGGGGCAGGGCGTTACCTGCGTATCTACGGTGAAGTTTGGCAGGTTGTCAGCCCTTGGCATGGCGTAATCCATGTAGGAGCCGGTCACGAGCTGACCTTCTTCATCATAGACGCAGCCTTCCAGCAGTGCTTGGCCAACGCCCTGGGCGATGCCGCCGTGGACTTGGCCTTCGACGATCATCGGATTGACGATATTGCCGAAATCATCCGCTGCCACGAAGTTGGCTAGCGTGACTGTGCCTGTGTCGGGATCAATCTCGACCTCGGCGATATGACACCCAGCCGGGAATGTGAAGTTGGCAGGGTCATAGAACGCCTGCTCCTCCAGCCCTGGCTCAAGCTCATCGTGGGGGAAGTTGTGGGGAACATAGGCTGTCAGGGCCACATCACCGAAGGCAACGCACTTATCCGTCCCAGCGATGGTGAACCGGCCGTCTTTGAACTCCACATCAGTGTCGGATGCTTCCATTAGATGGGCTGCGATCTTCTTGGCTTTGGCTTCCACCTTGTCCAGCGCCTTAGCGAGCGCTGATCCGCCAACCGCCAAGCTGCGAGACCCGTAAGTCCCCATACCGAACGGAATGTTGTTGGTGTCGCCGTGGACAACATCAACGTTTTCGATTGAAACACCAAGTCGTTCAGCGATCACCTGGGCGAAGGTTGTTTCGTGGCCTTGGCCGTGGCTGTGGGTCCCGGTGTGTATGGTAACGGAACCGGTGGGGTGCACCCGCACATTCGCAACCTCATAAAGCCCCGCACGTGCGCCGAGAGATCCAACGACAGCCGATGGAGCGATCCCACAAGCTTCTATATAAGCTGAGAAGCCAATCCCGCGGAGCTTGCCCGCGGCTTTGGAAGCGGCCTGCCGAGCCGCAAACCCATCATAGTTGATAGCCTGCTTCGCCATTTCCAACGTCCCGGCGTAGTTGCCCGAATCATATTCCAGCGCCACCGGCGTTTGGTATGGGAAGGCGTCTGGTGCCACGAAGTTCTTCGCGCGTAGGTCTGCCGGGTCCATGCCGATATGGCGGGCCGCTTCTTCAACAATCCGCTCAATGACGTATGCGGCTTCTGGGCGACCAGCGCCGCGATAGGCGTCAACTGGCACGGTGTTGGTGAACCATGCACGGACATTCGCGTAGACTAGCGGCGTTGTATATTGCCCGGCCAGCAGCGTCGCGTAGAGATATGTTGGAACGGCTGGCGCGAATGTGGAGAGATAAGCTCCCATATTCGCATCCGTCTGGACTTTGAGCGCAAGGAACTTGCCATCAGCGTCCAGACCAAGCTTGGCTATGGTTTCATGGTCGCGGCCATGGGCGTCTGTCATGAACGCTTCAGAGCGGTCGGAGGTCCATTTTATTGGGCGTCGCACTTTGGCTGCAGCCCAGGTCACGATGGCTTCTTCGGCATAGTGAAAGATTTTGGTGCCGAACCCGCCGCCGACATCAGGTGCCACAACGCGCAGCTTGTGTTCCGGTAAGCCAAGTACGAATGCGCCCATCAGCAGGCGGATCACGTGCGGGTTTTGGCTGGTGGTAAATAGCGTGTGTTCGCCGGTCGCTGTATCATAATCGCCAATAGCGACGCGCGGCTCAATCGGGTTTGCGATCAGGCGGTTGTTGACGAGCGGCAGCTCGACCACGTGGGCGGCTTTGGCCATGGCGGCGTCAATTTCCGCCTCATCGCCAAGTTCCCAGTCGTAGCACTGATTGTTTGCCGCTTCTTCATGAACCTGCGCTTTGCCAGCCTTTGCAGCGGTCATGTTGCCGACACCAGGCAGTTCGCCGTAGTCAACCTCAACCGCTTCTGCAGCAGCACGGGCTTGACCTAGCGTTTCAGCAATCACGACGGCTACGGCATCACCCACATGACGAACTTTGCCTTGCGCGAGTGCGGGATGTGCTGGCTCTACCATCGGCTCGCCATCTTTTGAGTGAACTTGCCAGCCGCAGGGTAGGCCATTCACTTCGGTGTGCAACAAATCCTGGCCGGTAAAGATAGCTACGACTCCGTCCATAGTGGCGGCGGTAGATGTGTTGACGCTATTGAGCGTTGCGTGCGCGTGTGGGCTGCGCACGAATGCGGCATAGGTTTGGCCTGAGCGGTTCAGATCATCTGTGTAGGAGCCCTGACCGGTAACGAAGCGAAAATCTTCTTTGCGCCGGACTGCGGCACCGATACCATCGTCTCTAGGTATGTCGTGCTCCTCCCGATTAGGCGTTCATCGCACGCGCGCCGGCCATAACGGCCTTCACGATGTTGTGGTAGCCAGTGCAGCGGCAGAGATTGCCTTCCAGCCAGTGGCGCACATCTGCTTCGCTGGGCGAAGAATTGCGCTTGGCAAGTGCAGTGGCGCTCATAACCATGCCCGGGGTGCAGAATCCGCACTGTAGGCCATGGTGCTCGCGGAAGGCTTCCTGCATCGGGTGCAGTTCATCGCCATTGGCGAGGCCTTCGATGGTGGAAACCTCTGCGCCGTCCGCCTGGGCGGCCAGCATGGTGCAGCTTTTCACCGCTTCGCCGTTCATGTGAATGGTGCAGGCCCCGCACTGGCTTGTGTCACAGCCAACATGCGTGCCCGTCAGTCTTTGATGTTCCCGCAGGAACTCAACGAGCAGAGTACGGCCTTCAACTTCGCCGGAAACCTGTTTGCCATTGATAGTCATTGAAACGCTCTGCATGGCAGCCCTCTCCCTTTGAATACGACCCGCTCACTTTGCGCGGCGAGTATCTGTTCTTGGGAGAGAGGATTACGCCCATGAGTGGCGCGGTCAACAAAAGAAACTTTGATTGCGATTTTAGTCCATCAAGACAAAGAGCAAAATCGCCACCAATAAACCAATACCAGCCACCCACATCAGCCCCGGTATCCCGCTGTTGGGATCTGGAGGGATGGTTGGGCGTGATGCTTCAGCTGCTGCGTCTTCGGCCAGGCGCGCTTCGGTTGATGATGCGGCACTGGCCTGTGCCTGGGGTTCTTGCTGGGCTGGCGGCTCTGCAGATTGCGCAGGGGTGGGCAGTGGCGCAGGGATCGGCGCTGGAGCGACCACTGGCTCTACACTGTTATGAATCAATGAGGATTCTATCCGTGTCTGGGCAAGGCTTCCAGCAGATACTTGGACTGGTGGTGCCGATAGGGCTGCGGGTTGCGCTTGCGGCGTGGCTACCGGTTCTTTGGCTGCGGGGGACGCAGGAGCTGGTGCTGCAGCGCTTGCGCGTTCCACGGCGATAGCGCCAAATTTCGTGAAAAAGTCATCCGCCATCTTACGGGCCGCGCCATCAATCAGCCTGGAGCCGATTTGCGCGAGCTTACCGCCGACCGATGCATCGACTTCATATTTAAGCAGTGTCGCATCCGGACCAGCAGCTTCTAGTCGAACAATGGCACCGCCTTTGGCGAATCCAGCGGCCCCGCCTGTACCTTCACCGACAATCCGGTAGCTGTGCGGTGGGTTCAGGTCTTGCAGTTCAACACGGCCGCCAAACCGGGCGCTGACCGGGCCTACTTTCGTGCGGACACGGGCCGTGAATGCGTTGTCCCCGTCGCGTTCCAGTTCTTCGCAGCCAGTAATCGCTTGCTTCAGTGCTTCGGGATCGTTCAAGGCGTCCCATACAACCGATTGGGGTGCTGGGATTCGCGCTTCACCATTCATGTCCATGTTGAATGCCTTCTCAACTCGTCTATCCCGTCCCAATTCACATAAACCGTATGAGCTTCCAGGCTTGGTTTCAATGGCGCTGAGTGGGGCGGTAAGTAGGGCGGTAAGGCGACGGTCATATGTCAGGCGATAAAAACCGTATGTCCATGGTTTCGTTATAAGCTTGGCGGAGCGAACGAGGTTAGGCATACTCGACAATTGGACGGTTCCCGATTTGGTGAATTTTTCTTATAAGACAAACCGCAGCGGGCTTGCCGTTCGCTGCTATATGGTAATTCGGCGGGGGGTATGGCATGAGGCGATTGGCGATGAGCGGATCAAAGGCTGGGGTCGTGTCAATTTTGACGTCGCTGGCGACATGTATCGCCGCACCAGCTCTGGCGGCTGGCGGAGGCGACGGCGCGCCGCATCTTGATGGGGCGGAGCTTGGACTGGTTTGGGTGATCCCATTCGCAGGTATCCTGCTTTCAATCGCGATCATGCCGCTCGTGGCGCCAGACTTCTGGCACCATCACTTTGGCAAAATCAGCGCCATGTGGGCAGCAGCCTTTCTGATTCCATTCACAATCGTCTTTGGCCCAGAAATTGCGATTTTTGAAATCATTCACGTTCTTCTGCTGGAATATATTCCGTTCATCATCCTGCTACTGTCCCTATTTACAGTCGCAGGCGGCGTGCGGTTACGCGGTAGGCTGGTCGGTTCGCCAATGCTGAATACCGGGATTCTCTTGCTTGGTACGTTTATGGCGAGCTGGATGGGGACCACGGGCGCAGCCATGCTGCTGATCCGCCCGTTAATGCGTGCAAATGAACGGCGCCGGTATCGTGTCCATACGGTCGTTTTCTTCATTTTCTTGGTCGCGAATATTGGTGGTTCTTTGACCCCGCTTGGTGACCCGCCACTGTTCCTTGGGTTCCTGAAAGGTGTCAGCTTCTTCTGGCCGACCACGCACATGTTCCTGCCCATGCTGATGCTGTCTTTGATTCTGCTGGCACTCTATTTCGTGGTTGATACCGCCCTCTTGAAGAAAGAGGGCGGCCTTCCCGAAGCGCCTGCTGATGAACAGCATGAGGCGCTCGGCCTTGATGGCAAAATCAACTTCCTGCTTCTGGTCGGCGTCGTTGCGGCAGTTTTGATGAGCGGCGTGTGGAAGCCAGGGGTCGAATTCCTGATCTACCACGTCCATTGGGAACTGCAGAACATCGCCCGGGATGTGGCGCTGGTATTCATTGCCTTCCTATCCTGGAAGTTGACGCCGATGGTCAACCGGGAAGCCAATGGCTTCACTTGGTTCCCGATTATGGAGGTGGGCAAGCTGTTCGTGGGCATCTTCCTGACGATTGTGCCAGCCATTGCTATTCTGAAAGCCGGGACAGATGGGTCTCTAGCTGGCATTGTTTCGCTTGTGACGTCAGATACTGGCGAGCCTGTAAACATCATGTATTTCTGGATGACAGGCATTCTTTCCAGCTTCCTGGATAATGCGCCTACATACCTTGTGTTCTTCAACACGGCGGGCGGTAATGCTGAGGAGCTAATGGGACCTATGGCGGAAACGCTGCTTGCGATTTCTGCGGGTGCCGTGTTCATGGGGGCTAATACCTATATCGGCAATGCGCCGAACTTCATGGTGCGTGCGATCGCTGAAGAAGGCGGGGTGCGGATGCCGAGCTTCTTCGGCTATATGGCATGGTCCGGACTTATCCTGATACCATGTTTCGGCTTGGTGACAGTTGTCTTCTTCATGTAGCGATGATTGCCAGAACCGAGTAAACAACGAGTATGTTGCGGGGAGAATCCACGGGGGCGCACCGTCATACGAAACAGGCCCGAATGGGCTTATGGACTTATGGTACGCCAATTGACTGAGAGTCCCGCACCACGTTTGTGGAGCGCAACCGTTATCTCGCTTGTTGGTGCTGCGGCGCTGAGCTTATCTGCGGGTGCTGCTGAGGCGCGATGTAAATCACTGGAAGTTTTGGATGCAGTGAGCGTTTGTAACAGCGGTGAATGCCCGCCGGGTGAGTACCTCTATAGTATCACATTGCGCAATAAGGCGGCGAAACGGCTCTATGTCGCCTATCGATTCAAGGGGCCTGATGGCAGGTTAACGCGTGGGGGGCTTGATATTGCGCCACAAAGCGACATCAAACGCCCAATCGGATTCGGGCGTTTGGCAATTACAAATGATGAACACCTAGCGACGCGACAAGGCCGTTTCCGCACCGTAAATTGTGGCTTTAATGAGCGAACCAAATTTTCTTGGCGGAAGTAAGAATACTGCCCGGTCAAGGAGAGTACGGCGGGCTTATGCGGTCTTTTCGCCTATCTTGAGCGGTCGTACTAAGGAGGCCGGCAAGAGAACCGATATCGTTTTTCCACTGCCTTCCTTCGGCGCAATTTTCAACTGGCCGCCATGCAATTCAACCAGACTATGGGCGATTGAAAGTCCAAGCCCTGAACCTTTGAGCGCTTGACTAGCCAGACCGACGCGCTTGTACAAATAGCCCCGCTACGTGATCGACCATATCAGCCTGAATACCATTGCCGGTATCCACGATCGTCACTTCCAGTTCAGCGCCTATGACCTTGGCAGCTAAAGCAACTTGGCCACCTTGTGGGGTGAACTCGACAGCGTTTGCGAGCAGGTTGATCAGCACATGGAAGAAGCCATGATGATCTACATTGATCTCGAGTGAGGGTTCCATTGGGGCAGAAAGGCTGATGCCAGACTTTTTTGCAATTGCCTTCATCATCCGAGCAGCTTCCGTTAGCACCTCGTGGAGACTGCGCCAGTCCGGTTCAATTGCGTAGCGGCCCGCGGTCAGCCCGGCATGGCTCAAAAGATGTTCCACCATCTTAAGCACATTGTGGCCAACTATGGCGATATCTTCCAGATATTAGCCTGGCCGGGTGTTAATGGGACGAATGATTTAGCAAGCAGCACATCCGTGAAGCCTAATACGACGTTCAAGGGCGTGTGTATTTCATGGCCAATCTGACTAAGCGCCTGAATGGTGGTTTCGGCCCGGCTGAAAGCAACAGGGTCTGTGGCCTTGTATGCGCTGGGTGCTTGCTCCGCATTTGGCATATCGTCCATGGGTGCCAAAATCACGAGGACTCGCCCATCGCCTAAGGGCTTGGCGCGCGCGGCAAGCTTAGAACCACCGCTGCGCGCCCTGCCAACCACGCGCCATTGGTCCGCGCCATCGTCCAAATCCAGCTTACCAATTCAACCGAGCCTTCGACTAATCAGGTCATCTTGGTCCACACCGAGCATTCTGGAGGCAGCGCCGTTGCAGTCTTCGACGTGTGCCACGTTCTACAATACAATTGCGCTAAGCGAGAACGCTTGCCATATGGCTTCGCGTGCGTTTGCCCCGCTCTTTGCAGCACCCAGCTGCTGGCGCGCCTGGGCCGCTGCTGCAATTTCGCCGCCTGCCGGAGTTTGGATGATCAGCTCATCACCATTCCCAACGCGTCGCCGAGACAGGCGGAGCCATTGGCCACTGGCGGATAACGCCAATTCCGCACGGTCGTTCGCGTCATTGCGCAAATCGTGCGGAAGCAGCAACGGCCCAAACCCAACATGTTTTCTTTGCAGAACTTCTTCCAGCGTCAGGTTTTTCAATGCAGTCGATTCAGCGCCATGGGCTTTGGCGAATGCGGCATTGGCGGTGATCAGCCCGCCTTCTTTGCCAAACAATGCGACCCCATCGGAATGGCTCGCAAGGGCGAGTTCAGTCGTTCGGATACGGCAGAATGCTTCACGCCAGGCTTTTGGTCCGCCTCTGCGCCAATCAGCATGTCCGCTGCGTAATCACGGAGCAGTGTTATGCCCCCTGGCGCATCAGTGTCCGCTGGTCTGATATGCGCCTGGGCGATGGCAAGCGCGCCGAAAATTTTGCCACCCTGATCCAATGGCGTCGCGAACAGTGCAGCAAGGGTACCAGCGTCTTTATCTATTGCTTCAGCGCGCGATGTTGGTTTATCAAATGTGAGGGTCTGCCTCGCGATTCGGAGCAGACTGCGCTGTTCAGCCTTTGCGATATTCAGGCCCAAGGTTTCAGCGGAAGCTGTTGCGATCAAGCCATGCTTACTCGCTAGAACGAGCGCTGCATGGCCATTGATCTGAGGCATGGCGGCGGCAAAAGTACAAGGCTTACGGAAACATTGAAATCCGCCAAATATCGGCTACGCGCGGCGGAGCGTGCAATGGCGCTAGCGAAGGTGATGATATCGAAAGTCTGCGGACGCACTTTCCTTTAGCGCGCGGGATATGGCCCGTAGCGACGGCTGCGACGCGCGTGGCTGCGCGTCTGCTGCTTCGGCGGGTTCTGGTTCCCGCATGCGCTGCTAACCTCCTGCCAAAACGGGTTCATTTAACACGCGATCTTCCCCCGGCGCAGGAGTTAGCGTAAAGCGGGCCCAACAGGAAAGCGTCGGTTGCTCAAAGATTAGGCGTAAAACATTGTTCAGTAGGGCTTATGTCCGTGCGAGCGGTTTGTATTTGATCCGATGTGGTTGGTCTGCATCTTTGCCAAGGCGACGTTTTTTATCCGCCTCATAGTCCTCATAATTGCCTTCAAACCACTCCACGTGGCTGTCGCCTTCGAAGGCGAGGATGTGGGTGGCAATGCGATCCAGGAACCAGCGATCATGGCTGATGACCACGGCGCAACCGGGGAATGTCAGCAATGCTTCTTCTAGGGCGCGGAGCGTATCGACGTCCAAATCATTCGTCGGCTCATCGAGCAGCAGAACATTAGCACCGGTTTTCAGCATCTTAGCCAGATGCACCCGGTTCCGTTCACCACCGGAAAGCTGGCCAACGCGCTTTTGTTGGTCTGGACCTTTGAAGTTAAAGGCACCGACATAGGCGCGGCTTGGGGCTTGGCGCTTGCCGAGCTCAATGACATCCAATCCGTCGGAAATTTCTTCCCACACGGTCTTCTCAGGGCTCAGTGCATCCCGGTTCTGGTCGATATATCCCAGCCTTACTGTCTCGCCAATTTTCATCGTGCCTGTATCAGGCTCATCAAGGCCAGTAATCATGCGGAAAAGTGTTGTTTTACCCGCACCATTGGGGCCGATCACGCCAACAATGCCGCCCGGTGGAAGGCGGAAGGTTAGATCATCCACCAGCAGTTTGTCGCCAAAGGCTTTGGACAAACCCTCAGCTTCAATGACATTGGCTCCCAACCGCTCGCCTGCTGGGATAACGATCTGGGCTGTATCCAGCGACTCATTGCCCGCTTCCGCGACCAGCGTGTCATAGGCTTGGATACGTGCGCGGTTCTTGGCCTGACGGGCGCGGGGGCTTTGGCGCACCCATTCCAATTCCTGTTGTAAGGTGCGCTGGCGGGCTTTTTCCTGGCGGTCTTCCTGCTGCAATCGCTTTTGCTTTTGTTCCAGCCAGCCGGTGTAGTTGCCTTCGTATGGGATGCCGCGACCACGGTCGAGTTCCAGGATCCATCCAGCCACATTATCCAGGAAGTAGCGATCATGGGTGACAGCCACTACGGTGCCGGGGAAATCAGCCAGGAAGCGTTCCAGCCAAGCAACGGATTCTGCATCTAAATGGTTTGTGGGCTCATCCAGCAGCAGCATGTCAGGATTTGAAAGGAGGAGGCGGCAGAGTGCGACGCGGCGCCGTTCACCGCCTGAGAGATGCTCAACCGAAGCGTCGCCCGGCGGGCAGCGCAGCGCGTCCATAGCGATCTCGACCTTGCGCTCAATCGACCAGCCATCAACGGCGTCAATCTTTTCCTGAAGCTCGCCTTGCTCGGCGATGGCCTCACTCATTTCGTCATCGCTCAATTCTTCAGCGAACTTCATGGAGACTTCGTTGAAGCGGTCAATCAAGGATTGGACTTCGCCAACGCCTTCCATGACATTGCCCATGACGTTTTTTTCAGGATTAAGCTCAGGCTCTTGGGCCAGATAGCCAATATTGACGCCGTCCGCCGCCCAGGCTTCGCCATTAAATTCGGTATCGGCACCAGCCATAATCTTCAGCAGCGTTGATTTACCGGCACCGTTCGCACCCAGAACGCCGATCTTTGCACCAGGTAGGAAGGACAACCAAATATTCTCAAGCGTTTTCTTGCCGCCAGGATAAACCTTGGTCAGCTCTTTCATCACATAAATATATTGATAGGAGGCCATGGCTGCACCGCCCTTCCACTGAAACTCAATCTGGGATTTTGCCCGTTTCTACAGCCGGCTAAAGCGCGGCGCAATCAGGCGTTATGCTGCCCGCTCAATTGCGGCACGAATAAGCTCTAGCCTATCATTGCCGAAATACATGTCTTCGTAGTCCAGGAAGAACGTCGGCGAGCCGAATACGCCGCGTGCAATGGCTTCATCGGTAGCGCTGAAGAGCTTCTGTTTGTATTCGTCGTCATTGATCGCAGCCAGGAAGCTATCCCGGTCAAGGCCTGCATCCGCCGCCAGATCGCTCAGAAGATTCTGCTGAGAGATATCCTTATCGTGCAGCCAATAGGCCTCAAAGCAATTGCGGGCGTATTGGCTGATTTTGCCCTGATCGATCGCGCAGAAGCAGCCGCGCATGGCGCGCACACTGTTCACGGGGAACACTGTTGGTGTGATGATTTCCAAGCCTTCATACCGGGCCCAGTCCGCCATGTCTTTCTTGTAATGTATGTCTTTTGCCGGGATTGGATTGTCCCGGCGCTGGTATACGGACGGGTTCACTTTATTGAACACGCCGCCCAGCAAAAACGGACGGTACACAAGCTCCGCCCCGACATCTTCCGCGAACGCCTCAATCCGGTGGAATGCAAAATAGGTCCAGGGGCTGGAGACATCGAAGAAGAATTCGAGACGGGGCATGATGTGCGCCTTTTTCTAAAGCTCGTGATCAGGGAATAAGGATCGTCGAGCCGGTGGTTTTGCGTCCTTCGAGATCCCGGTGCGCTTGCGGCGCTTCCTTCAGCGCATACCGCTGATTGATCTCAATTTTCACATCACCATTGGTAACCATTTTGAAAAGTGCACGGGCGGATTTCTCAAGTTCTTGACGGGTGCCTGCGTAGGTCACCAGCGATGGGCGCGTGATGTAAAGGGAACCACGGCTCGCCAATTCGCCAAGGTTAAAGTCAGCTGCCGGGCCGGACGAATTGCCGAAGCTCACCATCATGCCACGGGGTTGCAGGCTGTTCAGCGATTGGGTCCAGGTGTCTTTGCCGACACTGTCAAAAACCACAGGCACGCCTTCGCCCTTGGTGAGCTTGCGTACGCGGTCTGAGATATTTTGGGTTTTCTTGTAGTCAATCACTTGCTCATAGCCATGCTCTTTCGCGAGCTTGACCTTTTTCGGTCCGCCAGCTGTACCAATTGCATGTGCGCCGATGGCATTCAGCCATTGACCTGCGATCAACCCAACGCCGCCAGCCGCAGCTTGGAACAGTACCCATTCGTCTTTTTTGACCTTGTAGGTGCGGTTGATGAGGTATTCGACCGTCATACCCTTCAGCATCATTGCTGCTGCAGTTTCATCATCAACGCCTTTGGGCAGTTTGATGAGGGTTGCGGCCGGCATCATGCGGGCTTCGGAATATGCACCTAACGGCCCGGAGCCATAGGCAACGCGGTCCCCTGTTTTGACGTGGGTCACGCCTTTGCCGACAGCTTCAACAACGCCAGCGGCTTCAAGACCGATGCCGCTTGGGAACTCGACCGGGTACAGGCCCGAGCGGTGATATGTGTCTATGTAGTTCAGGCCAATTGCCGTATGCCGAACCAGGGCTTCGCCTGCTCCCGGGTCACCAAGTTCCTTGATACGCCACTTCATAACTGTTGGTGGGCCGGCCTTCTCAAAAACGAACGCATGCACCTTCATCTAGCGAATTCCCCCGAAAGTTTTATGTTCGCCGCATTATCATGTCGCGTAGACAAGACGATGAACTTTTACACGTAAGATAATATATGAATCAACGTCACGCAATAAATCCAGCCTCCCGCCAGACGCAAGGGCGCTATGCTCTGGACGCATTGCAGACCTGCATTTCACGATTGGGAGTGACCAAATTGGCGCGAATTGAAGACATGCCGGAAGGGTTGGCCAAGCATATACGCCGCCTTCCATTACCAGAGTTCCCGGAGACTTCTTACGTCTCTGGGCCGCCCGTAGCGGAGCGCCGTGTGGTGCTTGTGTCCACGGCTGGGCTTTCCATGCGCGGCGAGGCGCCATTCGGAATGGGCGGGGCGGATTACCGGGTCATTCCAGGTGATGCCGGTCCGGGCGATATTGTGATGAGCCATATTTCCGTCAACTATGATCGCACGGGGTATCAGCGCGATTGGAATGTTGTCCTGCCCTTGGACAGGCTGCGGGAAATGGCAGCGGATGGCGCAATTGGCAGCGTTGCTGATCATCACTACAGCTTCATGGGGGCAACTGATCCGGCGGAAATGGAACCCGCTGCAAAAGATATCGCAGGCCATATGGCTGCCGAAGGCGTTAACGCTGTTCTACTCCTGCCGGTTTGACCGAACTGCACACGCGCCGTGAGCGCGCTTGCCCATTACTTTGAGACCGCAGGCATTCCGACAACCCTGTTGGCCCTTGTGCGTGAGCACGCCGAGGCCATGCACCCGCCGCGTGCGCTCGCTGTGCCGTTTGAACTTGGCCGCCCACTTGGTGCGCCTGAGGATGCAGCTTTCCAGCGGCGCGTGATCGCTGCAGCGCTGGCGCTAATGGAGCGGCCTAGCGGACCGATTCTGGAAGGTTATCCAGAAGATGCGCCAGCAGACGGTGCTGCATCTGAAGCGGATGAAAGCTGGGCTTGTCCAGTGACTTTCGCTCAGCCGAAAGTGGATGCGCTGAAAACATTCGCAGCGCGACTTCAGGCGGAGGTTGCGCAGATGAAACCTTGGCACGAGACCTGGAAACGCCGGAAAGGCTTCTCCGGCGTTGGCGCTGCTGGTGCGGAAGTCGAGGTGCTGGCGGATTATCTTGGCCAGTTCGCAGATGGCGCGGATATTTCCCCGCCTTTTGCTGCCGCTCAACCGGCAGACGGCATGAAGCTGGCGATCAATGATCTGATGACGTTCTATCAGGAGGCTGCGAATGCCCAGCCGGGTACAGCAGGCGGTATCCAGCAGATCAGCGATTGGTTCTGGACCGAAACGGTTGCGGGTGAGGTGCTGCTTGCAGCGCGAAAGGTCAGCAAGACGGGAGATGATAAGCGGGTTGCGTTTGTTCTGGACCGCTTGGCACTTCCGCATAGTGCGGCGGCGCATGATCGCTGAGGCGGATTGGAGCGTGACGGTCGGCTATCTGGCCGTCAGCTCAACCCGCCTGTTTCGTTGTTCAGCAACGCCGTCTCCGGTTGCGACCAGTGGCCCGGCTTCATCACGGGCATAGATCACGAAAGAGTCTTCTGGCACGTTGAGGCTGAAGAGTGCTGCGCGCACGGCCTCTGCAGGGGCTTTACTGAGCGCCAGGTTTGTTCCATCACCGCCGGCACGATCTGCAAACCCTAGAATTTCTGTATTTGGGGCAGGTCTGTCGAGCGCGTTAGCGGCGGCTTCTGCCAGCGGTGGGCGTGCTTCGTCCGTTAATGCTGCGGAAAAAAATGTGAAAACAGCAGTTTGTTAAGGCAATAAGGAAATTTCGCCATTGTCGACTTTTTCATTTTCGCGCCGGGTTAACTTAGAATTGCGTGATTCGCTGCGCTCTACACGAATCCCGCGGCATTCGGCTTGTTGAGCAAGGTTTTCTTACCGTAACTACCGCCAAGCTCCATCGCGCCGACATTTCCGTCAGCGCTTCGCATGACCAAGCTCCAGTCGGCATCAAGTCTAGCTTACCGGCGCGTGTCTTTCACGGCTTCAATGAACCGGTCGCGGCAGCAGGCTAAATCGTCGTTCTGGTGGCCTTCCTCCGCTTCCTCAAGCCAGCACTCAAATGCGCCATGAGCGCGAGCCAGATCCTTCGGTGCGCGAGGCTTGCCACCCTCCAGCAGTGTCATCAGCTGGGCGCGGGTCGACGTTAATTCATCCATAAACTGCGGCTCGATATCATAAGCGGTTAGTGCGCGAACATAGATCGTGACGGCGCGGGCGGCTTCCACAGAGTGAGCAAGAAAGCGCTTCGCATCCAGATGATCATTGTGGGCGGCTTCTTTATCTGCCATCAGCAAGAATTCCTGCTGTAACTGGGCGCGGTAAGGTTAATGGTAAGGCGGGATCGCGTCTTGGCGCTCAATGTGCTCCTGGCTGATGCACCCAACCAAAGCTGCTGTGGCAACCAACAGCATCTAAAGCATGTGAAACCTCATTATAGCCCCCAAGCCTGAAATATCCGGCGCAAATTCTGACGAATCAGCGCGCGCAATATTCATCGTCTAGAGACTGGCCGTGATGCGTGCCCAAGCCAAAGCGCAATTTCCAGGCGCATTATTTGCCGAGAGGCATATCTGTCAGCGCATTAAAAGTCTCGCCACGAACACCCAGGATGGCGCTTGGCGTTTGGACCTGGATGGCACCGGGCTTACGTTTTGAGACGCGGCCCTAAACAAAGGCGGGAGGCCTTTCTTAAATCCGTGCGCATTTCGACAGAGTCGTCGGTTTTGCCGAGCTCAAACACAAATTTCGAAATTGCGAGCTTTGCATTTGGACCAACAGACACCCAGCTATTGTTGTGTAAGGTCAGGCCAGCGCCGCTGCCTACAACCGTTTTGACGATACCATCCTTTGCCAGACGATCGGCAATTTTGGCGGGCCCAGCCCACCATCGCGTCTTATAGAGACTTCACCAGCTATGCGTTCGATGCAGGGTGCCCAATTAGGATTGACATTTGCTAACGCTGCTATTGGGCTAAGAGCCAGGGAAGCGACGGCGATGATCAATGATGCGCTTATATGACAGTTCTCCGCTTAATGTTGTTCGAGCCCCGAAGCGCCTTCGGTAAGATTGTACCATAAGGTGCGTATCGCATTGGGAGAGAGGTGAGGACTAACTGCACGTCTTCAAGCAATAACTGGGCCGCGATTTAGCTCAATATCAGGCCGGACGAATTAAGGTTCTGTTTTTGTGATAAAGAGCCTCGTTCTTGACCATCGGCTGTTAGGAATTCATTCCATTTTAATGTGACGGGGTCACACAGGCCGCTTGGCCTTGGGCTGGTGCTGGTGTAGCGATGTTCATAAATGCGACACGGCAAAAAGGTCCGTTCTGATGTTTACATTGCCGAAACCATCTTTCCGTCTTCTTTTTGACTGCGAGCTGCAGGCTGAGCCGCCGAAGGTCATCGGCGAGACGCCCCATGGCTTGCGGCGGGTGATCGCGATCACTGGCGGCTGGTTCGACGGGCCAAATATGTCCGGTGAGGTTCTGCCTGGTGGGTCTGACTGGCAGCTTATCCGCCAGGATGGGGTCGTTAATGTTGAATCTCGATACATGTTGCAAACAGGTGACGGCGCTTTGATCTTTGTGCATAACCGTGGGGTCAGGGCCGCGAAACCAGAGATCAGTGCCAAGCTGGATGGCGGCGAAGACGTGGAGCCGTCACAATATCGATTCCGAACCACGCCAACATTTGAAACTGGCGCTGAAGAATATATGTGGTTGAACAGTGTGGTTGCCATTGCGTCTGCCGCCCGACGCCTGCGCGGCGTTGAACTTGCTGTGTTTGAAGTCCTTTGAATTTTCCGACCTGGCTCACTTTGGCGCGCATCTTAGCGACGCCTGTTGTTGCATTCCTGATTGCCATGGATGGGCCACGTGGCAGCATTTTGGCTGCAACACTATTGGCGCTCGCGGCAGCTACGGATTGGCTGGATGGCTATCTGGCCCGAAAATGGAACCAGACATCTACGTTAGGTGCGATGCTTGATCCGATTGCGGACAAGCTGATAGTTGGCATCACGCTGGCAATGCTAATGTGGCTCGGTGCGGTTAGTGGGTGGCACGTGGCACCCGCGATCATGATCTTGGGCCGCGAAATTCTGGTGTCCGGCTTGCGGGAAGCCATGGCCACTATGAATGCGCCGCGCATTCCGTCGTCATTTGCGGCAAAGCTGAAAACGGCTGCTCAGATGGCTGCTCTGACACTGCTGACCCTTGGGCCTGCAAGCGGCATTCTGGGCATCGTCCAGGTTGGACAGGCGCTGCTTTGGTTGGCCGCAGGGCTCACGGGTTGGACGGGGGCGGCATATCTCTGCACGGCCCTTACTACGGTCCGCAAGGTGGATGCGGCATGAAAGCAATTGGCGTCGCAGGCTGGAGCGGGTCCGGCAAGACCGTGCTGATTTCGGGTATTGTTAACGCCTTATCGGCGGCTGGCGTCAGCGTTTCCACGATCAAACATGCGCACCGGCGATTTGATATGGACCGTGAAGGCAAGGACAGCCATCGCCATCGCGCAGCAGGGGCCGGGCAAGTGTTAGTGATTTCGCCCGAACGCTCCGCCTTGCTGACAGAACATCGGGGGGCAGCCGAGCCATCTTTGCAGGATGCGCTCAAGATGCTGAACCCGGTGGACCTGGTTATTATTGAAGGCTACCGGGGTGCGGGCATTCCAAAAATCGAGATTTGGCGGAGCGGACGTGGTGGTGATCCGCTATGGTCGGACGATTCAAATATCATCGCAGTCGCAAGCGATGTTGCGGAAGATGCATTGCCGGCACCGCTGGGCGCGCTGCCGTTGCTGGATCTCGACGATCATGCCGCCGCCGCCGCATTTGTGCAGCGCCAGGTGGCTTTGCTGATAGAGAGTTGAATCGATGAAGATCCTTTACTTCGCATGGCTCCGAACTGAAATTGGCCTCGCAGAGGAGACCGCCAGCCCGCCCGAGACCGTCACGACCGCCGGTGCGTTGATCGACTGGCTCGCGGCCCTTAGCCCGCGCCACGGGACTGCTTTTGAGAAGCGGGATAGTATTCGGGTCGCGATTGATCAGGAATTTTCTGAAACGGATTCCTTAATTACGGGCGCTAAAGAAGTAGCATTCTTTCCGCCGGTAACGGGGGGCTAAAGTCATGGCTGTTCGGGTGCAGAGTGAAGCGTTTGATTTTGGCGCTGAGACCGCAAGGCTCACCAAGGGACGGCATGATGTTGGTGCCGTTGCAAGCTTCGTTGGCATTGCGCGCGAAGATAATCTCGATGAAGGTGCCGAGCCTGTCATTGCCATGACGTTGGAACACTATCCCGGCATGACGGAACGTCAGCTGGAGGCAATAGAAGCCGAAGCCCGCGAGCGCTGGCCACTACTGGATTGCCTGATCGTGCATCGCTATGGCCGATTTGAGCCGGGCGATCCTATTGTTCTGGTGATGACGTTATCTAGCCACCGGCAGGCGGCGTTTGACGCTTGTCAGTTCCTAATGGATTGGCTGAAAACAAAAGCACCATTCTGGAAACAGGAAGAAACGGTATCTGGTCAGCGCTGGGTGGCCGCCCGTAAAAGCGATGACGCCGCCGTTAAAAAATGGAGCAAGCCCGCATGACCTCTATCTCACTTGAAGCCGCCAACACAATTGTCGCGACTGCTTTGGCCGAAGGCCGTCGACATAGCTTTATGCCGTTGACTGTTGCTGTTTTGGAAGCGGGCGGGTGTTTGGTCGCACTGCAACGGGAAGATGGCTCTGGCATCCTTCGTCCGGACATCGCCATCGGCAAGGCCTGGGGGGCGCTTGGGATGGGCGTGCCGTCACGACTGCTGCGGGACAGGCTGTCGAACAGGCCAGCATTTCAGGCGTCGCTAGCGGCGGTGTCTGGTGGTAAGTTTGTGGCGGTGCCAGGTGGGATATTGTTGCTGGACGGTGATGAAGCCGTGATTGGCGCAGTTGGCGTTAGCGGCGATACATCAGAAAAAGATGAAGTCTGCGCCATCGCGGGGGCCAAAGCTGCGGGCATCGCTTCCTGGCCAGCGGAACTGCCGGAGAATTGGGCGAGCTCGAAGCTTTAAGCTGCAGGTTCGCCGGCTACTTCGGCACCTTCTTGCTCAGCAACCGCTGCGGTGATCGCTGGGAAGTGGGCGTCAATCTGGCTAAGGAGATCTTCGGTCAATGCAGAAATGTTGTCCGGACGGGCTTTCAGCGTGCGGGCGACGGGATCTGTAATTTCAGTTCTTAGCGCGGCGGCGCGGCTAGCGTCTTTTTCACCGAACTGCGTCAAATCTACCAAGGCGTTTAAGCGAAGGATGACCGGCAAGAGCTTGACGTGGGGCGAGCCTTCAACGGCGGACCGTATGGAAGCACCGGTTTCTTTGAGCTTTCCAGTCAGGGTCTTGGCTTGGGTCTGATCTTTGTCGTCAATCGCGTCTTTCAGGGAGAACGATAAGCGCTGAATTTTGCCGGCGCTATCTCGATGATCGCGGCAGAGACGTTCTGGTTGGCTTCAGAAAGCGCCTTTTACTGTTCGGCCGAATCTAATGGCTTGCCAATTGCGTTTGTTTTGCGGGTATTGGGCGGCTCAAATTGCTCAGCGCTCGATAAATTCGCACTCATTTGAGCACGTATCGGGCCAATATGACCTTTCGTAGCGATGTAGGTTTTCCGCCTGTCGCACAGTAATTTCATACGGGTGGCGACGGCCACTTCGGCGATTCGCTTGGCGATGCGGTCATCAGCGCCGCACTGTTGCGCGACATCGACGTCTGCCTGGCCGGTCTGCCAGTGCAAAACCGCGAGGCAGACAAACGGGTTTTCCCCAATTTCGCCACGACGGAGCTTACGAACAAACTCAAGCGCATCGCCGCCAGGTAATTGTTGGTCGATCAGAACCAGATCAATCAAGCTGTCATCAAGAGCTTCTTCCATGCCCGAGATATTCCGCCGCCACGTGACTTCGCGCGCGGCCTGGAATATGAGAATCGACCGCGCGGACCCAGCAGGCTCATTCTTAGCCTCGCTAAGCAGGACACGTACACCTTCCAGCGGCCGGCGCTTTTTGGCACCGGGACCATCGCCGAATGGCAGCTTTAGCTTTGGTTTCAATCCGGCATTCATGCCAACACTTGTGGCAGGAATAGATTGCGGCCTGTTTAATATGGTCGGCAATTCCCATCTAATCCAAAGTGCTTTAAATCAAACGCCGATATAACGGGACCAAACAGGATGAGGCGCAAGCCGACCCAATATTTGACAGCCTTGGTGGCGTTGGCCGTTCTCGGCGCGGCTGGCTGGGTGCTGAGCGAAAAGCTGAGCGACCTGAAATTCGACCGAATTATGGTGCGCCTCCACGCGACAGCATTGGCTGATGTGGGCTTGTCACTGCTATTCACTTTGGGCGCGTACTTGGTCCTAACCATCTACGATTCAACTGCATTCGCCTATATCAAGCGGCCCATGAGTTTCATGCGCGTGATGTATGTATCTTTTATCGCTTATGCCTTCAGCCACACGCTGGGCTTTGGGGCGGTATCAGGCGGTTCCGTGCGCTACCGGTTCTACACGCGCTGGGGCGTGAGCGCTTACGATATCGCAACGGTGCTGATTTTTGGCGGTATGGCTTACGTGCTTGGCATTGTGGCTGTCGCTGGCTTTATCGTGTTCATTAATGCAGATGACCTGGCCCGTGCCGTCGATGCGCCGATATGGGCATCGCATTTGGCAGGTGCAATGGCCGTGATTGTCGGCAGCAGCTACTTGATTTGGAGCATAATCGGCAAGCCATCATTCGTGCTGAAAGGCAGGCGGTTTTATCCGCCATCCCTGAAGATCGGGCTGACCCAGGTGGCGTCGGCCTGCCTGGAATGGGG
Organism: Alphaproteobacteria bacterium; assembly: GCA_965660545.1. Taxonomy (GTDB): domain Bacteria; phylum Pseudomonadota; class Alphaproteobacteria; order Bin95; family Bin95; genus VMCJ01. Next base: position 6,469 of record CBFIAF010000030.1, on the reverse strand, counting down.
CTGCGCCTCCGCCGCTTTGTATTTCCTGCTGCCGCAGGATCTTGGCGTGTCCTATTGGGGCTTCATTGGGATTTATGTGATCGGCTATATCGCGGGCATGATGAGCCAGGCGCCAGGCGGCATCGGTGTGTTTGAAGCAGCACTGCTGCTACTGCTGCCAGAAACCGCGCCTAGGGATGCTGTGCTCGCGGCGATGCTCGTCTACCGCGCGTTATACTTCCTGCTGCCGTTCATGATCGCGCTCTCCATGATGGGCTGCTCCGAAGCCCGTGGTGCTGCACGGGCTGCCCGGAAAGGTGCCATCATCAAACACCGGAAACACCGGGCGACCATCGGCAAATAAAGCTATTTTCCTGTGATCAGCCGTGTGCAGCGCCGGAACGTTAGGTAAGCCCAAGCGCATTCCATGGCGACAGCGAAGCGGCTTCGGGCGCTGCTCAAGAACAAACATGCACACCGCTCGACAGCCACCATGCGGGGGCACCGGCTAGCTTAATCTAGCCGAAGTCCGCTACCGCCGCCGCACGGCCAATCGTAGCCAATGATCCATCATGTTTGTACTGGAACGGCCCCCGCACGGGTTTAGCTGAGAGGTTGGCTGCAATCACGCTCGTGTCATACGTGCCGCCCTGCTTTGTTGCTCGCGCTAGGTCAGGTAAGGGATTGCCATTCGCAGGCATCGCTAGGGGCCGTGTCGCCGACGACGAATATATTGTCTGCACCGTCAATCGTGAGGTCCGCGCCGACAATGATGCGGCCAGCCTTGTCCCGCTCCGTATCGAGCCAACGCCCAGTCGCGGAGGCGATGACGCCAGCGGCCCATACGAACGTTCCAATCTCAATCCGCTCCTCACCGATAGATAGGCCGTCTTCTTCGATATCCGTGACACGGGTGCTGGTCATAACTTCAATACCAATGTCTTCAAGCTCGTGCTTAGTAGCGGCGGAAAGAGATTCTGGGAACGCTGGCAGCAGCCAATCGCCTGATTGTACCAGGATAACGCCAGCAGTTTCGGGCGGTACATTGTGGAACTCGCCGCCCATGCCTTGATGGGCGACTTCTGCGATAGCGCCTGCTAGCTCAACACCTGTTGGGCCACCGCCGACCACTGCGAAGGTCATGAGCCCCTCCCGGCAGCTCGTCTTTTCCTCGTTCTCAGCGCGTTCAAACACGAGCAAGATGCGCCGCCGCATATCAGTCGCGCCTTCAATGTTCTTGAGGTCAGAGGCAAACGGCTCCCAGGATTCCTTGCCGGAATAGTTTTGCCTGGCGCCGTCGCGATGACTAGATGGTCGCAGGCAAGCGTGCGTTCATCTTCCAGAACGACGCAGTTTTCGTCGCGCTGCACATCTGTGACCCGGCCGGTCAGAACCCGCGCGTTTTGGCTGGTCGCGGAAAAGTCCCGGATCGGCGCTGCGAGGTCCGCAGGGGACAGGGCCGCGGTCGCGACTTGATAAAGCAGCGGTTTAAATAGATGAAAGTTATGCCGGTTAATCACAGTCACCTGGCATGGAGCGTTTTTAAGTGCCCGCGCCGCCGCAACACCACCGAACCCAACACCAACAACAATGACATGACGAAGCGCATCATTCGGCCAGATTTCATAGTCAAAGAGCAGCGGAAGCCGTGCCCGAAGCCAGCGTTCGGCTAGTGCATCTAATGAGAAGTGGCCGGGGCCCCAGGTCAAAATGAGGCCCAAGAAGCAATATCCAGTAGAGATGGTCGACATGGTCGGAATAGGTGAACTGGATAACCGCCGTAATGACATTCAGCGGTAATGCGGCGAGGCGCGTAAAAAGGCCGCCGATTAGCAGGCCGGGCATTGCCAGCTCGAACACAGTCGCAGAGCCAACGGCAAACCAGACTGGCAGAAACGGCGTTTCACATTCATGTTCAAAGAGGAACAATGTTGATAGCAGATCAGCGATTTTTGCAAGACCAGAGGCAAAGAAGATCGCGCCAATCCAATAGCGGACGGACAGCATCCAAGCGGGTGCAGCGCAGGCCTTCAGACAATCAAAGAGGCTGCTGAATTGTTGCGCAAACGGCAGGGCTGCGCCGCTAAGGCCCCTTCGGATCAGAGCATCGAGACTGATTGGCCCCGCACCCGCTAGCAAAAACCAAACCCCCAGCGCAGCCCAATGCAGGTTTAAAACCAGCGGTTGATAGACCGTTTGAATGACCATCGCCCATACGGCGAGAATCGCTTTGCGAGTCGCGTGAAAAGTCCAATTGAAAGCAGCAACTTAGCGTCCAATTCCACGGCCGCGCCTAAGATTGTAGCTATGGCGAGGGAGGCCCATGAAACCGGATATTCGTTTGCAGCCAGGAACATCGGCTGGTCCAGGTTGCTCAGCTTAATACTACCGGATGCCAGGAATGGCTGAGCCAGTAAACCCCGCGGCAGAAGGTCAAACTCAGACCATATGGTGAGGTCTGCGGCATGCCGTAACCCCAAAATATTGCGGGCCCTGCCAGTCCAGAATTGCCCGATATGATTGAGCGCTTTGGATGCTTCGGTCATTGATGATCCCCCCGGACCGGAATATTGCTATGCGTTAGAGATAGCTGTCCCTGCACCACGGTGCTCGTCACGCCTTCGCGATGGCGGCGTCACGAGCGCTCGGAGTATAGTGCAATGAAACCGCCTTTAGACCTGCTTGGAAACCATAATGACATTACCCGCTACAAACCCTCGCCCAATGGACGGTGTCCGTGTCCTTGATATTGCAACGTTCATAGCTGCACCGATGGCGGCCTCGATCATGGGCGAATTCGGCGCGGACGTGATCAAGATCGAGCAGCCCAGCAAAGATGGGCAAGCTGGCGGCGATCCTTGGCGGCGCTATGGAACGGCGTCCACGCGGGAAGATTCAAGCCTTGCATGGCTGACGGAGGCAAGAAACAAGCGCTCAATCACGCTGAACCTGCGCGCACCGAAAGGGGCAGAGCTTTTCAAGCGCCTTGTTGCTGATGCCGATGTCGTCACGGAGAATTTCCGGCCTGGTACACTGGCGAAATGGGGCCTTGGGTATGACGTGTTGGCAGAAATCAACCCGCGCTTGGTGATGTTGAGTGTATCCGGATATGGTCAGACAGGGCCTTACAAAGACCGCCCGGGATTTGCGCGTATCGCCCATGCATTTGGCGGCCTGACGCATCTGGCAGGCATGCCTGGAGGCCCGCCTGTAACGCCGGGCTCGACCTCTCTCGGTGATTACATGACGGGGATGTATGGGGCGATTGGCGTTCTGATGGCTCTGCGTGAGCGGGACAAGTCGGGCCTTGGGCAAACGGTCGACTTAGCACTTTACGAAAGTGTGTTCCGCGCGCTGGACGAATTGGCTCCAGCCTATGCCGCCACCGGGTATGTGCGCGGCCGCGAAGGCATCGGCACCGCCAACGCTTGCCCCCATGGCCATTTTGAATGCGGGGACGGGCGCTGGGTCGCTATCGCTTGCACCAATGATAAAATGTTTGACCGTCTGTCTAAGGCCATGCAGCAGCCAGACCTTGCGAGTGCGACCCAATATGGCCGCGTCACCAATAGGCTCGCAGAGCGCGATACCGTTGATGGCCTGGTTTCAGATTGGACGAAATCCATGGACCGCGACGGAGTTGTTGCCGCATGCGTTGCATCAGAAGTGCCAATCGGCGCAGTGAACGCTATTGATGAGATCTTTGAGGACCCGCACTTTAAAGAGCGCGGCAACCTAGTCATCGTTGATGATCCTGCAACCGGGCCTGTAACTGTGCCGGGCGTCGCACCGCGCTTGTCCCGCACGCCTGGGCGTATCGACAATCTGGGTCCAGCGCTGGCCAATGCGAATGGTGCCGTCTACAGCGACTTGTTAGGACTGTCGGCGGAGGAAATTGCAAAACTGCAGGAGAAGGGCGTCATTTGATGGATGCAGCCAAATTTCGGCGAGGAGCATTGGCACGTTAACCGCCCTGCGGCCTCCCTGGCGTTAGGCTAATGCAATGAAGCCAATTTCGTTCAAGCGCCATCGCTTTCTGCCTCCGGTCATCATGCACGCCGTCTGGCTATATGCCGCTTTACCCTGTCGTTCCGCGATATGGAGGAAATGCTGGCCGAACGTGGTGTCGATGCTTAGAACGAAACTGTCCGTTGCTGGTTTCTGAAGTTTGGGCGCCTCATCGCCGGCAACCTTCGCCGATTCCGACCGCAACCGAGCCCGTGATGGTATTTGGACGCAATAGGCATCAAGGTCCATGGCCGCAAACATTGGCTTTGGCGCGCTGTGGATGACGAAGGGGAAGTACTTGATTTCCTGGCGCAGCCCAGGCGCTGCGCGAAACCGGCTAGGCGTTTGCTGCGCAAGCTATTGAAGAAGCAGGGCTTCGCCCCGAACCGGATCACGACCGATAAGCTGCGTTCTTAGGTGCGACCATTAAGGCATGAACGCCTGCCGACCCTTTATGACCAGAGGCCCCAGGCAAACAATCGGCCGAAGAACTCACGCCAGCCAGTGCGAAGGCGAGAACGCAAGATGCAGTGCTTTAAATCGCCTGGATCTGCCCAACGCCACCCTCTGCCGCGGCGCATCTTCAAGAAGTTCAGGGCAAAGGTATTTTCTGTCTGGCGGCTGAGCTGCTTCCCTACCTGATCGAGGTCACCGCGGAGTTTGGCCGACTGGGGTGATTAACGTGTCAATGCCGACGTTCTTCTTCCGCCATGAAGATCTTCGCAAAATTGCGCCGCCAATGGCGAATGGCGATATCAAAGTAGTGTTCAAGGAAGTGGGGGATGCGGCGCAGCATTTGCTACAGATGTTGTATGATCGCTATGCGCTGGGCTGGGATACAAGCAAGGGCCTCTGCGGCCGTGAGGCGGATGAAGCCGGAATCATTGTCGAAGGCCACATTTAAGTGGCGGTTGGGAACCGCGCTCAGCTGCTCGGGCTAGGGAACGCTTATTTATTCGGCCAAACTGCTTCCGCAATATTGGTAACGTCGCTTGCGTCGTGATCCCTGCCTCCACACCATCGACGTTTTGATCTCATTATACAAAAGAAAACGGGGGCAGCCCGAAGGCCGCCCCCGTCAAGTCTTGATAGTATTGGCAGATTAGAAGCCGATTTTCAGGCCGCCTACTACAGCGACGCCATCTGCTGTCTCTACCCCATCAGTGTCTGCTTCGCCGTAGTAGAGAGAACCACGAGCTTGTATCCCTGGCCCAAGCGTGTAACGCAGACCGAGTTCAACCACATCCTGTTCAGTTTTAACATTAGCGCCATCGTTTTCCTCGTCAGCATTAATGTAGTTCAAGGAGATGCCGACTGGACCAGCCGCGTAAGCGACGCCAATGCCAAATGTTTCTAGCTCATTACCAGCAGTTAGATCTCTGTTTTCGACATGCATAAAGTTGCCGGAGACAGTGAAACCGCCAAACCCGAGACGAAGACCGCCGCCGTACGCTTCTGGATCAATGCCACCTGCGATTGCATCATCATCACCGTAGTCTTGATAACCAGCCTGCGCACGAATTTTTACGTCGCCGAATGAATGAATCATGTTAGCGGCAATGGCGAAACCGTTATCAGGGGTTCCGTTTGCTTCAGCCGGACCTGAACCGTTATCCTGGTTATGTTCAGGAGTGTAGGAGGCACCGACCTGGAAGCCAGAAACGCGTGGCGTGAAGTAAGTGATTTTGTGCGAGTCGTTGTCTTGACGTGCAAAGTTACCTACGGTCGTGCCGCGCGCGAAGTCAATCCCGGAAATCCAGTTACCAGTGTCACCGGAATCGATCCCGGCACCATGACTTGGGAGACCCGAGTTCATTAGGTAAGCGGCAGAGTTTTCATTACCGATTACGAAGCGACCAAAGGAACCATCGACGAAAGCATACTGCTCATCGATCTGATCTGATCCATCTTGTTCAGCTTCGAGCTGGACGTTTATGCCAATTTTAAGTCCGTTATCGAGGGTCGTAGAGCCCTTGAAGTGGATTTCACCATCAGACTGTTGGTCAAATCCATCGGCGTTAGCGACAGCGCTAGTTTTGTTGTCAGCAAAACCGAACCACTGTTCCATGTAGCCGCCAACGGAAAGCTTGATTTTTTCAGCAGCAGTTGCCGGACCAGCGACTGCAACAGCGCCGAGCGCCGCCAGAGCCGTAGTCGCGAGAAGTGACTTTTTCATGAGATACCCTCTTTCTAGGTAGTGTAGTGCCGAACCCCTCGTTCAGCTACGTCTGATTTGTAGGACGCCTGAAAGCGTCTGGTCAATCATATTAAGCATGCTCTGTTGCAAAAAGAACGCGGCTGTGACTTTTATGCAACAGATGCTATAATACATTAGAAACAATCACCTAGCGAGATAAGCGGAGTCTTTACCCAAAGCTCAATAGAGACCTCTGCATAAGCCCTCATTCTAAGCGGGGCTCTACTGGCTACGTTGCTTCAGGCTGCAATGAGACGTTTGCAGCCGATTGAGAGCCAAAATCAG
>CBFIAF010000029.1:44356-46736 GCA_965660545.1 Alphaproteobacteria bacterium | reverse complement strand
GTGGCTCACGGGGCGGATGGCGGATGCTGGACTAGATGCTCAAATTGACGGCATCGGCAATGTAATCGGCCGTTCGAGCGCGCCAGGTCCGGTGCTGTTAAGCGGCAGCCACCTTGAGACCCAGCCGTATGCCGGATGGCTCGATGGGGCACTTGGCGTCATCTATGGGCTTGAGGTCGCTCGCGCCATTGCGGAAGACCCTGAGTGCGCCAGTTGCGGCGTTGATGTCGCGGCATGGGCGGACGAAGAAGGCCACTTCAAGTCATTTATTGGTAGCCGTTCATTCATTGGGGACCTCCCAGACAGCGAGATCGACCAGATCAACAATAAGTTTGACGGAACGCCGCTGCGCGCAGCGCTATCGGCTGCTGGGTTGGCCGGAAAGCAACGGATCCAGGCAGAGCCAAACCGATATTGCGGCTTTTTCGAAGCGCACATCGAGCAGGGCGACAGCTTAGAGGCGTCCGACCTGCAGATTGGTGTTGTAACCAGCATTGTCGCCATCTGGCAGTTTAAGATTACGGCAGAGGGCGTACAAAACCATGCTGGCACGACGCGCATGGCGATCCGCAAGGATGCCGGCCTCGCCCTGGTCAAGCTGGCTGCCAAAATTGATCACGTCTTTCGGTCAATCGCCGCCGAACGCTCCGTTTGGACCGTTGGCGATATCAAGCTGGAGCCCGGCGCTGGCAGCATCATACCTGGCCGGGGTGAAATGGTGTTTCAATTCCGTGACGCCGATATGGCGCAGTTGGAAACGTTCGAGGCAGCGCTTAAGCAGATGGTAGCCACGGCAGATGCTGATGGGCCTTGTTCCTTGACGCTTGAGACAATGGCGAAATCAACGCCGCGCCTCATGGACCCATCCTTGCAGGCGGCATTGGATGCGGGGGCCGAAACCCATGCCCCAGGCAAACACATTCGGATGCCAAGCGGTGCCGGTCATGACGCGCAATATCTGGCGGAGATCATGCCGGCAGCGATGCTCTTTGTTCCAAGCATTGGCGGCATCAGCCATCATTGGACAGAGAATACCCATGACGATGACATCATCACTGGCGCCAGAACTTTGGCTGAGGCGGCCGCGCGAAGCCTGAAAGCCGCTCGCTAGCGCCGTATCGCAGGTGCTGTCAGAGCAATGACTGAATAGCCTTTAGATTTGTAGACGCTTTCATCCCTAATTTTATGGCAAGGAACCAAGATGGTCAAAGTTCATTTTACCGACGATTTCATTTGATTGGGAGTCTTCCTTCTTATTTCCCATTAATCCCATTTTTTCTTATACTTAGAAACGGTGTGTCTGGTCTAAACCTGGATAAACGTCAGTCTTAAACCCATCGTATCACCCACCCAGACACATTTCTCTGACGGTTTTTAAGATTCTTCCAATAACATGAAAAAAGACCCCTCGGCATGAAGACTTAGGGATTTTTCCTCACAGTATTTCCGTGGGATATCCGTGCGTGACGGTAATTCCTACCACTGACACGATATGCACATCGTATTTCTGCAATTGGATTCATATCGTGGTGGATACGGACGCATCAGAAGAACATTTAGTTATCCGATTTAATCGTATTAGGCGTAAGATTCTGCACTATAGGAAATATATTTTTCTAAATACACGATAGGTCATTTTGTAAACCAAGTGTATTAAAAGTTGCATTTCGACCTTCAAAGTCAATAAAAATTTCATAAAATCCAAAGTTAACTATGTATTGCTCTATGTTGCCGTTCCTTTTTGCTTCTTTCCCAATTTCAAATGGAATAGGAAGTCCATCGATATTTAGTATCAATTCATTATTATTTTTATAAAAATAAAATACTTTCCCTTCGCTCAGGTTGACTCATTTTAACTTCTGTTCCTTTAAATATTTATTAAATGGATTAGCATCAAATTTTTATATAAAACTCTCTGGGCGTATCATTAAAATTTGAAATTTATTTCACATTAGTTGCAGGTGAAAAATTCACGCAGAGCTGTTGCGTAGTCCCCACTTTGAGCAGCAGTTAGACCCTTTAGATAATCAGCACTCTCACTCACCCCCGTCACTCCAAGAAGCACGGCAATCGTCAGGTAGATGGTAGCGGTCAGTTTTCTCATACGGGAAGTCTGGCAGAAAGTGGAAATGGAGCAAATACCCTCGTGAAAGACCCATCGATGTCAAGCAGCGTTGGAGGGTCAATGCTGGATGTTCTGACTCTCTCTGGTGAGGATTGAACGGAAGGCAGAGATGGTCATCACACGGGGCTTAAACCGATCCCAGGGCTGGTATTACGAGGTCCTTCCTGGCCCATCCCCATACGGGTAACGCGCCACCTCGTAAGTTTGCTAGCGACAGAGTTTCAAAGCCCGTTTCGTTGCGTTTAGATAGGGGGC
>CBFIAF010000029.1:0-44333 GCA_965660545.1 Alphaproteobacteria bacterium | reverse complement strand
AACGCAACGAAACGGGCTTTAAGAAAATTCTGTAACTAGGCATAAGATGGGCTTCCGCCCACCCGTTTGAGGTTATTCCTCGGGAGGACCCGTTAGCGATCTTGGATATCTTGGGCTTAGTTTAATTGATGCTCAGCGGCTTAAGTCAGATTGCTCTTACAATGCCAGCAGAAGGCACAAAATGCTTGAAAGCACCAATTTGGCTCAGGTACCATCGGACAAGAAACGTGAATGGAAAACCCCCGCTACGAGCCGGAAGGCGCGCTAACCATGCAGTCCTATAAGATCATCGGCGGTAATGGCTCGCCTTATTCCCAGAAGCTGCGGGCGATCATGCGCTATCGCCGCATCCCACATGTTTGGGTGCTGCGCTCCAAGGAATTGCGGGAGCAGTTGACCGATGTGCGGCCGATGCTGGTCCCGATCCTGGAATATCCAGACGGCACCCGGCGCACGGACTCAACCCCGCTAGCGCTCGACCTGGAGACGCGGCATCCGGGCGACCGCTCCATCATCCATGATGACCCAGCACTCGCCTTCTTGTCCTTCCTGATCGAGGACATGGCGGATGAGTGGATAACGAAGTGCATGTTCCACTACCGCTTCGCCTCTGCGGAAGGCAGAGCCTACGGCCCGCATTGGGTGATTGACGACTCACGGCCTGACCTCATCGAAGAGGCCGACTTCCAGGAAGCCGCTGAGGTTTTCCTGGCACGCCAAAGCGGACGTATGCCCATGGTCGGCTGCACGCCGGAAAACGGGCCGGCGATTGAGGCGACCTACGCCCGCGTGCTGGAGATTATGGAAAGCTTCGTTCGGCGCGATTTTTATCTATTTGGGACGCGCCCAGCGCTCGCGGACTTTGGGTTGTTCGGCCAGCTCAAAACTTTGGCCACCGACCCGGTCTCGATGGCGATCATGCGCGCTTCCGCACCCCACACGGAACATTGGTTGCGCCGCATGGAAGACGGTTCGGGCGTTGAGGGGGATTGGCGCGGGCTCGCCGACCTATCGCCGGCAGTCGTTGATCTGCTGCGCCTCGTCGGCGAGGTTTATCTGCCGTTTCTCCAGGCAAATGCCGACGCGGCGGAGGCCGGCGAGGAGCGCTTCTCAATGGACATTCGGGGAAATTCCTACGCCCAGGACGTTTTCCGATATCAGATCAAATGCCTGCGCTGGCTCCAGTCCGATTTCGCCGGCCTGGACGCCGAGCGCCAAGCTTCCATCCGACTGCTCCTCGAGGAGACCGGCTGTCTAGCGGTCTTGGAGGCGCGGCCTTAGCCTGCCGGTTTCAGCCAGACCGCCGTGTCGTGATAGGCGGCGGCGCCGATGGGGCTCGCCGGTTCCGCTGACGTCGGGACGTTGATGCCGACGCCTGTTACGGCGGATCGGTTCAACTCAAAAATATGGGGAATGGGCTTCGAGCGTGCACCCTGACAGAGCAGATGGCAACGGCGCTGCAGGCCAGCCTGCTTACCCGTAATGCCCCCGTCGAGGTCGCGGATGCATTCGTTGCTTCAAGGCTAGGTGACCGATGGTCTGGTGCCTATGGCAGCCTGCCGCGTCATGTGAATTTCGACGCGATCATTGAGCGCGCTGCGCCGGCATGAGGGTTTGGAGTAGCTCTACAAAAGGTAGCTGGTGGTGTGCCCGTGATGCTGTTGACACTAGAGGCAGACCCAGAGGCCGTGCGGCAGGCGATGAACACTAAGCCGGAGCATTGCCGCGTGGTAATTGCACTGTCACCAATGCCACCTCTCTTAGAGACTTTGGCTTCTGAGATTAAGGTTGCTGATCGCGAATGGCTGGACGCTATGCGCTAATCTATTGCGCGAGAAACCGGTTTAGGACAGCATTATTGCGTCGGGATAAGTCCATATGGGAAGTTTGACGGAAATAGAATGGGTATAGATCATGACATTCACAATAATGGCGCGATGTGAAAAGACTGGCACCTTCGGCATTGCAAGCGCAACTCGTTCCCTAGCTGTCGGCTCGCGGGTACCGCATATCGCACCGAACCTCGGGGCTGTTGCAATCATGGCGATTGCCGACCCACGCCTTGGAAAGACAGCCATCAAAATTTTGGAGACAGGTTATAAGGCACCCTCTGTCATCCAGGAATTGCTGAAGGCCGATCCCAACCATGAATATCGACAACTTGGTGTTATCGACGCCGACGGTTTTGCCGCTGCCCGCACAGGGTCTCATAACCGGGACTGGGCAGGTCATCACGTTTGTGATGGCTTGATCGCCCTCGGCAATGTGCTTGTCGGCGAACACGTCCTGGACGCTATCGAAGCAGGCTATGAAGAGGCCGCCGCATCGTCCTTTGAGGAACGCCTAATGCGCGCATTGGAGGCAGGGCGCGACGCGGGCGGACAGCACGGGGGCCAAAACTCCGCCGCCTTGCTGGTCTATGCCGAGCGAGCATATGCCCGTGTTGATCTTAGAGTGGATTTGCATGACGAGCCTGTCGGTGAACTCCGGCGGATCTGGGACAGCTACAAGACCGCCATCGAATATTATTGGCGGAGGCAAGTGGACCCGACCGTAGCGCCTCTGCATGAGACCGTCACGGATCAGTCTTTCTAACAGAGGGGGTGCGAGTGAGAGACACAATCGTGTCCTCTTAACTTCAGATAAATCGTAAGTGCAACAGTAGGAGAGGGACTCGCCGAGTATACGACGGCGGCTGGGCAAACATTATGGCATAAGTAATGTGTCCGGCAACAGGTCGCGCAGGATAGCTGAGGTTGTGTAACCGGCTGTTCACGCATCCAATTATGATCAAGCTCAATCAATTCATCAAAAGTGCGGGCAATGTAATGAATCTGGGCCTTTGTGGCATTGCGTGCTCGAATTTTGGAGGCGCTGAGCACCCATATGCGACAAGGAGGTAACTCAAAGATGATCCCTGAAGCCGTTGGCTTTGCCTTAGAATGCGAAGCGACCTATGATCTCATGAAAAATCTAGACCCCGCGGACTATAACCGCAGGACTCAGTTCAAGGGCTGGACCGTTAACGACATCATGCAGCATCTTTATGTAGGAGACATTCGGGCGCGCCAGACGCTCATCGACCCGGACGGCTATGCCAAAATCAGGGCGGGACGGCAGGCTGTTGTCGCTGCGACTACAACGGACATCCTCTCCAATCAACGAGAAGCGGCGGACAATTTGGCAGGCCGGGCGTTGTTAGAGGCTTGGCGCGCATCGGCCGTAAAAATCGGAGATGCCTATGCGCAAGCCGATCCGAAGCAGCGTGTCCAATGGGTGGGACCCGACATGAGCGCCCGCTCCTCAATCACTGCCCGCCTTATGGAGACATGGTCGCATTCACAAGCGCTCTACGATCTACTCGGCTGTGAGCGCGTTGACCGGGACCATATTCAGGCAATCGCTCATCTGGGCATAATAACCTTTAGTTGGACCTTTGCGAACCGCGGTATAGAGCAACCAGGACGGCCGCCGCTCATTCGCCTAACCGCGCCGTCAGGTGACGTTTGGGAATGGAATGCTGAAAGGGCGCCTGCAGGCGAAATCATTGTGGGATCCGCAACAGACTTTTGTCAGGTGGTGGCGCAAACGCGTAACGTCGCAGACGTAAGCCTCTCGGTCAGAGGCAATACCGCAACCGCGTGGATGGCCATGGCCCAGTGCTTTGCTGGCCCGCCCAACGACCCGCCGGTGCCTGGCAGCCGCTTCATTCAGATCGGCTGAGACCTTGGTGCCAGGTAATTAGGCGGCTCGCTTACCACGTTTCAAGCCAAGGCCGGAGCACGACCTCAAAAGCCCAAGTTGAGCGATGTTGGTGGTGCAATTGCAGATATGTCTCAGCGATGTGGTCCGGGTCGGCCAAATTGTCGTGTAGGTCGGTCCCCGCCCGCCGATGCCGACGGCTACCGTCCTCTTGTGTCCAACCGACCGCCGCGTCGATAGGAACATGGGCGACATGAACGCCTTGGGGCATGAGCTCGCGGGCAATACTTTGCGCTAGTCCTGCCTTTGCATGGCAGGCCATTGCAAACGCCCCGCTGCGCGCGAAACCTTTCATGGCCGCGCTCGCATTCGTGAAAATTACGGTACCGCGAACGCCGTTCGGCGGCGCTGCACCCTCAAGCATCTGTCGGGCAGCCGCACGGGCGACCAGGAAAGCGCTAAAAGCGCCGTTCTCAATCGTGCGACGAACGACCTCTGGCTCAGCCTCGATCAAGGATTTTCCAAATATCTCGCGGGACCGGCCGTCAATGTTATGAATGACAAGTTTTGGCGTCCCATGCTGCGCCTTTATGTTCTCAAAGAGGCGATCGACATCCTCCGCGTCGGATGCGTCGCAGGCGCAGAGCGTCACTCCAGTGGCTTCGGCCAATTCCCTAAGAACGGGTTTGTTTGGATTCCGGGCGGCTACGACCACCCGCATGCCGGCATCGGTAAACCGACGTGCACAACTGGCGCTGACGCCAGGACCGCCGCCGACGATCAAGGCGATTTCAGAGGCGTCTTCGACGTCTTTCATTTCAGTCATTTCTTTCCTCTTCCAACTAACTTTCTGAGGCGTCCTCAAACGGAATTTCTGTCGCTGAGCCTAGGCAAAGCAATGCATACATGAAAAATACTAGGCGCTGCGCCCGCTCATCCAGCTATTGGCCAGACATACAATTGCCAAGCCGTGGGTTTCCGCTCGCTCAATTGCGATATCCATTGCCCGCTTCAAAGCGATCATGCCGGTATTATCGCCGCCATCCAGCAGGGCCGCCGCACCGGAATCTTTGATGATCGCGATTGGCCTGCGCGGTACTTTAAACTTTGGGTCGTCTATAACGTTCAAAAGCTTCGGCAACCCGGAATACTCATAGCCGCAAAGGGCGGCATCCATTACATGGTCGGTCAAAATGCGGGCTTCTTCGGCATCAAACCCGGCGCCCTGCATCGCAGCTTCGCCCAGCGCCTGGGCTTCTGGTGCGGATAGCTTCAAGCGATCCACTGTAGAAGGCTGCATGACTTCATCTCCGGAAGCGAAAAGGGATATTCGATCTGGCCAAACGTACATTACCGGCTCTCGATGTCGATGGCGGCCATAATGCCAGTTGAAACGCACCTAGCCGTACTCGTGCCCTTGTGGTCCAATCTTTATAGAATCAATGCATCCTATGTCGGTGCCAAATAATCCCTGCAGCCAAAGGACGCCAATATGTCAGACAAAATCAGGGTCGGGATCGTCGGAGCAACAGTAACACCTGGCGGCAGCGGCTGGGGTGCCAACGCCCATGTACCCGCATTGCAGGCTTTGTCGGACTATGAATTGAAGGCTATATGCACCGCCCACGAAGACACCGCTAAAGCCTCTGCCGAGAAATTCGGCGCGGATTTAGCCTTTCACGACATAGACGTAATGGTCGCCTGCCCTGAGGTCGACTTGATTGCGGTCGTCGTACGCGTGCCTTTGCACCAGGCGCTTGTGATGTCTGCACTGAAAGCAAATAAGCCCGTCTGCTGCGAGTGGCCGCTTGGTGCCAACCTGGCCGACGCCAAAATAATGGCTGACGCAGCCAAGGCTTCTGGCCAACTAACCCTGGTCGGGCTCCAGGCGCAGAGTGACCCAGCGGTTATGTTCGCCCGCGACCTGATTGCCAATGGCGACATCGGCGAGGTTGTAACTGTAAATCTCAGTGTCATGGTCGGCTCGATACCTGTGCGCGGCGATGGTCGAATCTGGCAGGGTGTCCGCTCAAACGGTGCCAACCCAATGACGATTCCAGGCGGACATTCGATTGATGCGCTCTGCTATATCTTAGGCGAGTTTGCGGAAGTCAACGCGCGCGTGACCACGCGCATTAACATGTGGAAACACGCTGTAACCGGCGCAGATTTCCCCGTCGACGCACCGGACACTGTATCGGCGGCTGGCGTGTTGAAAAGCGGTGCCGAGGTCTCCTACCAATTGGCAAGCGTTCCACACAACGCTAGCGGCATCCGCATGGAGGTTTATGGCCGGAAAGGCACGCTAATTTTGACCTCAAACTCCGTCAATATCGGACCGAGCAAGCTGTTTCTCGGTATAGGCGACGGAGCGATGGCGGAGATTGACCCGCCAGCCGAATATCGACTAATTCCGGCGGACATGGCCGCTGGCCCTGGGCGAAATGTGGCGCAAGCCTATACCCGTTTTGCCAACGCTATGCGATCTGGCAAAGCGGTTGCACCCAATTTCGACGACGCCATCACACGGCACACGTTGATTGACGCCATGGAACGATCTCATGTGGAAAAAGCCGTCATCAAACTTGGCTAACACCGTTTGTAAACCCTTCACGACAAGTGTGCTCAGAGCGTTTCCTCTTCTGAGCATTCAGCAATGATATTAGGAGACCCCCATGCCGTTCTACGAAAATGGTGACGTTCGCATAAAATACGAAGAAGTCGGCGTCGGGTTTCCGTTGCTGGTAACGCCAGGCGGCGGCCTAAATTCCCGCATGGCAGCATGGCCAACTGCCGTCATCAACGCCATGGAGGAATTTAAAGGTGACTTCCGCTGCATCACGATGGACCAGCGCAACGCCAATGGCGGTGAGAGCACCGGCCCCATCGCTGTCGACGATCCGTGGGGTGCCTTTGCTGATGACCAACTAGGCCTGATGGATCACTTGGGCATCAGTAATTTCGCTTTCATGGGATATTGCATCGGCGGCTGCTTCGCTGGGAAGCTGCTGGAACGCGCACCGGATCGGGTCGTGGCTGCAGTCTTTTGTCAATCCGTTGGGCATTATCCGGAAGACCCTGACGTCATGTACCGCTCCGGACGGAATATTTGGGCGCCGGGACTGCTCGCCCAACGTCCCGATTTGGACGGAGCAGATATCGAACCCTACCTGCACAATCTTTATCGAACGAATCCCGATTTTCTCTACAGCGTGTCCCGCGATATGATCCGGGACTGTCAGACGCCAATGCTTGTGCTGCCAGATGATATCCCAGCCCACCCCTATCAAACGTCTGTCGACATAGCTTCGCTGGCACCGAGCGCCGCGATCACAGTCTTTCCGTGGCAGTCCCCGCCAGAGCTGAAGTCACGCACAATCGACCAGGTGCGCCAGTTCCTCAAGAAACATTCGGTAGGATAGCGAAAGCCCGCAATATTACGCCGTATTCTTCCCGACGCAATATATGATGGCACTGTAGCCGCCATCCTGCCCGCACTGATATAGGTTTCAATGCGAATTACATATTCGCGCTGGCATGACCAAAGATGAGGCTGAGTTTAGGAGAAGCCGATTGCTTCACTATATCGCCGCCGACACCGGCGGGACTTTCACGGACGTTACAGTCTACGATGCGGGCGGCGGCGGTGTGCGCTTCGGCAAGCAGCTAACGACATATGAAAACCTCGTTGATGGCGTAGCTGCGGGCATTGCAGAAACTAAAGGAAATCTGGCTGACGCAGCATGGCTACGCCATGGCACGACGCATGTGATCAACGCTTTCTTGCAGCGACGTGGAGCCAAGGCTGCGCTGATCGCGACGTCCGGCTTCCGAGACACCCTTGAGATCGGTCGCGGCAATCGCCCAGTGCCGTTTGATCTTTCTGTAAGGCGGGCACCGCCGCTCATCCCGCGATTTCTGCGGTTTGAGGTGACGGAACGTGTTGGCTCTGATGGCGCCATTATTGAGCCTCTGGCTGACAGCGATCTCGCCACCCTCATTCCAAAGCTCAAAGCTGCCCGGGTAGAAGCCGTGGCTGTTTCTTTCTTGAATGCCTACGCCAACCCCCTCCACGAGCAAAGGGCCGTAGCTTATTTGAGCGCAAAGCTGCCAGGCGTCTACATCACATCTGGAACATCTCTTACTCGGGAATGGTTTGAGTTCGAGCGCACCTCCACTGTTGCCGCGAACGCCTATGTCGGACCGTCAATCACAGCCTATGTCGCAGGATTCTCTGAACAGCTTGAACAGGACGGTTTCAACGGTACCTTTAATATGATGGGCTCTAATGGCGGCGTCATACCCGTCGCCGCAGCAATCGAACGCCCTGTGTCCCTTGTGGAATCTGGCCCTATCGGCGGTGTCCTTGCTGCGGCTGAGTACGCCAAGGCGCTCAACCTAAACCATGTCATTGCATTCGACATGGGAGGAACAACCGCAAAGTGCGCAATTGTCGAGAACGGAACATTCGAGGTGCAATCGACCTATTGGGTCGGCGGCTACGCAACAGGTTTCCCCATTCGAAGCCCCGTGTTGGACATCGTTGAGGTCGGCGCTGGCGGCGGTTCGATTGCTTGGGTGGACCCTCAGGGGCGTTTGGGCGTTGGCCCGCAAAGTGCGGGATCAACACCCGGTCCGGCGTGCTTTGGAAACGGCGGTGTGGAAGCAACCGTGACAGACGCAAATTTGCTGCTTGGACGAATCGGTCGTGGGAGTTTTCTTGGTGGTCGTTTGACGTTAGACAACCAAGCAGCTGCAACAGCGATCCGCGAACAGGTTGTGCGCCCTATGGGCTACGAGAATGATCAGGAAGCTGCGACAAGGGTCGCGCATGGCGTTTTAGACCTCGCGACGACTTTAATGACTGGAGCAATCAAGGAAGTCACCGTTGCACGCGGCCATGATGTCCGTGACTTTGCGCTGATGGCCTTTGGCGGCGGCGGGCCGATCTTCGCCGCGGAACTGGCTCGCCAATTGGGTGTGAGCTCAGTCATCATCCCGCCACATCCAGGAAATTTCTCTACAATCGGCATGTTGCTTGCCGGTGAGCGGACCGACACTGTCCGTAGCCTTGTCGCGGACCTATCGCCAGATGGCATCGCATCGCTTCAGGCCGTCGCCAATGCGCTTCAAGGCGAAGCGTTAGAAGCATCCGCTAAAGAGCTTAGTGGCCAGCCGGACGTAATCCGCTGGCAGGCGGACATGCGCTATCGCGGCCAACGGCACAGCCTAACTGTGGATTTCGAGGGCGCGCCCTCTGCCGCCAACCTGACCGCTGCCTTTGAAGCCGCATACGCGCAACGATTTGGGCGTGTACTCAGCGAAGATTTCGCACCGGAAGTTATTGGGTTGCATGCGATTGCTGAACGCGCGGGTGCTGGCCTTGACTTGTCAGCAGTCGCAGATGTCGGTTCACCAAGCACTGCCCCCAAAGCCCGAACAACCCGAAAGATCCATCTAAAGAATGAGGGCTGGGCGGACGCAGCCATCTGGGACCGGGCGGCTTTGCCAATAGGCATGCAAGTAGAGGGTCCGGCAATCATAGAGGAATTCAGCGCAACGACCTTGGTTGGCCGGAATGATATCGTATCCATCGGCGCTCTTGGCGAAATTGTCATTACGGTGGGAAAAGCTTGATGAGCACGACCTCCACCCTCGCATCCAGTGCCTTTGATCCCATAGAGATGGATATTCTGCGGCACGAAATTCTATCCATTCCGAACCAGATTGAACGCAATATCGAACGCAGTGCCTTCAGCCCGCTTGTTCAGGAATATAAGGACTATTCCGTCGGCTTCGTGGATCCGAAGGGTGCCTTGGTCGCCCAATCCCGTGGTAGTCTGCCGATATTCGTCGCCAACGCGCTTGGGACCGGTGTCCGAGAAGCCCTATCCGTTCATGGTGCAGATAAGCTGCTACATGGCGACGCCGTATTGACGAATTCTGCGGCTACACTTGGCCAACATCTCAACAATGTCGTGCTCTTAACGCCGCTCCGTGATAGCGGCGAAGCCAATGGGGCGCTTCTGGGTTTCTTCGCAGTTCTGGTTCACTGGATTGATGTTGGCGGGTCGGCACCGGGGTCTTCCACAGGGACGGGCACGACGGACGTTTGGCAGGAAGGCCTGCAACTGCCTTGCATGCGCCTAATAGATGGTGGAAGGCGCAATGACGACTTGTTCCGATTATGCGCGGTCAATAGCCGGTTCCCACGCTTGCTGCTTGGCGATTTGGAAGCACAACTTGGCGGATGCATGCTCGGGCGAGACCTCATGCTGGATATCGTCAACCGGCGGGGCGCTGGTATGGTGACAGCTACCCTGGAGAGAATGCGTGGCCAAGCGCGAAGTGCGGCGGAAGAAATACTTTCGAGCATTACGCCTGGAGAATATGCAGCAGAAAGCTTCCTTGACGGTGAAGACGGCGTGCAAGTTCCTGTGCACGTTATCGTCAAGCCAAAAGCAGGTCGGCTGAATATTGACTTATCCGGGCTTGGTAAACAGATGTCCGGGCCTTCAAACGCCGGTCGGAATGGCGGTGCTATCGCAGCTGCCCGGATCGCGGCTAAATATGTGCTCAACCCCCACGAACCGGTCAATCAGGGTGACTTCGACCTCCTGGACGTCGATGCGCCCGACGGCACATTTCTGACTGCAAGCCCGGACGCCCCAATCGGCGGCTCCGGCAACACCATACCGACCGTCGTTGATACCATATTGAAGGCCCTCGGGCAGGCGTTGCCGGATCGCGCCGCCGCAGCCCATCATGGCACTTACGGGGTCCATACATTATTTGGGCGTCTGCCCGGTTCAGGTGAGCTATTCGCCAATCTGGACACTGTGGCCGGCGGTTGGGGCGCTTCGGCGGATGCGGACGGTGCCTTCCCTCTCCGCTCGAACGCTCATGGCGATGTCCCTGATATACCAGCAGAAATGCAGGAAGCGCTGTACCCATTCCTTCTGCTGGCACGCGCTCTGCTGCCAGACAGCGGTGGTGCCGGACGTCGTCGTGGAGGCCTCGGCGTCGAAAAGACATACAGCATCCGAGCAGCTTGTACCGTCGGCCTCAAGTTTGAACGAGGACTTTGTCCTCCTTGGGGCCTTGCCGGCGGCCTTGCCGGCAAGACCTGCTATGTTGATATCCATCGGGTGGACGGTGAAACGTTGCGGGTCTGGAAAGGCGCATACACCCTCAACCCCGGCGACCGGATGCGCGTAGTCTCCGGCGGCGGCGGAGGATATGGACCGCCAATAGAGCGTGAAACTGGCCTCGTCCTGGCGGATTTATCAAGTGGTTACATCACGCGCGCACACGCCGAGCGGGCCTACGGCGTGTTCACAGCGGCAGACGGCACGCTGAACCGTACCGCCACCCAAGCGCACCGGAGAAATATGGCCGCCAAATTTAAAGACTAAACCCAAACTCGAACGGCTGACCCGTGAGTCTGTACGGCGTCAGACCTTGAGTGCTTCATGGGCAGGGTCCGGCTCCAATTCAGCCCCGTTAACGGTCATCGCCAACATAGCGTAGTAGCCTATGCAAGTTGTCAACTGGACATACTGATCAGTACCAAGCCGCGCCATAACTGCCTGCGCTAACCCTTCCTCGATGCGGTTCGTGCTCAGGAGTTGCCGGGAGAAGTTGATAATCTGAAGATCCTCAGCCGGCACGGCATCAAACTGTTCGTCCCGGATTGCGTCAATCGTTGCGCGAGGCACGCCCCTCTCGGCGCCTATCACACCTTGGATTCCCCAAACATATTGCGCCTGAAAGTGCCGACCAACGACAAGCGCTGCCAAAGTGCGGGTCCGCAGTTCCAATGTACCTTCCCAACGGACCAGCGTCCCCAAGTGGGCGACCCGGCTGGCCCATTCAGGAGCATGCATCCAGACCGAAAATGGGCCGTCCAAAGACTTGCGCGTGTCGACAATCTTCTCTGCGATGCGGCGCGCTTCACCGGTCAGTTCGTCGGGGGATTTCAAGACTGGCACGCGAGCCATGGGCTATCCTCTCATTTCGTTCGTTTTAACATTAATTCGCATAGACATGAGACGTTATGCGACCCACACAACGCCTTTCGAGAGTTTATCTAGTTTTGGCAGAACTATGTCCCGCCTCTCCGGTTGCAGCTCAACGATGGTACGGGCAACGCCTGCCCTCGGTAGCGTTCCCAAAGGTCGATATCATCTTCAACCAAGCAGCAGCAAAGTGATGCCCTGACCAAGCGCCGCCGTCACGCGCGCCATGGCCTAAGATATTTAAAAGCGCTTTGGCTTCCCGATCACCCCATGCTCGACCTAAGGTGCAAGAGCCGGGCATGGGCGGATTGGCGCGAATTGTCTCCATGTAATATTCTGGCGACGAACGCGTCAAACGTTGCCGAGTTTTCCATTGGGCAAGACTCTCGCTGGCGACCATTGCCGAACTGCATCGATTGGGTGCTTTGAAAGGGACTTCTGATGAAGCCAGTATGTTTGATCGTCGGCGCCGGCGCCGGCATCGGCGGGACGGTCGGCAAGCGGTTCGCCCGGGCGGGCTACCACTCGGCCCTCTGCCGGCGCAGCAACGAAGACGGTCTTAAGAAACTAGTGAATGATATCAAGGCGGAGGGAGGGGAGGCGTCGGGCTACCTAATGAACGCCGTTCAACCGGACGTGATTGAGAACAGAATCGCCGCACTGGAGGCGGACGTAGGCCCGATTGAGGTCGTGGTATTTAATCTAGGAGCCCAGATTGGCAACCGCCCCTTGGAGGCGACGACGCTCAAAGCGTTTGAGGTGGGTTGGCGCATGGCTACATTCGCGCTTTTCCGGACGGCATCGGTCGTTTGCCCGTTGATGGCGGAACGGAGCAAGGGCGCGCTTCTGGTGACGTCTGCCACGGCAGCCGTTCGGGGTAACGCCGGCCAGCACTCCCATGCGGCGGCGATGGGCGGGCGGCGCATGCTCTGCCAATCGCTCAATGCGGAGTTTGCGCCGAAAGGCGTGCATGTGGCCCACATTGTCGTCGATGGCTCCGTCGACGCGCCAGACACGCTCGGCAAGATGCTGGGGCCGGAGCGATTCGAGGAACTACGCCGGACCAAGGGGATGGAGCATGATGGGTTGATGCTGCCAGAGGAAATTGCAGAGACTTATTTCCATCTGGCCCAGCAGCACCGCTCCGCCTGGACCCATGAGCTTGATCTCAGAGCTTTCTCCGATCTCGCCTGGTGGAACCATTGACGAGTGCCTTTAAACGCCAATGCCATTGATTGCCGACAACAAAGTCGGCGTCGCCGCGCCGACGCTGGTCTTGATCCATGCTGATCAGGATCTGATTTAGCGCTCTACCTTCGGACTTGGGACCTGCGAGTAAAGAAGCAACCCAAGCACCTGGCAACAGGCCAGAGAGATAAAGGTTAAGCGGTAGCCGTCGGTAGCTATTGCGCCAAACCCATTTGTGAATAGGTCGTACGCATTACCGGATATTGCCTGGAACAAGAAAATACCGCCGATCATAAAGATATTGGTGGTTGTGATGACCCGACCTGCCAGGTCTGGCGAGAACATGCTTTGCGAGTGAGCGATGATCAGTGCGTGGAGTTGGGAAACGCTGGCGAATGCAGTCAGCAATATCAATGTCGTCCAATAGCTGACATCGCCTAGCACTGCCAGAGTGGTCAGCAGGCCGACCTGCACCAGTATACCACCAGCGACGACTGCCTTGCGCCGCCCGGTCCACCGGTCTAATGGGCCATAGATGACGCCGCCGAAATTCAGCGCTATCAGCAGCACCAGCACGGTTGTGCCCAGTTGCTGGGCATCCAGGCCAAACCGCTCCCGCATATAAATACCGGAGAGAAGGCCAATCACTGCAATCGCTGGTCCGATAGCTGTTATGCTAAACAAAGCTATACACAGGAACTGGCGCTGGGTGACAATCATCCCGATGCTCCTAATGCTCTTGGCCAAAGTTTCCGGCTCCTGGGTCTTGCGGGCGGAGCGTGGGCCTTCCCTAACCGTCACACTTACCAGGGCGATGGTCACCGCGGTCAATACGGCGAGCCCGACAAACACCGGTCCGCGGCCCACATCATGTAAGAGCACCGCCAATGGCGTGGTTGCAATCAGCACGGCGACTGTGCCAGGGATGGCTTGGATTGTGGCCGCGGCGGTGGTGAAGCTCTCCCGCGGTACCCAGCCCAGCAGGAATACGTAGATGCCGCTGACCACGCAGGCAAAACCAGACCCGATCATCGCGCGCGCGAGCGCCAGCAACCAAACATCTTCGGCCCAGGCGAAGATCAGCATTCCGGTAATTCCGATGGGTGCAAGATAGGCAACAGCCCGCACAGGCCCAACCCGATCTAGCAGAATTCCAGAGACAGGCTGCGTGCAGGCCGAAGCTAAGAACATGACGCCAATAATCAGGCCAAGGTCAGAGGCATTGAGCGCCAGTTCGACTGCCAGCGCGGGCGCGATCACGGCCCCACCCATCCGATGCATTTGCGCCATGACGAACAGGAGCGAATAGACCGCCGCCATCGCAATGACGAGGCGAAGTGTGCTGCTTTTCTGAGGCAGGGGTGGCGAAGCGAAAGGCATCAGCTGGCTTTTCCCATGTGGAACTTTTCGGGGCAGGTTGCATTGACACATTAACTGCAATGGATTCCTGCGAAGAGTTGGGAGCTAAATTATGAATCTCCCGACCTCAGAAACCTCCTACAGCACCACATTTACAGACGTGCATAAACGCCATATCGGAAACTGGCGATTTACGTATCAATGCCTCTAAGGCAAATATGGGATGTGTGGCGGACCGAGTTGAGCTTGGAGGATGCGTTGGGCGTCTTCGACGAACTCCGCAAGCAGTGGCCTGGTCTCGCGGGGATCAATGATGTCCTGGCCGGTAGCCTCGGCTGTGCGGAACGGACTAGCGATAGCGTTCAGCCGCGCCTCGATGCTCTGACGTTTGGCGTCCGGGTCATTCGCCGCTTCAATCTCACGGCGATAGGCCGCCGCAGCACCGCCAGCGATGTGCATGCTACCCCAATTGGCGCTTGGCCAAGCATAGCGGCGAAACATGCCTGACGGGCGATGGTGACATTGACCGGCCACGCCATACATCCGCCCAACGACGATCGTACACCAGGGCATCCGGCTCAAATTAACCATACTCATCAGCCGGGCCCCGGCACGTTCAATCCCCCGCTTTTCCATCTCCAGCCCCACATGAAAACCCGGCTCGTCGCAAAGGGAGATTAGCGGTAGGTGAAAAGTATCGCAGAGCTGCATCAACCGCATGACCTTTCCACCAGCGGCCACGTCGGTGGAACCGCCATTTATGCGAACATTGTTGGCCATCAGGCCGACGGGGTAACCATTAATTCGAGCCAAACCGGTGATACGGGCGCGACCATACAGCGGCGAGATCTCAAAGAACGAGTCTTTGTCGACGACTGCCATAATCAGCTTCTTTGTATCATAGACCTTTCGACGGTCCCGCGGCATCAGAGAAAGCAGGCCCTCCTCGCAACGATCAACCGGGTCGTTCGTCTCTCCTCTAGGTGCCATCTCATGAACGTTTGAGGGAAGATATGAAAGCCAGCATCGAATTTGATCGAACGCGTCTTGCTCGGTCGTCGCCAGATTATCGATACAGCCACTGACGCGGGTATGGATATGGTCACCGCCCAAATCCTCTTTCTTGATATCAACGCCGAGCGCTGCCTTCACGACAGGCGGTCCGCCCGGAAAAATTTGACTGATTCCCTTAACCATAATGCTGAAATGGCTCAGTGGTGCTTCCACAGCTGGCAGCCCCGCGACCGAACCAAGTACAGCGGAGGCGACCGGCGCACTTTGCAGCAGCGCCACATCATGCTTGCCGTAGGAATTTCCGTCGGGTAGGTACGTGCGTCCCAAAGTCTCGAACCCGCGCACACTGCCACCAGCGGCATCGAGCAGGCGAACATAGGGTAACCGCCATTCAAGCGCGCGTTCCGTCGCTGATAGCTCCGAGCCTAGAGCACCCCGAGCGGCGCCTGCGCCGGACCCCCCACGAACGGTGAAATCGCCAGCCCCGAGGACGAGCTTCCGACCATCGACCTTAGCCATGCCCTCAACTATACCTTTGGGCAGAAAAGCTTCTAACTTGCCATCGGTGCCGTAAGTAGGTTCGCCCATGAGGGAACGAAACTCCCGGAAGCTCCCAGCGTCAACGAAGCCCGCAACTCGTTCTCGTGCGTTCAGCTTGCCGGATTCATGGTGGCGCGCGAGTCGTTCGGGCCCGCCCATTTCCAGCATCAAGCCGCGGCGGCGCTTCAGGTCTTCGACCTCTGCCCCCCAAGATTGATCTTCGTTCATATCGTTACTCCCTTTTGCTGGCGTCCATAAGTAAAGCGCAGCAGCGGTTGCCTGGATAGGCTTGCCTTCATCCTTCAAGTGACCTCTCATTCAATCGGCAAGGCGCGTAGGAGAAGAAATATGGCTGAGGCAGCATTAGCAGGCGTCCGCGTTCTGGAACTTGGCGTCGGCGTCGCAGGTTCCTATTGTGGTAAGCTGTTCGCGGACATGGGTGCCCATGTTGCCCGGCCGCCGCATCCGGGATGCGATGCCCTGGCCACCCAGCGTCTTGACCTCAATGAGCCAGGCACCGAAGGCCTGTACAATTCCTATTTGAACGCCGGCAAGGCTCAAGCACTGGCAACCGGCGACTATGATATCTTGATCCAGGCTGAGGGCGCTGGCGCAGCACCGGCTCCGCCCCGCATCGCAACGCTGGATATCAGCTGGTTTGGCCAAGATGGGCCTTACGCGAACTGGCAAGGGTCAGACTTGCTGGTGCAAGCCCTCACCGGCATGGCCCATGTGGCCGGCCCGAAGGAAGGACCACCACTCTTCACCGGGGAGCATCAAGCCGCTCTTGTTGGGGGCGCTGCGGCCTATGCCGCCGGCATGGTTGCACTCATTGGGGGCGCAGCGTCCCAACCGCAAACCTTCGATATCAGCATCCTAGAATCCGTCATGATCATGTCAGAAATGCAGATGTGTAACGCGATTGCTTTTGGCAAGCCGCTGGTTCGCATGGGGACCAATCGATTTGAGCCCACTTGTCCTCTCTCCATCCATGAATGCAAAGCCGGCTGGATTGGCATTACGCCGCTAACGCCGCACCAGTGGCAGGCGTTCTGCGACATACTGGAGTTGCCTCATATGCGGGATGATCCGGACCTGTTGCCATCGCGTACCCGCTATCCTTTCGCTGATCAAATTGAGCCAGCACTCGACAAAGTTTTCCCAGAGAAGACCGCAGAGGAATGGGCTGAACTCGGACGCCTTGCGAAAGTGCCCATGGTGGTCGTGCCGAATGCACAGGGAATCCTGGAACACCCGATCTTCAACGCCCGAGGCTCGTTGGTCGAAACTGAAGCTGGTGGCTACCGTTTCAAAACTCCCCGCACCCCATTTAGCCTGGAGGATACACCCCCGCGAATAGACGTTAACAAGCCAACTAAACCCAAGTCACCGCTTGATCCGTTATCCTCTGCGACGGATGCCGAGGCCCCACTTGCTGGAGTGCGGGTGATCGATTTCTCGATGGGCTGGGCTGGTCCGCTGGCGACACGAATACTGGCCGATCTGGGGGCGGAGATCATCAAAATTGAAGCCGGCCGTTATCCGGACTGGTGGCGCGGCGTCGATTGGTCGACCGAGGCAATCGCGCACGGCCAGTATGAGGAAAGCCGTCATTTTTCCGTCATTAATCGCGGTAAGAAGTCTGTCAGCCTAGATCTTACCGAGGCTGAGGGCCTGAGGCTCGCTAAAGCGCTCGTCTCTAGGGCAAACGTAGTCGTGGAGAACCAGGCAGCCGGCGTGATGGACCGCCTGGGCCTTAGCTACAAGACCCTCTCAGCCGGGCGCCATGATCTGATCATGTTATCTATGAGCGCCTTTGGTGCGGGTAACGCTTGGTCCGACACCCGGGCGTATGGCTCCGTCCTAGAGCAAGGCTCCGGTCTCCCTAGTTTCTGCGGTTCTGCTGACGGCCCTCCGACCATGGGACATGTCGCGTATGGTGACCCCATCGGCGGTCTTTATGGTGGTGCGGCCTTATTGACCGCGATCTATCGCCAGCGGCGTACAGGCCGAGGGCAATGGATCAATAATTCCCAGATCGAGGCGATGCTGCCCTTTACTGCGGGTTCAATCCTGATCCAACAAGCGACAGGACGAGAACCGATTAGACGCGGCAACCGCCACAGTGCACTGGCTCCACACGGTATCTACAAAACGGCCGGAGATGACGCTTGGATTGCCATCGCCGCCACCGATGCCGCATGGCCTGCCCTGGCGCAGAAACTTGGTCGCCCTGGCTGGTCAACAATGGACTTAACCGACCGCTGCGCCCGGGCCGACCAAATCGACGCCACAATCTCCGCATGGGCTGCTGGAAAAGACGCCTCCGAAGCAGCGGCAGTCTTGCAAGCAGCTCGCGTCGCTGCTGCACCTCTCCTCCCTATCCATCAGGTTGAGGCGGACCCGCAAATGAATGCACGTGACTTTTTTTATGAAACTGAGCGGCCCTATATTGGGCGTTTGAAGCAAGCCGGCCTTCCCTTCCGCCGCAACGGTGCCCGCTATCCGATGCGCACTCTGGCGCCGTTCCTCGGCGCTGACAGCGCCGACGCCCTGCGGGATATTGCTAACGTCTCAGACACCGCATTTCGCGATCTAATCAAAAGTGGCATTGTTAGCCTAAAGCCAACGCAACTTCGAAGCGCCTGAAATATCAGATTCAACCAAGGCTGAGTGATTGAGCATTATCCGAACAATTTAATTTAATTACAGGAAAGGCGGCATATAGCTATCAGGGATAATGGATCCTTGCTGCAGCTTCGACGGGTCGCTCAATGTCATCCCACTCTTGGTCAAGATGTACATTAGATATCCGCTGCTGCTTCGCAAAATGAAAGATATCCGGCTCGAACTTGCGATAAACATTAACCACCAGGCTATCGGGTTCTGGTCGAATCACTCTGATCTAATATCGGCCGCCAAATTGCGAGGATTACGTGCTCAGGAAGCCTGAATGCCCCCTTGGACGCTCTATTTTATGCTCTTAGATAGGGAGCTAACTAATTGACGGCTTTCCCAAAGAAAAATCTGCAACTAAGCATCAACTGCGCTTCCGCTCACCCGTTGGAGGCTATTCCACAGGAGAACCCGTTCGGGGGCGGGGGGCTGCTCCAACGGATTCTTAGGCCAGCATTCGATAGACCTGCGCCTGCCGCTCCGAGAATTGCCAGCTCACCCTGTTGCCCGGCTCATCAATGCGGCGTTCAGAGCGCGCACTGTTGGGGCTTAGCCCAACCAGCAGCGACAATCCGCACATCGACCGCGAGTTCATCACTCACGACCTCGTCGTAAACCCACCTTTCGGGCGCCGGTGCCAGAAGGGCTTGGCCAAAAAAAGCATCAGCAACCTCGTCCGCCTCGATAATTTTTGGCGCCAGCGGATGTGCAAGCAGGCGGGACTTGCGGCCAACCCAAGAATCATCCACTGCGCGATGACTGGCTGCGGCTCGACTGGTCCTGACGCTGATCTGAAGCCCTATGATTTGAATGTCCAGGCGGCTGCCGGACTAGTGAGCGTTACAGGGTTGCCGGGCCAGCCACCGATGAAGGCGGGCACAGCATTATCCGACGCCATTGCCGGATCGATGGCTATGTCAGGCATCGTTGCGGCTTTCTAAGACCGTGAGAAGACGGGCAAAGGCTAGTTCGTCGATGTTTCCATGGTCGACTGCCTGTTTTCGCTGCTATTCGACGACCCATTTGACTGGTACGAGCGCCTTGGCTTACTTGTGCGCCAAGGTAATCGAATTATGCGATTTTTGCCCGTCAACACCTATCAGACGCGTGATGGATGGGTGGTGCTTGGTGCCGCGACCGCTGGCCAATGGCATGGTATGTTGCGTGCGATAGGCCGGGGAGATTTGTTGGATGACCCTGATTGGTCATAGGTCGAATGGTGGCTTGCGAACAACGAGGCGGTCGACGGGTTGGTCTAGGGTTGGGTGGATGGGATGACCGTCGCAGCCGCTGTGGACGCCGTCCGTGCCGAGAGTGCCATCGCTGTTGCCATACATGGCCAAGAGGACTTGGCAGACTATGGGCACCTTAAAGAGCGTGACATGTATGAAATCCTTCAACACCCGACGCTTGGCGATTTAGTCGGTGTTGACACCCCTATCTTTTACCTCAAGTTTAATAATGCGTCGACAGGCTATCAAACGCCCGCCGCCCTGCCGCGCGCCCATAACCAAGAAGTTCTCGGTGAGCTTCTGGATATCACTTTAGAAGAAATCGCGCGCGTGGAAGCAGCGGGAATAATCTAGTGGATTGCGGGTAACGAAGGAGTCCGATTGGGGATTTCCTAATTCTGTTGGATGTGCGATTTATGGGAATGCGCATAGTTCATCACTCCGCGGCGTAATTGATTTAACTCTGTTGAGCCTAAGGGAAAGACAGGTAATTCCGTAACATTTTCCTGTCTTGGGGCTTATTTTCGAGAGCCCTGACACTGCCGGCTTTATGCTGTTATCTGTTGTGCTCACCGTATCGGCTCAAAACTCGGGGCCCTGGACCATCATTGCCGAGCCAAAGTTGCCGCTTATCCAATGTCTGAGTATCGCAGCTAGATTCCTGATTGTTGCCATTCGTTACCAGTGCAAGAAACGCTGAGCCCCGATGTTAATAGCTTGCCCTGCCTTTATATGTGAGTCGCTTATCGGCTCCGGTGGGCCGCGCATAATTTGTTACCAGCAGGGTCACGGAGATAGGCAAGATAAACGCCGCTTGAACGCCTTCCGGGAGGGTCTTCACAAGTCGTGCCGCCGTTGGCAATTCCGGATGCATGCCAAGCATCAACCGCCGCCGAGTCTAAAGCTGCGAAACCGATAGTGCTTCCGTTTCCGTTGGTAGCGGACTCACCGTTGATCGGTATCTTAATCATAAAAACCCCGTCGTTTCCTTGATATCTGCATCGAACGTCCGATTCTTTAATTCCAGCGGCAATACCGAGTGCTCCTAGTATGGCGTCGTAAAAGCGCTTGGAAACGTTAATGTCGTTAGCTCCAACCATCACGTGATTGAACATGGGAAACTCCTATTCTGAGGAAGGAAAACTGGGCTGTATGTACAGTCAATTAGTGGTCGGCCCTCACTGAGTTGTCCAGATTTCATGCTAGTGCTTGGACGGCCTTTGTTCTAGGGGTATTACCACTTCAGGGGCTGGCGGCTGCCAGCCTTAAGAGCCTTAAGAGCCTTAAGAGCCTTTAGAGCGTTCAGAGTTTCTATCCCGCCCAAGGATTTTACTCAAACGTTCGACCCAGTCTCCGATCGCTTTCCGCTTTTCGTCCGCGTAACCGAACCGATTGTAGATTTTGGTGACTCCATCCTCGGCGTGGTTGAGCACGCAGCTGATAGTGGACACAGGCACGCCATGGGTAGCCATGTCCGGGCCAGCAGTCCCAAAACTAATTAGGGCAAAAGTGTACCAAAAAACGTACCAATCGGGTTTCGTGTTTTATAAATATGAAAAATAATTAACATGTTGTGTGGCTTCATCTGGAGCGGGTAGAGAGAATCGAACTCTCGCGTTCAGCTTGGGAAGCTGACAGGCTACCATTACATCATACCCGCTGAGTGCCGCGTTCGTGGTATGGCGGCACTCTGCCATTTTTAGCCCGGTGGCGGCGCGTCGTCTATGGCGAAATCTGGCATCGGGTAAGCTTCTCACCGACTTGTTAGTTTGCGTGGGCGAAGTGGGCTGGTAGAAAAGGGTGGTGAGTACTGCCGTAGATGAAAGTTCGTGTCTGTCCCATGCCTGATTCCCTCGCCGTTGATTCTCCCGCCACCGTTCGATCGCTTGACCCTTCGAAGTTTCAGGACCCTGCGGTGACAGCGGATGGCTCAAAGCGCGCGACCGTCGCGCTGACGGCCCTGAAGACGCTTTGGTTTAACACGGGCACACTCTGCAACATCGCCTGTGCCAATTGTTATATCGAATCGAGCCCAACTAACGACCGGCTGGCTTACCTGACTTTGGCTGACGTTAAAGCAAAGCTGGACGAAGCGCGGATGGAGGCGGGCTGCCTCAAAGAAATCGGTTTCACCGGTGGTGAGCCGTTTATGAACCCAGACATCATTGCGATGCTGACAATGGCGCTAGATCGTGGCTATCAGGTGCTCGTGCTGACAAACGCCATGCGCCCGATGCTACGCTTCATGAAGCCGCTGGAAGCATTGAATGCAGCCTATCCGGGCCAACTCACCATGCGCGTTAGCCTGGATCATTATTCGGCGGTGCTGCACGAGAAAGAGCGGGGGCCGGACAGTTGGGCACCCGCTATGCACGGCCTAAAATTCCTGTCCAACAATGGCTTCCGCGTGGATGTTGCTGGGCGCTTGTGCTGGGGCGAAACCGAAGCAGAATCTCGCATTGGCTTCGCCCAATTGTTCAAGGACCTAGATTTGGATCTTGATGCAGATGACGCCTCCCGGTTTTTACTGTTCCCTGAGATGGATGAAAGCCGGGATATCGCCGAGATCACCGAATCTTGTTGGGGCATACTGGGTAAATCCCCTGATGCCGTGATGTGCGCGTCCTCTCGCATGGTTGTTCGCAAGAATGGTGCTGCTTCTGCCAGCGTTTTGGCCTGCACGCTCATTCCCTATGACGCCGAATTTGACTTGGGCCAGACCTTAGCCGAAGCGTCCCGGGACGTATCGTTGAACCATCCCCATTGTGCGCGGTTTTGCGTGCTCGGCGGTGCCTCTTGCAGCGGCTGAACTTACTGGGGTAGACCGCCCAGAAAACAAGGCGTTTCATCGCCTGAGCAACGGTCTTGTAGGAGCTTTGGCGTCATGGTGATGCGTAAGTTTGAAAGTGGCAGTTTTCGCGCGGTCCCGATGGACCTCGCTAATGTGGATACAGACCAAATTATCCCGGCGCGTTTCCTCAAACGCCAGCGGGATGACCGGTATCCAAGCTATTTATTCCATGACGTTCGTTTTACGGGCGACGGGCAGGAACGCCCCGAATTCATCCTGAATCGGGATCCTTGGCGCGACGCTACTG
Source organism: Alphaproteobacteria bacterium (assembly GCA_965660545.1). Classification (GTDB taxonomy): domain Bacteria; phylum Pseudomonadota; class Alphaproteobacteria; order Bin95; family Bin95; genus VMCJ01. The sequence goes on along the minus strand of CBFIAF010000029.1, from coordinate 21,506 downwards.
TAATAGTCGCGGATAGGAATTTCGGCTGCGGCTCCAGCCGCGAAGGTGCGGTTTATGCACTGGCGGATTCAGGCTTCCGTGCGGTCATCGCACCCAGTTTTGGGGATATTTTCTATAGCAATTCCATGAAGAATGGCTTCCTCCCAATCCGCTTGCCAACGGAAGTGTGTGCCAGCCTCCGTAAGAGCTTAGCCGAAGGGCAGGGCGGTGAAATCGCGATTGATCTGGCTGCCGAAACAGTGACCGGACCGGACGGGGCCGAGCATTCGTTCGAAATCTCGGCTTTTCACAAGCATTGCCTGCTAAACGGGCTGGATGATATCGGCTTCACCATGGAACAACAGGATGCCATCAAATCGGCAGATGCAGCCCGCGAAGTCGATATGCCGTGGCTCTCCCCCGCCCGTGTCTAACGAACCCATCGCGCATGGCGGTGATTTAGCGGCGGCCCGAAGTCGCTATGGCGGGCGCGATTTGGACGCTGATCAAGGCTGGATTGATCTCTCAACCGGAATTAACCCGGTGCCGTATCCAATCCCCGCCCTCCCTTCGGACGCCTGGATGCGCCTGCCTGGCTTCCGGGAAACGCGCGCGTATATGGCGGCGGCGTCTGAATGCTACGGTGCCAGCGAAGGTGCCATTCTGCCTATACCGGGCGCGCAATCTGGCATCGGTGCGCTTGGACGAGCATTGGCGTCCAATGCCGGCCCGAAAGTGTATCTAGCACCCACATATGGCGAGTACGCCCGTTATTTCCCGGATGCGACACCTGTCAGTGATCTATTCTCGATCCGCCGGGCGCTAGATGCTGGCGGTGTCGCGATCATCTGCAATCCGAATAATCCGGATGGCCGGGCTTTGGCGGCGGGCGAGGTCCTAGCGCTGGCGGATCGGGCCGAACGCCGCGCCGGGTGGCTCATCGTGGATGAATCCTTCGCCGACATTGTGCCTGATATTACTGCCTGTGGCCGGGCTGGTCGCGGTGGTTTGATCGTGCTGCGCTCATTCGGGAAATTTTATGGGCTTGCGGGCCTTCGGCTTGGTGCGCTGATTGGCCCGCCACGGGTGCTCTCCGCGGTGGAGAAAGACCTCGGCCCATGGGCTGTTTCAGGCCCAGCACTCTCAATTGGCCGCACTGCACTACTGGATGAGGATTGGGCGAAGCAGGCTCGTAACCGCATTCGTTCTGACGCCCGCTGGCTGAGTGACCGGCTGGACCGCGCAGGATATCGTGTCATTGGTCGCGCAGGGTTGTTCACATTAATCGAGCTTCATGATGCACGCGCATGGCACGTTTATTTAGCCAAACAAGGTATTTGGACGCGTATTTTCCCAGACCACCCAAATTGGCTCCGCATGGGTATGCCCGGCCTATCCCCGGATGACTGGCGCCGGCTTAGCACTGCCTTAGAACTTGCAGATGATGGATGACCGTATTTTGCGCGCAGGACTTTCGGGACAATGAGCAGGTTGGCCTAGTTTCAGAACCTAAGAGCGGCCTGAAGGCCATTGTCGCTGTCCATAATACCCGCCGCGGCCCAGCCCTTGGCGGCTGCCGGCTCTGAAAATATGCAGATGAGGACGCAGCGACCGCCGATGCGCACCGCCTGTCACGCGGCATGACTTATAAGTCAGCATTGGCGCGGCTGCCGCTTGGCGGTGGTAAATGCGTCGTGTTTGGTAGTGGCACTTAAGTTAAAGCAGATGCCTTCTTGCGTGCTTTAGGGTGGGTGCTTGAGCAGCTCTGCGGGCATTACGTGACGGCGGAAGATATTGGTATCTAACCATCAGACCTCCGCACTGTTACAGAGGAAACCGCGCATGTGGCTGGACTGCCTGAACCTAACGGCGATTCATCGCCTGTAACAGCGCTTGGCGTGTTTTACGGTTTGCGTGTGGCCGCTCGGCATCGGCTTGGCAAGGTCGCGCTGGATGGCTTTGACTGTCGCCGTGCAAGGGCTTAGCGCTGTTGGTCGCTCACTGGCCGCAGCTTATCGTTGCTTATATCCGCAAGGATGCTGTGTAGAAGGCCTTACAGGAACTGGGTAAAGAAGCCGTCCACATTGATGCGATCTATAACACGGCGACAGAAGTTTTTGCGCCGTGTGCGTTGTGTGCCATTTTGAACAAGCAGACGATCCTGCGTCTGCAATCCAGAGTCATCGCTGTGTCGGTGAACAATCAGCTAGCTGAAGGCCGTCATGGGATCACCCTCAGCCAGCAAAAATGCTGTATGAGCCGGATTATGCGATCAGTGCTGGTGGAATCATCAATATCGCCTATGAAGATCATGCTGCTGGAACATGCAACAAAGCAGGCGCGCTCGAAGCTGCAGGGCGGATTGACGATACATTGGCCTAGATTTTCACCCGCGCCGACGCGACGGACACCCTAATCAGCGTAATTGCTGAACCGATGGCTGAGGAACGCCTGTACTAAGATTATACGGGAAGTTTATCCCTCCGCAGTAATATTGCTCGGTGCAGCGCTATCAGAAGGCATTCCCACACAATCAGTGCCGAGCGTTTGTATTAACGGGCGGACCGCTATTCCCGCAAGGTGCGGGGACGCACACCCATCCATAGGAACACCGCGAGCACCGCGAAATTCAGTGATGCGACATTAATTGCCGTTAGTGTCGCCGCGCCGATTACTTCTCGGAAACGGCCAGCGCCCATGAACAGGCTAATAGCCCAGGTTGGTGGCAATAGCGCCGCCGCGACCATGACCCCCATGAGCGTTGATGATGACCGCTTTATGATCGAAAGGGCAGCCGCAGCGCCAGACGCCAGCGCAAGCACGGCTGCATCGAAGCCGACGCAGGTGCGTGCGAGCAATTGGTTATCATCCAAATTTAGGCTGACGAGCGCGCCGACAACCGCTGTCGCTGCAAACGCGAGCGCAATTCCAGTCAAGCGCGCTCTTAAGGCGCGGCGGATTAGATGTCAGTAACCCAAGGCTGTACCCAACGCGAAGCCGGTGTTCGGGCCAAGCAATGGCGCTATAACCATGGCCCCGATGACAACAGCCACATCCTCATTGGCCAAAGTTAAGCCTGCTAAAATTGTCGACAGCGCGACGAATAGAATGCAGTCGCGGTCTAGCCGCGCGCCGATTTCGACCGCAGCGTATACTTCCTCTCCAATTTCGCTGCGGTCTGCAGCGTTTTGGCCTTCTAATTCGTCAGGGACAGGCAGGGTTGTTTCGACGCGGGAGACCCTAATCCGCCAGCCTTCGGATGATCTGATTGCTGCTTGAAGCGAATCAATCGCCGCTTGCGCGCGCGGGGTATGCACCATCATTCTGGATGGGCGACGGTCTTTTCAACAACCGCGCCTGCCCAAAAGTCGATGGCCCCCACCTTTTCTGCGTTGGCGTGGATTGTCTCAGCGGTACTCGCGCCCGCCAACGTTTCAATGGTGCGCAGGTTCATATGACTTCCAAGCTTCGGACGATGCGCTACGATACAAGGGAATCACGAGCATTGGAGCCTTCAAATGACTTCTACCTCTCCGTTAAGCGGCTTTGTCGTTGTCGAACTTGGCCATAACGTTGCCGGACCCGTCGGCGGACAGATCTTGGCCGAGCTGGGTGCCAAGGTCGTCAAAGTCGAAGATCCCGGCAAAGGCGACGCAGCGCGACATTGGCCGCCCGTCGTTGATGGCATCTCAACCGTTTACCGCGCGCTTAATCGCTCGAAGGCTGGCGTTACTGTGGATTTCAACGATGCAGGCCAATTGTCAGACCTAAAAGCACTCATCCTGAATGAAGCAGACGTGGTGCTACAGAACCTTCGCCCTGGCGTTGTTGAAAAATATGGCTTGGACGCAGAAACGCTGCGGTCTGAAAAGCCAGCGCTCGTGTATGCTAATATCGGCGCATACGGTGCAGTCGGCCCGATGGCGGGCAAGCCAGGGTATGATGTGCTGATGCAGGGCTATGCAGGATTGATGTCTGTACAGGGTGAAATTGGCGGTCCACCAATGCGGGCTGGCTCATCAATCAATGATGTTGGTACGGGCATGTGGGCTGCGCTCTCGATCCAGGCAGCACTACTTGAGCGAACACGCACGGGCGAGGGCGGCGTTATTGAGCTGTCGCTTTATGAAACTGGTGTTTCATGGATATCTATCCATCTATCAACCTACTTGGCGACAGGCCGCGCAGAAGGCAAGCAAGGCTCGGGCAACGCTTATATTACTCCGTATCAGGCGTTCCAGGCGCGGGATGGGCATATGATGATTGGTGCAGCGAATGATGTTCTGTTTGCGAAGACGGCGGCTGTTCTCGGCCATCCTGAATGGCCCGATGACCCTCGTTACGCGAAAAACGCGGACCGGGTTGCCGTGCGACACGAGTTGATCGCCATGATGGAAGAGGCGCTGCAACAGGATGATGTTATGCGTTGGGTGGCGAGGTTCGACGCTGCTGGCGTTCCCGCATGCCCGATCCGTGACGTGCCTGAGGTTGCAGATTGCCCACAAACCGAAGCGCTCGGCCTGATTCAGCCGGCACCGGACAACCCAGATGTTCGTTCCATAGGCCTGCCGTTCAGCCTAGATGGTGCCCGCCCGCCTATGCGAAAGCAGCCTCCATCACTTGGCCGAGATAATCAGGCTGTTTTTGGCCGGGACTAGACTTTGTTCACTGGATGAACTGGCAGCTCGCCCTTAAGAACATGTGCGATATCGGCTGCCGTTGTTGCAGCGATGGCGTCTAGACACTCAAAGGTTGAACCTGCCATGTGCGGTGTCAGCAGCATGTTTGGCGCGCCGTAGATAGGGCTTGCCGGATCGGGCGGCTCGCCTTCTAACACATCAAGGGCGGCACCGCCAAGCTGACCGGTCCGCAGTGCAGCCGCAAGGGCGACTTCATCAACCAGTGCGCCACGAGCGCAATTAATCAGGAAGGCGTCCGGTTTCATGAGCGTAATAGAGTCTGCGTTGATCATATGGCGCGTTGCTGGAATTGCAGGCGCGTGCAGGCTAATCATGTCGCTGGCGGCCAATAGGTCGCTCAGTTGCAGAGGTTTTACGCCGACAGCCTGCATATCAGCGTCGGTGACAACTGGATCGCTTGCAGCAACAGACATGCCGAACGCTTGTGCAATAAGGGCGACGCGCTTGCCGATTTGGCCAAAACCAACAAGACCCAGAGTACGCCCGCGCAATTCACCGCCTGTGTGGCGGGCAGCATCCCAGGCTTTCTCAACCATTGCCTTATGCGCGCTTGCCGGAATTTGCCGAACATGGGCGAGCATCAGCCCGAACACCAGTTCTGCAACAGCATTAGCATTAGCACCCGGCGCGTTGGTGACCTGAACCCCACGGGCGGTGCAAGCCTCAATATCGACTGGGTCTACACCGGCACCATGCACAGCGACGATTTTCAAGTCGGGCAGGCGATCCAGCAATGAGGCCGTGATATAGCCGGACCGCAGCAGAATTCCACCAGCGCCCTGCAATTCACCAGCCCAATGTGCCTCCTCGTCAGCATTCAAAGGCTTATACGGCAGGCCAATGAACCGCGCTTCCGCTACGCCTTCCAGTGCTTGGCGGGCCGGGGGTTCAGCGATGGGCAGATCGGCGATGCCTGCAAGGGCGACCCAGGGGGCAGGCATCAGTCGAACACCGTGTCGAAGTAGTGGCCTGCGTCGACAACGGCTTCAATGACGGTCGGGCCATCAGATTCAAATGCCCTTTTGAGGGCCGCTTCAAGCGCCGCTCCGTCCCGAACGCCAATTGCTGGCACGTTGAAGTAATGGCTCGGTGGCTCACGATAAGGCTCTGGCTCAACATTCGAGCCGTATTGCTCATACTGGCGCTTGTGCTGCTTAATCTGGATCAGGCTCAGCCAACGGTCATCCAGCACCACGACGGGAATAGCCAGTTTCGAGCGGCGCATAGTCGCCAACTCACCACAGGTCATTTGGAAGCAGCCGTCGCCAAGGATACAAACAACGGGTTTGTCGGGATGCGCCAGCTTAGCGGCGATGGCACCCGGCAAACCGAAGCCCATGGATGACCAGCCGTTTGTAATCAGGAATGTACGTGGATCATGGGCCGGCCATTGGCTCGCGATCTGGTGGGTGTGCGCGCCAACATCGAATGAAAGGATACCGTCCTGCGGTGAAACTTTCCGCACAATATCGATAGCTTCATGCGGCGTTAGAACCGGCACAGACGGGCGCAGTGATTTCTGGAAAGCTGCTGCATGGCCAGTGATTTCAGCGGCGTCCCAGTTATTGGAAATTGCCGGAAGGGCGGCCAGGCGTCCGATAGCATCATCCAGGTCGCCAATTGCTTCTGCTTCAAGCTTCACGCTGTCGACAATGTCGGGGCTTTCAATGTCGACCGCGACCAGCGGCACATCGCCAAGCCAAGCCTCATATTCAACCTCAATCGTGTCATAGCCAAGACCGACAACCAGATCGCAGGAATGAATGAACTTCCGCTGCACCTGGCGTCGGGCGCGCTCGATGCAGCCGATGGCCAGCGGATGATCATCGTCAATTAGCCCTTTTGCCATAGTCGTCGTTGCGAACGGCATGTTGTGCTTTTCGATGAATGCCAGGAGTTTGGCCGGATCGCCCATACGCATGGCGGACATGCCGATAACAGCGACTGGGCGTTTGGCAGCGGTGATACGCGCGGCGGCACCGTCGATCTCTGCGTCGCTGGCCTTTATGCCGAGCGCTTCTGCGGTAATGGCACCAGATGGCACGCCTTTGGCCTCGGCCAGTGAGACATCTTCCGGCAGGTCGATATGCACAGGGCCTTGTGGTTCGGCCAGCGCGATGCGGATTGCCTCTTCCATCACTTCAGCCACATTGTCGTGGCGTGCGGCGAGGGTTGCCTTAGTGATGGGTTTGAAGAGTGCGTGGTGGTCAATCAGCATCTGAATGCGGCGTCCAAGTAAGGGCGTGTTCAGATTGCAGGTGATGGCGATCATCGGTGAGCGGTCAAGGTAAGCAGACCCAACGCCTGTTGCCAGATTGGTCGCACCTGGCCCAAGCGTAGCGATGCAGAGGCCTGGCTTGCCTGTCACGCGGCCCATGGAATCGGCAGCGAAAGAGGCTGAGCCTTCGTGCGCCGTCAGCACAAAATGCACGCCGCCTTCACGCATGGCTTCGATGAACGGCAATACATTGCCGCTTGGAATGCCAAAGCCGTGGGTGACGCCGGCGTTTTTTAGAATCTTGACCATCAAGTCTGAATTATTCACGTGCGGTATCGCCTTCTTTTTGAACGGTTTCGTTTAATGCTGCATTTCGAATTTTCGGGCTAGCGGCGGTGATGCTTTATCCCTGCAAAGCATCCCACATTTCTTGGTCACGCAGAGCGGTCCAGATTTGTAGGTCAGCGATGCCGTTGGCTTTGCCGAATGCGTGGGACACGTTGAACGGCATGCAATGATAAAAAATCACCCAGTCGCCGAATTCTGGCTTCATGGCAATGCAGACCTCTTTATAGGTCTGGTTAAGGTTCATCACTGTTTCAACACATGCCTTTGCACTGCTATAGAGTGCATCGACAAATGCGCGCGTGCCCCGGAAACCTTCAGTAATCTGCTCTTGAGTATCCAGAGCCTCATCCCGGCCTGGCACGATCTTTTCCGGGTTGACGGCTTGCACGCCATCAATTGTCGTACCCCAGTCTTGGAGATAGGTAACGCCGCAATGCAGCGCTGAGTAATATTCAACGATATCGCCGGAAAACATGACTTTTTCTTCTGGCAGCCACACGACAGTATCGCCCTTGGTATGGGCGCGGCCAATCTGTCGGATTTGCACTTCCCGGTCGCCAAGCCAGAGCATCATCTCGCCATCGAAAGTCTGGGTTGGCCACGTAAGGCCCAGCACGCTTTCAGTCCCCTGGAATAAACGCGGGAACCGACGGGCTTCGGACTCGTAGTCCTGCTGGCCGCGTTCAGCCACAAGGTCGCGCGTATCCTTACTCACGATGAACTCGGACGCGCCATAGCTGGATGCGCCGAGCACACGCACAGCGTGGTAATGTGACAGGATCAGGTGCTTGATTGGCTTATTAGTGATCTTGCGAATTTCATGGATAAGCTTCTGAGCCAGGATCAGTGTCGCCAGAGCCTCCAGGACCACAACACTTTCCGGTCTGATGATCACGCCAGCATTTGGGTCGCCCTCAGCCGTGTAGCCATATACGCCATCTGCGAGTTCAGATTCTGCGAGTTCAGAGAACGTCACCTCTTTCTCTTTCAGATCAGCTTGTGTTGCGAATGCTTTGGCCATGGCCCCCATTCTATCAAAAACGCTTTGGAATGAGGGATACGCTGTTCTGGCTCATTCTGAAAGTGCCGCAATCGCGTCTGCGAGCTGAATTGTGCGGCGAGCACCATCTGCATGAAGGTTTTCGATCAACTGCCCATCCAGTGTTACGACGCCTTGGCCTGCGGCGATACCAGCTTCATAGGCCTCAACAATGAGGCGGGCATGGGCGATTTCGTCTGTTGATGGACCGAAGGCCTCATTTGCTGGGCCGACTTGTTTTGGGTGGATCAATGTTTTGCCGTCGAAGCCCATTTGGGCGGCTTGGGTGCAATGGGTCGCAAACTCCGCGTCGTCCGGAAGATTAAGGTGCACACCATCCAGGATTGCGCAGCTGTGAGCGCGCGCGGCGAGGAGGCAGAGTCCAAAGCTTGTCATAAAGGGCGTGCGGTCTGGGGTATGCGCAGCGCCCAAATCCTTGGCTAAGTCTGACGTGCCCATGACCAATACGGTGAGGCGCGGGCTGGCGCTGGCGATATCTTCTGCCCGCAATACGCCGAGCGGTGTTTCGACCATCGCCCATAGCGCCATAGAGGCTGGGGCGCCGGCACCATCCAGCACGGCAAGCGCCTGGCGGACCATAGCCGCTGATTCTATTTTCGGCACGACCGCAGCATCGGCACCAGATTGCGCGATGGCGTTTAGGTCAGCTTGGCCCCAGGGCGTGTCCAGGCCATTGGCGCGAATCGCAATTTCGCGCTGGCCGTATTCGCCCGATGTAGCAGTCGCGACGGCCATATCGCGGGCGGTCGCCTTGGCGTTTGGGGCGACAGCGTCTTCCAAATCGAAAATGAGTGCGTCAGCTGGCAGGGTTTTTGCCTTCTCCAAGGCTGAAGCGCGGGCGGCGGGCATATATAAAACGCTCCGACGGGGACGAATGTTGCTGGACGGTGCGGACAAAGGGGCGCTCCCAAGTTATACATTGTCAATCAGGACGGTAGTTGCGTCGCATCCGGAGCTCTAAGTCAAGCTGACAATGATAGAAAGCCAAAGCGATCTTGTATTAACTCTGCAATCAAGCGTGGCAGCCGGACATGTCGGCAATGCCGGCGCTGCGTTTGCAATGCAGCGGCTTGGCCGTGATGTCATGCGTATTGATACTGTGCGGTTTTCTAATCATCCAAAGCATGGCGGTTATGCTGGCGGGCCAGCAGCAGCGGCTGAAATTGATACATTGGTTGAAGGCCTGGGCGTGCGCGGCTTTCTTGACCATACAGGCGCCGTGCTTAGTGGTTATCTGGGAACTGGCGAAAACGCCGCGGCCGTTGGGCGCGCTGTTGATCGTGTGCGGTTGGCCCGCCCTACTGCCCTCTACTGCCTGGACCCCGTGATTGGCGATAAGCCACACGGAAGTTTCGTGGCCTCTGGCGTTGCTGAGGGCATTGCGGCGGAGCTTCTACCCCGTGCGGATATCATTATCCCAAATGTATTTGAGCTTGAATATTTGACCGGATTGACTGTCGATACGCCTAATGATGCGACGCTGGCAGCCCGGGCATTGATGGCGAAGAGCAGGGCGAAGCTTGTTGTTGCAACAGGCCTTCATATCGGTGCAGATATCGCAAATGTGGCTGTCACTGCCGATGCCGTATGCATGTCTTTAGCACCAATGGTTGACGCTCCCGCTTATGGGGCAGGAGACCTATTCGCCTCGGTATATTTGGCTCGGTATTTGGAAGATGCCTCGCCATCGAATGCGCTGGAGCTGACGACCTCGGCCGTTCATGCAGTTTTTGTTGAAACCGCGCGGCTTCAACTGCCTGAATTAGCGCTCATTTCAGCGCAGGCGATGCTGGCAGATCCGCCCCATCTTTTCGCAGCGAAGGACGTAAGTTAGCCCATGGAAGGCGATATCCACTCAGGTCTGGCTTGGCTTCGGGATGCAGTGATCTATTTAGGCGCTGTTGTCATCGTGGCACCGATTTGTCTGCGCATGCGGATCAGCCCTATCCTTGGGTATCTACTGGCTGGGGTGCTGATAGGGCCACATGCGCTCGGGCTTATTCATGAGGTCGGCGCGGCGGCAGAGCTGGCGGAGCTTGGAATTGTCCTGCTGATGTTCACGATTGGCCTGGAGATTTCGTTCCAGCGCTTGCGGCGGATGGCGAAGCAGGTTTTTGGCATTGGTATGGCTCAGGTTCTGTTGACGTCTGCAGGGTTCTACCTCGCTGCGCGCGCAATGGGATTATCGAATGAGGCGTCGCTTCTGGTAGGTGGCGCGTTGTCCTTATCCTCCACAGCGTTTGTCGTGCGCTTGATGGCAGAGCGTGGAGCGCTGCAGTCTCGCCAGGGCCGTCTTGTATTTTCGACACTGCTCTTTCAGGACCTCGCTGTAGCGCCCATGTTGGCCGCAGCGCCGCTGATTGCAGTCGCCGATGAGGCAGAAATGCCTGGGGCTTTAGAGATTCTACTAGCTCTTGGATGGGCATTGGTTGCTGTCGTCGGCATTATTGGGTTCGGGCGTTATGCGATGCGCCCACTGCTGAAAATGATCGACGGACTAAACAATCGCGAAGTCTTTGCAGCAGCGAGCTTGTTGATTGTGTTGGCGACGGCATGGGCTGGTGCATCTGCTGGCCTTTCCATGGCTCTTGGTGCTTTCCTTGCTGGAATGGTGCTAGCTGGGTCTGGTTTTAGACATAAAGTGGAAAATGAAGTTATTCCTGCTAGAGGACTATTATTAGGGTTATTTTTTATGTCAATTGGCGCACTAATTGATATCAGCGCGCTTTCGGAATATTGGCTTAGCGCGATTATTTTGACGGTCGTTATTATCGTATTCAAAACAATCGTCACGGCGGTTCTTGCCCTCATCGCTGGGTTCTCATGGCCAATGGCGATCCATGTGGGACTGCTTTTGGCGCAAGCGGGTGAGTTTGCATTTGCGCTCACGTCCATCGTGTTTGTCGGTGGGTTGCTGGCCGAAGGCGAAGCGCAAGTACTATTGCTGGCAACTGCGATGTCGCTCGTGTTGACACCGGGCTTGGCTGCAATTGGTGCGCGGGTGGACAGCAAGTTGGAGAGCCGCGGCCTACCGGGCTTTCCAGAACTATCGGCAGCTTCGGCTAAGTCTGAATCCCACGTCGCCATCTTTGGCTATGGGCGCGCCGGGCAGACTCTGGCGCGCGTTCTCGAAGCCTCGAATGAGTCATATATTGCCATTGATCACACGCCAGCCCGGGTGGCTGCCGCTGCGGCGGCAGGCCATCCGGTTTTCTACGCAGATGCTGGCCGGGATAAGACGCTTAATATGATGGGCCTTGAATCCGTCCGTCTTGCTATTGTGGCTATGGGAGACGCGCATTCGGGTGCCGACTTGGTTATGGCGTTAAAGCGTCGCCGCCCTGATCTGCCAATTTATGCTCGTGCGCGTGGCCAGGAAGCACAAACGCTGCTGCGGAATGCTGGAGCTGACGTTGTCGTCCGCGAAGTGGCAGAGTCCAGCCTGCATATGGGCGGTGTCATCCTGCGTGGGCTTGGCCGAGAACGTGAAGACGTTGCCGCTACTATTGATGCGTTTCGTGAGGATGAATACCGCGCTCTCTCAGCCTTCCTAGATTCTTCCGGTGCTCGGCTCGGCGAACGGCTGAAAGAGACATCAACTACAGGCCCTGATGCCAAGTCTGAATCCAAGGCCGTGACCAATAAGATCATTTAATTCGGAAGCTCTATGTGTTTTGGTGGGAGAAAGCCTTTGATTTACCAGCATCGTATCGTCATTTGCCGTGCAGGCAAGCTTGAGAGGCGCCACGAGAAGTTTCAATCAACGACCATGCAGGCGCTCGATGATGCAGGCTCAGCGCTGATCGGCGCATGGGAGGTTTATATCGGGGATGAGGCTGGCAGTGCGGTATGGCAGCTCCGACAGTTTGAAAGCATGACAAGTTGGGCTGTCCATCAAGATAAGGTGCGCGCAGATGCTGCCCTATCAACGGCACGCCAGAAAATTTATCCACACCTAGATGAGGTCAATACATCGATTTTGACATTGGCTGATGGCTCGCCGGAGATTACGACCAATTGGCCCACAATCGATGCCATGCGTGGCCAACCACGCGGCTACATCGAACAGCGCATTTTGCGGCATAAGGTCGGCGGCAGTGCTGCGCATCATGCCTTCTACCGGGAAAATGTAATGCCATCGCTTGAGCGAGATGGTGCCAGGCTAATCGGCTGTTTCGATACGCTGATCGGCGACGGCACGACCAACGGAAAATCCATGCGGACAGTTGAGATTCGCCATTTTCCTGACCTCACCAGTTGGCAGAGATGGCGGGAAATTCAGGATACCGACAAAGGCCTGTCCGATATTATCAAAAGGCAATGGCTGCCGCAGATAGAGCATATGCAGAGCGCGCTGCTGCGGCCCCTCGATTACAGCCGTATCCGCTGACGCTGCCCAATGAAACGCCGGGTGCCATTTTGACGCAGCCCGGTGCATAAAGTCCGTGAGTATTGGCGGGGTTAGCCGCGAACGGCGTCCATAAGAGGTTTAACGCCATCAGCGCTGTCGAAGTTCCGGCAGAGCTGGATCACCTCTTCCGCTTTGTCCGCGCCGATAACAGGTATTGCCAGCGCTCGGAACTTGCGCTCAAGCTTTTCCCACTGCCGGGCGAGGTCGCGTTCCGGCTCCTCAACGTCGCACCGCTCCTGGATGACGATGCCGCCTTTAAGGTGGACGGCGATCTTCGCTTCAAATGGGCCTTGATCTTGGACGCCTTTAATGGCGACCTTTGAGCGGAGCTGAGAAGGCGCATCGTCCGACATACGTTCGTCTTCGTAGAGCGAGAGTGCACCGTTTGCTCTGCCCAACAGGCCCAGTGCAACATTGTGCGTCATGCTGAATTTGCCTTCAAGGCCCGTTACCGGCTCGGCTATGTCACACATGCCGATGCAATGTTGGTTGACGGTAAGGTCAATCCGTTCGATCAATTCGGGGTCGAATGCTGGATGCTCAGAAGCCTTAATGGCGGCCTCAATCGGACCATGCACGCCGTAGCAGGCCGCGTGGTATTTGAACAAAACGTCCTGGGCGTTAAAGTCCTTGCCTAGGCCTTCGACGGCGGCCGTTGTTTTCGCGTCGCCATTAGACTGTGTTGCGGTGAAGCCTTGTTCGCAATCCAATACATCTTCGCGCGTTGAGAATCCGCGCTTGGCCAGCGATGCGGCCATCATGCCGTTCATCGCGGCTTTGCCAGCGTGGAACGGTTTGCACATCGTGCCGAACATGGATTTGAGGCCTGCGGCCTGGGTCCCGGCGATACCAAGCGCTTTCGCCATCGTGTCTTCGTCCAGGCCTAGCAGGCGGCCTGCTGCGGCGGCTGAAGCAAAGGTTCCGATAGTGCCAGTGGAATGCCAGCCTTTGGCATAATGGCCTCGCGCCATCATCAAGCCGATGCGGGCCTCAACCTCAACCCCGGCAACAAATGCGGTGATGACATCCCGGCCAGACATGCCGTCCCGCTCTGCGAGAGCCAACAGGGTGGGGAAGACCGGAACTGTCGGATGGCCAGACATGGCGCTCAGCACATCGTCATAGTCGAGCGCATGGGCTGCACTGCCGTTAACAAGCGCAGCCTGTGAGGCTGATGTTTTAAAGCCACGTCCGATGACGGTCGCCTGGGGGGCACCGCCTGCTTCCTCAGCCTCTGCGGACAGCATATCGACGAGAGGCTCCTTGGCACCGGCTAGCGTGACGCCAAGAACGTCTAGCAAGCATTGGCGCGCAACCTCGCGTGTGTCGGCTGGCGTTTCATTATGCCCAATATTTGCAGAAAATGAGGCAAGCGGGGCGGTGACTTTAGCTTCACCATCACCAAGATTTTGCGCTGTCGACATGGAACTGTTTCTCCGCTGGAGGTTTATACATCGACGGCATCGTAAAACGTTTCTTTAGAGGTTGTCAGCTATCAATATTCTGAAGGGTCGACGCACATGGCCAAACTGGCTTGAAAGCAAAGACGGCACCGTGGCTCTGGAGGATCCTGTTACCAAGCTTAATAACTCTGTTATTCCGCTCACGGCTGACAAAACAACAACGGTTGAACCTTTGCCTTATGACTATGACCTATTTGTAATCGGCTCTGGTCCTGCCGGACAGCGCGCCGCGATCCAGGCTGCAAAGGCCGGGCGACGCGTCGCTGTCGCATAACGGGCGGCGTCTGTTGGCGACGTTTGCCTGCGTCACGGAACAATCCCCAGCAAAACTTTCCCTGAAGCAGCTTTGCATATGTCAGGATATCGTTAGTGCGTCGTTCTATGATGCCGCACATACGGTAAAGACGGACATCATGATGTCAGAACTTGTTTTCCGGGCCGACTGGGTGATCCGCAACGAATTAGATGTCATCCCCCACCAGCTCAGCCTTAAAGACGTTGAGTTTTGGGAAGCGGACGCGATGTTTGTCGATGCCCATACAATTCGCCTGACTACGGGGACGGCCAAGCGCATAGGGAAGTCACCATAGATAAGGTGATTATCACGTGTGGTAAGAAATCCACGAAGGACCCTAGCATTCCTTTCGATGGTCAACGCGTCTTCACCATTGATGAAATTCTTGAGCCAGAGCATCGGCGAAAGACGATCTCAATCATCGGTGGCGGCGTAATCGGTGGAAAGCATTGATGGTCCGAATGGCGGCCGCGTTCAAATTTCTCTGGAGAGCGGTAAGGTTGTTCAGGCCAAAAAGGCGCTGTATTCAATCGGGCGCACGGGGGCGATCGATACGCTGAATCTAGAGACCACCGGCGCCGAGCCGGACTCGCGCGGTCGATTGGTCGTAAATTAGCGGTGTCAAACGAGCGTTCCACATGTTTATGCCGTCGGTGATGTCGTTGGTTTCCCCAGCCTCGCATCAACATCAATGGAGCAGGGCAGGATTGCAGCGTGCGATGCGCTCGCACACACGAAGACGTCGCCAAGCCCGCATTTCCCGCATGGTTCTAAACCATTCCGGAAATCTTGGTTGTTGGGAAAAGCGAAGAAGAGCTGACGAAGTCCGGTATTACATATGAGGTTGGCAAGGCGAGCTACCGGGAAAGCGCGCGCGGCCAGATTATGGGCTACTGTGCCTGGCTGTAACAGCTGATCTTCCACCTTGAAACCCGTGAAATGCTGGGCGTTTGCATCATTGGCGAAGGTACGAGCGAGTTGGTGCATATTGGCCAGGCGGTCATGGCCATTGGTGGTAAGTTCGACTTATTTATCGACATTTTGTTCAATCACCCCATGTTGGCTGAATGATATAAGACTGCCGCGTTTGATGGGATTAACCGGCTGGCGGTTTAGGTGTTCGTTCGACGTCAGCCGTTTGCAACGCCATACTTCTGGCGGAAGCAACCGCGGACGCCGGTGCGCTCGTCAGTGTCAGGTTCGCTGGCAACTTCCATAATCGCAGCCCCTAAAATCTATTCGCCATTTGCGGATTGAATTGCAGCAGATATCCATATCGGATTGCGCTATTCTGGAACAATTCGGGTTTCCTGAAGGTCAAGAGTTCCTGCACAGGGTAGCCGATGAAGCTGGAGGCGGGTTTACCGAAAATTTCATTCGGCGCGATCATAGAGATATTCCCCGTGGTGGCTGTCTCCCAGACGCAATCTGCCGCTAAAGACATCAAGCTCCAATAACGTTCCCTGGACACGCGAAGCGCATCCTGCACGCCAGCGGCGATCGTAACATCCCGTCCAATGGCGAGTGCGTGGGTTGATTCCCACGGGGTCACTTGAAATTCGCTCACACCTATTAGTCAGAGTAGAGGTAGCAACGCGGTCGCTGACGTTACCTTTCTGAACACGAAACACAATTTCACGCAGGTTGCCGATAAGATCTGAGTCATGCGCCGTATCAAGGCCAGCAATATTGCCGTTTTTAATTTTTGAGCCTTCGAAGAGAAGCACAGGGTCAGTCAAAACGGCGAAAGGGCCTGTGACAGCAAAAAGGGTATTCGCGGGATCATCGCTTTGGCGACGGCCCTTGAATTCGGCTCCCGGCCTTCGATCTGCATTCATGTGATGAATGACGTTTGGCAACTGGCTGTTCCGCTGCAATTCATTAAATATCAGCACAGGCTTAGCTGTGGCGGTGTTAAGAGCCGGTGAAGCCAAAAAGAACAAAACGGCCGGATCCGTTGGGCCCAGGCGTTCTGCCGCCGTATAGGTAACTTGAGTTAGCTGTAAGTACCAGCCTGGGCAGTCAAGGTCGTTGTGGCGCACGCCGTCGATCTCGACTGCGAAGTTCTCCTAATTGTTGACTGAGAGGCCAAGGCCTGAGTTGTAATGCTGGCCGTGATAAGCGCCGTACTGATTACCTGAAATGAAGTTATCCAGACCGACTGCTTTTGACTGCACATTAACGTCAGTGGCGTCATCACCCTTCAAGCGCAGTACAAGGAGTTCATAGCTGTTGCCGTCGTGAAGCTCGTCATTGCCGTCTTCGTCGAAGACCATTTCATGGCCTTCATTGCCGGTGATCAGGTCATTGCCGCCGCCATTCATTTCGTTGTCGCCATTACCGCCATCGAGCCAGTCACGGCCATCACCGGCGAACAGCTGATCGTTGACATAAGTGCCTTGATACCGGTTCAGTATGTTTCTCCTGGCAGCAGTGCGGCATAGTTGGGCCTATGAGATTTTCGCGCTGCGCTTGTCTTCTGCCCAAAAGATGTGGTTTTCGCTTGCCAACTAATTTGGCGTTATCCTTGGGCTAATGGAGCTCCGGCAAATGGATTAACGCGATAGCGTACGGGTGCTTTTGTTACAGCGTCCTTGGGATTAGTATTTCCTAGCGAAAGCGAATTAGGAGAGCGACGAAATGGCGTTATTGAAGGGCTACAAAGCGCTACTGGCGGATGCCGACGCAGTGGTAAAAACAGTCCCTGTTGAAGAAGTTCACGCGCGCCAGAGCGATCCAAATATGGTGGTCTTGGATATCCGCGACGTGCGTGAGCTAAAGCGGGAAGGCATGCTGCCCAGTGCCCGACATGTCCCGCGCGGTATGCTGGAATTCTGGGCCGCACCTGATAGTCCCTATTTTAAGGACTGGTTTGGCTACCCTGATAAGACCTATGTCCTTTATTGCGCAAGCGCATGGCGCAGCGCGCTGGCGGCTAAGGACCTGCAAGATATGGGCATGGATAACATAGCCCACATGGCTGGCGGCATTAAAGCTTGGCGAGAAGCTGGATTTGATGTCGTGCCGCTTCCAGAAAAGAAGAAGGGAAAAGCCCAATGCTAATAACCAAAGGCGTTAAGCAGCTCTGCGATGAAGCAATGGCGGAAATTGAGAATATGCCCGCGTCAGATGCGGTGCAGGCCCATTATAATGTCGGCTTCCAGCTCGTCGATATTCGAGATATTCGTGAGCTTGAACGCGACGGCTATGTCCCAGGTGCCATGCATGCGCCGCGCGATATGCTGGAATTCTGGGTGGATCCCGAAAGTCCTTATTACCGCAACGAGTTTGGCACGGGGCAGAAGTTCGTGCTGTTCTGCGCAGGCGGCCAACGGTCTGCACTCTCGGCGAAGCGGCTGCAGGACATGGGCTTTGGCCCAGTTGCACACGTCGTTGGAGGATATGGAGCTTGGAAAGAAGCTGGCGGTACCACTGAAGCTCGCCCCACTCAGAAATAGAACATCCGCCGAGTTTGGTAAGAGAGGGACGTCAGCACTATGAGTGAATGGGATTACATTATCGTCGGCGGCGGGTCCGCTGGGTCTGTTATGGCAAACCGTCTGTCGGCGAAACCGGGTAACAAAGTCCTGCTGATCGAAGCTGGCCTGGATACGCCCCAAGGTGAAATCCCAGCCGAAGTGCAGTCAAGCTATCCAGGTGTTGCATATTTCGATCCGCGCTTTCATTGGACCGAACTCAAAGTCACAACGCAGCCAAAACGCCATAACGACCCGAGCTTCTCCCCGCCAAAGCGCTCTTATGAGCAGGCGCGCATCATGGGCGGTGGATCATCAATCAATGGCCAGCTTTTTAATCGTGGTGCGCCAACGGACTTTGATGGTTGGCGCGATATGGGTGTTGAAGGCTGGGGCTGGCATGATGTTCTGCCATTCTTTAAGAAGGCGGAACGTGATCTCGATTTCCCAGAAAGTGAATGGCATGGAGATTCAGGCCGGATCACAGTCCGCCGCCTTTTTGAGGAGCAATGGGCTGGCCATTCCCACGCCGTCAAAAAAGGGCTGGCTGCCGCTGGATATAATTATATCGAGGACCAGAACGGCGAATTCCGGGACGGCTTCTTCCCGCTGACGATATCTAACGCCTTAGATCGCCGTGTTTCTGCTGCTATTGGCTACCTGGACCCACCAACCCGACGCCGCGAGAACTTGCGGATCATGGCTGAAACTCGCGTCGGTGAAATTCTGTTCGAAGGCAAGCGTGCCTCTGGCGTGATGGCCAGCACCAAAGGCGGAGGCATGGAACGTCATAGTGCGGCCAAGGAAGTGATCATCTGCTCCGGCTCCCTTCATTCCCCCGCCCACCTGATGCGCGCTGGCATTGGCCCGGAAGGTCATCTTCGGGAAATGGGGGTTGATATCCGTCATGCGCTTCCGGGCGTTGGCCAGAACCTGCAAGATCATCCCTCGGTGAGCCTCTCTTCGTATTTGAAGAAAGAAGATCGTATTCATCGCGATGATGTGCGGCATATGCATATTGGCTGGCGTTTTTCTTCCAATATGCACGATGCGCCTGCCGGCGATATGTTTGCGGCCCAGGTTGCCAAATCTGCATGGCACGATCTTGGTAAGCGGATGGGCTCGATGCTGGTTTGGGTCAACCGGACCTACTCTACCGGTGAAGTGAAGCTGGCGGGCCGTGATTGGCAGGATGAGCCTGCGATTGATTTCGGCCTTTGCTCCGATCGCCGCGATGTCGACCGGCTGGCAGACGGTTTCCGCCGTTGCGCCGCATTGTATTTGTCGGATGCACTGCAAGGCACGGCGATTGATCCGTTCCCAACTGCCTATACAGAACAAGTGCGCGCGGTTAGCAAGATCAACGGGCGAAATAAGGCACTCACCTGGCTGCTGGGCAAAGTAATGGATGGCCCGCCGCCGGTGCGGAGGTTGCTTATTGAGAAGGTGATTACTGGCGGCGTTACGCTTCATGACCTATTAGCTGATGATGACGCGCTTGATCAGTTCGTGATCGCAAACGCCACTGGCACTTGGCACGCCACGTGTTCCTGCCGTATGGGCGGAGATGATGACCCGATGGCAGTGACTGATAACGAGGGCAGGGTCCGGGGTGTCCAAAGCCTTCGGGTGGTCGATGCCTCGATTTTCCCAACAGTTCCCTGCGCCAACACGAACGCGCCGACAATCATGTCTGCCGAAAAGATATCAGACGCGATTATGAATGCTTGAGACCATGCAGGATGACCACATTCTGGTGATGGATAGCGTCACCAAAATTGAGGCTGAGGACTTCGGCAAAGTCTTGATCGCTGCATCCCATGGTGGCGTTTATGCAGGATGCCTAGCTTCATTAGGCCACGGCCGTGGTGTGATCTTGAATGATGCTAGCGGTGGGTTGGATGACGCGGGATTTGGCGCATTGGACTGGGCCGACGGTTTCGGCATGCCGGTCGCGGTTGTTGATTATATGTCTGCCAGAATTGGCGACGGCAAAGATATGGCCGCTAACGGTATTATTTCTCGAATAAATGCGTCTGCCGAACAGGCAGGATGTGCGGTTGGCATGGCGGCATGGGATGTGGCGAAGTTAATGCTTGCATCTAAGATGTGGTCAGGCGATGCGCCGACCCTTCCAGAAAGCCGGTTTCAGATAGATCAGGTTCCTGGCAAGCGCAAAGTTTTTGGCTGCGACTCCGCCTCGCTGATCAAGGAAGATGAGGATGCTGGCCAGATTATCGTCTGCGGTTCTCATGGTGGGCTTTTTGCTGGCAACGCGGCATATATCTTGAAGTCTCGGCTGTTTGGCGTGATCCTGAATGATGCGGGGCGCGGCAAGGATGATGCTGGGGTTCAGCGGGTCTTTGCGGCTGAGCGTATGGGTATCGCCGCAGCTGCCGTCTCATCGACCAGTGCTCGCATCGGCGACGCTCGCTCAGCCTGGGATACAGGTGTGCTTTCAGTCGTGAACAGCTTGGCAGAACGCGTTGGTGGAAGCGTTGGAATGACATGCAAAGAGTATGTTGCAGTCCTCCAGGCAGCGGATTAATGGCTTTAGGTCGGTGTCCGGCGTCAGATTTTATTGGACAGATTGCGGGTATAACTTAGAGGAGGGTTTTGGTCTCATCACAGTGACGAAGGAACAAAGGTTAGAGGATTCGATTAGTCTATTGACACCGGGAGCCGTGCCATCAAGGACATCCGCCGCGCGACGCGCCGGCAATATTCCGCCTAATAGACGATCTGGATTGTTCTGGATGGCCTGCGGGGCGAGGAGAGCATAGTTGAGCTATGTCGGCGTGAAGGCATAGCCCAGTCCCTGTATTATGTCTGGTCGAAAAAGTTCTTGAAAGCAGGCAAGCGCCGATTGGCTGGGGATACAGCGCGGGCGGCTACCACGGGTGAAGTGAAGGGCCTTTGCCGTGAGGCCGGGGCGCTAAAGGAAGTTGTTGCTGAGTAGGCTGTCGAGCTTCGGCTGCTTAAAAAAAGCATGATCAGGGATGGGGGAGACCCGGAATGAGATATCCCCCATCGGAGAAGCTGAAGATCATCCGCCTGGCCGAGCAGTCACGTCTGCCGGTCCGGCGTACCTTGGAGCACCTCGGTCTGCCGCGCTCTACATTCTATCGCTGGTGTGATCAGTATCAGACTGGCGGGCCCGAAGCGTTGGCGGATAGGCCATCCCGGCCAGGCCGGGTCTGGAACCGCATCCCTGACGACATTTGGGCCAAGATCATTGACCTGGCGCTGGAGGAAGCTGAGCTGTCGCCCCGGGAATTAGCCGTGCGGTTCACTGGTACAAAAGGGTATTTCGTCTGGGAAGCTTCAGTCTATCGGCTGCTGAAGGCTCATGAACTCATCACCAGCCCGGCTTTCATTGTGGTCAAAGCTGCGGATGAATTTACAGACAAGACGAGCATCCCGAACGAGATGTGGCAAACCGACTTTACATACCTGAAGGTAACTGGCTGGGGCTGGTATTACCTGTCCACGATCCTGGATAACTTCGCCGGTCACATCATTGCCTGTAAGCTCTGCACTACGATGAAGGGGGATG
>CBFIAF010000028.1:0-46893 GCA_965660545.1 Alphaproteobacteria bacterium | reverse complement strand
ACATAAATTGAGATGGGCATCGGCAAGCTCAGGCTTCAACGATATCGCTTGGTTATAGCTGGCTAGAGCTTCGTCTAATCTGCCTAGGTCGTCGAGCGTGACGCCCAAGTTGCTGTGGGCCTCAGCGTCTTTAGGAGATAAGGCGACTGCTGTTTGGTTAGCATTTACGGCTTCAAAAGTTCTACCTCTTGCCCTTAATACTGCTCCTAATACCTTCCAAATGAAATTATGACTTGGGAATTCGTGGCTAATGGAAGTAGCAAGCCTTTCAGCATCATTAAATCGTCCGTTCTGATAGTGCCCTAAAAGGCTATTGAGTAGTTCTTGAGGTGGGCTTACGGTTGTAGTGTTGGGGTTTCGGTTTTTAGACGAGAGTTGCGCCTCTAAAGAAATTAATTTTTCTCCAGCCATACCCTGTCTTTTCGCCTGCTCGAGGACTTGCTTGGCATTGTCAAACTGCTGCTCTTTGATAAGTGCAACAATGTAACTCAGCCAAAACTGTTCTATCTTTGGGTTGGCTTCAAGAGCAGTTTTAAACAACGGTAATGCCACATCAGCTTTGTTAACTGATACTGCTAAAACACCTAGGTTGTGGTTAGCGTCAGCGTGTGCTGGCTGGGACTGCAAGATTGCCCGATATAAACGCTCAGCATGTTGAAGCTTACGCTCTTTATGTGCAGTCACTCCTTGCTGCAGTGCTTGCTCAATAGTCAGTTCCATTAAATACTCTTAACCTCTGTCTCGAACATGCACGACGTACCTGTTTCAATTCGTTATTACATGCATATCGCATCTGATTTTTCGATATAGGTACTATATTGATCTTTTTGGAATTCGGATAGCAAGTTTTTGGACCACCAAGTGAGGGCTGACCAATGCACCTTCGTTTCCTCGGCCAGCAACACACCAAGATCACTTAGCCTCAAGTTTTATAAGGAAGCTTGAGGAGTGGGTTTCATGCCCCAAGCTTTGGTTGATCCAACTTGATAGCTATCGTTTCGACTGTCCTAGGCCATGCCCTCAGCCATATTGGGTTCCAGTTACTTAGAGTGTCTTCCAGATACCAACATACTCTGCCAGACTTTTCGTATGAAAAACCTAACAGCTACGATCTGCCTCAGCGTTGCCCTGCTTTTTGGGACTTCGGGGTTGTCTTGGAGCCAAGATTTCCAAAAGGGTTTTACCGCATACCAGAGTGGTGATTACGCAACTGCTCTGCGGGAGTGGACACCTCTTGCGGAGCAGGGGGATGCCGGAACCCAGTTCAATCTGGGTGTGATGTACCGCCAAGGGAAAGGTGTTCCACAGGATTATAAGACTGCGGTTAAGTGGTACACCCTTGCAGCCGAACAGGGGAATACCAATGCCCAGTACAATCTGGGTGCGATGTATGCCTTTGGTCAAGGAGTACTAAAAGATTATGTCTATGCCCATATGTGGGGAAATCTTGCTGCCTCTAATGGGAATGAGTTGGGTGCGAAGTTGCGAGATTTTGTTGAGAAGAAAATGACCCCTGCCGACATCTCCACCGAACAGAAACTCGCCCGTGAATGTGTGCGCAAGAAATACAAAGAATGTTGAGCAAGTACTCAGCTAGAAGCTAGTAGACGTACCTTGGTCAGCAGTGTCTTTGAGGTGCTGTGCTTGCTCCTGGTCTCGCTGACCTGCTGCTTCAGGATTATAAATTTCAAAGCTTAAGGTCGGGTCCAGGTACTCTAGATAACCCCTAGCCACCGCATCAAACACTGGTCGTAATGTTTCGATTGTAGCGTCTAGGTTGATATACTGTGCGGTTATTCCGCCTTGAGTGCGATGGTTTAGGGCCCGGCCAATGCCGTAGAGGTCCATTCCTTGTTTCAGAGCGTGTGTTGCAAACGTCCTGCGCAAATCGTGCAACATGAAATCCACCCCAGTAGCTTTAATGATATTCGCAACCTGAATTTTCGGATCGGTCATATGTCCAGATTTTGATTTTGCAGAGGGGAAAACGAACAGAGAATTCCCTGCGATGGCCTTCTGGCTCGTAAAAAGTCTTTGGACGTAATCAGACATCGGGATGCTTTGATGAGAGTGATTTTTAGTGTCTCTTGTAGTGAACACTTTCTTGACCATGTCCACGTCGGCCCATCGGAGCTTCAGAGCTTCAGTCTTACGCATACCTGTAAACAGCAGTAGCAATATGTAATTAACGCCCTGATCTGATGGAGCATTTTTGGTATATTTTTCAAATAGCTCTTTAGTTGGCCAGGTCCCTTCTGTGTCGGCATAATGCAAAATCGTGCTGATCTGGCTTTCGTTTAGATATGTTTCACGCTTTGGAACCGCTCGTTTGATGCGCTTTTGCTTGAGAATAGCCGTAGGGTTGGAGGTAAGGAGAGGCTCACCATCGGTGTCATCGGCCATAGCGAGATTAAAGATAGCTGAGAGATAACGCATAACCTTTGATGCCGTGGCTAACCCAATCTCATCTCTTAGTTCAAAAAATCTCTGTTCGACCATCTGCCGTGTTATGGAGCGTATTGGTAGCGGGAGCCAATCAGATAGGTATGAGTTCATAACATATCGGTAGTCCCGCTCCGTTTTTGGCCTCAGGGTCCTTATCTTGATGGACTGCTGCCAAACATCGGAGAGTGTACGATCTAGGGCCTCACGATGTGCGTCTGCTTTCTGTTGAGCTGCCTCCTGCTCCAAGCGATGCTGACGTGGGTCTATTCCTTGAGCCATGAGGGATAAGGGGTGCTTTGCTAAATCTCTCGCTTTAGCCAAGCTCAGAACGTCTCTTTTACCGATTGTCAGCCGACGTGAAGGTCCCCGCTTTATACGACCTTCAATGATAAATGTGACAACGCCACGTGGATTCACTCGGACAGCAAACCCACTCAGTTTGGAGTCTCTTATAAAGACATCCTTACCATCGGTGGCCCCTAATTTATTGACAAAGGATTGGGTTATCGACTTGCGTTCTGATGCCATTCAGTCTCTGCTGTGTTATTATCAGTAGACACATAGTAGACAATATATTTGGCATTTACGCAACAATCTCAGAAGGCAGTCAGTAAAAAACACTAGTGAAAAAATGCATAAAACCTTTGCAACGCATCAAAAAAGCAGCATATTAGGGTCTTCAGGCCTCGCACAGAGTAGCTCAGTTTAGAAAGGCACATCATGACCGAATATCAGAACGCCGCAGCGGAAATTGAAACGCTGAAACTGGCACTGCTCGATGACGCGCGCCCGACTGCCATGGCAAAGCGTGTGCGCGATAGTAAAATGTCTGCGAGGGCGCGGATAGCGAAGCTGACGGATACGGACAGCTTTCTGGAAACTGGCAGCCTCGCAAAGCCTCACCACGATAATCCCTGGAATGAGGGGCTCGAAGCGCCGGCTGATGGCGTTGTTGTTGGCTCAGGGCTCTTGGATGATCGGCCCGTGAGCATCGTCGCCCATGATTTCACAGTACATGGCGGTTCGACTGGCATTGCTGGCAGCCTGAAGAATAATGCGGCAATTGAACGGGCTACCCAGGGCGGCATGCCGCTGGTCATGATGCTGGAAGGCGGTGGGCATCGTATTCAAGATGGCCAAAACTCCCGTCACTTTGCTGCTGGAACCCGCGTCTTTCATTTGCTTGGCCAAAATTCTGGCTGGACGCCGATGGTAATGGCGGTCTTGGGGCCAGGTTTCGCTGGGCCGACGAATTACGCCAGCATGGCTGACTTTGTGGTCATGGTGCGGGGCCAGTCGCAGATGGGCATGGCTGGGCCAGCGCTGGTGAAAGCTGGCATGGGCGAGGATTTGGATAAGGAAGCCCTTGGCGGCGCCGCCTTACAAGCGGACAAGAACGGTTTGGCTGATTTGGCAGTAGCAGATGAAACCGAAGCTATTGAGGCGATGCAACGGTTCCTTTCCTACTTGCCGTCGAACGCTAATGCACCTCTGCCATTTGCCACGCCGGTCTCTCCATCGGTTTCGGGAGACACGCTCTCGCAAACTGTGCCTGGCAATCCAAGAAAAGCTTATGATGTCCGCACTGTCATTGATGGATTGGTGGATGGCGGTAGCCGGTTCGAATTGAAGCCAAAATATGCGGCGAACATCGTGACCACGTTTGCACGCTTGGATGGTCGTCCTGTTGCAATCATTGCCAACCAACCCAAGCGCCGCGCTGGCATGCTAGACGCGCGGGCTTCAGAGAAGGCGGCGCGGTTCGCAGCGCTTGCAGACGCCTTTGGCCTGCCGCTCGTCACGTTGATCGACGTTCCTGGGTTCGCTATCGGCTCCCAAGCTGAGGCATCAGGCCTTGGGAAGCGCAGCGGGCGGTTGCTTTATGAAATGGCGCACGCGACTGTGCCCCGAATTTCGATCACGCTGCGCAAAGGCTACGGTGCAGGCTATATCGCCATGGGTGGCGGCCGGAGCTTCGGCTTCGATTATTCCTTTGCCTGGCCGACGGCAGAAATCTGTGCCATGTCGATTGAGGGTGCCATTGATGTCGCTTTCAAACGAGACGTTGAATCTGCCGACGACCCCGCTGCTCGTCGCGCTGAATTGATTGCTGAGACCCGAAGCCGGATTGGCCCTGCACAAGCCGCAGCGGGGTTTGGCATTGATGATGTGATTGACCCGAAGGATACGCGCGAAACACTCATTCAAGCGTTTACTCGCCTGCCAGGGCGGCGGCCAGATGCTGGCCCGCCCAAGCGGCGCAGTATTTCACCAATATGATCAAAGTCACCCCGTCTATCAGCATTGGCAAACACGAACTTGAGGAGCATTTTATCCGCTCGCCAGGGTCCGGTGGGCAGAAGGTCAATAAGACTGAGAGCGCGGTGCAATTGCGTTTCAACGCGCGGGGAAGTTCCGCCCTAACGAACGTTGTATTCCTAAGACTTAGGACGCTTGCTGGCAGGCGCATGACCAAAGACGGCAACGTTATCATCACAGCCAATCAGTTCCGAACGCAGGAACTAAATCGTCGTGATGCATTGGATCGGTTGGTTTCGCTACTTCGTGAAGCTGCCAAAGCGCCGACACATCGTCGGTCGACAAAGCCGTCCAAAGCAGCGAAATTACGTCGCCTAGATAGCAAGCGGCATCAAAGCAATCTCAAGAAAGTCCGAGGTAAGGTCAAAGCCGAATGAAACTGTGAAGCGCGCAGGTCAGTTGGGGTACTCTCGCACAAAAACCATGCGATTGGCATTTGATTTCTCGAATTGATATTCGTATCCACCGTTCGAGAACCCTTTTAGATCCTCCGTTGTTTCCGCCTGGTTTTCGATCACATATCGGGCCATAGCACCGCGTGCTTTCTTTGCATAGAAGCTAACAAACTTTTCCCGGCCTTCCTTTCGTTCGAGAAAAACGGGCTCAATCACATCGAGTTTCAGCGCTTTGAGATCAACGGAGCCAAAATATTCCTGGCTGGCGCAATTGAGCAGCAGCTCCGTTCCTTCCGCCTCAGCTTCTTCATTCAGCGAGTCGGCGATCTTCTTTCCCCAGAATTCGTAAAGCGTTTTGCCGCGCCGTGTCTGAAGGCGACTGCCCATTTCCAACCGATATGGCTGTATCCGGTCCATCGGGCGCAACAGCCCATAGAGGCCGGACAAGATGCGAAGCCGCCGCTGGGCATAAGCCATATCGGCTTCACTCAGCGTCCCGGCTTGAAGACTCTGATATGTATCACCGTCAAAGGTTAATGCAGCTGGCTTCACCACGTCTTCGGATGGGGCTCCTGAAAACGCTTTGAACCGCTGTGCATTCAGTTCTGCGAGCGGCTCACTAATGCTCATCAGCTTTTGCAGCTCGGCAGGGGAAAGCTTGCGCGCGGTCTTTGCCAGCGTATGCGCGTCCTTTTGAAAAGCAGGTTCCGTCGCGGAAGACATATCAACCGGTGTCAGGTCGAGCCGTTTGGCGGGAGAGATTATTGTCAGCATGAGGGCATCCGGATTCGAAGAGGCTTAGCTTATAACATAGCGCAAGAGCCGGATCAGAACACCCGCACTGGCTCAATGTCCGGGTTGATATATGCTTTGGTGAAACAGAGTTTCATCAGAGGATGGCAAAAGATGTTGCGTTTTTCAGGGAAAGTAGCGTTTGTGACCGGGGCAGCATCAGGTATCGGCAAAGTTACAGCACAGCTGTTTGCCGAGCAGGGTGCCAAGGTCGTGGTGGCAGATATCAATGAGGCCGATGGTGCTACTGTTGCCTCGGGCATCGGTGAGGCCGCTGCTTTCGTAGCGCTAGATGTCACCAGCGAAGCAAGCTGGCAGAACGCGCTATCGCAAGCAGAGGCGGTATTTAGCGGCGTGAATATCCTCGTCAACGCGGCTGGTATTTCACCAGGCGATACCATTGAAGACGCCTCGCTGGAGCACTGGCACAAGGTTCACGCAATCTGTCTGGATGGCGTGTTTTTGGGCTGCAAACATGGCCTGCCGCTGATCGACAGGTCTGGCGGCGGTGCCATCATCAATATTTCCAGCGTGGCCGGTATGTTGGGCGTTCCAAACTTGTCATCATATTCTGCAGCGAAAGGTGGTGTTCGGAATTTGAGCAAGACAGTTGCGATGCATTGCACCAAGAAGGGTTACAATATCCGCTGTAATGCTATCCACCCAGGCTCAATCGAAACGCCGATCTTGGCACAGGTGCATCATGGCCCGGTTGAGGAGTGGCATGTGCAAGCCCGTGCGAAGGCCATTCCTATGCGCCGCATCGGGCAGCCAGAGGAGATCGCCAAACCAATCTTATTCCTGGCTTCTGATGACGCCAGCTACATCACCGGGACTGAGCTAGTCGTGGACGGCGGGTTCACTGCGCGCTAGGAGCATTCAAGTTTCGTAGACCGCGCTGCCATTCTCTGCATCGCTGAGACGGGCATTGACCAGGTCTTTGATGGTGCCGGTTTTTGGCCAGTCAGGCTCCACATATGCAGCTGCCCGCGCATCCATTTCGGCATCCATTGGCGCGCCAGATGCATCGACCAGATCGATTTTCCGGGTGGCGGGCTCAAAGCAAACGGTATCGCCATCCTTGAGCTGCCGCAGTCGATTGCGTGGCAGGTGATAGGCGGCCTTCGCACGCGCACCCACAAAGCCAGACGTTCGTTGATCAGTCAAAAGCGCCACATCTAAGTCTGGATTGGCATTCATTGCGCCCATGATGGCGAAATTGGCTGATAGCAACTCAATCGTGGAATGGTCGCCTGTAATGGCGTAGCAGGTCTTGTCAGTCAGGTTGGTGGCGTTGGCGGTGTATTTAAAGAAATCGGCTTGGGTGGCGCAGACATGGATTTTGTAGGTGCTGGTGTGCCGCATGGCGTCAGACTCCTTCACCCATGATCCGCCGGGGCACAGGTTGCCACGATAGAGGACGATCTGCGGCTGCGGCGCCATGGGGCGCTCGACCGAATGGAATACGTCCTGCGCATCGAAATCGAGATCAGGCGCATCGCCGTAAACTTCAGATAGTTTCGGCCCGAAAATAGAGGTCACATCATTCAGCAATCCCTCTGCCACCAGATATTTGATAACGCTCGGCAGCATCGCACCGATGTGATTGACCGGATACTTCCCGACGGGCTGCAGATTACTGATCCAAGGCATGTGCTTCATTTCCTGCCAGATACTGGACGGCGTATGGGTGATGCCCCAAGACCGCGTCATCCAAGGCAGATGCAAAGGCAGGTTGGTGGATAGGCCGAAAAGAGCGATTGACCGGATGAAATTTTGGAAATTCTCTGGTCCAATCACATCGGCAGGTACGATACCTTTATCCAAGGCATTGCGGTAAAGGGCCATAGTTTTACGGGTGAGACCAGCGCGCGTTTCAGTGTTTGCCGCATGCAAGTCTTCGCCGGCTAGGATGAGCCCGCCACAGCAGAGCGCTACATAGTTCGACATGGCGGAGGCCAGGTTTTCGCAAACCCCAACATCAGTCACGGTGTTCTGGCGGATGAGCTCAAGTTCGGCATCATCGGCCTCGCCATTCAGATGGCGAATGCGAGTCATGGCGAGGTCGCCAAGGGTGACTTCGCTTCCATCAGGCATCAGGCCAACAGAGCGATGGCCTGCATGCAGAAGCGCCCAGGGAATATAGCGATAAGGCTCAATCCCCATGGTGTGGATCAGCATCGGAAAGGTTTTGTCACAGCCGCCGCCAGCAACAATTCCGAATGGTGTCATTAGGCCAATGGTGCCCTGAACCGTCCATGCGGTTGTGAACTTGTAGGCGTTGGAGAAACCTTGGCCGGATGCTTCCATCCCGCGGTGGTCGGTGAAACCAGAAAACGGCACCTGATACATTGCAGGGCCGCTATCCTCAGCAAGCAATTCGCCAGCAAGGTCGAACATCCCGCCCAGGCTGTGATCGCAGGGCGAGCCCATAGGGTATATCCCAAGCAAAGGTGTTTCCTGGTTGCCTTTTGGCTTGAACACTGCGCGATAGTGTTGATCCCCAACCCAGGCGATTGCCGACTTATTGAGGTCTCCAGTTAGGAGATCCGGGTGGTTCAATGCGCGTGGGTCTCTGACCAGATTCATCTTAATTGCCTTCATGGGAATGTACTCAATTTAGCGATCATTATCGCAAGATTCCAGCTTTCATGCCAAAGCATCTGGTGGCCGAAGCAGGTCACTATTGTTCGTCAATTGCTGCGCAGTTTATAACGAGTCTCGGAAAACAGGGGGTGACAGACATGGCTGGGTTTGACCTAAGCGTAACTGACAAATTGCTGACAACAACGCGCGCTGTTCGCAAACGGCTGGATCTTAGCCGGCCAGTGCCTGATCAAATTATCCGCGACTGCCTGGAACTGACCTTGCAAGCGCCCACTGGCAGCAACAAGCAAGGATGGCGCTGGATGGTCGTTACCGATGCCGCCAAACGCGCGGCACTGGCGGATATTTATCGCGAGGGGGCGGGGACATACCTGACAGAGTCCCAAAAGAAGGCGGAAGCAGCAGGCAAAGCGCAGGATGGCCGTGTCTATAGCTCCGCTCAATATTTGGCGGACAATCTTCAGGATGTGCCGGTTCAGGTGATCCCCTGCATCCGCGTCGATCACTTGCCGCCAAATCCCCCACAGCGCGTTTGGGCCGGGTTGATGGGCTCAATTATGCCTGCTGTATGGAGCTTCCAGCTTGCATTGCGGTCTCGCGGCCTTGGGTCAACCTTAACGACATTGCATCTATCGAACGGCGAGAAGGCGGCTGATCTGCTGGGCATTCCAGAAGGGATTATGCAAGTAGGGCTTTTACCGGTGGCCTATACCATCGGTGACGATTTCAAGCCTGCCAAACGTCCACCGCTCGATGATGTGCTGCATTGGAACATCTGGAATGGCGAGCAGGCCTGACCTAGCATTGATTTTGCGATGACCATTGCCGGAAAGGCTGTTCCATGACGGATCGACTAACGAATGCACTCATCGAGGCGCGGGGCACTGGCTGCCTTAATAACACGGCAGACACACCACCGCCTGAAACGCTTGAAGAAGTTTATCGGGTGCAAGCTACTGTTGCGAAAGCAACCGGTGCAGCTGGCGGGTTCAAAGTTGGTCGGCCCGGGCTATCCACGACCCCGACTTATTCGCCGATTCGCAAGGATCGAATCTGGCAAAATGGCGACACGGTCCCGAAAGAATTATCGCGCCTCTGCGGTGTTGAGCTTGAGATCGGGTTTGTTCTGAAGGCTGATCCACCAACGCCAGACGACCCAGCCTTTGAGGACAAATTGTGAGCCACCCTTGCCATGGCACCCATGCTGGAAATTGTTGAAAGCCGCTTGGATGACCATGTTCGAGCATCGCAGTTACTGAAGCTGGCGGATTGCTCGGCGAATGGTGGACTGGTGATCGGGCCAGAGATCAAGGATTTGCAAGACTGTCCCGAGTTGCCCCATCAATACGATTGGAGATTGGCGGCGTGGTTGCGGCTGAAGGCGCGTCCGCAGTGCCGGGCGGTGACGCCTTTGATACTGTCGCCGCATTCGCCCTTGTCATCGTCAATCATTGCGGCGGCCTTAAGGCTGGCGACGCATTAATTACGGGGGCCCTGGAAGGCCTGTTCTACGGCAAGCGAGGTGATGCCATTCACGGGGCAATCGACGGTGTCGGTACGGTGTCGGCTCAGTTTGCTTAACTGATTAGACCTGCGGCTTAGCTCAAATAATCCGCGAGCGCTTGATTGGTGGCATCCTGGGATTTGGCGTCATGGGCGGCTGCTTGAATACGGAAATCGGTAGCACCTGCTTTTGCGTATGCAGCGAGGTTGTCTAGGATTTCCTGCCAGCTGCCGATCAGGTGTAGATCCGCTGGCTCGGCCAAGCCTTCCTTCGCGATAACGGCTGAGTATGACGGTATCTCCTGGTAGAAACTGGAAATTTCGCGCGCAACGGTTTTTGCGGCCTCCCGGTCTTCCGTAACGCATATCCGCACCAATGCCATGATGCGCGGTGCGCTGCGTCCTGCGGCTTCAGCTCCTGCTTCGAGCAGAGGCTTCACATATGAAGCGATGGTTTTCGGGCCGCATTGCCCCAAGGTCGTGCCTGCCGCCCGTGCGCCAGCGAATTTCAGCATTCGAGGCCCCAAGGCCGCCAGCAGAATAGGCGTGGGCTTTGATGAGATATTGAGGTCCCCATGCGCGCTGATCTGGTCGCCAGTTACATCTGCTGGCTTGCCAGCAAGAAGCGGTTCCATGGCGTCAAAGAATTCGCACGTGTATGAGAATGGCCTGTCCCATGAAAGGCCGAGCGTTCCTTCGGCATGGCCTTTGGCCGATGCGCCAACGCCAAGCGTAAACCGTCCGTCGAGAGCGTTCTGCGCCGTTCGCACAAGTTGTGACAGGCCAATTGGGTGCCGCCCATACAAAGGGGTTACAGACGTTCCGACCTCTTGCAGGCCAGCAATATCGTCCGCAATACAGGCCAAGGCTATCATTGGATCAACGCCTTTGGCATGGGATATCCAGAAGCTATCGAAGCCGGCTGAAGCTGCGAATTGTCCAGCTGCTCGGGTTTCTTTAATCGACGCCAACGTTGTGCCGCCAGCGTATCCCCAGCGCATCCCAAACCGGTCATTGCTCATGGATCAAGTTTCCTAATGTTCAGTCTCTGATAGTAGACCAGCATGATGGTGAGGTCTGCTACTTTATGGTTTGGCAGAAAGCTGGTTTTGGCTTGTAGAATAATGCCCTGGGTCAGGTTTTCCGATAGGCGTCGTTAGCCGCAAGAGCAGCAGCATGATTAGCCCCTCGGATGCCATGATGAAGAGCGCTAATGGTGCCCCCCACATACTCGCCATCCATCCCACATTCAGGAAACCAAAGGGTGCAGCGCCGATGCATAGCGTCAGCACACCAAGCACGCGGCTGCGATATTCAGGGGCGGCACCTAAATAGGTCAATGTGCTTTGCATCGCCGCAAAACTCGCCCCACACATTCCCGCAATCACCAGGACAGTCGCGACAAGACCAAACGCTTCTGGCGTGCCGTTGATGAAAAATAGCGAAATGGCGAGGACATAGATCGCCAAAATATATCCAATCGTACCGCGCAGATAGATCGGGTAGTAATTTCCAGGACGGGCCAGCATGGCGACTAAAATCGCACCGAGTAAGGCGCCTAAGCCTTCCAGGCTGGACACGACGCCGGTCCAAAATGAATCCTGCGCCAAATGCACTTTACCGATGACCGGGATCATAGACGTGAACGGGAAGCCAAAGACATTGAAGATCACCGTGATGCCAAGGATCCGGCGGAGATGCATGTTCCCCCTGACATACTTAATCCCAGCACGCAGATCTTGGATCAACGATGTCGGGACGGCGGCCTTAGTGCTCTCTTGAACGCGCACAAACAGGACAAGCAAAATACAAAGTCCATAAACGACGGCGCTGAATACGAATATTCCTTGGACACCTACGAATTGAAGGACCGCACCACCAAGCAGCGGGCCTAGCATGCGTGTGCCATTGCCTGTGGCTGCATCGAGGCTCATGGCGGTTGGCAAGGCGTCGCCAGATAGGTCGCCCAGCAATCGCCGCCGGACTGGCATATCGGTCGCCCAGAATATCCCGTTTATGAATGCAATGAACGCGACATGGCCAAAATGCAGTGTCCCAG
This sequence comes from Alphaproteobacteria bacterium, assembly GCA_965660545.1. Lineage (GTDB taxonomy): Bacteria > Pseudomonadota > Alphaproteobacteria > Bin95 > Bin95 > VMCJ01. The sequence goes on along the minus strand of CBFIAF010000028.1, from coordinate 34,773 downwards.
TCAGCGCAATTGCGCCCATCACGGCAGATGTGATGCAGATTGTTGCATTCGAGATGGCGAACAGCAGCTTGCGATCAACCCGGTCGGCAACAGCGCCGATGATTGGGCCAAACATCGCCATTGGTGCCATGGATAGAAGCGGCACGATCGAAACCAGTAGAGGTGAACCCGTCATCTCAAATGTGAATACGCCGAGTGCGAGCAGCTGAAACCAGCGGACGACACCAATCAAAGCGCCAGCCATCCAAAATGCCAAATATCGAGGGTCTCGCAGCAATGCCCACATTGATGTGGGTTTGGCAGCGTTGGCGGCAGTCACAACCATTAAGTCTGATTTCGTGCTTAGAAGCTCGTCTTATTGGTCTTATCTACGACATGTTCTTGATATGCTGGGCGTTCGCAAAGGCGGGCATACCAAGCTTCAACATTGGGGTGCGATGGCCGGTCGCCGGGCGTCCAGGTCATCCAGCGATGGGTTAGGGCACCGGCTGGGATATCACCGATGGTCAAGCTGTCGCCACAAACGTAGTCGCGACCCTCGAGGTGCTTGTCGAGGATATCGTACCAAGGAGAGGTTGCTTTCACCGCTGCTTTGACCTTCGAAATATCCCGCTCTGCTGCTGCCAGACGGAAGAAGTAGTCAAGGTAGGCTATGTTGAAGGCGGCAAGATTAAGAGAACTCCAGTCCATCCAGCGGTCAGCGTCGGCACGGTCGCGTGGGTCAGATGGATAGAGGCCGCCCATGTCATGTTTGGCTGAAAGATACCGAATGACAGCCCCTGATTCCCAGACGGACCATCCGTCCTCTTCCTCAATCGTCGGTAAGCGGCCGTTTGGATTCATGGCTCGGTAGCTTGGATCATCATTCCCGCCAAACTTACCGCCCCAGTCAACGCGTTCATATTCAATGCCCAGTTCACCGATGCACCACATCGCTTTGATGACATTAGACCCGTCATGCCGTCCCCAAACTTTAATCATGATCGAATCTCCAATGTTTGACTGAATGGCGTGACACAGACTCTACTCTGCCTCGACAGGTGTGCAATCCAAAGAATTAATTGTTTGGTAGCTAGCGTCATTAGTCGGCGGTTGGAGGCTTTTTATTTCAGGACCGCAAATGAAGACACCAGGCGTACTTAATGAAGACACAGGGCGTGTATATCGTTGAAAAAGATGCTTTTCCGAATTCAGTGGTCGAAGTACCCACCGGAATACCGGCGTTCGTCGGCTATACCGAAAAGGCAAAGCGTGGTGCCCAGGCTTTGCAGAATGTGCCTGTGCGCATTTCATCACTAGCGGAATACCATTCAATCTTTGGCGCTGGTCCGAACACGATTGTTGAATCAGATAGAGATACGGCGCACTTGGGTTCGTCGCAGGCAGCCGGTTTTTGATGTATTTCGGCATGCGGCTGTTCTTCAGTAATGGCGGCAGCACATGCTGGATTGTTTCTGTAGGTGGATATTGGGACGGCTCTGTTTCTGCGTCTGCGTTGATAGACGATCCTTTGAAGGTTCTGGCAGGGGAGCCAGAACCATCCATCATATTGGCGCCGGACGCCGCACTCTTGGAAATTGATGAATGGTCCAAGGTCGCGAATGCGTATCTGGATCATTTCGGCGAATTGATTAGCAGGTTCGCTATCCTGGTTATCTTGGAAGGGGGTGAGATACGAAATCCCGACGCTAAGACTGACATAATTTCTGGCACCGAAACTGACTTTCGTTCAAAAATCGCCAGTAAATCGAACTTATATGGCATGGCGTATTATCCTTGGGTCGATACCAATGTTGTAGACGAGTCAGCGTTTGGGTTAGTGACTGTTGGGCCCAACTTGCGGAAGCAGCTTTCACAGTTGATTGCTGATGAAATAGATACCGACGCTAAGCCCGATAGCCCTGCTGAAGCACGCAATAAAGATATCCAAGCACTGGCCCAAGCCATTGACGAAGGAGACCCAGTCAAAAGCAAAGAATCTCACTAAGTCGCAATGATGCTGAGCTCACGCTGCAAGGAAATGATCGGTCAAGTTTTGGCGATGCTGAACCGAATGCCACCAAGCGCCGGTATGGCGGGCGTATTTGCCCGGACAGATCAATCTACGGGCGTGTTCAAAGCGCCAGCAAATACGAATGTAGCCTCTGTAGTGCGGCCCGCTGTCGATATTTCAGCCTCAGAGCAAGAAGGCCTCAATGTGCCGTTAGACGGCAAAGCGATTAACGCAATCCGTAATTTTGCGTTTCAGGGACTATTGGTCTGGTGCGCTCGAACTTTAGACGGGAACAACCAAGATTGGCGATACATAAATGTACGCCGCACGATGATTATGCTTGAACAATCAATGGAAAGCGGGTGCTCTGGCTGGGGTACCCCCGAAAATGCTTATGACGTGGCGGTAGGGTTGGGCAGTACGATGACAGGCCAAGATGTCCTCGACGGTTATATGAATGTCACGGTTAAGGTTGCAATTACGCGGCCCGCTGAGTTCATTTTTCTTATGTTCCAACAGAAGACGCAGACTTCCTAGTCTTGGAAACATCAAACGAATCCACACTTTGAGTGTTGCTTCATGAGCAATCATTATCCACCAACGGCGTTCAGCTTCGCCGTCAGACTAATTGGCGCCGGCGCTGAGGTTATCGATGGAGCATTTCAGGAAGTGAGTGGCTTGGATGGCGAGCGGCAGGTTCGTGAACTCGAGGAAGAGGGCGAGAACCACTTCGTCCATAAACTCCCTGGTTCGATAAAGCACTCCAACTTAATTTTGAAACGCGGCCAATTAGTCCACAAGTCCCGCCTGTTTGCATGGTGCCAGCAGACATTGGAGGGAAGTTTAACGCAAAAAACCGAACTGCGAGACATCAGTGTCAGCCTCTAATACCAGAGAGGCACCAGAGTATTGTCGTGGATAGTCACTGGTGCATGACAGGTGAAATGGTCGATTGAGAGACTTAGTAGATCGCGCGACACGATTGCCATTGAGGCCTTAGAATTTTCCTATGCGACCTTGAGCCGGAAGGTCCATCGAGAATTATCGTAGGCCTACTCTGCAGTTTCGATAGGGTCGCCCAAGGTGTGCATCAGCCTGTTTGCCCATCCGAATAGGGCTGCCGATAGGACCAGATCATTTGGAGATTCGCTTTATGCGTCCCGTCAAGATTTCGACCTTGTCCTTCAACTACTTCAATCTGCCACTCTGGGCCGGACAGCATCGAGGCATATTTGCGTATGAGGAGCTTGATGTCGAGATTTAGGTGCATGAGACGATTGATGCCGTGTATTAGCGTGTCCGGGACGGCCATGTGCAGTTTTCTCGCGGCACCACGGAACACGTGATTATTGACCGGGAGCAAGGCGGTGATCAGGAAATTATTGGCGGGAATTTGAATAAGCTGCCGTTCTCGTTAATCGGCGCTAAGCACATTAAGTCCATCGAAGACTTGCGGGGCGGTCGCGTGGGCGTCTCTTCGATCGCCGCCGGAAGTTCATCCCTGATCATGAAAATCTTTGCTGCGCATGGCTTAGAGTACCCGCGTGATTGTACGTTGGTTCCCTGCGGCCCAATCCAAGCGCGGTGGGCGCAATTGCAGTCCGGTGAAATTGATGCGGGCTTACAGGGCGTGCCCCTCAATCACATTGCACTCGACGCAGGATATTCAGACCTTGGCGATATGAGTAATGTGTTCCCGGACTTCCAATTTCCGTCATTGAATGTTGACCGTCGCTGGGCGCGGGAGAATTCGGAAACCGTTACCGCATTCATGCGTAGCTGGATCAAGGCGCATCATTGGGTCTTCGCCAACCGGACTGAGAGCAGTAAAATTGCCGTCAGCAAAAGCGGGGTCACGCTGAACTACAATGAGCGCGCTTGGGATGAATATGTTGCGAAAGCAATATTTCCAGCCGCCGGCACCGTGAGCGTTGCAGCGGTGCAAACCCTAATCGACGTCAGTGCCCTTATCCGCGCCTTACCGACGCGCGGAACCATACGGGCAGAGACGTATATCAACTCATCATATATCGTTGCCGCTGCACTGAGCTTCTAGGAAAGTACGCCTACCAAGCGTCAATCATTGGTCGCTTCTTACTCGTACGAGGTGGGGGTGGACGGTTGGACGCTAGAAGGTTCGCGAGCCAAGGGCGGGACTGCGCTGGATCGATCACGTCGTCGATGCCAAAGCGTGTGGCCCGCTCCAATGCTTTGCCGTCCTTGTAGGCTTCGGCGACCATTTTATCGTAGTAAATGCGCCGGGCTTCCGGGTCTTCTATGGCGGCAAGCTCGGTCCGGTAACCAAGCTTGACCTGGCCTTCCAGTCCCATCGGCCCAAACTCGCCGGTAGGCCAAGCTACAGTGGACATAGGGCTTCTGAAATTACCCCCTGCCATCGCTATGGCTCCCAAGCCATAGGCTTTCCGGGTGATGAGCGTGAAATAGGGAACAGTCAGATTGCACGCGACAACAAACATCCGTGCCGCGTGGCGGACCAAGGCCGTCTTTTCCACCTCAGGCCCGACCATGATGCCGGGCGTGTCGCAGAGATGTAGGATTGGCACATCGAAAGCGTCACACACTTGCATAAACCGTGCAGCTTTATCGGCACCGTCGCTATCAATGGCACCACCTAGCATTGCAGGATTGTTCGCGATAACCCCGACAGCGCGGCCTTCTACGCGCATCAACGCCGTTATCATGGTGCACCCAAAGCTGGGCCGAAGCTCCAGCACCTGGCCTTCGTCTGACATGGTCTCAATGACTTGACGGACGTCATAAACACGCAATCTGTTTTCTGGCACGATCCGGCGCATCTGCCGCTGGTCCGGCTCGGTCCAGGTTTTCAGGCGGCCTTGGAAGTAGGATAGGTATTTCTTCGTGACCTGCACTGCCTCCGCTTCGTCGGCGACGAGAATATCAATGACGCCGTTCGGGGCCTGCACGGACATTGGGCCAATTTCTTCCGGGGTGAAGACCCCAAGCCCGCCACCTTCCACCATGGCAGGTCCACCCATGCCAAGGTTCGCATTCTCTGTCGCGATAATGACATCGCAAGCGCCTAAAAGTGCCGCATTGCCAGCAAAGCAGCGGCCAGAAACGATGCCAATCATGGGTGCTAGGCCAGAGAGTTTGCCGAAATGGCTAAAGGTCGTCTGCCCAACAAAGCCGCCATAATCCACATCGCCCGGGCGCCCGCCACCGCCTTCTGCGAACAGCACGAAAGGCATCCGGCCCTGTTCGGCGACATCAAGCAGACGGTCAGTTTTCCAGTGATTATGGACGCCCTGGGTTCCGGCGAAGACCGTATAGTCATAGGCCATGACAGCAGCGTGGGCGTCTGGATCGTCAAAGAGCTCGCCATTGATTTTGCCCACGCCCGTGACGAGGCCATCAGCCGGGCTTCGGGTCAGAAGGTCTTCAAGGCCGCGACGCTGGCGTTGCGCGGCGACGACAAGCGGCCCGTATTCGATGAAGCTGTCGGGATCAATCAGGTCTTCGACGTTTTCCCGAACAGTCCGCTGGCCTGTCTTCCGCCGCCGGGCGACAGCATTGAGGCGGTTTTCATCCAGGTTCAGGTTTTGCCGCGCCAAGACTTCAGAAAGATCGGGGCGGATTTCATCAAGATCAACCTCATCAGCCGCAATCTCAGCCGTGCCATCATCATCGATAGGCTCAAGCGTCATCAGCGCCTGTCCATCCCAGAGCGTATCGCCGGGTTCAACATGAAGCGTGCGGACAATGCCGAAAGAGTCCGCCGTCACGACATGTTCCATCTTCATGGCTTCCATGATCGCCAATTGGTCTCCACGCCGGACTGTGTCGTCGATGACTACCGAGAGAGAAATGATCGTGCCTTGCAAGGGGGCGGACACCGCCGTCATTCCGTCTGCAATCGCGACATGCGAACTTGGGCCTGCTTTCGCCATGCTGCTTGCATGGTCTGCCTGGCCGTATGCCAGAACGGCAAGGGGGTCTGCGCCGTCTACTTTGGCACCAGCACGGCCAACGGACGGCTCATCCCCCATAGTTTCGGAGGTGAAATAGAGGTTGGGATGGGGTGAGCCATCAGATATCGCAAAATCGGCTGCACGGTCTTCGACAAAGCGGGTATGAAGATTGCCCGCTTGAAAGCTAGGATCACAAATGAGGTTCTGCAGGAAGGCAATGTTCGTTGGCGCGCCCGTAATATTGAATTCACAGAGCGCCCGGTAGCCTTTGTTCAAAGCGTTGCCAAGCTTGTCGGAGCGCGTATGGACGATCAATTTTGCCAATAAAGAATCATAAGCTGGATTGGTGCTGTATCCGGCATATCCATAGCTATCGACGCGAATGCCTTGGCCTGACGGGGCATCGAAGGCGGTGATCAGGCCGCCACCGGGCTTAGCCTCGCCATCCTCACCCATGGTTTCAGTGTTGATCCGCAGCTGCATCGCGATACCGCGCGGGCTGGGGACTTTGTCAGGCGTGAGCCCAAGTGCTTCTAAACTCTGGCCACCGGCGAGCTGGAGCTGGAGTTCGACGAGGTTAAGGCCGGTGATTTCTTCGGTGATGGTATGTTCAACCTGCAAGCGGGGATTGGCCTCAATGAAGAAAAAGCCACCTGTGTCGGCATCAACAAGGAACTCAATTGTGCCGAGGTTTAGGTAATTTGCTGCCTGACCAAGCTTGAGGGAAGCTTCGATCAGCTTTTCTCGTACATCCGGATTCAAGCCGGGTGCTGGGGCCAGCTCAACGACCTTTTGGCGTCGTCTTTGTAAGGAACAGTCCCGTTCCCATAGATGGGAAACTGTATTGCCGTCGCCAATCAGCTGCACTTCGATATGGCGAGCCCGTTGCTCCAGTTGCTCAACATAGAGATTACCATTGCCGAAGGCTGACTTGGCCTCTGAATGACAGCGCTCGAACGCCTCGGCGAGGTCATCAACGTTAAAGGCAGGCCGCATTCCGCGCCCACCGCCGCCAGCAACTGCTTTCACCATCACGGCGCCATCGGGGCCTAGACCGGATAGGAAAGCTGTCGCTTCTGCCAGCGTTGTCGGCGCAGACGTGCCGAGGAGAGTTGGAACCCCAACCTCCGCTGCCAATTTGCGCGCGGCGTGTTTGTCACCAAAAAGCGCCAGTGTTTCCGGGCGCGGACCTATGAATGTTAAGCCAGCTTTTGCGCAAGCCTCTGCAAAGGCTGCATTCTCTGAGAGGAAGCCATAGCCTGGATGGATCGCTGTGGCACCTGCATCAAGTGCTGCGGCGATGATTGCGTCACCATCTAAGTACGCAGCAACGCCGCGACCGGGCAGGAGGCGCGCCTGATGAGCCTTCTGCGTGTGGAGGCTTGAGGCGTCGTCGGCTGGATATACCGCGACGGTCTTTAAATTTAGCTCTGCAGCGGCTTGGCAGATGCGCACCGCGATCTCGCCACGGTTTGCTACTAATAACTTGCCCGTAATCATCTGCAATCCTGTCATGCAAGCTGCCTCGCCGTCGCGAGTGCGGAAATGTTGAACAAGGGTATCCGGCGCTTCACGATTGGCCAAGCTAGCGCGCGGAATGCAAATCCTGCGCCTAAACGCACAACGGCGGAACCCCGTTCAGGACTCCGCCGTTGCATCAGCTAGCAAGGCATTTTGAGTGCGAGGATCGTTATGCGCCCCAGCCGCTTACGGCTTTGACTTCGCAGAAGTCTTCCAGGCCCCACATGCCGCCTTCGCGCCCGTTGCCCGAGGCTTTGACGCCGCCGAATGGCGCGCCAGCGCCGCGTGGCTGGCCGTTCATTTCGACCATGCCTGAGCGCAGTTCCATGGCAACACGGCTGCGCCGTGCATCGTCACCGCTTTGGACATAGCTGGTAAGGCCGTAAGGTGTGTCATTGGCGATGGCTATCGCTTCCTCTTCCGTATCGAATGGAATGATGGAGAGGACCGGGCCAAAGATTTCTTCTCGTGCGATGGTCATGTCATTGTTTACATCTGCGAACACTGTCGGACGGCAGAAGAAGCCGCGGTTCAGGCCGTCTGGACGTCCAACACCGCCAGCAACCAACCGCGCACCTTCATCAATCCCAACCTGGATCAGGTCCTGAATTTTCTCGAACTGGGTGCCGCTGACGGCGGGTCCCATATGGCGACCATTGGACCCGGCGGGGCCAACTTCCAGAGCCTGCGCAGCAGCAGCTGCTGCCTCTACGGACTGGTCATAGATTTCACGCTGCACCAGCATCCGTGTCGGTGCGTTGCATGATTGTCCGGTATTGTTGAAGCAGTGTATTGCACCACGGCGGACGGCTTTTTCGTCTGCGTCTGCAAACACGATGTTGGCACCCTTGCCGCCAAGCTCCAAGTGAACCCGCTTCAGTGTTTCAGCAGCGTTCGTGGAAATCAAACGCCCAGCGCGGGTTGAACCGGTGAAGGACACCATATCGATGTCTGGATGGCCCGAAAGCTGCGTACCGACACCTGGACCGTCGCCATTTACCAGATTGAATACACCAGCAGGAACGCCAGCTTCATCCAGAATTTCAGCGAAGATGAGGGCATTCATCGGCGCAATTTCAGATGGCTTCAGTACCATCGCGCAGCCGGTAAGTAGGGCTGGGATAACCTTTAACGTTATCTGGTTCATCGGCCAGTTCCACGGCGTAATCATAGCAATGACGCCAGCCGGATCCATCACGATTCGATCATTTGGAGCGTGATCGCCTAACGGGCGCACAAATTCAAAGTTCTCTGCGGCTTTGATGAAGTTGGTGATGTGGCCCAGGCCTGCAGGTGCCTGCTGCTGCTTCGCCATGTCAATGGGCGCACCCATTTCTTGGCTGATTGCGGCGGCCATGTCGTCCATGCGGTTTTTATAGATTTCGCGGATTTTTTTTACCAGAGCCAACCGTTCTGCGGGCGAGGTCTTGGACCAAGCTGGGAAGGCGCTTTTGGCAGCGGCTACGGCGGCGTTCGTGTCAGCTTCGCCACCAAGTGAGATGGTCGCAAATGCGTCCTCGGTTGAAGGATCAATAACTTCCAGCGCTGTGCCTTGCTGCGGGGCAACCCATTTGCCGTCGATGTAGAAGTCAGTTTTGTTAATCATGCTATGTCCTGTCCCTGTTGAGTGGGTCCAAAATTCAATCGCCACTTACCTATGCAAGTTGATTGTGTGGTGGCTTTAAGCGCGGCATCGCGACCCTGGCGATATGCTTGATTATGTGGCGGTTTGGCTGTGAGGCAAGCAGTTTTACTAGGCGCGCCAGACGACTGGAAACAGGTCGCTATCCAAAGGAGCGCCAATGGGAATTCCTGGGTCGCGCAGCATACGCTGAAGGTTTGGGCGAGGATTATACGTCACATCATCGCCAGCCCAGCGCTGGACGTAGGCGCGCCGCCGTTGGTCATTGCTGGCATTACCCGGCGCGCCATGCAGTGTGAGGGCATGATGGAGGGTGCAATCGCCCGGCTCCATCGTGAATTGGACGATATCATGGTTGTCTCGTTCTGCGTCAATATCAGGCACTTCGGGCAAGTCTTCGGTGTATTTCTGATTGGGATCGAATGATACGGCTAGGAAGCGTTTGCCCCAGCGGTGTGAGCCTTTGATGTATTCAACCGCACCGGTTTCAGGCGTTACCGGATCGAGTGCCACCCAAAGTGTTGAAATTTGGTCGCCCGCGACGGGCCAGTAAGTGCCGTCATGATGCCAGAGCGTGCGTGTCGACGTGCCCGGCTCTTTGACGAGTATTTGATCAAAAATCACATTGATCTTTTTGGCACCCATCAACGTTCCCGTAATCTCCGCGCCGGGCGAGTCGAACACAGCGCGTTTGAAGCCATCAATATGATGCCAGATAAACGTGTCGCTGAAGAAATTCCCGGTTGCTCCTTCTTCATTGATACTTTTGACAAGGTCGGACGGATTGGACTTATCCGCATCAATCGATTCACGCAGGAGTGTGACCCAGTCCGCATCAAACAGCCCTCTCAGGCACACGATTCCGTCCCGCTGATAGGTCTCAATTTCTTCTGGAGTGATGGTACGGGGTAGGGTGCTCTGCATGGATTAGTTGCCCTTCGGAGATTAGGCTCGAGGATTCAGATTAGCGCTCCGAGGTAGGCGCGTCGATGCAGTTTAGTTTTTACAAATTCTTCCGTTCGTGTCCAAATGTACGTCATGCAAAGCACTGTGGAATTCTGCTATTAGCAACCTTTGAGAATCGACAGATTATGCGCACAAACTTGGTTCAAAAATATCTCTGTTTTTCTAGGTGAAATCTTGAATCAGTCCACATTTTTACTGTCGCTTATGGGACTAAACATCTGGGCAGAACCTAAGCGGTTATAATTTGGATATTTTTGTTTTAGACTTCGCAACCCACACATCCGCAGCTCGAAAGCTCAAATCTATGGCCGATGCCCTCAAAAAGGCGCTCGAAACGAATTACAATGCAATTGGATCAGCAATGATCGAGAAGCTCTACAGTGAGAACTTTCTCTCGCTGAGCGGTGCTGACGGAACAGATCGGCTGGTTGCTGCAAGTGAGACAGAGCAGGGCGCGCATGTGTTGGACATTGGCTGCGGTTTAGGCGGCCCTGCTATGCGAATTGCAAGCGAACATGGCCGTAAGGTAACAGGCATTGACCTAGTGGCGACCAATGTAACGACGGCACGCGAACGGGTTTTGGAAGCCGGATTGTCAGACCAGGTCCAGATTATGGAAGGTGATGCGACAGCGCTGCCATTCGCTGAGGGTACTTTCGACGCTGTATTCAGCCAGGACGCCCTTTGCCATGTTCCTGACAAGGGCGCTGCACTTGAAGAAGCAGCAAGGGTTGTTGTGCAAAACGGCGCTATCGGTCTCACCGACTGGGTGGAGACTGATAAGATGACTGAAACGCGCCGGGCAGCAGTTCTGGATGCGTTATCGGCCCCTAATCTTCAAACCCAAGCCGGATACGAGCAGACTATGGAAGGGCACGGGATCCAGGTCACAGTGAGCGAGGACATCAGTAACGTCTTCGCTTCATTTTACGATGGTGTGATGGTGCGACTGAAAAAGATGGAAGCAGAGATTTCAGAGCGCTTCAGCCCCCGTGTTTTCACAATCATGATGCAGAAGAACGGCGTGTTTCAGACAGCGTTCGCTGAAGGCAGCCTGGGGGGCGCTTTGATTGTTGGGCATTGCAAATAGGGCGAGCCAAGCCTTAAGTCCTTACGCGCCGCGTTATAGGGTAAGCTCTAAGGAACAAGGGAAAGGTTGATGCCATGTTGCCGCTCCTCAGAACCCGATTAGCGTTCCGCTTCTTCGTTGCTTGCGTAATCTTGGTCTGTGCCTATTGCACCTATTACGCAGGGCTGACGTTTTTCTATACAGTCCTTGCGTTGGGAGGCGTTGCTGCAGCGGTAATGATCGCCCGCAAGTACAACTTAATCTCTGGCCGGCGGGTGTATGATTTTGACCTGCCTGAAGACAAATAGACTCAATAAATCGACCTAATTGCGCAGCGCGTTGAGTGGAAAACGGCAAGCTTGTTTGTACCGTTGCCTGCCTGCGATCTCGCGTGTCAGGATTAATGTGAGCCAGCTTGGATTTGCCGCAGCGCATGTCAAAACGCGTATCATTGCGAACAACTGTCATGTCAAGACCTATCCGCCGTGTCGTAACCGGCCATGGCGCAAATGGCGTCGGCAAAGTCATCATGAATTCAGACGTGACTTGCATCCTTAGCCGCTCAAACCGCCCTGATGTCACGCTCACGAACCTTTGGCAGAACGATAAAATGCCAGCAGCCATGGAACGCCATGACGATCCGGTTGATGGCCCGCTGAAGCTACAGCCGCCATAAAAATGGCTCAGTCTTCCGCATCGTCCAATTCGACCCAGAGAACCCGGCATAACTGGCCAAGCTGGATGGTAAGTCTGCCTTCGTCGAGATGGGGTCTGGTGACAATGTCGTCGAGAACGCCAGGTACCCTTTCATGCATCGCACAGACTGGCTTTATTACTCTGTGATCCTGTTGGGCGAGATCTACGTGATGATGGACGATGAGGAATATTTACTGAAAGCCGAAGATACTGTTGTCCAACAAGGCACCAACCATGCCTGGTCCAACCGCAGTAAAGAATCTTGTCAGATCGCCTTTATCCTGACTGATGCAGTCAAATAGCTTCGGCTGTGGCTGGATAACTGCAATTGCCATGTGTAGCAGACCGGTGTTTGATAGGGGCTTAGCCAATAGCGTGGACGCCAGGGTTGCCGCTGCGCGCTATGGTATTCTGTAATCTGCGAGAGGCTTTGAGCGGACAATGGCTGAATCAGAAACGAAAGCTGCGCCAGCGCGCAAGAATGACCCTAACAAAATGGCGGCGCGGGTCGCGTTTGATCCGACGGTGCCCAGCGATAAACCCCAGGATTATTACGACGCAATCAAGCAAAGGTTCGCTCAGGAGCGCGATGTTCGGCTGAAGTACCGTCCGGAGGGCCTCAGCCAATATACGTCGGAACTTGAAGGCGATTTGGCTAAATATGAGGTCGACCCTTACGCCGAGGAACAGACTGAGCGCGAGCCAATCACTGATCACGTCGAATGCCTTTTTATTGGCGGCGGGTTCTCCGCATTGCTGACGGCGGCACGCCTGCGGGAACGCGGCGTCGAGAGCATCCGTATCGTAGAGCGCGGTAGCGATGTGGGCGGAACTTGGTACTGGAACCGGTATCCAGGCGCTGCGTGCGATGTATCCGCTTATGACTACCTTCCATTGCTGGATGAATTGGGTTACGTGCCGAACAGCTTCTTTGCGAAGGGGCCAGAGATTTACGCGCACTGCCAAGCGATCGCGAAGAAATATGATCTCTATGATCTGGCCGTCTTTCAGACCACGGTCACAGCGACCCACTGGGATGAGAAAGAGAAGATTTGGCGCCTCGAAACAGATAGGGGCGACGAGCTGACGGCGCGCTTTGTCATTGTTGCTAATGGCACGCTCGCAAAGCCAAAACTGTCTCGTATCAAAGGCATGGAAACATTCGAGGGCCATTCCTTCCACAGTTCACGCTTTGATTATGACTATTGCGGTGCCGATCTTTCCAATCTCAAAGATAAGGTCGTTGGTGTTATTGGCACCGGCGCATCAGCCGTGCAGATCATCCCCCGTGTCGGAAAGGCGGCGAAGGCGCTGCATGTATTCCAGCGCACGCCATCTGCCATCGATATTCGGGATGATATTCCGACAGACCCGGACTGGGCATTGTCCCTCAAGCCCGGCTGGCAGGTTGAGCGGCTCAAACGCCACGTGCTCAATACAAAGACAGATCCTGAGAAACGCCGGGAGATTGAGAAGCTGCCTCGTGAGGAGCGCATCAAGCGTTACGAGAACCAGAACATAGAACACCAGATGCGGATTCATTCCCGCGTCGATTCAATCGTTGAGGATAAAGCGACAGCTGAAGCGCTAAAGCCTTGGTATATGCATCGCTGTAAGCGCCCATGTTACGACGATGAATATCTGCCAGCATTCAACCGGCCAAATGTCCATTTAGTGGATACCAAAGGGCAGGGCGTCACAGAAATCAACAAGCGTGGCGTGGTGTTCGAAGGCAAGGAATATCCCGTTGATGTTCTGATCTACGCCACCGGGTTCGAAGTGCAGGTCACGGGGATTTACAATGATATTCGTGGCGAGAATAACCTGGAATTGAATGAGAAATACTCAGAAGGTATGCGGACGGTTTTTGGTGTGCATTCAGCAGGTTACCCGAATATGTTCATCATGGGCGGGTACCAAGCGTCGTTCCAGTTCAACGTGACTTTCATGTTGCAAACCCAGGGTTTCCACATTGCGGAGTGCATTAAATTCACCCGCGAAAATGGCCACACGACCATCGATGCTAAGCCGGAAACGGAACAATGGTGGGTGGACGAAGTCATCAAGTTCCGTGGTACTACGGACCGCAACAAGGAATGCACGCCGGGTTACTATAACTTCGAAGGCCAGGAAAATCGGCGTCAAGATGGCAACTACAATGGCGGCATGTATCAATATGCCGAGCATCTCCAAACGGCTAAAGGCAAACTGCCAGAGTATTTCAAGTTTGATTGATCGGCTTGATGACAGCCTCACCATAAGCGGCGAGGCTGTCCTCTAAGTCTTCGCTAAACGCTGATAGGGGCAACGCAATGCGATCAACGCCAGCTTTTGCGCTGGCCGCGATTGCGGCGTGTGGATCTTTGCCGGAACCGGGCAGGGCGTCTGGGCATCCGGTCATAACTTCAATCTCTGTTGGATCACGCGCGATTGCATTTGCTTCATCCCGGAGCGCTTGAATGACGCTGGTTGGATCAAGGCCAGCACCTGTCGCTGGAAAGAAGCCATTGCCGTAACGCGCGGCTCGTCGGATTGCTGGTTTCGAATGACCGCCTATGATGATAGGCAACTGGCCATGCTTCGGCTTCGGGTTACAGCTCATGCCCTTGAAGTTCACGAATTCACCTTCATAGCTCGCGTCATCACTTGCCCAGAGGGCGCGTATGGCCGCAAGGTATTCATCTGTGCGCCGTCCGCGTCGTTCAAACGGCACACCGAGCGCATCAAACTCTTCTCGCAGCCACCCGACGCCGATGCCGAGTTCCAAGCGTCCGCCCGTCAGGTGATCAATCGTCGCCAACTGCTTCGCGAGCACCAATGGATTGCGCTGGGGTAGCACGAGAACACCTGTAATCAGCCTTAGGGTGGACGTGACCGCGCCCACATATGTCAGCCAGCTCAGCGGATCCGGCCACGGCATATCGATGCCGCCGGGCAAGCGGCCGGTCTCATTGTACGGATAGGGTGTGGCGTAATCCGTCGGCACGACCACATGTTCAACGGCAATAACGGCCTCAAACCCAGCCGCTTCCGCAGCCAAAACCAGCCGCTTGGCGTCCTCAGGGTCTGGGAAGGTGATGTTGCCGAAGTGCAGGGCGAACTTCATTGGGCTGCTCCTTGCCGATGCCGGTTAGTGGTGTTGCGCTAATTTAACAGTTGCCTGGATACGCCGGGCTTGCAATGGTTTTGCCTCAATATCGATACCGGACCCTCGCTAGTCAGTACTATTTGGATTATTCCTGCTCATGCAGATCAGAGACTGCATCTCGTTCTTTAGTGGCATATGCGGTGCTTCCAAGTTATGCTGGCGTTCGGCTAAAGTTGGTCATGAATGGGTAAATCAACACGACCCGTTCCAACTTAGTTGCCCAAAATTACGAATGCTGGCCGTATAATTGGAATCATCCCTTAGCCCGTGTGAAAATGGTGTGCCTTTGGCCAGCCGAGTATCAATGTGGAAGCAATGCGCGATTGCAGCAGTGGTCATCGCTGTTGGTGTCGGTGCGTGGACGCAGTTTGGTCCGGCATCGTCGTCCAATGGCTCAGCGATTGAGCAGCCTGATCGTAAAAAGAAGAAGCGGACCAGGCATGCGCCGGTGATTGTCGCAGCCGTTGAAGCGGCAGCGGAAAATCTGACGGTGGAGGTGGTTGGCACCGGCCGGGCCAAGCGGTCTGTCGTTCTGCGCTCGGAGACGGATGGCAAAATTGCAACGCTCGCCTTAGCACCTGGCAAACAATTTGCTGAAGGCGATGTGCTGGTCCAGCTTGAATCCCGGGAAGCGGTGTTGGCGGTCAGCTTAGCGAAAGTGCGGTTGGCAGAGGCTGTGCGCAGTCGCGATCGGTTCATGAAGCTGCAGCGGCGCGGAAATGTTGCGATGACAAGGCTCGACGAAGCGCGGACGGCTGCTGAAGTCGCGCGTTTGGAGCTGGCGCAGGCGCGCCAAAGGCACACAATCCGCTCAATTCGCGCACCCTTCGATGGTGTTGCAGGCCTGACTGAGGTCGAGGTCGGTGCTTTGGTCGATACCGGCGTCGCCATCGCCCGATATGATGACCGCAGCGCCATCGTCGTCGAGTTTGATCTGCCGGAGGCGTTGTTAAAGCGCGTAAGTCTAGGCATGCCGCTCGCCGTTACCACGCCTTCTGCCGCGAGCCGTTCTTTCACCGGGGTGGTCGCTGCGGTCGATAACCGCATTGATGCCACGAGCCGCAGTATCCGCGTGAGAGCCGAAGTGCCAAACACGTATGACCAATTGCGCCCCGGTGCTTCATTCATTGTCCGCATGAATTTCCCTGGCAAAACCTACGCGCGCATGCCGGAATTAGCAGTCCAATATTCCAGAAGCTCATTGCATGTTTGGCGTGTCGCTGATGACAAGGTTGAACATGTGCCAGTTCGCTTAGTTCGGAGGTTAGACGGCGCGGTGCTGGTGGATGGCAATTTGGCAGCGGGCGATCTGGTCGTGATTGAGGGCACACAGCGGCTACGCCCAGGCGTGGCTGTGCAAGTGCTTGGGGATGCACGGTGAGTAGCTCAGACTCCGGCGGCCTACCTGCACTAAGCGTCCGCCGCCCGTTCCTGGCGGGTGTGATGAACCTACTGATCATCATCGCCGGCGTCGCCGCCCTGTTTGGGATCGAAGTTCGTGAGTTGCCGGATATCGACCGGCCAATCGTTACAGTGCGTGCCAACTATCCAGGCGCGTCACCGACGACAGTTGATGCGGAGGTCACCTCCTTAGTGGAGGGTGCTGTTGCCCGTGTTGCTGGCGTAGTGGCGGTGCGTTCATCCTCCGAAGAAGGCAATTTCCGGATGCGGGCTGAGTTCCGCGCGGATCGGGAGCTGGCTGACGCCGCGAATGACGTGCGTGAGGCTGTCAGCCGCGTGCTGCCGCAATTGCCGGATGGTGTCCAAGACCTGTTCGTCGTAAAGGCAGAACAGGATGCGCGCCCGATCATGAATATCGCCGTGTGGAGTGATACAGACCCGATAGATGTTCTAACCAGGCGCGCTGACGACGAAATCATCCCTGAGCTGACCGCCGTTGATGGCGTGGCCGACGTGGTGGTCTTTGGTGCCCGTGAACGCGTGCTGCGTGTGGAAGTTTCGCCCGCGCGATTGGCGGCATACGGCCTGTCCGTTGGCGAAGTGGCGGAGGTGCTCTCAGCGGCGCAATTCGATGTGCCGGTGGGCAGCTTTTCTGCTGGACAAATCGAGGTCCTAGTCCGTGCAAACGCTACGGTCGCTGATCCAGCGCGCATTGAAGGCTTAATGATCCGTGATCCCGTGCGGTTGGGTGATCTCGCCAGCGTTTATTTCGGCTTGGCGACGTCAGAAAGCGTTGCGCGGCTTGATGGGCGCTTGGTACTGAACCTTGGTATTATCCGGCAAGCGCAGTCGAATACCGTCGGCATTTCAACCGAAGTGCGGAAGGCGTTGAAGCAACTGGAGCAACGCTTTCCAGACTTGAAGTTTGAATTGACAAGCGATGACGCTGATTTCATCCGTGGTGCTATCAAGGAGGTGCTGACTTCTCTGGCGCTGGCCTTGATCATCGTAGTCTGCGTGATCTGGCTGTTTATGGGACGGCTGACAGCGGCTTTGGTCCCGGCCACTGCAATCCCGATTGCATTGATGGGCTCCGTCGCTGCGATCTGGCTGATCGGATATTCGGTTAATCTTGTGACATTGCTGGCGCTCGTTCTAGCGACGGGCTTGGTTGTCGATGACGCTATTGTCGTTACCGAGAATATTGAGCGACGCCGGGCTGATGGCATTGGCCCGCGTGCGGCATCGGTCATAGGCGCAAGGCAAGTGTTCTTCGCGGTGATCGCAACAACAGTGACGCTAATTGCGGTGTTCGTGCCAATTTCATTTCTGCCATCGGACGCAGGCCGCCTATTTGCAGAGTTCGGCTTTGTCCTAGCGATAACCGTTTCGATATCGTCATTCGTAGCGCTATCCGTTTGTCCTATGTTGGCTGCACGACTTCCAAGCTTGGGCGGCGGTAATGGAGGCATTATGGGGCGTATTGGCTCCAGGCTGCTGCGTGGCTATGCGACGATATTGAAGCCTTTGCTCGCGGTACCAATGCTGACCCTCGTCGGCGCTGGCGTGCTCGCTGCGGGGGCATCACTGGTCTACGGCCAGCTTGGCGAGGAGCTGACTCCGCCGGAGGATCGCGGCGCGGTCGTTGTCAGGCTTCAGGGGCCAGACGGCTCTGGGCTGGATTTTACAGACCGGCAGGTCGAAGCCGTTGAGCAGATGTTCAATCCGGCGCTGGATTCGGGTGACGCTGAGGGCATTTATTCCGTCACCGGTTGGTACGATTTGAACCGGGGTTACATCGGTGCCCGCCTCAAGCATTGGGATGCTCGAGAAACGGGTCAGCGCGAGATCGAGTCCGGCATCCGGCCAAAGCTGGCAATGCTGGCTGGCGCGCAAGCTAGGGTTAGTTCCGGTAACAGCCTAGGCCTCCGGCGTGGTTCGGATGGTGGGATTTCGATAGCGCTGACGGGACCTAGTTATCCTGTCATTGCTGAAGCTGCAGACGCATTCGCGCTGGAACTCGCCGATTTGCCCGGGCTTTCTGGTGTTCGCGTGCAGTATCAGGCAACCCAGCCGCAACTCTCCATCACTATTGACCGTGCCCGTGCGGCTGATCTCGGCGTTTCAATGTCAACGTTATCCAAGACGCTGCGCGCGCTGATTGATGAAGACGAGATCACTGAAATCACCATTGATGATCAGGCTGTACCGATCATCCTGCAATCCGCCGCAGGTGCGGTGCGAGACCCAAATGATCTTCTGAACCTGTATGTGCGGTCAGAAGCAGGCCACCTAGCGCCCTTGTCGCAGCTCGTGACGTTTTCGGAAGCGGGTGTGGCGGCGGAGCTTGATCGCCATGGCCAGCGCCGCGCTGTGGAAATTGATGCATCCGTCGCCCCCGATTTGTCGCTGCGTGATGCTGTCGATCAGGTGAGAGCGCGTGCGGCGGAAACCTTGCCGCCGGGCGTCGGGTTGCTGTTGCTGGGGGAGGCGGCGGCACTCGACGAAACCTCGAACGCGTTGATGGTCACATACATCATCGCGCTAGTGGTCGTGTTTCTGGTGCTCGTGGCGCAGTTTGAAAGCTTGACCAGTGCGGCCGTGGTTATGGTCACTGTGCCGTTTGGGGTCTGCGCTGCGATCTACGCGCTTTGGCTGACGGATACGACCATCAATATCTACAGCCAGATCGGCGTGATCATGCTGATTGGCATAATGGCCAAGAACGGCATTCTGTTGGTCGAATTTGCAGACCAACTCCGGGACAAGGGACTGACGGCAGGCGAGGCTGCATCGCAGGCAGCGACAGAACGCCTGCGCCCCATCGCCATGACCCTTGCGTCCACGGTGCTTGCAGGCCTGCCTTTGATCGTGGGCGGTGGGCCAGGGGCAGAGGCGCGGGCCGCCATCGGCTGGGTCGTCTTTGGCGGTCTTGGCATTGCCGCAGTATTTACGCTGTTTTTGACACCCGCTGCATACGCCTTGATCGCCGGCCTCACCCGCAGTCGGGCATCTGCTGGCATTGCATTGGAGGCTGAGCTGGCCGACGCGAATAGCCGTGTGATTGCCAAATAGGGAAGGTGTTCGTCCGGCTGACGGTCCGTTATTATGTAGAACTAGAGTTAGTATTTTAGGCGAAATATAAGGACGAACGCATTGGAAGAATGTATTCTTCCCTTCCTGATGTTTGTGACATTGCTGGCGTTGATGCTGACGGGCTATCCGATTGGCGTGATCCTGGGCGGGGTCGCCATTCTATTTGGCTTTATCGGCATGGCGTTCGATCTCTTCCAGATGATTGAGTTCTTCAATCTGGTCCCAAGGGTTTGGTATTTCGCGGAGAACCTGCAGCTTATCGCGGTGCCGCTACTCATATTGATGGGCGTACTTCTGGAGCGATCCAGGCTGGCGCAAGACCTGCTATTGGCGCTTGGCTTACTGCTGCGTGGTGTTCCTGGTGGTGCAGCACTTTCTGTCACAATTATGGGCGTTTTATTCGCGGCGATCACTGGCGTCGTAGGCGCATCGGTCATTGTGATGACGCTGATAGCGCTCCCGCCAATGCTGCGGGCTGGATATCATCCGCCCCTAGCGCTTGGAACGATTGCAGCGTCAGCCACGCTTGGCATCATGATCCCGCCCAGCATCCTGCTCGTATTTCTTTGTGAGATGCTGCAGATATCTTACGGGTACCTCTTCGCCGCTGCGATTTATCCAGGGCTCTGCTTGGCTGGTCTGTACCTGCTCTATATCGGAATTTATGCCTTCCTGAATCCGGCTACTGCACCGAAGTTATCGCTCGAGCAATTCTTGGAGGCGGAGCCCGGCGAACAGACGATACAGGCTCCGTCGCGGACTAAGATTGCGCTGCTGGTCGCGCGGGGCATTGTGCCGACAGCCATATTAATCGCCCTGGTGATGGGCTCCGTCCTCTGCGGGATTTTCACCGTTACGGAATCTGCGGCGGTGGGCGTGCTGGGCGCATTGCTACTAGCGGCCATCAGAAGATGCATGAATTTCTCCGGCCTGCGGGAAAGCTTGACGCGGGCGTCGATGACCATCGGCATGGTCGCCGTATTGTTCATCGGCGCAACATCCTTCGCCTATGTTTTCCGCATGTTGGGCGGAGAGGAAGCGATCCTAGCGCTCATCAATACCGGGGAGCTGGATTCGTGGCGTATCTTGATCTTTGTGATCGGTTTGATCTTCCTGATGGGCTTCTTTTTTGATGTTTTGGAGATCCTGCTGATCGCAATGCCAATTTTCGGCCCCATCGTGGCACCCCTCGATTTCGGTGTGCATATCGCGCAAGCGGATGTGGTCTACTGGTTCGCGATCTTGGTGGCGATCACGCTGCAAACATCCTTCCTGACGCCGCCGATGGGCCTGTCTCTGTTCTACATCAAGGGTGTGGCACCGGAAGGGATCAGCATGAAGCAGATATCGGTTGGAATCATCCCGTTTGTGTTGCTGCAACTGGGTTGTGTCGCCGTGGTGATGTGGCAGCCAGGTCTCGTGCTCAGCCTGCCGAAGCTACTGTTTGAAAGCCACCCGTTTTGAGTGATGGCAAGACCAATATCGGGCTCGTTGTGGATCACAAGCGTGATCGCCTAGCCAAGGCAAGTCTGCGGGTCGCCCATTGGATTGAACGGCCTGCATTCTGGCTGGGTGCATCCTCCGCTTGGCTCATGCTGGCGCTTGCGTTGTTGATAGTGTTCGACGCGTTTGGCCGTCGCTATATCCGCACCTGGTCCTTCGTGATTGAGAATGACTGGCACGACCTGATCAACTCACCGATGTTTCAGGATGCTGAGTGGCACCTGCACACCATCGTGACGTTCTGCGCGCTGGGCTATGCCCATGCTCGTCATGCCCATGTGCGACTTGATCTATTTCGCCCTTGCTTCAAACCGCGCACCAAGCTTTGGATTGAGTGGCTGGGCGGTGTTGTGTTGTTCATGCCGTTCATGGCGATATTTTGCTTCTACGCATACATGTATTTCGATCTTGCCTGGCTTTCCAACGAGCGGGCAGGGGACACTAACGGCATCAATCACCGCTGGTTCATCAAGTTTTTCATATTCCTTGGGCCGCTATCGCTGCTCATGGCGGGCGCTGCGAGCTTAATCAGGCTGACAGTGCGCCTGTTTGGCCCCGAACATCTCCATAGCCAAACAGGCACGGACCACATTACGGCGAAAAACCATTCTGCCTATTCGTAAACCCCTCATTCAGCCTTTTTCTTATCGAGCGGCAGCGGGCTTTTGCCGTCGAGGAATGCACTCAATCGGCCAATTGTTTCAGGCGGCTTCATCATGTTGCTGTTTAGGAATTCCATGAACAGTCCGTCTTCATGGGACATATCGTTCATGCGTGGCAGGAGATTGGTGATCTGCCAGTTGGTCGTTGGCGTGTTTTCCGCGATCCTCGTGGCCAGCTGCAGCGCCTTTTCTTTCTCTGTCCCCGCAGGCTCCACATACTGCGCGATGCGGACATTACGGGCCTCTTCGGCATCCAAGATACGCCCTGTCAGCATCATGTCCGTCATGGTCGCATTGCCGACGATCCGCTGCACCCACACAGTTCCGCCGCCACCAACGAATATTCCGCGCTGGCCTTCCGGCAAGCCAAACACGGCATTGTCAGCCGCGACGCGGATATGGGCTGCACTCGCGAGTTCCAGCCCACCGCCAATCACAGGGCCATGGAGTGCTGCCACGAAGGGGATCGGTCCGCGGGAGATTAGATTGAACGTCCGGTGCCAAAGTGAGCCGATAAATGGCTTCTGATACGGCGCTCCTGGGCGAATACGCTCTGCCAACCAAGCCAGATCAAGACCAGCCGAGAAGTTGCGTCCATGACCGAACAATACTGCCGCCCTAGCTTCTCCGCCTGCACGGATAGCGCCTGCAGCCAATGCGTTTAGCAGGCCCTCATTGATAGCATTGCGCTTGTCAGGGCGATTCAACCCTATCAGCGCAACATTGCCTTTAAGCTCATAGGTGATGAGATCATCAGTCATAGCCGCTGCATTCCTTTTTCTATCGGATAGTGTCCGTGTCAGGCCTCGCCGAACCCAAAGAGCGCCTCTGGATTGTCCACCAGAATTTTCTTGCGAACGGCTGGATCTGGTGCCCAATCGGCGAGTTGATTCATCAGCGCGCCGTCATTTGGCATATGGCCGGAAACCCAAGGGTGCGGCCAGTCAGTACCCCAAATCACCCGATCTTCGTTCGCTTCAATGATCGCGCAGGCATAGGGCGTCACATCGCTGTAGGGCGGCTTTTCTTGGGTTGTGATGCGGTAGGAGCCAGAGAGTTTCGTCCAGCACTTGCCGTCACGCATCAGGTCCAGGAATTCTTGAAATCTGGGATGCGTTATCGGGTTGGATGTTTTCATATAGCCCAGATGGCCAACAGAAACGTCAACCGCCATGGCGTTCATCGTGGCGCGGAGGTCATCAAATTCATGAACGTGTACCAATAGCTCCAAATGCCAGCCAAGGTGTTTGATGCGATACGTGAATTTCTGCACTGCCCGGATGTCGTCAAACGGCATGCCGCCTTTGTCGACCAGGTTGACCCTGACGCCACGCACCCGCCCTTCATGCAGCGCTTCTAGTTCTGCATCGGTGATGTCTGCATCGACGGCGGCAATAGCCATGAACTTGCCGTCCATGCGATCGACGATGTCCAGCATGCAGGAATTATCGGTGCCATATACGCTCGGCTGTGTCAGCACGGCCCGCTTGATGCCGCCAAGCGTGCGATGGAGCGCCAAATAGCGCTCTAGCGGTGCTTCGGGCGGGGTGTACCCGCGCCTTGGCGAGAAGTTGTAGGTGTGGTCCGGCCCGAAAATGTGAGCGTGGCTGTCGATGGCACCTTCTGGCACGTCAAAGCTAGGCGCAATCGGTTCTGGATCAGGGCCTTGGCAGAGCGGGTAGGGGGCTTCGGTCATTGTGGCCTCACTCAGCAGGCGGGTTTGGAATGGTTGGTGGAAACCTGCCGGACTTTTGCGCGCTGGTCCAGCAGGAAAACTATTGGCGGCGCTTGCGCCTTCAGCATAAGCTTTTAGGCTGTGAATACAGAGGGAGTGAGCAGATGCGCGAATTGGCGACAGGATACGGCTTGGTTGAAGGGCCGGTCTGGCATGACGAACTCGGTTTGCTCTACAGCGATGTTTTAAATGGTGGTGTGTTTCGGGCTGCAAAAGACGGCACCATCAGCCAGCAAGTGCCGAAGCGGCGCGGTATCGGCGGTATGGCGCTTCATGCTGATGGCGGGCTGATTATGGGCGGCAGGAATATCGTCGCAAGCGACATCAATGGTGCCGATATGGGCGTTATCTTGGCCGGGGCCGATACTAAAGCAGGTATCGGGTTCAATGACCTTACGACTGACAGCGCCGGTCGGATTTACGTTGGCGACTTGGGTTTCAGCGTATTTGGCGGCGGTGAGCCAAAGCCCGGATTCCTGCATGTGATTGACCTTGATGGCAGGGATCGCGTCATCTCAGACAGTATTATGCTAACGAACGGTATGGGCTTCTCGCCAGACGGGAAGTCGCTTTATCACTCCGACGCGCGGGCTGATGTTGTGCGGGTTTATCATGTGCTGCCGGATGGGTCTGTCAGCGGATGGCGCCCGTTTGCGGAGATTGCGAAGGGTGAAACGCCTGATGGTCTAGCTGTCGCTGCAGATGGGTCCGTATGGGTGGCACTCGCCCATGGTGGCGCTGTGGCAGTGTATGAGCCGGATGGCCGCCTGCGGGAACGCATGCCTGTACCGCTGCCAATGGTGACGAGCGTGTGCTTCGGCGGAGACGACCTTCAAGACCTGTATGTCGTGACAGGCAGCAGATGCGGGCCACGTGAGAATTGCGGCAGCGTATTCGTAACGCGCGCGGCAGTTCCTGGACTACCGCTGGCGCCGGCGAAAGTGCGGCGGCCAGCGACATAACCAGAACTGCGGTTTAGGAGCCTGTGAATTTAGCGGCGCGCTTTTCGCGGAAGGCGGCAATGCCCTCGGCGTGGTCGGAAGACATACCGGCTTCCGTTTGCATTGTGGCTTCAAGCGCCATTTGGGTTGGGTAGTCGTTCTCCAAACTTTGCCAATACATGCGCCGGATCATGCCAAGCGACCGTGGGCCATGACCAAGCCGCTTGGCGAGCTTCATGGCCTCGGGCATCAAATCTCCGTCTTCAACGACACGGTTTACGAGACCCCATTCGCGGGCGGTTTCTGCTGGCAGCTTGTCCGCGAGTAGGGAAAGCTCCAGCGCACGTTTCGCCCCAATCAATCGCGGTAGAATGTAGGTGGATCCGCCGTCTGGAACGAGGCCGATGCGGGCAAAGGCTTGTAGAAAATAGGCTGACTTCGCCATCACAACGAGATCGCAGGACAACGCAAAGCTCATGCCGACGCCAGCAGCAACGCCATTTACGGCAGCGATAAGCGGCGTATCTAGCTCACGCAGACGGAGGAACATCGGATTATACCAAGCCTCCAAGCTGCTGAGGACTTCGCCACGGGATTCTGCTGCCCGGTCGCGAGGCGGTGCATCTGGATCATTCAGGTTGGCGCCTGATGAAAATGCCCGGCCAGCACCTGTAATGACCACGCAACGAAGATCGCTACCGGCATTCTCCACCTGATCTATGGCAGCCGTGAAGTCGCTCCGCATTTTGACGCCCCAAGCGTTCAGTGAGCCTGGGTCATTCAGGGTCAGAAGGCCGATGCCGTCATTGACCTCAAGTGTGATTTTGCCGTGTTCCATGTGTCTCTCCTTAGTCTTTCAAGTGCGTAATATGTCTGCGGGCGTTCAAAGTGGTAGCGTAATTGACTGGCCTTGGCGGAGCGAGCGGGTAACGGCTTCAGTCCATTCCATGTAGCGAACGCCGGTTACAAGGTCCGTATGCGTGACGGGTTCTGTTCCGCGAATGGCGTTGATGAACTCTTCCTCGACACGCCATCCGCCGCGCTTGGCAGCATCGATTTCAACTGATGCTAGCTCTGCGTCTCCGCGTTTTCCTACTGAAAGACCAAGCGCGCCGCCAACAGGGTGGCGGAGGCGCAAAGTGCCCTCTGTGCCAAAAATGTGCACGTCCGCCATATCGGGTGCATGGCCAAGTACGCTGGAAACGTTGAAGCGCATTTGTCCGCCTTGCTCCATCTGGCCAATAACGTCGATGTGGTCAGGAATTTCCATTGCGCGGCGGGCACCGGCATCATCAACCCGGTGACTGACGACGCTTTGCCCAACTGCCATCACAGACCGCGCTGGCCCAACCCACCGCATCATCGCCTCATACCAAATACCCATATTCATGACATTCATGCCAGATAACGCACGGTCTTGGCGCCAATGGATCGGTGTGGAGCCATCTGGATAGGCCCGGTTGGCAGCGATACGGGCGTCGATGGCAATCAGCTCGCCGATGTAACCGTCTGCGATCATCGCCTGGATTGTTTGATCGAAGGCCAATGTGTGGGGGGCCGGAACGATCTGCGCGACAAGGGCGGGGTGGTTTCTGGAGGCGTCAAGCATGGCCTTAGCATCGCCCAGGTCCAGGGCCATACGCGCTTCGCACAGAACGTGCTTGCCCGCGGCCAAGGATGCGACCGTCAGCGTTTTGTGCATGTTGGGCCATGTGCCGATGCACACAGCGTCAATATCACTGGCGGCCAGAAGGGATGGCCAGTCATCATAGACGGTTGGGATATTGAATTCGTCAGCAACGCGCTGGCCCGATGCTCGGCTGCGGTTTGCGACTGCCACAATCTCTACGCCGTCCTGTGCCTTCAGGCCTGGAATGTGACGGGATGTTGTATTGCCGCCGGCACCTATTAGGCCGACGCGGATGGTCTCTGCGGACATGGGGTCATTCCTTCTGAAGCATGTTTCAAAACCATGCTAACAGCCGCCAAAGGGCATGGGATAGATGCTGGCATTCGCAGCTTCAGTAGTTACCATGGCCACATAGAAAGCAATCGCTCGGAGCTTGTTCATGGCGGATCGCACATTGTTGGTCGTAGGTGCTACGGGCCTGCTTGGCCGCGCCGCACTGGTGCATTTCAAAGGCTTGGCCGGTTGGGATGTGATCGGCATGTCCCGGCGCGCACCAGATGTTTCAGGTGTTCAGCACTTGAAGGCTGATCTAATGGACCCGGCTTCGCTTGCCGTGCATAAGGCCGCCCTCGCGCCCGTGACGGATGTGCTTTACGCCGCACTTTTTGAAATGGATGACCTGGTCAGCGGCTGGCGTCACCAGGAGCAGATTGAGCGCAATACGGCCATGTTCGAAACGCTGCTGGCGACGGTTGAGGATGCGGCACCCAATCTCACCCATGTGCATTTGCTGCAGGGGACGAAGGCCTACGGCATTCACGTTGAGCCGATGAAAGCGCCTGCCAAAGAACGCTGGCCGCGTCATGACCACGAGAATTTCTACTGGCGCCAGGAAGATCACCTGAAGACACTGGCGGTTGATGGCGGCTGGCGGTATACGATCTGGCGGCCACAAGTCGTATTCGGCCATGGGTTAGGTAGCCCGATGAACCTGATTGCGGCAGTTGGGGTATATGCCTCCATCTGCCGGGCGCGGGGCGAGCCATGTCAATATCCAGGCGGCATACCTGTCACGACTGAAGCTACTGACGCCCGCTTGCTCGCACGCGCAATTGAATGGGCAGCTGAAGCGGATAGCGCTGCGAATGAGACTTTCAACATAGCCAATGGCGATGTCCTGCTTTGGCCCAACCTCTGGCCAACAGTTTGTGACCATTTTGGCGTAGAGCCTGGGGAGCCAGAGCCGCAGACATTGGCTGAAACAATGCCGTTGCTAGAGGCCGAATGGGCAGACATCGTCCAGGCCCATACTCTAGCACCGCATTCCCTGGCCGAATTGGTGGGCGGGTCTTGGCAGTTCCTGGACAGGGCGGTTCGGGCAGGTGGCACAACGACCCCGCCATCCCTGGTTTCGACCATCAAGCTTCGGCAAGCAGGGTTCGGCGATTGCTATGATACGGAGGACTGCCTGCGTTATTGGTTTAGCGAAATGCAGGCCAACCGCCTACTGCCTGATTGGCAGTAGCAGAGCCCACCTTTTCAGGGAGACTGGTCCAGTATAGGCATGCGGCCTGTCGCAGCCGGAGATACCTCCCTTTTGACCTCATCTTTTGATCCCCGTTACCGGATCGTGTTCGGTGCCTGCGTGACGCAGTTCGCCGTTATCGGCCTGCTGTTCGCATATGGACTGTTCTTCGAGATATTCGAAAATGAGTTTGGTTGGCCGCGCGCTGTGCTGTCCGGTGCGATGTCGCTTGTGGTGCTGTCGATGGGGTTCCTGGCAGCGTTTAGTGGGCGGCTGAGCGATTTATACGGTCCGCGCATTGTATTGAGCGTTTCCGGCATTGTGTTTGGACTAGGCGTCGCGTCGATCTCGCAGATCAGCGAGCCATGGCATCTCTTCTTGATTTTCACGATGTTCATCGGCGTCGGCATGGCGACCCATGATGTGGTGACTTTATCGACCGTCGCGCGTTGGTTTGTAAGACGCCGGGGAATGATGACCGGCGTTGTGAAAGTGGCGACAGCAATTGGCCAAATCAGCTTGCCTGCTGTCGTTGCAGCCTTGATCGTTGCCTTTGGCTGGCGTGATGCCATCATGGTCACAGGTTTCGCCGCTGCAGTCTTGCTGTTCGGTGCTGCCCAACTGGTGCGTCGACCCGAAGAGGGCGAGGCGACGGGCGCAAGTGAAGAAGCGGCAACCCCAGCGCCAGCCCCGATAGATTACAAGGCTGCTGTGCGAACACGGGTTTTCTGGATGCTGTGCGCCGGGCAATTCCTATTTTTCCCGATCCTCAGCGCCATTCCGCTGCATATGGTGGCACATGGATCAGACCTTGGATTGTCCGTCACGCAAGCAGCAGGGCTGGTTTCAACCATCGGCGCGGCCAGCATTGCTGGGCGCTTGATTGTCGGTAACCTGATTGACCGTATCGGCGGACGCCGCGCCTACATGCTCGGCCTGACACCGCTGGTGCTGAGCCTTCTTGCGCTACTGGCGATTGATGTACCGTGGATGCTGCATGGCGTCATGGCGCTTTATGGAATTGGCCACGGCGGCATGTTCACGGTCGTATCACCGACAATCGCCGAGTATTTTGGCGTTCAATCTCTCGGTGCATTGTTCGGCACGATCCTATTCTTCGGCTCGCTCGGCGGTGCTGCTGGTCCAATCATGACTGGATTTATCTTCGATTGGACAGGCAGTTACGCTGTCGCATTCACGATCCTCTCGATCATGGGCGGGTTAGCGCTGCTGCTGATTTCTCTGCTGCCAAGGAAATTACCCAGTTCTGCATGATGTAGAGGGCAGTTTCGGTTTAAGCTTCGCCAAATAGCCAGTGGGGACCAAGCATGACTAGCGCCGCCGCCGTCAAGATCGATGCAATGCGCCGCCAGGATTGGAAGCATGTCCGGGCGATTTATGCTGAAGGATTGGCGACGGGCATTGCCTCGTTTCTATGGAAGCCGCCGCTTTGGCGAGACTGGGATGCTGGGCATTTGACCCTTGGTCGCTGTGTCGCGCGGGATAAGTCCGATGTTGTCCTTGGTTGGGCTGCATTAGCACCTGTGCCAGATACGTGAGGTGCCGCCGGTGTCGCTGAGGTCAGCGTCTACATCAAAACTGAAGCGCATGGGCGTGGGGTTGGTCACACGCTGCTGGAGGCGCTAATTGCTGCAGCTGAATCGAAAGGCTATTGGACCTTGCAGGCCCAAATCCTCCGACCTAATGCCCCAAGCCGCGCGTTACACCTGAAATCCGGCTTCCGCGAAGTTGGCTACCGTGAGCGCTATGGCCACCGGAATGGCGTCTGGCATGACGTAATGCTGTATGAACGGCGGAGTGTAAGCACTGGTGGGCCGGGGCTTCCGACACGGACCTGCGCATAGGCGGCGCGTCTAGTCCACAGAGCTAGCCACTTCCATGATCTGCTCCAGCGTTGCGATCCGGTCAGCGGCGCTGGCTTTGTCGTCCAAGCGGACGTTCAGGCAATTGACGCCGACTTCGCGGTATTTGCGGAACCGTGCGCGGGCCATGTCTGGCGTGCCGAGCACTTGGAACTCTGTCACCATCGCGTCTGGCACGTTGGCGACGGCGGCATCCCGTTCGCCTGCTTTCCATAGGCGTTGGATTTCTAGGGCTTCTACTTTGTATCCAGCCCGCTGGAATGCCTCGTTGTAGAAGTTGGTTTTGGCGGAACCCATCGCGCCCATCTGGAATGCCACGCCTGCCTTTGCGGTCGCGACCATCCCCTCAACATCCTCACCGATAGACATGGCGACTTGGGTGGATATCTCCATGTCGGCAAGGTTTCTGCCTGCTTTCACTGCCCCTTCGCGCATGTAATCAAAATGCGCGTCAGCGTGGTCCGGTGAGAAGGAGGTGCCAAGCCAGCCGTCTGCGGCAGCACCTGTATATTCGAGCGCGCGTGGGCCGAGCGTCGCCAGATAGATTGGTATATCGGCGGGGTTCACGTCTAACCGAAGCGCTTTGCCTTCGCCGCCGGGGCGGGGCAATACGTGGACATCGCCGTCGAATTGCAGCTTCTCGCCGGCGAATGCCATACGGCAAATCTCGACCGTTTCGCGCAATCGTGTCAGCGGTTTGGCATAGGCAGCGCCGTGAAGGCCTTCAACAACCTGCGGGCCGCTGACGCCAAGGCCAAGCCGGAACCGGCCGCCGGAAATTTCGTTGAGCGAAAGCGCAGTCATTGCCGTCATCGCCGGGGCGCGGGCGCTGATCTGCATAATGCCGGTGCCAAGACGGATGCGTTCCGTCTTCGCGGCTAGGTAAGCGAGGGTGGTGATCGCATCTTGCGCCCAAGCCTCTGCCGACCAAACACAATCAACGCCCATGCTATCCGCAGCCTGAACGACTTCAGATGCGGTTTTGATATCCTTGCCCGCAGCACCGCCGACATAGATTGAAATTTTCATTGCCATTGTGGCGGCTCCTCAGGGTGTATTTCTGATCGTAATGATGAAGAATAGCAGGCGGTCTTGGCAATCTAGGCTTAGCCAGCGATTGCCTGGGCTGCTGCGACAGCGTCTGCAACGGCATCTGCAACAGTGCCGCCGTGGTTCGCCCGCGTTGCGCCGATGGCGTAGAGGCCGGACAGGTTGGTCTGCATTGTGGCGTTCACAGTCAACGCATTATCCGCATTTTGCTTAGTTTGCGACGGCGCAAGCGCGGTTTGCGGTGCCAGGCCAATGAATGGGAAAACGGCAGCGATTGGATGATCTTCCTCAGAACCGCTGGCTTGATCGTGGAGCCGTATAGCGTTCACACCATCTGTTCCAATGATTGCACGAACATCTATGCCTGTTCGAACGTGGACGTTGCTGTGCGTCTGAAGCCGTTGAACGAAGTCCATACGCGCACGCGGTGCTGGACCTCTGATCGCGATGGTTACTGAGGCGCAGAGTTCAGCCAGATGCAGCGCTTCCTGAAACGCCGCATCGCCGCCGCCGACCACCAGTACATCCTTGCCGCGATACAAGCCGCCATCACAGAAGGCGCATTGGGATACGCCACGGCTTGCTAGTTCTGTTTCTCCGGGAACGCCAAGCTGTTTCAATGCAGCGCCGGTTGCCAAGATAATGGCGGGGGCAGTGGCTTCTTGCTCTGGCAGCTGCCAAAGCGCGCCATCGTGCTGAAGCGCACTGACGGCACCTATCCGATAATCAGCACCAGCGACCAGGGCGCGCTCTAGCAGTATATTCACAAGGTCCGGGCCGCTTTTAGCCTCGCCCTCGACACCCTCCAGCTTGCCAACATTGGTGATCAGCCCGCCAAGGAAGCCATCATCGACCAGGGCAGTCGCGATACCGCGCTCGGCCAGTTCAGCGGCGGCGGTTAGGCCTGCAACGCCAGCGCCAATGACTATGGCGCCGTGGGTTCCGCCGTTCGCTGTCATAGGTCTTGATCCTTCAGTGGGCGCGTTTGGATGGTAGAGCCGCCAGCCCATAGCGGCAGATAGGTCATTTTCACACCTGGCCCGCCGGTGATGATTGGCAGAATATCTTGCGGGGTCGCAGCAATAGGCCTGGCCGCTTGGATCGATACGACGCCGGGCATTTCAATGGATGTGGTTTCAAACAGGAATGTCTGCATATCGCCGATGCTCCAGCCATGCTTGGCTACGCCTGCCGCAAGTTCTGGCGGTAGCAGAAATACCTGTTGGCCGGGTGGACGTATGCGCCCCGCACTGGCGGCCGCGCCTGTTGCGATCATGGCTGCGGCCATGGCAGTTAGAATGGCTTCGGGCGTGTCGCGGTCATCCAGCGGCAATACTTCCACCGTGCCGGAGACACCGAGTACGGTGACAGCGTTTGCATCCTCGCCGAGGCCCTGCCGTTCGGCCAAGCCAGGATAGATGGTTGGCGGGGCTTCAGCACTGCAGAAGCTGTACTTCCCGGGCTGCCCCATCGTGGCCATATCGCCCGAACATTCACGTGCGCCGCCAATGTTCCGCATGACGAGCGACACGGCCCGGCCAATTGCAGCGTTCGCGCGAGTGCCAGGGCCAAGACAATTGGTACCGGCGTTCATGTCCAGCTTCGCAGCGATGGGGCCATGAACGATCGCAGCGATTGCAGGCGTTCCGGTAGTGGTGAGCAATCCCAGGACATTGAATGCTGGGTCGAGGCAGGCTGTCGCTGCCGTCAGCACAACGGGTAATTCCGCTGGAATACAGCCTGCCAGTACGCACTGATAGGCCACGGCGCGAGGCGTGAGATCGCCATAGAGTGGGGGCAGCAGGCCGTGAGATCGATCCGGTTCCGCAACGCCCTCAAGCATTGCCTGGAGACGGCGTTCCGTGGGTGGTGTCAGCGGCAAGCCGTCAGATAATTCCGCAGCTGCCAGCATGGCCTGGGTTTCATCGAAATCCGCCGTTTCAGAGACGAGCGGCAGAGCTGCGTCCGTGCCGAATACGCTCACCGGTTCGGCAGCCGCACCGATGAGGCCTCTGTGAACCCGAAGGTCGGGATATAGGCTGAATGTTTGCCTGCACCGCCTGCGACAAGAACCTGAACGTCCTCGGGCGACCGGGAGAGGTAATAGCGACCGTTCCGAATTTCTTGCTCGCGCTCTTCGTAGTTCTTTTGGTTCTCGATGGACACGCGCTCTACAAGCACCGCTGAATCTTCAAAGAGCTTCTCTTGCACAGCTTCGACCGACCAGCCATCACGATGCACAGTCGCGGCATGTTCCGGGCCGAAAACTACTGTGTAAGGCGCGGTGCCATAGATGGTGTTGGCGCCCGTCTGGGAAATGGATCCAGCGATGGTCGTCAGGATGCCTTCACCGGTGGTGCTACCATGATCGTTGATATTATGCGGCGGCTCTGAGGGAAGGGCGGTGACAACGCTGTCCGTCGCTGCAAAGCCCTTGCGCACATGGTAGGGTTCCCACGGGCTTTCTTCTTCGTTTTCGCCGAAGCAGAACGCGTATTTTGCGGGCGAGCCTTGGGTCGACCGATCCATCTCACCGGGCTTCGCGCCGCCAATATTCAGCAGTGTGAGTTGCAGCGCCCGCCCGATGGTCGCATTGGCGGGCCAGCCTTGGCCGAAGCAATTGCTGCCACAGTTGACGCCAAGCTCCTTGCGGATCGGCCCGCTTAGAATCAGCATCGGCGCGCATGGATGCGTTGTTGCCAACGTGCCATGAAGATTATATTCAGGATTAAGGACGGCGCGTACAGCTGCTACAATTGTTGGAAAAAACTCTGGCTTGCACCCAGCCATCACTGCATTGGCGGCGATGGATTCAAACGTTGGCACGACCCGGCGCGGTGACATGGGTAAGAACGGTTCATTGTCGCCATGTGCGGTTTCTACGAAGGCTGCGACTTTGGCTTCCGTTGGCATCACCAGCGGGAAACCGTCGCCCCAGCCTTGGGCCATGGCGTAATCATTCCATGCATCTGGATCGAGGTTTTCCAGCTCAAGGACTTGGTCAGTCGTGATATTCGCCATCGCTCTTTTCTCACATAAGTGCGCCCGGCGGCTGCAAGAGCGCCGGGCGCGATATTATCGCCGTTGTGCCAGCACTTTAGGCGTCCACGGAGCGCTTTAGTTCGCTGAATGCCTTGTTGATCCGTTCGGCAAGTTCGGCCTCATTCAGGCCGCCGACGGGGTGTTTGACGATCAGCAATTTGGGGTCGGCATTCCGGGCCTTAGCCTGCGCGCGTACAAGCGGCAGGAAGGTTTCTGTAATGACGATATAGGTCTCTACGCCGCGATCTTCTAAGTCGATACTGTCATGGAAACTCCACGACGAGCACGACCCTCAATCCGCCAAAGCGACGATGGCCCCTTTATAATTCGCTGCGACTTGGTCAATCAGCGCCGCCGGGGCTGGCTGCGCCGCACTATCCTTAAACAGATAGTCGATATTATCCGTAGGCCTGAAGTCACCCATCATCGAGCGCACGCCCTGCAGGAGTTCCTGCGCGTTGGGCTTCGAGTTTGAGATAATGGCGATTGGATCTTTGGACCAATCAGTCGGGGTTAGGTTGTCCCCGTGTTTTTCGGCCTCCTGGGCCAGCCCGAAGGACGGATTAACGATCCTCATCTGCATCTCCTTCTGTAAGTATCAATCAACGCTACCACCCGCATCGAGGGGCGGCAAACGGCTAATCCAAATTTAGGTCTTCATATCCGCTGGCGGCCACGGCCTCGCATTTTTCACGATATTCGGGTGCCGTCCCGGTGTAGCGGACGATGGTGCGGGTTTGTTTGCCTTCAACGTTTAGATTTATGCCTGTCATCCAGGAATCGATCTCGTTTGAAAGCAGGCCTTCCGCCTTTTCAGACACAAAGCTGTGCCATTCAGCAACGGCCTTCGCTGGTGCCTCCGCCTGGCGAACACCATTGTCGGAGGCGTGGCCGATCAAGCGGCTTATCCAATCCACATTGTATTCAATGCTGCGCGGATTATTGCCGAGCGCTGCGTGCGGCCCCATGATCATGAACATATTTGGGAAATCATCGACCATCACGCCAACGAACGTGCGCGGCCCGCCAGACCATTTCTCTTTCAGCCGTGCGCCGCTTTTGCCCTGAATATCGATCTTGTCGAACGCGCCAGTGACCGCATCAAAGCCTGTCGCATAGATGATGACGTCGAATTCATAATCCTGGGCAGATGTGCGGATACCTGTTTCAGTAATGCGCTCAACAGGCTCCTCCAACATGCTCACGAGTTTGACATTGTCCCGGTTGTAGACCTCATAGTATTTGGTCTCCTGAGGCACGCGGCGCGTACCGAACCCGTGATCTTTCGGGATCAGCATGTCGGCTGTTTTCGGGTCCTTC
>CBFIAF010000027.1:0-46998 GCA_965660545.1 Alphaproteobacteria bacterium | reverse complement strand
GGTTGCGTCGTGTATTCCTTTTGCATCACCGCTTTTAGCCAAATTTGGACAAAATGACGAGCTATGCTGAGGTCTCAGAATAATTGTTTTTTAATCCCCAAATTTATCAGTGACACCCCAGCATGGGAAGCCTATCTACCAGATTTAAAAATCCGGCTAGATATAGTGCGGTTATTTGGATCTGGCTCCCGTCTACTGAGGATTCCCGAACTGCCCGGCTCGCTGAAATTTGAAAAGAAAAAAGCATCTTTGCGAGATGCAGTTAAAGGCGTCAAGTGCTTACCAGTCGTTTCCGAATCTTTAAAATCCCTTGCTTAAGAACTTGACCCTAAAGATCATCAATTTTGGCCGATTGACCCGGAGTGCGGCCCAAAAGGCGTGTTCTGGGGTATGAACATCCATGCCCATCAAGCCACAATTATTAATGAGTTTTCGGATATTATTCCGTCGGGCGAATGCGGCGTAATGAGATGTAAAGGCGGCTGGAAGACAATTGCTTGGATCAACCGAAACTTAGTACGCTGAACATGTGGAGGTAGGACCGCTACCCAGGACCATTGTTCATCTCGTAAGCATTTCAGCAGGAGCTTGAGAGCCCGGAAGCTAAAATTCTTCAAGCTGACAAAGACAGTCTAGATCCAAACACTATTATCGTAATGAGCTTTGATCGTCGTAATGAGTTTTGGCAGCATTAAAAAGATGGAACCCTGCGCACTTCCTATAACGGCGTAAGAATCGAGACCGGCCGTCACCCTAGGTGCTGATGCAGCGATACAAGGCTAAGTCAGCGATTATAATCCGCCTTCTATATTGCCCCATCATCCCGCAGCTTCGCCTGAGCAGCCTCATCGTAGCCCAGCGCCGCTAGCGTTTCAGCGGTAGCATCCCCTTGTGGAGGCGCCGCGGAACGCATTTGGAAGGGGGTGCGTTCTAAGGTCGTGGCGTGGCGGATGAGGGATAGGTCGCCCATGGCGTGATGGGGGGCGGCGGTTGCCATACCAAGATGTTTGACCTGCTCGTCCTCAAACGTCTGCTTGATATTGTAGATGGGGCCGCAAGGGACGTTGCCTGCGTTCAGCGCTTCAATCAGGTCATGGGATGCGCGTTTCTCCGTGTGCGCCTCAATCGCAGCGTTCATGGCGTCGCGGTTTGAGGCGCGGCTTTCGTTGTCCTTGAACAGCGGGTTATACAGCAGATCCGGTGCGTTCAGGGCGGCTGAAAGGCGCTCCACCATCACCCCGCCAGAGGCCGCAATGTTAATGTGGCCGTCTGAGGTTTTGAACACGCCTGTCGGCACGCTGGTCGGGTGATTATTCCCGGCTTGTCCTGGAATTTCGCCCGCCATGGTCCAGCGGCTCGCCTGGAAATCCAACATGGCGATTTGGGATTCGAGCAGGGATGTGTGGACCCACTGGCCCTCGCCGGAGACTTCGCGCTCCAGTAAAGCCGTTAGAATGCCGATTGCGAGATACATGCCCGTCGTCAAATCAGCGATTGGAATACCAACGCGCACGGGCCCCTGGCCCGGCAAGCCCGTAACAGACATCAACCCGCCCATGCCTTGCGCGATCTGGTCAACGCCCGGCCTGTCCCGATACGGACCCGTCTGCCCAAAGCCCGAAATTGAGCCGTAGACAATGCGCAGATTAACGGCCTTGCAGGCCTCATAATCCACGCCAAGGCGGGTTTTGACGCCGGGGCGGTAGTTCTCGATCACCACATCCGCCGTCTCGACCAGCTTCATGAAGATTTCGCGGGCCGCATCCTGCTTCAAATTCAGCGTGATCGAGCGCTTGTTGCGATGCAGGTTCTGGAAATCGAACCCATCACGCGCACCCGCCGTGACGCTGCGCGCGTCATTCTCTGACGGGGCTTCGATCTTCAGCACCTCCGCGCCCCAATCCGCTAACTGACGCACAGCTGTTGGTCCAGCACGAGCGCGAGTCAGGTCGAGCACTTTGAAACGGCGGAGCGGCAGGTCTTTTGCGGACATGGGATTTGGCCTTTACTCATTGGTTAACACCATCATCCTCGAAAACACGGCTGGCGCAAAGGTGCCCGTTGTATTTTGATAAGACCGATACAAATTCCGACACGAACAGCGGACGCTCCCCAAATTCCTGGAACACGCACTGATCCTGACCCATGACCCGTTTGCGACACGAAACTGGTCGCGCGAGGCCTCGGGGTTAACGGAAGGGCCAGCGCTAGATTTCGGCTTTCCGGTGCATTGGGGCTATATGGTCAAGCAGGACGTTGTGCATATCGCGCCCGCTGGTGGGTCAGATGCGCAGAACGCCTGTCTTGGCAATGATAAAGGCGGGCCAGCTATTGGCTCCGGGCGTATGGATAACATCTGCTTTAATTGCGACGGCCTCGAGGAGGCATTCGCGCGGCTGGACGCTATCGGCGCCAAGTATGAGGAACGCCGGGCAGACACATCCCCCGACTATCAGGAGTTCATTGAGGAGCCGGTGAACGGCCTCAAAGTCGAGTTGAACTTCGCGATTGCGGAAGCTGAAGCCCCAGGCCGTACACCAGCCATCTCGGTTTAGATCAGCTTCCGGGCGAGCAAGCGCCAGAGCCGCCATGGGTCCGGCGTGGCCATCAGTGCCGATGTCGGGTCCGCGCCCGCTTTGAGAGCACGGCTTGCGTACGCTTTTGCCAAAGTGGCTGGTGCGGTTGCAGCGGAAGGGCCTGTCACTGCAGCCAATTCAAGTGCGCGCTTAATGATGGGGCAAAGGTCGCCGCCCAGTACTTTTGGTGCCCAGGGGCGATTACGGGCCTGGTTAATCCGCTCGGCGCGGGCAAGCCCTATAAGGGCGAACGCCGTTCCGGCGTCTTCGGCTGTTTGGGCCGCCTTTGAATCGCGCCAGAGGTGCCGATGCAGCGCGCCTGAAGTCGCGCGGGCATAGGCTTCCAATTCGGCCAAATCAGCCGGCGGCTCTGGATCAAGATCCCGTTCGCGCGCGACGACAATTGCGTCTAACACTGCTGCATCTACCAACCCGGCATGATGGGCGACTGCAAGCGCATTCATGACCGGGTGGCGGCGCGGATTGCCCGCAATGTTTTCCTCGAGTGCATCCCGGTGCCATTGCAGGCGAATAAGGCCCAGCGTTTCCTCGCCAGATGGCGGGCGCGCTTTTGATAGTTCCAAATTCCAAGCCGCCAACGTCATCGCGGCCTGTCTGAGGCGCCTAGGGTGGAGAAGCGCCATCAAATAGCGGTCACCGTCATGCTGGCGCACTTGGTCCGCACAATATGCGGCATCCATCATGGGCTCAGATATCGGCGGCGAAACATTCATATTTCTCGATATAGGGCAGGCAGAGGCCTAGCAGAATATCAGCCTCATCCTCCGTCAGAAATTTCGCAAAGGCCACCAGTTCTGCCTGAGCAGGCTCTAGAAATTGTTCGGCATACTTCGCCACGCCCTTGCGGACTCGATCAACAAGTGCTGAATCCTCGGCCGCGTCTGTTGCGAATGCTGTTCGAGACGTGCCGAAACTTCGAAATAATATGTCAGGCAGTGTCAGCAATTCAGCGCCCTTGGCGGCGTCCTCAGCCAGATCACGCATGATATGGACGAGGTACAAAAGTACGGCGGAATTGCGAATTGTTTCTGCAGCAGGTTTATCCAGCGTCGTCCAAAGCCTGCCGTCGCCCATTTTTCTCAGCGCCAAGGTCTCGACAAATACAGCTGCGGGGGCTGCAGTCGCACCTTCGGCATAGGCCAAGAAGTCTGGCCAGTCCGGCATGAGCACTTCATTGATATCCGCCGCCATAGCGACTG
The DNA here is from genome assembly GCA_965660545.1 of Alphaproteobacteria bacterium. Lineage (GTDB taxonomy): Bacteria > Pseudomonadota > Alphaproteobacteria > Bin95 > Bin95 > VMCJ01. The sequence continues at coordinate 43,202 of CBFIAF010000027.1, read as the reverse complement.
CAAGGCGATTCCAAGGTGTGGGATCAAGTGCAGCGATGCGATGGGTTGCCGCGAGAGCCGTTGTTGTTTGAACAAACTGCGCCGTTGGAGCTGGCACCACACCATCCGCCAAGGCTGCGACTGCGCCTGCCCGCCAGGCCTGCGTCACGCCAAGCGCTTCCGGCCGCGCGGCTTCCCGGACATCAGCGTCCCGGGCCAAAAAGTCGTCATCCACGTAATCATCGATCACGCGCATGGAGGCATATGTGGCGCAGAAAATCTTATAACGGTCTGCATCAAGTGCCGCTGCGGCCCGCTCCATTGGGGACTTAGACGCGCGCGCAATCTTGATTGCAGCCTGGAACGGATCAGCTCCGGTCACGTTCTGCCCTCGACAGGGTTAAGCCCTGGCCTTAGATATAAAGCGAGACGCATTTCGCGCGTTCCTATTTTGACAACGAATAACCCACGGGGGATGCAATGGCTTTTGAACTTCCAGCCCTGCCTTACGCTCACGATGCGCTTGGCCCTTACATGTCGCAAGAGACGCTTGAGTTTCACCACGACAAACACCACCAAACCTATGTCACGAACCTTAACAATCTCATCGATGGCACGGACATGGCGTCCATGTCCCTCGAAGACATTGTGAAGAAGACCTACAACGTGGCTGATAAAGCCGGTGTGTTCAACAATGCATCCCAGCACTGGAACCACATCCTGTTCTGGGAATGCATGAAAAAAGATGGCGGCGGCGCTATGCCAGGCGAGTTGGAAAGCCGTATCATCTCTGATTTCGGCTCCGTCGCTGACTTCAAAACAGCCTTTGTCGCTAAAGGCGCTGGCCAGTTCGGCTCCGGCTGGGCCTGGCTCGTTGAAAACAACGGTAAGCTTGAAGTGACGTCCACACCGAACGGTGTGAACCCGCTTTGCTTCAGTGGCCAAAAAGCGCTGCTCGGTTGCGATGTGTGGGAACATTCCTACTACATCGACTACCGCAACCGCCGTCCGGATTACGTGAATGCGTTCTTGGAAAGCATGGTTGATTGGGAAGGTGTGGCTGGGCGCCTTTAGGTCGCCCACCCAACACTTAATAACGACCGGATGCCCCGGCTGTCCCAAAGGATGGCCGGGGCTTTCGATTCCGGCGATGGACCTTCACAAGTTTTCCCTAACGCTGCGGTTGCCGATTCGCGCCAGATTCGCCAAATTGCGGGCTATATGAAACGCAAGATTCGCTGAAGAGAGGTCTTATGGCCGGCCATTCACAATTTTCGAATATCATGCACCGCAAAGGTGCGCAGGACGCCAAGCGCGCCAAGATTTTCACCCGCGTCGGGCGAGAAATTATGGTCGCAGTAAAAACTGGTGGCGGTCCTGACCCTGACGGCAATCCCGCGCTTCGGTCTGCCATCCAGGCAGGCAGAGCCGTCAATATGCCGAATGACAGGATTGACCGGGCCGTCAAGCGCGCCAGCGGTGCGGACGGCGAGGCTGAGAATTTCGAGGAAGTTCGCTACGAAGGCTATGGCAATGGCGGCGTTGCTGTCATCGTCGAGACCTTGACGGACAACAGAAACCGCACGGCTGCAGATGTCCGCTCGGCCTTCGCTAAACATGGTGGGTCATTAGGCGAAACCAATTCGGTCGCTTTCATGTTTGATCGCATTGGCCAGATCGTCTACGAGAACCCAGAAATGGAAGCGGATGAAGTGTTTGAAGCAGCATTGGAGGCAGGTGCCGAAAACGCGGAATCTTCAGACGACGTCCACGAGATCACAACCGCGGTTGAAGATCTGGCCAGTGTACGCGAGGCGCTAGAATCAGCTTTCGGAACACCGAATTCGGCCAAACTCGCCTGGCGTCCGCAAAATGTAACGCCGATGGAAGCTGATCAGGCTGCAACCTTATTCAAGATGATCGAAGTGTTGGACGAGCATGACGACGTCCAGACCGTTTATTCCAACTTCGACGTATCAGACGAAGTGATGGCCCAATTGGCGGGCGATTAGCCTATGGCAGGTGCCCGGCGCATCCTGGGGCTGGATCCCGGCCTCCAACGCACCGGATGGGGCGTGATTGTGGCGGCAGGCAATCGCCTGAAGCATATCGGCAATGGTGTGATCCAGACTGATTCCAAAGCACCGATGGCATTCCGCCTGAACCAGCTTTATGAGGGCATCGCAGCCGTGATCGCTGAGCATCAGCCCGGCGAAGCGGCTGTCGAGGAAACCTTTTTGAACCGCAATCCTGACACCACCTTGAAGCTTGGCCATGCCCGCGGTGTTGTTCTGCTAACGCCTGCCCGGTCTGGCCTCGCGGTGGCTGAATATTCGGCCAAAGTCGTGAAAAAGTCACTGGTGGGGTATGGCTCTGCCGACAAAAACCAAGTGGAAGTCATGATTCGGCGGCTGATGCCCGGCGTTGCACCCGCCAATGATGATGCGGCAGACGCCCTTGCTGTTGCCATCTGCCATGCCCACGCCAGCCAGACGACCGATACCTGGCGCGCGGCCCTCGCGAAGGCTGCACAATGATTGGCCGTCTCACAGGCGTGGTTGAGGCAGGCGAGGGCAATACCGCTATCGTTGATGTGAATGGCGTTGGCTATCTGGTGCAGTGTTCGGCGCGCACACTTGCCGTCGCTATGACGGGCGTGCCAGTCCGCATGCATATCGAAACCCAGGTCCGTGAGGACGCAATCACACTCTATGCCTTCGCAATTTCCGGCGAGCAAGCGTGGTTCAAGCTGCTGACAACAGTTCAAGGCGTCGGTGGGCGTGTCGCGCTCCAAATTTTATCGGCGCTTACATTGGACGAATTGGCCGCCAGCATTATGGCAGATGACAAGAAAACGATTTCTCGTGCTGACGGTGTTGGCCCAAAATTGGCGCAACGCATCATCAGTGTACTGCAGGACAAAGTGACATCCGGCGCTATTTCTGCCCCTGCATTTGCAGCAGCGACTGGGGAAGATGGCGCTTCTGAAGGTGGAGCAGCGTCTTCTGCTGAGGCGATCTCTGCGCTTTCTAACCTGGGTTATGGCCGGGCCGAAGCTTATGCCGCCGTTGGCCGCGCGGAAGCGGCGCTTGGGCCAGACGCAGCCTTGCCGCAATTGATTTCTGCCGCCTTGCAAGAGGCCGCTGGCGCATGATGGACGAGCCCTACCAGGAAGAACGTCTTGTCGATGCGCTCGCCCGGGAGGGCGACGATGGCGAAAAATCAATGCGCCCCGAACGGCTATCAGAATTCGTCGGCCAGGCTGGTCCGCGCGCGAACTTGGAAGTTTTCGTTGAAGCAGCCCGCGCGCGCGGTGACGCGTTGGATCATGTGCTGATGATCGGCCCGCCAGGCCTCGGCAAGACTACGCTGGCGCAGATCGTGGCGGCAGAGCTCGGAGTAGGGTTCCGCGCAACATCAGGCCCCGTCATCGCCCGCGCCGGGGATTTGGCGGCATTGCTGACGAACCTTCAGCCGAAAGATGTGCTGTTCATTGATGAAATTCATCGCCTGAGCCCAGCCGTAGAAGAAATTCTCTATCCAGCGATGGAAGACTTTCACCTGGACCTCATCATTGGCGAAGGCCCAGCTGCGCGATCAGTCCGCATTGATCTGCCGCCATTCACACTTGTCGCGGCCACAACGCGCGCCGGGCTGGTGCAAGGCCCGCTGCGGGACCGATTTGGTATTCCGCTCCGCCTCGGTTTTTACACCGTCGAGGAGCTGACCAGCATTGTTCTGCGGGGTGCGAAAATTCTGAAGGCGCCAATGGCAGAAGACGGTGCCATCGAAATCGCCCGCCGGGCGCGGGGCACACCGCGAATAGCGGGGCGCCTGCTGCGCCGCGTCAGAGATTTTGCGGCAGTAGACGGTTCTGGCGAAATCACTGTTGAGGTCGCGGACCAGGCTCTGTTGCGGCTGGAGGTTGACGCAGCCGGGCTCGATGCCATGGACCGACGCTATCTCGGATGTCTTGCCGAACGCTACAATGGTGGCCCTGCTGGTGCGGAAGCTCTGGCTGCAGCCTTGGCCGAGCAACGGGATGTGATTGAGGACGTGATCGAGCCTTTCTTGATCCAGCAAGGCTTCGTTCTTCGCACACCTAGAGGCCGCACCCTTGCAGCAAGCGGCTACGCAGCCCTTGGCCTGCCAGCACCCAAATCTGTAAGCGGACCAGATCTTTTTGAAGGCGGGGGCAGCTAAGTGGCGGCACCGCTGGAACATCGCCTGCCTGTCCGCGTCTATTACGAGGACACCGATGCTGGCGGAATCGTCTATCACGCCAGCTATATTCGTTTCGCTGAGCGTGGCCGCACGGAGTTCGTGCGAATGCTCGGCCTGGACCAAGACGCATACCGGAAAGAATTCGGCCTTGGATTCGCCGTTCGCTCTATGACCGTCGATTACCTAAAGCCGGCATTGCTGGACGATGAATTGGAAGTGCTTACCAAAATACAGTCCGCTGGCGGCGCAAGCGTTGATTTCCTGCAAACCGTATTGCGCAGCGGCGAAGCCCTTACACGGCTGACCGTCCGCGTCGCCTGCTTGAACAAAGCAGGGCGTCCAGTTCGCTTACCAAACCTATTGCGTCATTCTGCTTCACAGAATACGCCATAGTTCCGCCGCTTTTTCGCTGGAGATAAAGCCGTCATGGACGGAGCAGTAATCAAAGAAATGCTACACGCAGGTGGTGATCTATCTCCGCTTGGCTTGTTTCTGGCCGCAGACCCGATCGTTAAGGCGGTTATGGGTTTGCTCGTTTTTTTGTCGATCTGGTGTTGGGCCGTGATCTTTTCCAAGTGGCGAATGGTGCGCCAGTTGCGCAAAGACGCTGACGCGTTTGAAGATGCATTCTGGTCCGGCGGATCGCTGGATGAGCTATATGACCGTGTTGGCGCAGCCCCTGCTGATCCCATGGCGGCCATATTCGCCAGCGCCATGAAGGAATGGCGGCGGGCTGGAAAAACAGCCGGTGGTCGCAGCTTCGGTGCAGGCCTGAAAGAACGCCTAGACCGCAACATGCAAGTCGCCATTGGCCGCGAAATGGCCGGCGTCGAAAAAAGCATGACCGTGCTGGCGTCCACCGGTTCAACGGCACCGTTTATCGGCCTGTTTGGCACCGTATGGGGCATCATGAACAGCTTCACGGCAATCGCGGGCGAGAAATCGACCAATCTGGCTGTCGTCGCTCCAGGCATTGCGGAAGCATTGTTTGCGACCGGACTTGGGTTGGTCGCGGCCATCCCAGCCACGCTCGCCTACAATAAGTTCGCAGCAGACATCGCCCGATACGGCGCTCGACTTGAAATTTTTGCTGGTGACTTCCAGGCCATCCTCTCTCGCCAGATCGACGAGGGGTCCTGAGCCATGGCGGGCGGAATGATCGGCGGCTCTTCTGGCGGCGGATATAGGCGCGGCGGCTTCGGTCGGCGCCACCAACTGCAGGCCGAAATCAATGTGACCCCATTTGTTGATGTCATGCTGGTACTGCTGATCGTCTTTATGGTGACAGCGCCGCTGCTCACGGTGGGTGTGCCTGTCGAGTTGCCCGAAACCCAGGCAGCGCAGCTTGTTGACCGTGATGAGCCACTGATCATCAGCGTTGACGCCGAGGGCCGCGTATTCCTTCAGGAGACCGAACGCACCATCGATACGCTGATTGTCACGTTGCATGAAATCAAGAAAGAGCGCCCAGAAGTCACCGTGTATATTCGCGGTGACAAAGGTATTCCATATGGAGAGGTAATGGTGGTGATGGGCGCGCTGGTAGAGGCCGGGATCACTAAGCTGTCGCTTGTGGCCAAATCCCCGGAAAGAGCGCAATAAGCTATGTATGCGGGCGTTATAGCCTCTGTTATTGGCCATGTGCTGCTGGTCTTAGTGCTGGCCGTTGGCCTACCGGAGCTGTTTCCACCTCAAGATAAAATTATCACCACAAACTCGCTTGGCGTGATTACGGAAGATCAACTGGCTGCATTATCCGAGCCCAAACTTCCGCCCGCCCGGGAAGCAGGCTCAAGTACAGCTAACACCGCCGCTGTTGCTTCTGCCGCAAATGCAACAATCAGCAAGCAAACCGCAGAAGCCGCCCAGTCAGGCGCGAACACTGCTGCGCTCACAGCCGCCGATGCCGCCCGGCCTGCTAGAACGCCCGACGCTGCACAATCGGCAGCCGACGCAGCATCAAGTGCAGCTGTGCAAACGGCAAATGCAGCCAGCGCCCAGACCGCTCAATCTGCTGCCACAGCGACAGCCGCGTCTGCTGCAGCACAGAATGCTCAACAATCATCTACCCGTGAAGCGAAGACGCAAACCGCCGCGGTTCGCCCGCTCACGCCAGCCAAATTGGCCGCCAACGCACCACCGCCCCCTAAAGCGACTGCCAGCGCGCACCGGCTTCCACCTCGGCGACCGATAGAAAGCGCCGCAACGTCAACCGCGCCGCCAAGTCTTACCGCAAGCCAGCCACAAGCGGACGCAGCCACGAGAGGTCCAACGGAACTTGCCGCCGCCCGCCCGCCTGAGCTGTCTGCCGCTAAACCACCAGAAGCGACACCGGCAACGCCGCCCAAAAATCCCGATGAGCCGCACCCGCGCGAAGCTTTGGTCCAAACAGCTGTGCTCCGCGCAGAAGCCCGCCGCACGCGCCTTCCGCCACGACGCCCTGACCACCTGGATGATTCACCAGACGAAGTGCCAAATACAGGCACGCGCCAGGTCGCAGAAGCACCGCAGAAAGCGACCGGCAGAAAGCCCGCAAAGCAGGATTTCTTTGCATCCATGAAATCCAGCATCGGTGCCAAGCCAACGGCTGGCGGCCTTGATGGTGTGCGCCAGACGCTTGGCGTCGGCATTGCAGGCGCACGCGTGAGTGCATCGGACCAAGCAGCCCTGGCGAAACGACTTGGTGGCTGCTGGTACAAGCCAGACGGACAGCGCAATGCACGTGACCTGATCGTCGAGCTTGCCGTTGAATTGGATACCAGCAGCAACCTTGAGGGCACACCGCGTATTCTTAAGAAACCGCCCGCGTCGGCAGGCGCACCGGGGCGCGTGGCTGTCGATCGCGCTATTCAGGCCGTGCGGAAATGCGCACCCTTTAATGCGAACGGCCTCGTTCTTCCACCGAATTCCTATCCCGATTGGCGCACAATGCGCATCACGTTTGATCCAAGTTGACCCTTTGTCCGAACTGCTCCCAAGCCAAACGGACTGGCTAAAGAGGACTGAAATGAACCAAGCCCGAAACTCCATATTCCCTGTCGGTATCTCCAGCGCCATCGCCATATTAGCGCTAGCAACCTTTGCCCTTGTTGTCGGCCCAACGCAACAAGCCTGTGCGGAACTTCAGATCAATGTGACCGACGGCGTTGTGGAACCGCTCCCGATCGCGCTGGCACCATTCGTGGATGCGAGTGGCCAGGAGGATAAGCTTGGTCGGGATATCGCCGCCGTTGCGATAGCGGACTTAGTTGGATCAGGCCTATTCCGCGCGATAGACGAAAAAGCCTTCATTCAGACCCCAGCCGCAGCCGCACTAGCACCACGCTTTCCTGATTGGCGGCAGATCAATGCCCAGGGCCTGATCGTTGGTGCCGTCAAACGTCAAGGGGATGGCCGTATCCGGGTAGAATTCCGGCTTTGGGATGTTATCGGCGAGCAACAGCTCGTCGGCCAAGCATTCGTGACCGAACGCAGCAATTGGCGCCGGGTCGCACACCTGGTCGCCGACGCGGTCTATACGCGGTTGACGGGTGAGGACGGCTATTTTGATACGAGGATTGTATATATTGCAGAATCTGGGCCTGCGAGCAGGCGCATCAAACGTCTGGCGATCATGGATCAGGACGGTGCCAATCACCAATTATTGTCCGGCGGCGGCGATCTCGTTCTTACGCCGCGCTTTTCGCCCTCCCGCCAGGAGGTCGCATACCTCTCATACGATAATGGCTTGCCGCGCGTGCGCATCCTGAACGTTGACACGAACCAGCGGGAAACCGTTGGTCCGATTGACGGCATGACCTTTGCACCGCGCTTTTCGCCTGACAGTAACCAATTGCTATTTGCGCGAGAACAACGCGGTAATTCTGACATTCACACAATGGACCTACGCAACCGGAAAATCCGCAAGCTGACCAACCATCCCGCCATCGACACGTCGCCATCTTACGCGCCGGACCAGAGCCGGATCGTCTTCAATTCCGATCGCGGCGGGTCGCAGCAGCTGTATGTGATGGATGCGGACGGCGGCAATGTGCAACGCATTTCATTCGGTGATGGTCGTTATGCGACGCCGGTATGGTCACCTCGCGGTGATTTGATTGCGTTCACGAAAATCAAAAGCGGGCAATTCTCCATCGGCGTCATGCGCCCAGACGGATCGGAGGAGCGCATTCTATCAACCTCATTTCTCGAGGAAGGCCCCACCTGGGCACCGAATGGACGGGTGTTGATGTTTTATCGTCAAACAGCGACGAACCGGCGCGGCCAGGGCGGCACCAGCCGCCTTTATATGATCGATGTTACCGGTGCCAATCTCCGTCAGGCTAAAACGCCAGGTGGCGCGTCTGACCCGGCATGGTCGCCTTTGGCTCCATAAAACAATGCCTGCAATCCACCAACAGAATTCAGACACGGACCTTGTGAACAGAGTTCTGCTCAAGTAAGAACAGCGCATCAGAAGCGCCGCATAATCTGTTGTTTACCTTAAACCGCGGCGCAAACACTCTTGGGGGTACCCCTGTTATGTCTATGAAGTTCCTTGCCGTCGCCCTATTGGGCCTTGCCTTGGCCGCGTGCTCGACCACTGAAGACAAGTCCGCGACCAGCGGTTCCGCAAAAGCTGTGACGACCACAACAGCGCCGCCACCTAAGGTCGTCAACAATAACGCTCCACGTCCTGGTTCCCAGGAAGAGCTGAACGCGACTGTTGGCGATCGCATCCAGTTCGGCTTCGACCGCTATGATCTTTCCCCGGCTGCAAGGGCCACTGTCGGTTCCTGGGCTGATTGGTTGAAGCGTCATCAGAATGTGGCCCTCAACATAGAAGGCCATGCTGATGAGCGCGGCACGCGTGAATACAATCTGGCGCTGGGTGCTCGTCGCGCCAATGCTATTAAAGATTACATGACAGCGCTTGGTGTTGCTTCTGGCCGCCTGCAAACAGTATCTTTCGGTAAGGAACGTCCGGCAGTGCTGGGCTCCAACGAAGGGGCATGGGCGCAGAACCGCCGCGGTGTCGCTGTCGTTCGCTAAGTCAGACTCTTCAAAAAAAACCGGCGGCGATCAGTCAGACCGCCATGTTTAAGCCGCATTCCGGGGGTAAATACCCGTCCATGCAAAGATTGATCGCCGCTACACTTTTCGCTTCCTTCCTGACCTTAGACGTTGCATCTGCGCAGACTAGTCCTCCGCAGCCTGTCGACTCTGACCGGGCTTACCGGCAGCGGGTGGAAGAACGCCTTTCGGGCGTTGACTTCCAGATGCGGGGCTTGACCGGTCAGGTCGAGCAGCTCCAGTTCCGCCTCCGCCAAGCCGAGACGCGGCTCAAGAAACTCAGCGCTGAGCTGGCGAAGGTGCAAGCGGAGCAAGCTGCCGCACAGCTAGCTATTGTCCAGGCACCTGACACAAGCAGCCAATCCACGGCTCAAGCTGGCTTGCCTACGGGCGACGCACAACTGAAATATGACGAGGCTCAAGGCCTTCTTCGGGTCGGGCGCTATGAACAGGCTGAGAATGCCTTTGTCGCGTTCCGCAAGTCCTTTCCAGACCATTCGCTAGCTGCAAATGCCCATTACTGGTCGGGTGAGGCTCAATATCACCGCCAACGATTCCAGGAAGCTGCGACGACATTCCTAGAAGCCTGGCAGAGCGACATGCAGGGGCCGAAAGCGCCTGATAATTTGTACAAGTTTGGCAAGTCGATGCAGGCGCTTGAGAAAAAGGACGAAGCCTGCGCCAGCTTCGCGAAAGTGTTGAGCGATTACCGCGGCGCGCCTAAGCGCCTTCGCGACAAGGTCGAGCGGGAACAAGCATTTCTGAAGTGTAGCTGACGCATGGCGGCCATCGCCGCACCGGCTACCTCCCCCATCACCGACGATGTTTTTGCGTCTACTATGGCGCGTCTTGGTGTGTTCGAAAGTGCGCCGATGCTTGCAGTTGCCGTCTCAGGCGGGCCGGATAGCATGGCGCTTGTCTGGCTTGCCGACCGATGGGCGCGGGCGCAAGGCGGAAGCGCATTTGCCATCATTGTTGATCATGGCCTTCGCCCCGAATCAGCAGACGAAGCCAGGATTGCCGCCGAACAACTTCGTGCCGCTAACATTGCTACTTGCATCCGCAAAGTCTCAGGCATGCCGCTAGAAAATGGCGTTCCAGCCTGGGCGCGCAAGGCTCGCTATGACTTGCTTCTAGACGCCGCTGCCGAACGCGGTGCGCTGCACTTGCTGCTCGCGCATCACCAGGATGACCAGGTCGAAACTTTGATGCTTCGTCTCGCGCGGGGTAGTGGTGTGAAGGGGCTTGCAGGGATGCGCCATTCGCAACCGGGCGCTGATCTGCGCCTCCTCCGCCCGTTGCTCGATTTCACGAAGGCACAGGTTGTCGCGACGTCAGAAAAGACAGGTTGGACAATTGCTGATGATCCAAGCAACCGGGCCCCAAAGTATGCCCGCACGCGCATTCGAGACGCCCTCGCGTCCGCAAGTGGCGACGCCGCCCGGATCGCCAACACTGCAGCAACGCTGGCGAGCGAAGACGCCGCTATCGAGCACGCTGTCACGAGGCTGACCGTTCAGGCCGTTAAAGTCACGCCGTATGGCACACTCCGGCTGGACCGGCGCAGCCTTCGAGCAGCACCCGCCGCTGTCAGCACCCGCCTGCTAGACCGCGCTGTTCGAATGGCGGGTGGGGCAGATGGCCCTCTCCGCCGCCATCGTATTGCACGCTTGCTGCAGGATATCGCCAATAGCCCGAATACGCGCCGAACCTGCGGCGGGGCAGTCATTCAGATCAAAAGCGCGGAAGTCCGGCTTTGGCGAGAGCCTGCCAAATTACCTGCTTTGGCTCCGGTACAAAGCTATGAGACTGGCCTTTGGGACAACAGGTTTAGGTTTAATCCCAATGAAGCTTCAGCTAGTGGGGACGCTGAAATCCTTATTGGACCTCTTGGATATGCCGGCCTGCGCGAACTCGAGGCCGCCTTCAGAAAAAGCCCTTGCCGCATGGCGCCATACGCATTCGGAGGCAAGCCGCCGAGACAAGCCGTCACGAGCTTGCCGATTCTCCGAAAAGATGACCGTATCATTGGACTTAGTATTTTCGCGCCGCACAGAGCGAATGATGGACCAATCGCAACAATTGGTGATATTAGTCTGTTTCCCGTGCGTTTTGCGCCGCCAACGGCTTTGACTGTCGCAAACGCTTGTTAAGTATTCGTGTCGCCTTATCTCTTTGATTAGGCGACGTTAGCCTGTAGTTCGGTTTTTATGATTGTGAGGCGGTTTTGAACGGCATCTCAAAAAATTTGCTCATTTGGGCGGCGATTTTCCTCGCACTGGTGCTTCTATTCCAGGCGTTTCAAGGCGGCTCCATGGGCGGTTCCGCCCAGAAGATGGACTATTCCGAATTCATAAGCTCTGTTGAAGCCGGACGCGTGCAATCTGTTGAGATCACTGGCCGCACTGTGACCGGGCAGACCAGCGATGGCCGCACCTTTACAACCTACACGCCTGAAGATCCACAACTGGTAGGCAAATTGATCGAGTCTGGCGTTAAGGTATCCGCTGGTCCGGTCAAAGAAAATCAGCTGCTTCGCGTTTTGGTGAACTGGTTCCCAATGCTGCTGCTGATTGGCGTGTGGATATATTTCATGCGCAATATGCAGGGCGGCGGTGGCCGTGCAATGGGCTTCGGCAAATCTAAAGCCAAACTGCTGACAGAGAAATCTGGACGCGTTACGTTTGAGGACGTCGCAGGCATTGAAGAAGCAAAGTCTGAGCTTGTTGAGATCGTAGAATTTCTGCGAGACCCGCAGAAATTTCAACGCCTTGGCGGCAAAATCCCCAAAGGCTGCCTTCTTGTTGGCCCGCCCGGCACCGGTAAAACGCTGCTGGCACGTGCTATCGCTGGTGAAGCAAACGTTCCGTTCTTTACGATCTCCGGGTCCGACTTCGTCGAAATGTTTGTCGGCGTGGGCGCTAGCCGTGTCCGTGATATGTTTGAGCAGGGTAAGAAAAACGCGCCTTGCATCATCTTCATCGACGAAATTGATGCAGTTGGCCGTCACCGAGGCGCTGGTCTTGGCGGCGGTAATGATGAGCGCGAGCAGACCCTCAATCAGCTGCTGGTCGAGATGGATGGCTTTGAAGCTAATGAAGGCGTCATCCTGATCGCTGCTACGAACCGTCCAGATGTGCTGGATCCCGCGTTATTGCGTCCGGGCCGCTTTGACCGTCAGGTGGTGGTACCGAACCCTGACATCCGTGGTCGCGAGCAAATCCTGAAAGTTCACTTGCGCAAAGTGCCTGTAGGATCGGACGTTGACGCCCGTGTCATCGCACGTGGTACGCCCGGGTTCTCCGGCGCTGATCTCGCCAACTTGGTGAATGAAGCCGCATTGCTGGCGGCACGGCGCAATAAGCGCACCGTCAATATGTCCGAAATGGAAGATGCAAAAGACAAAGTCATGATGGGCTCTGAGCGCCGGTCCATGGTGATGACGGACGACGAGAAGAAGCTGACGGCTTATCATGAAGCTGGCCATGCCATCGTCATGCTGCATGTAAAAGGCCACGAGCCACTGCATAAAGTGACGATTATTCCGCGCGGCCGGGCGCTTGGCCTCGCCATGTTCTTACCGGAGCGGGATCGTCTGTCGCAGTCAATTACGCAAATCCGTGCGCTGATCGCTAGCGCTTTTGGAGGCCGTGTTGCTGAAGAGATTATCTTTGGGGCAGATAATGTGACAACTGGCGCGTCTCAGGACATCAAAGTGGCCACGCAATATGCGCGTCGGCTGGTAACGGAGTTTGGCTTCTCTGATAAGCTGGGGCCGCTGCGCTATGCAGATAATGAGGAAGAAGTGTTCCTTGGGCATTCGGTGGCGCAGCGCAAAAATGTATCAGATGCGACTGCGGCAGTGATCGACAGCGAAACCCGTCGCTTCGTTGAAGATGGTGAGGCTGAGGCCAAACGCATCCTGGAGGAGCACCACGATCAATTGGTGATCCTGGCAGAAGCGCTGTTGGAATACGAAACGCTTGATAGGGCGCAGATTGACGCCCTGCTGCGAGGCGAAGATATCCAAAAGCCTGAGCCACCAGAACCACCTGTAGGTGCAAACCCAAGCGGCGGGCCGCGCGCTTCCATCCCGACCGGTGGACGCCGCAAGCCGATTGCAGACCCGGGCGGTGATCCTGAACCACAGCCCGGTTCATAATCTGATTGGCTATATGGGCCATAAGATCAGCGGAACCTTCGGGGCCCGCCTTTCTTTTGGCATTCCTCGCAGCGCTTTGTTAGGACTATACGGATAGGCAACTTCAAGATATCTTGGGATGAGATTTGGGTACCGTTCGCGCGCCGGAGATTCGTCGCGTTTTGCCATTGAGGGGGAGTTATGGCAGCAGACAAACGTCCGCTATCGCCGCATCTACAGGTCTATCGTCCAGAATGGACCTCCGTCCTGTCGATCCTGCATCGCGCTACTGGCGTCGCATCCGCAATCGGTGCGGTGTACGTTGCGTGGTGGCTCGTTGCAGCCGCGACAGGCGGCGATTATTTCGAAGGCTTCCAAGACTTTGCTGGATCCTTCGTTGGCTACATCATCTTTGCTGGGTTCAGCTACTCGGTAATGTATCATCTCTGCAACGGTATCCGTCACCTGGTTTGGGACACGGGCCGCGGGCTGGAACTAGACTCCGCGTATAATTCCGGATTGATCGTTGTCGCCGCATCTGCTGTGGTGACGCTGATCATCTGGATCGCTGCGCTGGCATAGGGAGAGGACAAACAATGATCAATCCACTCGCACGCGCACGCGGCCTTGGTTCTGCCAAGGAAGGCACCCACCACTGGCTTGGCCAGCGGATGACCGCCGTAGCACTCGTTCCACTGGTTGTTTGGTTCATGTGCAGCCTTGTTGGCCTCATGGGCGCAGACCTTGCCACGATCAAAGACTGGATGTCCTCACCATTTAACGCTGTGCTGACAGTCTGCCTGCTGATTGCTGGATTTCATCATGCGCAGCTTGGTTTGCAGGTCGTTATTGAGGACTATATTCATAATCATGGCTGCAAAATCGTAACGATTTGGCTTGTCAAGGGCGTCGCCTTTTTCTTTGGGGCGGCTGCTGTTTTCTCCGTCGTCAAGCTCGCCGTTGGAGGCTGATCGATGACTGAATCTTATAAAATGGTAGACCACACCTATGACGTTGTCGTCGTGGGTGCCGGTGGTGCTGGCCTTCGTGCCACATTCGGCTGCGTTCAGGCTGGCCTCAGCACGGCCTGCGTCACTAAGGTGTTCCCCACCCGCAGCCATACAGTGGCGGCCCAAGGCGGAATCGCCGCCAGCCTCGCCAATATGTCGGAAGACAATTGGAAGTGGCACATGTACGACACCGTTAAAGGGTCGGATTGGCTGGGCGATCAGGACGCCATTGAATATATGGTACGCCAAGCTGTGCCCTCGGTTGTTGAACTGGAGCATTACGGCCTTCCGTTCAGCCGCACACCAGAAGGCAAAATTTATCAGCGGCCGTTTGGCGGCCACATGCGGAATTTCGGCGAGACGCCAGCGCAGCGTGTTGCCGCTGCGGCTGACCGTACTGGCCACGCCCTGCTACACACGCTCTATCAACAAAGCCTCCGCCATAACGCAGAATTCTTCATCGAATACTTCGCGATTGATCTGATCATGGATGACGCAGGCGTTTGCCGCGGCGTTGTCGCCTGGGACCTGGATGACGGCACGATGCACCGCTTTAAGGCGCAGAAGGTCATTCTGGCGACGGGCGGTTATGGCCGCACATACTTCTCCTGCACCTCTGCCCATACCTGCACTGGCGACGGCAATGGCATGGCAGCGCGCGCGGGCCTGCCGAACCAGGATATGGAATTCGTACAGTTCCACCCAACTGGCATTTACGGCGCAGGCTGCTTGATCACAGAAGGTGTTCGGGGCGAGGGCGGGTACCTGACGAACTCCGAAGGCGAGCGCTTCATGGAGCGTTACGCGCCAACGGCGAAAGACCTTGCAAGCCGCGACGTTGTCGCCCGTTCTATGACCGTCGAAATCCGCGAAGGCCGCGGCGTTGGCAGTGGGTCAGACCATATCAACCTCCACTTGGAGCATTTGGGCAGAGAAGTGCTGGATCAGCGCCTGCCCGGTATCACCGAAACCGCGAAGATTTTCGCAGGTGTGGATGCCGCGAAGGAACCGATCCCCGTGCTCCCGACTGTCCACTACAACATGGGCGGCGTGCCGACGAACTATCACGGCCAAGTCCTTCGCCCCACTGCGGAAGACCCGGGTGCCATCGTTGAAGGCCTTATGGCCGTCGGCGAGTGCGCCAGCGTGTCCGTGCATGGCGCAAACCGACTGGGTGCAAACTCGCTGCTTGATCTTGTGGTGTTCGGGCGTGCCGCTGGTATCTTCTGCGGTGAGAACTTGAAACCGGGCGCGACCCAGCCAGACCTGCAAACCAATGCAGACGAGCTGGCGCTCAGTCGCCTAGACCGCTTACGCCACGCCAATGGCTCGACCATGACGGCTGAAATCCGCGATGGCATGCAACGCACCATGCAGAACAATGCAGCGGTGTTCCGCACATCTACCGTTCTGGAAGAAGGCGTTAAGCTGATGGAAGAGCAGGCAACAGCGCTGGAGGATATCCAGGTGAATGACCGCTCGCTGATCTGGAACTCGGATCTTGTCGAGGCGCTTGAGCTTGAGAACCTGATGGATTGCGCCCTGGTCACAATCGTTGGTGCGGAAGCGCGGCACGAAAGCCGCGGCGCCCATGCCCACGAAGATTACCCAGATCGTGATGATGGCGAGTGGATGAAACATACGCTGGCCTATGTGGACGAAAAGCATAAAGTTTGCCTCGATTACCGCCCCGTTCATACATATACGCTTTCGGACGATATTGAATATATCGAGCCGAAAGAGCGCGTATACTAAGGCAGGAGCATAGAGCAATGGCTGAATTTACCCTGCCGAAGAACTCAAAAGTCGGCGAAGGCAAGAAGCACAGCGCACCCGCAGGCGCATCCCGCACCAAAGGCTTTCGCGTTTATCGCTGGTCGCCAGATGACGACAAGAACCCAGAGATGGATACGTTCGAGCTTGATCTCGACGATTGTGGCCCAATGGTTCTGGATGCCCTCATCAAGATCAAGAATGAGGTCGATTCAACGGTCACGTTCCGTCGCTCCTGTCGCGAAGGCATCTGCGGCTCATGCGCCATGAACATTGACGGCACCAACACGCTGGCCTGCCTGAAGCCGATTGATGAGGTGAAGGGCGACGTAAAAGTTTACCCGCTACCGCACATGCCGGTTGTCAAAGATCTTGTGCCGGATGTAAGCCAAATTTACGCGCAGCTCGCATCTATCGAGCCATGGCTGAAGACTGTGTCGCCGCCGCCGCCTGATAGCGAACGCCTGCAAAGCCCAGAAGACCGGGAGAAACTGGATGGCCTCTGGGAATGCATCCTATGCTTCTGCTGCTCAACGTCCTGCCCAAGCTATTGGTGGAACGGGGACCGCTACCTTGGCCCCGCCATCCTGCTGCAAGCCTATCGATGGCTCGCCGACAGCCGGGATGAGGCCAAAGGCGAACGCCTAGATGATCTGGAAGACCCCTTCCGCCTCTACCGCTGCCACACGATCATGAACTGCACAAAAACTTGCCCCAAAAGCTTGAACCCAGCAAAAGCGATTGCTGAGATCAAGAAGATGATGGTTGAGCGGCAAGGCTAAGGCAAGCCAAGGGACGCTAAGCTGGCAGGAACCAACCACGCCTATGATAATGCCTTTGTTGCCAATCAGGCGGCGGCGCTTGAAGCGAAACGAGCAGACTTGCAGGCGCTGGATGATGATACATCCAGCGCCCGCGCTGCTGTCGAGCTAGACCAATCTCGTATTGGCAGGCTATCGCGGATGGATGCCCTGCAGGGCCAAGCCATGGCTCAAGAACAACATCGGCGCCGACATCAGGCAATTCTCCGTATAGGCTCAGCCCTGCAACGGATTACAGATGGCGAATACGGCTGGTGCCTGAAGTGCGGTGAGGCCGTTTCCGAGCCCCGTCTGGCCAGCGATCCGGCCGCGCCACTCTGCATTGATTGCGCAACCTAATAAGGTAGCGTCTTTCATCCGGGAGCCTATGTGGATAAGCACCTGATAATCGCCGACTTTCCCATCCACAACAAGGCCTATTGTCCGCGTGATCTCTAACCATTGGGCGTGATCAGTTGCCGAGTTAGAACGACTAATGGCATTTTGGATCGCGTCTTTAATGCTAGTGGAAGACGAACCGACGACTTCGATCTTGCAATAACCGCTATCGAATTCTTACATTTGGATATCCTTTCGTTTGATCAGTGCAGTGCTTAGCAGCTGCACCAAATGAACAAATAGAGTCCGGCTTAGTTTCTAAATATCGCATAAATCGCTATCCAGATTATTTCAGGACAAAAACATCTGCAGCGAGAACGGCTTCTAATACGCCCAAAATCTCACGATTTTCTGCCCGCCAAGCGCGATGGTGGCTGTGCTGTTGATGTCTGCCGTTGCCGCAAGAACAGCGGCAAAAACGGCGAAAGTGTGGGCGACCAAATTGACCTGATCCTCGGCAGTACTGAAGTCGGTCACCGTATCTCGCCCTTCAGCGACGCCCACGACAAATTGATCCGCGTCCTGCTGGCCACTGACCACATCATTGCCGATACCACCGTCGATCACATCTGCGCCGGAATTGCCGAAGATGCGGTCAGCGGCCGCCCCGACGTTGATCACGTCATTGCCGACAAGGCCGACGAGCTTGTCATTCCCGCCGACGGTGAAGAGCCCACCAGCATTTAGGCTGGTGAGTTCCCGACCCGCATAATCCAATGCCACGACGCCGTCTGAACGCAAGAAGCTGGCACCGTCTAGGTTGCCTAGGTCGATGATTGCATCAACCCTACCGCCGAAGATGACGTAAACTTCACCTGCACCGCTATGGCTATCGGAGTAGCCATCTGGCGCGCTGACCGCAGGGTCATCAAGCCCGTCACCGTTGAAATCACCAAAGATCGATACAGCTGTCCCGAGGTCATCACCAGCCGTGGTACCCTCTACAAAAAGCCGTTGGTTCCATTGAGTATCGTTAGATCAAATGCGTTCTGCGCCATCGGACTCTCCCCAAGTATTCGTCCTTCAGTACGCCTCCTACTTTAATCCAAATTAACCTATATTCGAGATTGTAACCATGGTCACAGTTATTTTTCCCAGAACTCTGTGGATTCTGGGCTACCATAAATCTCCCAAGGACACTTAACCCTTTTGATTCGCAATCTTTTCGAATACTGCGAGTGTCTCCTCGCTGACATGGTGCTCAATGCCCTCCGCATCGATCGCTGCAGCTTCTGGCGGAACACCAATAGCGCGTAAGAAGCCCAGGACGATCTGGTGCCGCTTGCGGGAAGCCTTGGCCATTTCCACGCCTGACTTTGTCAGGAAGATTGATCGGTAAGGGCGGGTTTGGACGAGGTCTTCACGCTGGAGCCGCGCCAGGGTTTTATTGACAGTCGCGTTGCTAACGCCAAACCGCTTTGCCAAATCAACCGCGCGCGCTTCGCCTTCCTCAGCGATTAAATCGGCAATGAGCTCTACGTAATCCTCGGCAATTTCCATTTGCCGCGCTTGGCGCATACGATCAAATCCCGCTGCCTGCCGGGTAGGATCGCCCAGCCTGGAACGGTCGCGGGAGGACCGTGGCATGCTATTCTTATCCGCCATATTGCCCTGCTTTTGAATCGGTTTGGAAACAATATCGCGGCTCCAAAACGTTTTGCAACCTCTTACTATTATTTAGCCATGGCTAATTTATATATTATGTCTTTATAACTTTTTCTCTATGTAAACCTTGCACCTAAGCCTCGAATCCCCATAATCGAAGATTATTGGAGGACTGATGCGACAGATTCTTGCTCATTCGTGCACGGTTGCGCGCCGCTTGATTCTAAGCTGCTTATTAGCGGCTTTCATTACGATTCCAGCATCAGCGAACGCCAAACCAACGATTCTGGCGACGATCGCCCAACTTGGCGAGCCCATGTCTCGTATCTTGGGCGACTGCGCCACGGTTGAGACACTGCTTGGCCCTGGCGTTGATCCGCATCTATACCGGCTGACCCGCAGCGATGTGGCCAAAGCCCTCCAAGCTGATGGGCTGATGGCAAATGGCCTCAACCTCGAAGCCCAAATGCGCTATATGTTTGATCGACTGAGCGCACGCAAGCCTGTTATCTACGCGGGCGAGCTACTAGCCCCAGCAAAAATCATCCTAACCGGCGGCAACGTGCCTGATCCACATATCTGGATGGACCCTGGGCTGTGGGCAGAAGCGTTATCCGCCAGCGCTGCCGCCACCGCCAAAGCCTTTCCAGTGTGCGCTTCAGACATCTCCCAAAATAAGGCTGTCGTTCTAGCGGAGATCGCGGCGATAGATGCTTATATTGAAGCGAGGGTCGCAACCCTACCGCCGTCTGCCCGCGTTTTAGCGACCGCCCATGACGCATTTGGTTATTTTGGTAAGCGCTATGGCATGACATTGCTTGGCGTCCAAGGCATCTCTACAGAGAGCGAGGCCGGCGTCGCGCACATCCGGGACATGGCGCAAACCATCCATGACCGTCAGATCGCTGCTGTATTCGTCGAAACATCAACGGCCGGCCGCGCAGTCGGCGCCGTGATTGAAGGCGCACGTGCGCTTGGTGCCGCGGTCTCAAAAGGCCCAGCACTGTTCTCCGACGCCATGGGCCCACCCGGAACCTATGAAGGTGCCTATGTCGGCATGCTGGACCACAATGCCACGTCCATCGTCCGCGCCCTTGGCGGTACCGCGCCGGAACTTGGATTGAACGGGCGGCTAAACATCGCCCGTCACCAAAAGGACACCGCAGGATGAGCCCGGATATCCGCACCGTCGCCAATGCTGAAGCGGTGCATGATGCTGTTGTGGCAGGCAGCCCGCTCGATGTCTCCGGCCTGACAGTCGCCTATGACCGCGCACCGGCTTTATGGAATGTGGATTACGTGGCACCGAAGGGTGGACTGGTCGCTATCGTCGGCCCAAATGGTGCTGGCAAATCAACGTACCTGAAGGGTGCACTTGGTTTGACGCCTAAAATTTCGGGCCGCGTTGCAGCTTTCGGCGCGCCGATCACAGAAGCGCGACGCCGGATCGCCTATGTGCCGCAACGGGAAAGCGTTGACTGGGAATTTCCGGCCTCAGCGCTGGATGTGACTGTCATGGGCCTGTACCGTTCCATCGGCTGGCTCCGTCCCGTCCGTAAGAAGCACCGGGAGGCTGCATTAGCGGCCCTGGCAGAATTGGGCATGGCGGACTTCGCTGGCCGGCAGATCGGCCAGCTTTCTGGCGGCCAACAGCAGCGCGTCTTCCTCGCCCGCGCGCTGGTCCAAGATGCAGACTTGTACCTGATGGATGAGCCGTTCGCAGGCGTCGATGCAGCAACCGAACGCACCCTCGTTAGCCTGCTGCGCCGGATTGCATCATTAGGCAAGACAGCCATCGTGGTCCATCACGACCTGCGAACCGTGACTGAATATTTCGATCATGCGCTGATGATCAATGTCCGCCGCATTGCCGCCGGGCCCATAGCCGATGTAATGACGGCGGAAAATCTGCAAAAGGCCTATGGCGGACGCTTAGCGGCACCCCAGTTGGCGGCGGCGGTTGGCTAGCCGCCCGCTCACTCCATGACAGACTATTGGCACAGCTTTTGGACGGCGCTCACTCTGGGCGGTGGCTATAATTCGATCGTTGTGATGGCTGGGTTAACAGTCCTCGGTGCAGCAGCAGGTCCGATAGGTACATTGATGATCCTGAAGCGTCGCCCACTGCTGGCAGACGCTGTTGCCCATGCCACCCTCCCCGGCGTTGCAATCGGCTTTCTTGTCGGCATCTGGTTGACTGGCGATGGTCGCAACAGCGCGTTCTTGCTTTCAGGCGCTGCATTGACCGGCGCTCTTGCAGCCGGCGCCATGCATCTTTTGAAAGACGGTGCGCGTATCAGTGAGGATGCAGCAACGGCTGCGGCGCTCAGCGTATCCTTTGGCCTTGGTGTCGCCCTGTTGAGTTTGATCCAGGCCCTGCCGACGGGCGGCCAGGCTGGCCTTAACACCTTTCTGCTTGGCCAGGCGGCGACGCTTAATCAGAATGAAGCCTGGGTCTTGGCGATCGCAGGTGGCGCGGCACTCATTCTTCTTGCTCTGCTCTTCAAGGAGTTCGCCCTAATCGCGTTTGATCCGGGTGGGGCCGCCGCTCAGGGTCTACCCGTCAAGTTTCTAGACCTCATGATTACCGGCCTGATGCTGCTGCTGATTGCCACCGGTCTCCGTGCTGTCGGTATCGTGCTGATCCTGGCACTACTGGTAACGCCAGCCGCCGCCGCTCGGTTCTGGACAGACCGCTTGCCGCGGCTCGCTGCATTGGCCGCTATCATCGGCGCGGCTGGAGCCTATACGGGCGGAGCATTATCCACAGCGTTGCCAAACGCACCTACGGGAGCGGCCATTGTTCTGATCTTGAGCGCCATATTCCTATTCAGCCTTCTGTTTGCTCCAAAGCGCGGCGCTATCGCGGCTATCCTTCGGCGCCAGAGCCTGCGTCATGCGCTTCGCCGTCGTCAGATCCTTGTCGAACTCGCAGCAGGCGCAAACCCCGCTGATCCCAAATTGGCCCACTCACTCGGCTGGATAGATGGCGACGGTTCCGCCACACCGAAAGGGGAGGCCGCAGCCCAAGCTTGGCTCCGCGATGAGCGATTGCGCGACCACTACTTGGCTGACCGGCCTGAAGATGCAGGCCGTCTCCTCGCCGCCGCCTTTACCCCGCTGACTGATCTCCTTCCACGCGACGTCATCGCCGAGCTGGAGCGGCACGAGGCATGATGTTTCTGCAACTTGATTTCCCAGCAATGCTCGTGGCGCTGCTGGCGGCCCTTTCAGGGGCACTGATAGGCAATGTCCTTGTCCTCCGCCGTCAAGC
Source organism: Alphaproteobacteria bacterium (assembly GCA_965660545.1). Lineage (GTDB taxonomy): Bacteria > Pseudomonadota > Alphaproteobacteria > Bin95 > Bin95 > VMCJ01. Next base: position 20,945 of record CBFIAF010000027.1, on the reverse strand, counting down.
GCTGATGGGCGACGCCTTATCCCATATGGTGCTGCCAGGTGTGGTTGGCGGTTACATCCTGACCGGCGATACCAAATCCTGGTCGATGGTTTTAGGCGCGCTTGTCGCAGCCCTCACGGGGGTCGGATTGATTGTGATAATCCGAAGATTGGGTCGGCTCGACGTCTCAACGGCAATGGGGGTCGTGCTGACCATGCTATTTGCGCTGGGGGTCGTCATGCTGGAATTGGCTGACGCCTCCAACGTTCACCTGGATATTGAGCACGCGCTCTACGGCAGCCTGGAAGCCGCCATCTGGATCGGCCCATTGACATGGCGGGAGGCGTTGCAGCCCGCGCAGTGGGCCTCTCTCCCCCGGGAAATCCCCATGCTGCTAGCTGTGCTTGCTGTACTGGCCATCGCCATGGTCGTTGCGTTCAAGGAAATCAGACTGGCCGCATTTGACCCTGACTACGGCGCGGCATTGGGCCTGCCAGCATGGGTCAGCGAGTTGGCTATCAATACTGCCGCCGCCCTGGCCGTTGTCGCAGCCTTTGATGCCGTCGGTTCAATCCTCGTCATCGCAATGCTGATCTGCCCCGCAGCATCTGCCAGATTGGTCACCGACAGATTAGCAGCACAAATCTATGTGAGCCTTCTGATTGCAGGCGCTGTCGCTATTGGCGGATATGGTGCTGCAACATGGGCAGCGCCGGCGATCGGGCTTCCGGCGGCCTTGAATGCGGCAGGAACGATCGCTGTCACTGGCGGCGTAGCACTTGCCATTGCCGCAGGATGGCGCGCTTTCCGGCGTCACCAGTCGCGCTCCGCGGAGCCTACGCCCGCACTCAACTCATAATTTGTCTCAATTAGAGATAGACTACACCGCGCGACACCTGCTAACAGATTCCTATGGTTCACCAAACCAAATCCACAACCGCCAGCCTCAGCGTTATAACGCTGCTTCTAGCCCTCACGCTCACAGCTTTGCTGGCGGCAAAGCCTGCCGCAGCGAGTAAGCCTCCACGCACGTTTATCGTCATTGATGCAGCGTCTGGCCAAGTGCTACTGGACGAAGCGGCGGACCTGGAAATCTATCCCGCCTCTCTGACCAAAATGATGACGCTGTATCTCTTGTTTGACGCCCTTAGATCCGGGCAGCTCAAAATGAGCTCGCGCATCAAGTTTTCCAGGAAAGCCAGTCGGCAAACGCCCTCGAAACTCGGCGTGCGTGCAGGGCGGAGCATATCCGTCCGCACGGCAATCCGGGCGCTTGCGATTAAGTCTGCCAATGATGTTGCAGTTGCTGTAGCGGAACGGCTGGGCCGAACCGAAAAGCGCTTCACTGAAAAGATGAACGCGAAGGCCCGTGCACTTGGCATGGCCCGCACGAATTTCGTCAACGCCTCTGGCCTGCATGACCCGAAACAGGTCTCAACTGCTCGGGATATGGCACGCTTGGCCCGCGGGCTCCATTACAAGCATCGGCGGTACTATAAGTATTTCAAAGCTGGGTCTTTTCGTTATGCCAAGCGCACATATCGCGGCCACAATCGCTTCCTGAAGACCTATAAAGGCGCTGACGGCATCAAGACCGGCTATATTCGGGCGTCGGGCTTTAACCTCGCTGCATCTGCCGTGCGCGGGCGAAAGGGCAAGGAACGCCGCCTGATCGCCGTTCTTATCGGCGGCAAAAGCTCCGCAGAACGTAATCTGGATATGGCCGGGCTGATGGATAAAGGTTACCGGGCCGCGCGATCTATGAAGCATCGGCGCTATGTGGGCATCGCCCCTCTCGCACACGATTGGCGCAGCGGCGGACGGGCAAAACCACCCAAGCGTCGCCCTGGCTCAAAGCCCGCACGCAACAACCGCGGGCCGCTGGTCGTGTCTGCCAAACGCGGCGGCAGTAAAGGCGTATATGCTGTTCAAGTGGGGGCTGTCCAGAGCCAACGTGCGGCACTGAACCTTGCCCGCAAACGCATGGATCAACTTGGTCGTATCGTTGGCGGTGGAAAGCCTATGACCGTTCCGTTGGCGCGACGGAGCGGCCGATTACACCGCGCGCGCATTGCCGGGTTGCCAGAAGCGCAAGCGGCCAATGCCTGTGTCATCCTTAAACGCGCGGGTCATGGCTGCCTCGTGGTCGCACCATCAGGATAGTGTCTTTGGATATTGGCAAACTGAACACTTGCAATTGGGCCTCGGCCCGTTGCACATTCCGCTCGCAATCAGGTTTTCGAAAGGGCTTCACCCATGGCGGCGAAAGCACGTATTTATCGGCCGGCCCGCACAGCAATGCAGCAGGGCCGTGCCAAAACAAAACTCTGGGTTATCGACTTTGAGCCATCAGAGCAGCGCCGCGCTGATCCACTGATGGGTTGGATTTCATCTGGCGACACACGCCGCCAACTCTCGCTCAGATTTGATACTAAAGAAGCCGCAATCGCTTATGCGGACGACAAAGGCCTCTCCTATACCCTGCAGGAACCCAGAGAACACAAACCAAAAACAAAAAGCTACTCAGACAACTTCCGCTGGTAGCACGCCCGCATGGTCCAGTGCCCTGCAGCCCCAACAATTACCCTAATCCGCTCTTCGCTTATAAGGATGGAGTAAGCGCCGTCTAAGCTGCAGATGCAGTGGAGAAAATGTCAGTAAAACAAATTTACCGGAGATTATATGAATCGTCCAACGATGTTCCGAACCGTGTCGTGGCCCCGTAGCTCAGCTGGATAGAGCACGCGCCTTCTAAGCGTGATGTCGCAGGTTCAAGTCCTGCCGGGGTCGCCAACTTATTAATATAACGAATAATTATCCATTTTCCACGAACTGCATTTTGGGTATGGTTTATTCCAACACCACGTGTTTTGGCCCTTAGGAGCAGCCCAGCCCTGGAGTAGCCTCACTGAAGTGGTCTTCCTAGAAGGTTAGGATTTATCCCCCCAGAGGAGGATCAAAAAGATAGCAGGCAAGCGAGACAAGCGCCTGTCCAAACCGGTCATCGGCGCGGTGGAAGGCCATACAGTCGCCGCCGGCCTGGCACTTGCCGTATGGTGCGATATGTGGGTAGCGAGAAAGACGGCTATCCGCCTCACAATGGCGCTGGATCGCCGGCCCCTCGATGTGATTCCCGCACTGATGCCCGAAGGCGTCGTGCAAAGCGAGTCCCGAGGTAGCCGCAGCCTGCTCTGACGAGCGAGGCATTTCTATCCTTCTCTAGTTACTTTTCGTTTCATGCAGCGTAGGCGCGACGTTCAAATGGCGTCCCATCGCGCATCATCCTAAACAGGATCGTCGCCAGCTGAAGCTTCAGCACCAGCTCTATCAGCTCGGCCTTGCTCAGCCCTTGAAGCGCATCCCGATCCATCCCAACCGTGAATCACGGCACCGCGCTCAATGCAAGGGTGGGGGTGGGTAATTACGGCAAAATAGACCGGTCACATGGGAAGTGCGGGATAATTACATTTATTCGTTTGCCGCGCCTCTATCAATCAATCGTTGGAGTGCGGGAATGCTCGCGGAAGCGGCGCTACGGCCAGTCCTTGGGGAGGGGGTATGTAGATCTTCCCTGGTATGGAACCAGAACCGGCGGGGGGAACAAAAACGCACAAAAATCCGAAATTTTTGAATTTCAGGACAAGCTTTGATGGGTGCAGGACGGCCTAGAAAGCCAACATCTTTGCATGTCGTTGAGGGAAGTGCCTCAAAGCGCAAGCACATACGCGCACGATTAGACACTGAGCCAAAGTTTGACACATCAATCCTTGAGCCACCAGAGATGCTTTCTGAGCGCGCGCTGGAGCGCTGGGAACAGATTGCGCCGATGCTATATCGCATGGGCGTCTTGACAGTTGCTGATGAAATGTCTTTGGTTCAGCTTTGTGAAATATGGGCAGAGTGGAAAGACACGCTTGACCTTGTGTCAGAGCATGGCCATGTCTTAGCAACTCAAACACGCGATGGGGAATCAATGCGTGTTTCGCCTCACTCAAAAGTTCACGCTGATGCAGATCGTAGATTGAAAGCGATGCTGGGCGAATTTGGTTTGACGCCGGCATCCAGATCCAAAATTGTTGCGGCTGATGTCGCAGATCCTAAATCACCGGGCGCAAAATATGGGTTGTGACCGTGCCACACAATATGCTGAATCAGTTGTGTCAGGCGATACAATCGCAGGTCCGCATGTTCGCGCTCAATGTCAGCGTCACATATCCGACATCGATGCCGACAATGATTTGATTTGGTCGCAAGAAAAGGCTGATCACGCCATTGGCTTTTTTGAAGAAATATTGGTGCTTAATGGCGGCAAATTTGAAGGCACGCCATTCTTGCTTCACCCATCTCAAGCATTTATTGTTGGGTCTATCTTTGGCTGGCTAAGAAAAGATGGAACGCGACGTTATCGCAGAGCCTATATTGAGATGGGAAAAGGCAACGGCAAATCACCTCTTGCTGCTGGCATAGGAATGTATGGTTTGCTAGTAGATGGCGAGCCAAGAGCTGAAGTTTATGCCGCAGCGACCAAAGTGCGGAAGGCCCTCGAATACCAGATCAGCAAGTCTACTGCCATCCGCCCAATCAAGATCAATGTCAGCCAGGCCTCCATGCTCTGTCCCTAGCATGAGGCCGATATTATGATTTCGACTCGTTATCAGCTGTTCGATATTCGCAGGCGAAATTAGATTTTGTTGGTGCTTACCCCGCGGGCGTTTAGCGCCGGCTTGCAGACGGATAGGCTGGAATCCCTGCTTAAGATAAAGCCGGGCCGCATCCAGCGGAGATTCAAACGGCGTCGGTATTTCATTCGTTTCAGGAATGATTCTTGTCGGGCTGCGCCCCGATGACTTGCGGTGAGCCATTGACTAGCACCCCCCCGCTTCGATCCAGGTCACCACATCTGATGCGCGGTATCGAACGCTTCTGCCAATCTTGAGAAATGGCGGGCCAGTGCGTCTGGCGCGATATGCCTCGAGCGTTTTTGGCGAGAAACCGGTTATCCGGGAGGTTTGCCGCGTGGTCAGGTATTCAGTCTGACCACCCGACTCACGAGTTGAGGTATTCGATATCTGAAGCATTGCAAGTCCCCTTAAGAGCGCGGTCTGCGCCTACAGGGACCTTTGTGCCGTTGACCGGTCGGTTACGAACGGGGTTCGTAACCGACTTTCTTATATGATCCGACGGATGCGGTCGGTTCCAGGCACGGTTCCGCAACAGTGCTGCTGCAATTCATCTCCATCTTTCAGGCAACGCTTATGGATCCAACTTGCGATCATGGCCTTAGACGCCTTCGGGTTTCGTTGCCGATATTCTGCGGCCGCTTCCCTAAACGCCTCGTCTCGCTCAGGAATATGCGCAATGTTCGCCCGACCGGCGCCGCCCTGGTTCAAAATCACCTTCCGACCGACGGTTGCCGCTCGCCCCAAGCCGGAGACATATCGGAGCCGCGTGATCGTCTCGATGGCATTGACGGCCGCCCATTCCAACTGGTTTGCGACCTTAAGGTCTTCGCTGTGGAACTTCCGTTCAATATTTGATCGTGCTTGCTGGTACGAGAAGATCCAAAAAACAATCTTCGCGAGCTTATAGTCTTCAGAAAGAGGATCGCGCTCTTCGAGATCGCTCATCAACTTTCCTGCTTGAACGCGATCCATCTTCTTTTGTTGATCCAAGACGCTATCCGAAACGTCATTATCGGTTTCCTCGCGCTCCCAGAGACCCCGTTCTTGTAGCCGTTCGATGCAGTCGGACTGCCATTCATCCAGAAACTCAGGGAAGCTGCAATTTGGAACCGGGCTCTCGATGAATTCGAAGCCCTCCTCGATCCTCCTCATCGAAAATACGGGTTGCGTCCGCCGTCTCTCGACGCCGTCTCCAGTGACCCTGCTTTGCCTCGCCATTTCGACCTAACACTCTCTCAACCGCGTCAATTGCCGCCTGGCCAAACTACGCGATCTTTCGGCCCCCGTCATTTTGCAAATTGCGCCAGCGCCGTTAGCTCCGACGGATGAAGGGGCATTGACACGTTAACGGGCGGCACGGCCCTGCCGGGGTAAGCTCGGCCAATGAAACCGATATCCTTCAAGCGCCATCGCTTTCCGCCGTCGGTGATCCTTCACGCCGCCTGGCTGTACGCTCGTTTCACGCTGTCCTTCCGTGATGTCGAAGAACTGCTTGCCGAGCGTGGCATCGACGCTTCGAACGAAACTGTCCGGCGGTGGTTCTTGAAGTTTGGCCGCCTGATCGCCAGCAACCTTCGCCAGTCACGACCGCAGCCCAGCCCGCGGTGGCATTTGGACGAAATGGTCAACAAGATCCGCGGGCGGCGCCATTGGCTCTGGCGCGCGGTCGATGACGAAGGTGAAGTTCTTGATTTCTTGGTGCAGCCAAGGCGATGCGCCAGGTCGGCCAGGCGATTGCTGCGCAAGCTCCTCAAGAAGCAGGGCTTCGCACCGGCGCGGATTACGACCGACAAGCTGCGTTCCTATGCCGCCGCGATCCGACAGGAACGCCTCTCCGCCGTCCACGATCAGGGGCTCCGGGCAAACAATCGGGCGGAGAATTCACATCAGCCCGTACGACGACGAGAACGCAAGATGCAGCGGTTCAAATCCGCTGGATCCGCACAACGCTTTCTTTCGATCCAAGCCGCCGTCCAAAACGTCTTCACCGTCCAACGCCACCTCATCCCGCGCGCCATCTTCAAGCAGTTCAGGATGGCTGCATTTGAGGTGTGGCGGGAATGCGCTGCGTCAGCCTGAGCGAGCTTTAGCTGGCGAGTTGGTCCGTATGCACGACTTAACGTGTCAATGCCGCCGGCGAAGTGCCGAGCCCGATCGACCCGCCGAGCGGCTGCCATTTCCACCCCCGCTGCCCGTTCGCCAAAGACCGCTGCAAGACCGAACGCCCGGTACAAAAACCGCGCGTCGGCGGCGGTCTCGTGGCTTGCCACGCCGCTGAGGAAGGTCGTCTGCCCTAAGACAGATAAACCGGCGATGTCAGACGCAGGGCGTTTGGCGGTTCTTCGGCATAGGACCGGGTCTGCCGGAGGAAGGCCGACGCAGCTTCGTTGCCGGACGAGACACGCTCCAACGCGCCCATCTCCTGCATATCGAACCGAGGCAGGCCAAGCGCATCCATCCGCGCCAGAAACGCATCGGACGGCGTCGCTCCAACCGGACCCATTGGCTGATCCACCAGAGGCTTGCCGGCCACAGTCGGGTCTGGCCTTCGACCACGTGTCCCAAGGGCGTTTTCCAAGAAAGCGCCGACCCGCAAGGTCAATGCATCTTCGAACGGACGACCGGAGATCTGAACGGAAAGCGGCAGGCCGCTGGCCGAAAAACCGCTGCAAACCGAATGAGACGGCCCACCGAGCACGTTGAACACTCGTGTGAAAAACGGTGCGATTTTTGGCGGCGCCGCCATGGAGTCCGCGCCCAGGGTTTCGGCGACGCCGCGCGCCGTTGGAAAAACCACCACATCGAAAGACTGCATGAGTTCGGCATAGGCCGCGATTAGGCGCGAGCGGTGACGCATGGCGTTCACATAGTCGGAGCCACGGACGAAAGCGCCCGACATAATGCGATTGCGCGCGAATGCGCCATACTTCTCCGGCGTCGTTTTCAGCCATTGTTCGTGGATGGCGAAGGCTTCCGTGCGCGAGATCAGCGTGCCGACCGCATTGTATTCCCCGAAAGGCGACATCGTCGTATCGGCCACACGGGCGCCCGCGTCCCGAAGCGCCGCGAGCGCGGTCTCCAGGGCGGCGGCGACCTCCGGCTCGGTATCTACGTCTTCCTCAAAGAAGTGGCGCACCACGCCGACGCGCAATCCCCGGACGCCGTCGCCGACACGGCTGGAAAAATCGATCGGCCCTGGATCGGCGCTGGCGACGTCCAGGGGATCGTGCGCCGCCAGCACGTCCATCATCAGGGCGCAATCTTCCGACGTCCAACACAGCGGCCCGGCATGATCCAACGAAAAAGACAGCGGCAGAATGCCCCTGCGGCTGAGCAGGCCATATGTCGGCTTGATGCCAGCCAGTCCGCACCAAGCGGCCGGCCCCCGGATCGACCCGCCGGTGTCCGACCCCATGGCGCCCAGACAGAGGCCTGCCGCCAAGGCCGCCGCCGATCCGGATGACGATCCAGCGGGATCGAGCGCCGTGTTCCAGGGATTGCGCGCGGGCGGCTTCGGCAAATCGAACGACGAACCGCCAAGGGCGAACTCATAGGTTGTCGTTTTGCCGAGCACGACAGCCCCCGCTTCCCGCAGCAACCGAACGGTCGTCGCATCCTCCGCCGGCACATGGTCCGCGAGCACGGCCGATTGCGCCGTCGTGGCCACGCCGGCCGTGTTGTAAATGTCCTTCAACCCAACCGGCACGCCATGCAGCGGCCCGCGCCAGTTCCCTCGCGCAATCTCCGCCTCGGCTCGCTTCGCCTCGGCGCGCGCCGCGTCCGCCGTCAGCTCAATAAAGCTGTCCAGCTTGCCGTCGAGCGCGTCGATCCGCTGTAGTTTGGCTTCCGTCAACTCGACCGGCGAAAGCTTGCCGGATTTCAGCAGCTTGGCCGCGTCCGCGATTGTGATGAAATCCAGGTCTGTCGACATTTTTGTTTCCGCCGTTCTGTAGGGTGTCAAAGTCTTGGCAGCGAGGCTGCCGCGCTAGGCCGCCGCCGCATTCGCCGCAACCAACGCCACCGCTTCTTCTGTCTCCAACACATCGCCGAAGAACTGATGGAAATTGGTCATGGAAGCCGCGTGCAATTCGTCGGTTGGCGCGGCGCAGCCGTCTGAAATCATCGCGACGTCATAGTTCAGCATCATGGCGTCACGGGCGGTCGACTCGCAGCAGATATTGGTCGCGACGCCCGTGACCAGCAGCGTATCAATCCCAAGCGGCTCCAATTGGGCCTGGATATCTGACGCCCCCTGGATGAACGCGCTGAAACGAGTTTTGACGACCTCAAGATCTCCGTCGCGCATGCCCAAGTCCGGCCAGAACTCGAACCCGAACGCTTCAGGCTTCATCGCCGTGTCGCGGATCGACCAAGCATCCTGCGAGTAGCGCTTGGAATAGGACGACCATTCCCCGGCCGAACCTTCCGGCGTGCGGTTGCGGATCCAAACCACAGTCCCGCCCGCCGCGCGGAGCGCGCTTGCGAGCCGGTTGACGTTCGGCACGATCTGCCGCGCGACAGGCGTTTCAAGCTGCTGGCCCGGCGCCATGAAATAGTTTTGCATATCGACGACCAGCAAAGCCGTTTTGGCGGGCGTCAACTGTCGAATGCTGTGGCTCTCTCCCAACTTGCGCGCCACCGCGGCCTTGGCCGCATCCGGAAGACGGTAAGGGTGCATGTCTTTCTCCATTGCCTGTCGATCGGGCGCCGCGCAGCATGCGGGGCGCGCTGAGTTTCAAAGCTTACGGCGATTTTTGCCCAATGAACGCCCTGCCCTCCTGGCCGACTCGCAAGCAGGCGCTGAAATGGTCGTCGCTTACCGCCGTCAAAGCTGTTCCGCCGGTCTCGCACGCTGGGACGGCATAGCGACAGCGGGCATTGAAGGGGCAGCCTTTGGGCAGTTGCGCCAGGTCTGGCGGCAGGCCTGGAATCGCGTCGAGCCGCTGGCCCCGCATGGAGCCCTGAACGGTCGAGCTCAGCAGCCCGTGCGTATAGGGATGGCTCGGCGCGAGCAGTACGTCCTCCGCCGGTCCATGCTCCATGTAACGCCCGCCATACATCACCGCGACCGCATCCGAAATCTCACTGGCCACGCCGACGTCGTGGGTCACGAAGATCACGGCCATGCCCAGTTCCCGTTGCAATTCCCGCAGCAGCAGGATGATCTGAATCTGCACGGTGACGTCCAGCGCCGTTGTCGGCTCGTCAGCCAGCAAGAGACGCGGACGGCACGAAAGCGCGAGCGCGATCATCGCCCGCTGGCGCATGCCGCCGGACATTTCATGTGGATAGGATTGCAGGCGTCGCGCCGGTGAGGGAATGCGCACGATTTCCAGCAATTCCTTAGCCCGCGCGTTCGCCGTGGACCAATCGACGCCTTCATGCCGAACAACGGTTTCAGCGATCTGCTCGCCGACCGTGAAGACCGGATCGAGCGCTGTCATCGGCTCCTGGAAAATCATGGCGATCTCCGGGCCGCGCAGCTGGTCCAGTTGCGGCTGCGTCATCCCCAGCAAATCCTTGCCATCCAGGCGAACAGTCCCCGAAACCTCCGTACGACCGCCTGGCAGCAGGCCCATGATCGCCCGGAGCGACACGCTTTTGCCAGAACCGGACTCGCCCAAAATGCCGAGCACCTTGCCTCGCGCCAGATCGAAATTCACGCCGGTGACGGCTTCGACGAGCCCATCCCGCGTTTTAAAACGCACCGTCAGATCTCGCACCGCAAGCAATGGCTGGGCGCTGCTGTCGTCGAAAGACATCGCCGGACTGTTTTTGACGTCATTCACGACGCCGTTCCCGGCGCCCGCGCCTCAGGATGGCCGGAACGGGGATCACGCATATGACAGGCGACCTCGTGGGCTTCGCCGACGACGGCATAGGCTGCGAGGGCGGGCGTCCGGTCCTCGCATATCTGGGCCGCATGGGGACACCGCGCCCGGAATCGGCAACCAGGCGGCGGATCGATCGGGTTTGGCGGATCGCCGGTGATCGGCTCAGATTCTGTGCGATTTCGGGGATCCATCGACGGCATCGCCGCCAACAGCGCCTTCGTATACGGATGGGCCGGGGCGGCGTAAATATCCTCAACCCGCCCGACTTCGACGACGTGGCCGAGATACATCACCATAACGCGATCGCTTATATAGCGGATAACATTGAGATCGTGGCTGATAAAGACGTAGGTCAGATCGTAGTCGCGCTTCAGATCCATCAGTAGGTTCAAAATCTGCGCTTCAATCGACTTGTCGAGTGCGGACACCGCTTCGTCCAGAATGACCAGGCGCGGCCGGAGCGCCAACGCCCGGGCGATATTGACCCGCTGCTTCTGCCCGCCTGAAAGTTCATGCGGATAGCGGTTGGCGTAAAGCGTCGGGTCGAGACCAACCTGCTCCAGAAGCTCCGCCGCGATCGCCAGAGCCGCCTTTCGCTCCATCCCTTGGGAGAGCGGGCCATAGGCGATGGACATGGTGATTGGCATGCGCGGGTTAAGCGACGCATAGCTATCCTGAAACACCATCTGCATGTCGCGATAGAGGTCCCGCGCCCCAATCCCACTTGGCCCGCCGACTGTCTTGCCATCGAGCGAGACGTCGCCAGCGTCCGGCTCGATCAACCGCATCAACAGCCGCGCTGTCGTGGATTTGCCGCAGCCGGACTCGCCGACAATGCCAAGTGTTTCGCCCTTCCACACATAGAAGCTCACGTCATCGACCGCCTGCACCGCCGATAACGTACGACCCAAAAAATTTCGTTTGATCGGGAAGTGCTTGCGAAGGTTATCGACCGCCAGCAACGGCGGCTCGGCGCCTTCGGCCTGCATCGAGCTGGAGGCTTGGTCGGTCATAGGCGCACGTCCATGGCCTGCCGCAGGCCGTCGCTTAGAAGGTTGAAGCTCATCGACGTGATGAAGATCGCCACGCCCGGCAAGGCGGCAATCGTCGGGTTCACCCAAATCGCCTGGCGAAGATTGTTCAGCATCAGTCCCCATTCCGCATCCGGCGGAGTCACGCCGAGGCCGAGAAAGCTCAAGCCCGCGGCGAGAATGATTGACAGCGAGACGAGGCTTGTCGTGTAGACCAGGATTTGACCGAGCACATTGTTCAGCACGTGGCGCCACATAATCGATGCCGGGCTGGCGCCGCTGGTGCGCGCGGCGTCGACAAAGTCCAACGAGCGCACCTGGACGGTGACCGTCTCCGAAACGCGCACAATTGGCGGAATGAATGTGATTGTGAGCGCAAGCAGCGTGTTTTCCAGCCCAGAGCCGAGAATCCCGCAGATCGCGATCGCCAGCAGAATGGACGGAAACGCATAGAGCACGTCCATGCCGCGCATGATGACCGTGTTGACGCCCCCACGAAGATAGCCGGCCGCGATGCCCAGCGAGCCGCCAATCAGCAGTGCGAACACCACGGGCAGAACGCCGGATATGAGCGAAAGGCGCGCGCCATAAATGAGGCGGCTAAGCATGTCTCGCCCAGTTTCATCCGTGCCCAGAAGGTGGTCTTTGTAGCCAAAGCCCTTCAACCGGCCGATGATCGATCCTTTCTCGGGATCGTGGGTCGCGACGAAGGGCGCGAAGATCGCCGCCAGGAAGATCAGTAACAGGACGAACGCCACGAAGATTGTGACTTTGTCGTCCTTCAGACGCTCCCAGACGCGACGCCAGTACCCCTTGCTTTCCCCTTCACGGGCCAATGCCGCTTCGGCATCGAGTGAAGGCAGGGGTCCGCGCACCGCCGTCTCAACGGTCGTTCGGCTCGTCATATCCGCCTCCTAGCGCCTGAGCCGCGGGTCGATCAGCGCCTGCAGCACGTCGACCAGAATGTTGATCGTCACGAAAATCGCGGCGAGGACCAAGATCGTCGATGACAGGACCGGAACGTCCCGCCGGAAAATCGCAAGGTTCATCAAGCCGCCCGCGCCCGGCCAGTTGTAGACGGTCTCAACGAGGATGGACCCGCCCAGGAGGTAGCCGAACTGCAAGCCCATCACGGCGAGCGTCGGCGGCGCCGCGTTCTTCACGATATGCAGCAGAATGCGGCGGCGGATCAGGCCCTTGGCGGAAAGCGCGGAAATGAACTCCTGGTTCAGAATTTCCAAAACGCTGGCGCGGACCAAACGGCTGATGACGCCCATTGGAATCAGGGAAAGCGTGATCACTGGCAAGATGAGATGACGGATCGCATCCCAGCCGTCCCCATCTTCGGGCCCCATGCCCTGTGCCGGCATCATGTTCAACGTCACTGAAAAGATCGCCACCAGCACGATGCCGACCCAGTAGTGCGGCAGGCTAACGCCAGCGATGGCGATCCCGGAAAACAGCTTGTCGAGCCAACCGCCGCGAAAGAATGCCGCCAGCACGCCAAGCAGAGCGCCCAGCGAAAAGCCGATGCATGCCGCTGGAACCGCAAGCTTGAGCGTATTGGCAAGCGCCGACGCCAAATCGGCGCCAACGGGTTGATTGGTGAAAATCGATACGCCGAGGTCGCCCTGCACCAAGTTGCCCAGCCAGATGAAATACTGTTCGTAAACGGGCCGATCCAGCCCAAACCTTTGCCGTAGAATATCCGCCACTTCCTTTGGGGCTTCCGGCGGAATCAGAATGTCGGTCACATCGCCTGGCGCCAACTGCACCAAGCTGAAGATGATGACGGACACGCCAAGCAGAATTGGAACCGCGTATAAAAGTCGACCAATGATAAATCGCCACATGGCTGGGTATTGGCCTCCGCATAACGCTAGCTAGAACTGACTGTCGGAAGAACGCTTGCCCGCCAGCGACAGAGCAATAAGGCCCAGTCGCTGGCGGGTGCATTAGATTCAGCGTCCGCGCTCAGTCCACGCTGACGGACGTGAAGTCCTGGAACCAGCTTTGGGCCGATACGAAGCCTTTCACGTTCTTCGACATCGCGCGTGGATTGAGGTCGTGCACGATCCAGAGCCAAGGCGCTTCATCGACGACGATCTCATTCAGCCGCGCCACCTTCGCGTCCATGCCAGCGGCATCGGTCGAAACCTGAATTTCGCCCAGAATTGCGTCGTACTCATCGTTCTTCCAATGGCCCCAATTGGAGCCGTTCGGCGCGAAATTGCCGGACCAGAACCAGCGCGCCATTTGGGAGATATCGGACGAGACTAGGCTGATGTTCATGGCGTCGGCTTGCAGCGCGGTCGCCGCCGTCGGCTCATTCCGGAACGCCACCAGCATCGTGCCCCATTCCACCACTTCAAAGTCGATGGCGATGTTGCACTCCGCAAGCGTCTGCTGCAGGAATTCGTTCATCGGCAATGGCAGCATCTGACCGGAACCGCTTGTCGATATCATGATCTTCGCGGAGACGGGCTTGTCTGGCCCGTAGCCTGCCTCGGCCAATAAGGCTTTCGCCTTATCTGGATCGAAGACGTAGGCGTTCTGGGGGTTGCCAAACTTTGGCGTGCCTTTCTTGAAGAAACCAACCGCGGGCTCTGCAGTGCCGTTCAGCAGCGTCACCATGTCGTCCCGGTTGATGCAGTAGTTCGCCGCCTGACGCACCTTCACGTCGGCGAACGGCGAGTCTGGGCTCATGTCGAACACCCAGGGCCAGACATGCGGATAGCTATTGGTGACAATGTCATAGCCGGCGCTCTTGAGGCTGGGAATGGCGTCTGGCGGCGGCACTTCAATCCAGTCCACCTGGCCGGAACGAAGCGCTGAGAGGCGCGTCGTGGCTTCTGGCATTGGGTACAGGATCATTTTATCGACTTCTGGCGCCCGCTCAGGGTCCCAGTAGCTGGCGTTCTTATCCATGGTCACGCTGATGCGCGGCTTGAAATCCGTAATTTGGAAAGGGCCGGTGCCGGACGGCGCCTTGGCGAATTCAGCCCAATCCTTGCCAACCGCGTCCCACTGGGCCGGGCTGGAATACAACATGTAGACCAGAAGGTAAGGGAAATAGCTAAGCGGCCGGTCGGTCGTGATTTCCAACGTGAAATCGTCGATCTTTCGATAAGCTTTCACATTTGGGTTGCGCGCGCGGGTAATCGCCGAACCCTGCGGCTCGAACTGCGGCGAGTTAGTGTTGTAGTAGCGCTCCAGGTTCCAGATCGCCGCGTCGGCGTTGAATGGGGAGCCGTCATGGAAGGTGACGCCTTGGCGGAGCTCAAACGTCCATTTTGTCGGGTCTTCGGCGCTTTGGGTCCAAGTTGTCGCCAGGCCAGGCTTGATGTCGGCGAGCGTATCCGCCGACGAGAGGTCCCAGAGCACCAAGCCTTCAAAGGCCGTATAGCCGAGAAATCGCATGCCCTCATAGCCATTGTTGGGCATGCCGGTGGTTGTAGGAACATCAGACGCAGTCATCGCGATCCGCAGTGTCCCTTCCGCTTGCGCCGTGGCCGCGCCGAGCGTGATGGCCGCGCCGGCGGCGGCGGCGGCCACAACCCGTTGCAACCGTTTCATCTGGCGTGTGCTTCTCATTCGTTGCTCCTCAGTTGGGGATGGCGCGCCTTATGTTTGATCGCGCTCACCTCTCCCCTATGCAAGCAGCGTGCCAATTGCGCCTCTAAGCCCCTGGCCCGATAATTGCCTATCCAATATGGAGCGGCGGATTTGCTTTATTCCTTAAGCAATAATGAGCGTCGGCAAAGGAGCGCATTTCATGGAAATAGCTGAATTCAAGCGGCGGTTGGCCGAACAGGGCCTCACCCCGACAGATGACGCACTGCAACAAATGTACGCAGCGCTGCCCGCGCTGGAAGCAATGCGCGCACGTGTCAATCGAACTTACGATATTACCGATGAACCGGCGCTCACCTTCGACGCAAGCGCTGACTGATGGCCAATTCTGACCTTTGCCGGCTGACCATCCTGGAAGCCGCCCCGTTGCTCGAACGCCGCGAGATATCGCCGGTCGAGCTGACCGAGGCCTTTCTCGGCCGCATCGACGCCCTGAACGATACGCTGGGCGCCTATGCGCTTGTGACAGCGGATATCGCCCGCGCACAGGCCGCGACCGCCGAAAAAGACATCGCCGGGGGCGGCTATAGAGGGCCGCTGCATGGCGCGCCTATTGGGCTCAAGGATATCTACGACACGGCAGGCACGCCGACGACGGCCTCGTCGCATCTCTTTGTAGACCGCACGCCGACGGCGGACGCGGAAACGACTACCCGTCTTAACGCCGCCGGCGCCGTCCTTCTTGGCAAGCTCACCACCCATGAATTCGCGTTTGGCGGCCCGTCCTTGGATCTCCCGACGCCGCCGGCGCGCAATCCCTGGAACTCGGCCCATTTCACTGGCGGATCGTCTTCGGGTTCCGGCGCCGCAATGGCCGCCGGCCTCGCAATGGCGACCATGGGCTCGGACACGGCGGGGTCCATTCGCATGCCGGCGTTCTTCTGCGGCATTGCCGGCCTTAAGCCCACCTATGGCCGCGTGTCCCGGCGTGGCGTCGTCCCGCTTTCCTACTCCCTCGACCATTGCGGACCGATGACCTGGACTGTCGCCGATTGCGCATTGATGATGAACGCGCTTGCCGGGCACGATCCCCGAGATCCCGCCTCCGCCGATTTGCCGGTCCCCGACTATGCAAGCGCTCTCTCCGGCGGCGTCAAAGGCAAGCGCATCGGCCTTGTGCGCCATTTCTACGCCGGCGACATGCACGCGGCGGAACCGGTCCAGAACGCAATGACCGCTGCCGCGAAGACGTTCGAGGGATTAGGCGCCATCGTAGAAGAGGCGACTTTGCCGTCGCTTCAGGACTTCCATGCTTGCAATTTCATCATCATGCTGTCGGAAGCCTACGCCATTCATCAGCGCACCCTGTCGGCGACGCCGGAGAAATATGGCGAGATTTTCCGGGATCGGATGATGCTGGCCAGCATGATCACCGGCCTGGATTATGTGCAGGCCAATCGCATGCGCACCCAGTTGAAGGCCGCTGTCGACGCCGCGTTGGCCGAATATGATTTTTTACTCACAGCAGGCGGACCGGCCCCTGCCGCCAAACTGACCGAGATGCCAAAGTTTTTCGTTCTGGAGAATCCGCTGCTAACCTCGCCGTTCAATGTGTCGGGCCACCCGGCGCTCGGCGTTTGCAATGGCTTCAGCGATGATGGGCTGCCAGTCGGCATGCAGATCGTCGGTAAAGCGTTCGATGAAGCAGGCGTGCTGGCTGTGGGGCAGGCGTTCGAGGCAGCGACGCCGTTTCGGGAGAAGAGGCCAATGTTCGAATGACCCCAACCAACGACAATACGCTGCGCATCGACGAGGCCCGCTTATGGGCGACGATTATGCGGTCAGCGGAGATTGGCCCTGGCGTCGTCGGCGGTCTCCGCCGCCTCGCGCTTTCCGACTCCGACCGGGAGGTGCGCGACGTGTTCGGCGCCTGGTGCGAAGAAGCCGGCCTCAAAATGACCGTCGACCGACTTGGCAACATGTTCGCCCGGCGCGAAGGACAGGCGCCTGACCTGCCGCCCGTCCTTATCGGCAGCCATCTGGATACGCAGATCGCAGGCGGCCGGTTCGATGGGGTTGTGGGCCTGCTGGCAGGCTTAGAGATCGCCCGCACTTTGAACGAACGGGGCATCGAGACCCGACGCGCGATCGAGATCGTCAACTGGTCGAACGAAGAGGGCGCCCGTTTTGGCCCGCCAATGTCGGCATCTTCTGTTTTCGCCGGCGTCAATGACCTCGCATGGGGCCTTGGGCGGACCGACGCGGATGGGGCCGTCTTCGGCGATGAACTGCAGCGGATCGGCTATGCTGGCGACGCCCCGGTCGGCGGACGGGAGATCGATGCCTATTTCGAATTGCACATCGAGCAGGGGCCGATCTTGGAGCAACAAGGCGTGCCCGTCGGGATCGTGACCGGCAGCTATGCTGTGCGCGGCTTCGTGACGGACGTGATCGGCGAAACCTCTCATGCCGGGCCGACGCCCATGGCCGTCCGAAAGAACGCCCTTGTCGGCGCCGCGATGATCGCCGTCGGCGTCAATGACATTGGCTGGAAATACGCGCCGGACGGCAAGAGCACAGCCACATGCATCGAAAACTGGCCAAATCTGATCGGCATTGTGCCAAGCAAGGCGCGAATTACGGTGGACATGCGCCATCCCGACCCCGCGGTCGTCGCCCAAATGGGCGAAGACTTCATGACCCTGCTGAAGGACGTGGAGACGCGGGCCAATGTGGATGCCGAAGTCGCCGAGGATTGGGGCTACGGCGCGGAGGATTTCGACCCCGCATGCGTCAGCCTGGTGCGGGAGGCCGCGGCGGCGCTTGGCTGCGGGCATATGGATATTCTGAGCCAGGCCGGACACGACGCCTTCAACATGGCCCGTATCGCGCCGACCGCGATGATTTTCTGTCCTTGCAAGGACGGCGTTACCCACAACGAAGCCGAGGATTGCGCGCCGGAAGACGTTTTCCCAAGCGTGAACGTACTGATGCATGCAGCGCTCGCCCGCGCCAATCGTGTTTGAGGACAGTGAGTTGACCCACCCCGACCTGACAGAAATGGGCTTAGTTGAGGCCGCCGCATTGATCGCGGCCCAGAAGCTGTCTCCCGTGGAAATCACAGAGGCCTGCCTTGAACGCATATCGGCCCTGGACGGCAAGGTGAACGCCGTCCTGCGTCTATTGCCGGAACGCGCGATGGCCGCCGCCAAACAGGCTGAGACCGAAGCGGCGGCGGGCAAGCTGCGTGGCCCGCTCCACGGCGTGCCTTATGCGCTCAAAGACATCATCGACCTGGAAGGCGTGCCTACGACGGGCCATTCCCAGGTGCTGGCTGACGCGCCGCCCGCCGCGGCCAACGCCACCGTCGCCGCACGGTTGGAGCAGGCTGGCGGCATCTGTCTCGCCAAGCTTTCCACCTGGGAGTTTGCCGTCGGCGGGCCAAGCTTCGACCTCCCTTGGCCGCCCGCGCGCAATCCCTGGGACCTTGAGCGGACGCCTGGCGGCTCTTCATCTGGCTCCGGCGCGGGCGTCGCCGCCCGGTTCTTTCCTGCCGCGCTTGGAACCGATACGGGCGGCTCGATCCGCAATCCGGCCGCTGCATGTGGCATCGTCGGGCTGAAACCGACCTATGGCCGGGTGCCGCTCAGGGGTGTCCTGCCGCTCAGCACGAGCCTCGATCATGTGGGGCCGATGACCCGGACCGTGCGCGACAATGCCGCCGTCTTCCAAGTCATCGCCGGCCATGATCCGAACGATCCCACAACGGCGGCGCTGGCGACGCCAAACGCCGCCGCCGGCCTCGACAAGGGCGTGCGCGGCATGAAGATCGGCGTCATTCGCCATTTCTGGGAACGCGACGGCATCGCGGAGCCTGAGATCGCATCGGCAACGGAAGCTGCGTTGGAGGTCTATCGTAGCCTTGGCGCCGAACTCGTCGACATCGAATTGGAGCCGCTCAGAGAATATGTGGATATCCTGAAGCCCATCATGGCCGGCGAAGCCTATGCGTGGCATCGCCGCTATATGACCACCAACGCCTATGGCGCATTGGCGCGGGACCGCATCAACGCTGGCGCGACGCAAACCACCGCCGACTATCTGGATGCGATGGAGAAACGCAGCCAGATGGAGGCCGCATATCGCCAATCGATGCAAGGCGTCGAGGCCGCGCTCACCATCGTGACCCTGGCGCCCCCGCCCCGCTTCGATGATGCAGAAGCCATGGCGCGTAGCTACAGCCTGGAAGGCCGGCCACCATTCAATATTGTGCGCGCACCGGCACTGGCTATGCCAATGGGCGCCACCGCGACCGGCCTGCCGCTCGCGATCCAGGTCGTCGGGCGTCATTTCGACGAAGCGACCGTTTATCGGGTCGCGGCTGCCTATGAGGATGTTACCGAATGGGCCAAGCGCTGCCCGCCGCTATGAACCCTCCAAACAACAGCGCACTGACCGGCGTCTGGGCAGCGATCTTCACGCCCTTCCTTAGCGATGGCGCGCTTGACCTAAATGGGGCCGCATCGAACGCCAAGACCTACCGCCAGACGTTCGGCCTGGACGGTGTCTTCTGCAATGGAATCATGGGCGAAAGCTGGTCGCTGACATTCGACGAGCGCAAGGCCGTGCTGGAAGCCATCCTGGATGGAGCGGGCAGCGGATTAAAGGTCGGCGTCGTTGTAACTCATAACGCCATCCGTGAAACCATCGCGTTGGCTCGTCATGCTGGCGAGGCCGGCGCCGATCATGTTGTGTTGATGCGGCCACGCGGTCCGTGGTCGGTCGATGCTTTGGCGGCTTGCGCCGAAGCTGTGGCGGATGCGGCCGGGCGCCCGGTCACCTTGTTCGAATCGACTGCGCCCGGCATGACGTTCGGCGTCGACGCCATCGCTGCAATTGGCGCCAGGATTGGCATTCACGGGATCAAAGCGACCGGCGGCGTCAAATCCGTCACGAGTTTGGGCCGTCGCTTTCCCGACTTATCGATCTGCGACCCCCATGAAGATCAGTGGTTCACGACGCTACTGACGCGCGGCGACCGACCACTCTATGCTGACCCCGAGCCCTATCTCTATCTGGTCGGCGGCATCGACCTGGTCCGCACCTATCAGAACGCGGCGCTATCTGGCGATTCTATGATTGCGCTCGACGCGTGGCGTCGACTAGCGCCAATGCGGGCGATCTACAATGAATGGATTATTGGCCCGCTCAATATTGGCCAATCACCTGCCCCCGCACTGAAACATTGGGCAGAGCGGCAAGGATTAGCGACAGGCCCGGTTCGATTTCCCTTACAGCCGCTCCCAGTGAAAGACGCTGCCAGGCTGACCCAGGAACTCGATTCGGCCGCGCACGCCATTCGCAGTTAGGCGCGGGCCTGCCAAGGACGGTCAAACGGTTGCCGCAACCACTGTGCAGCGCCACACTTATCGCTCGGGGCTGAAACCCGAACGACCAAACCCTTGTTTGGGTATGGCAGCAGGAGGCTGAACGATGAACCGATATGCGAGACCGCTCCGCGCGGTGCATTGGATCATGGCCGCGATTGTCGGCGCGGTGTTGCTGGGGGGCCGTGACCGTCCGGTGAACCTGCTCTGGCGGATAGTTAGGCCGGTCAGTTACGCTGCGGGCGCAGCGCAACGCCAAGGCATCAGTTCATCGATCCGGTTGATTTTGTGATCGGCAATGCGGGCCAGGGTATCGGTGAGCCGTCAGCGCCGGCTGCCCGGCGACCTCGGCCATGACTGGCGCCCCGGCGACTTCTTCTACGGGCTTTGACACGTTAAGTCAGGCAAGCGGACAGAGTTGCTGACGTCCCGGCGCTCAGGCGGTGGCCGCACAGGACT
>CBFIAF010000026.1:8082-50270 GCA_965660545.1 Alphaproteobacteria bacterium | reverse complement strand
CGCAGATGTGATGGAACGTCAAGGTTTGGGATATGCCGACCTAGCGGCAATCAATCCTGGGCTCATCTATTGTTCAATCACCGGCTATGGGCATGCCAGCCCGAATAAAATGATGGCCGGATATGATCCCATCGCCCAGGCTGAAAGCGGCATGATGTGGATGACCGGTGAAGCGGACGGCCTGCCGCTTCGCACGGGCGTTTCCTACGCCGATATGTTCACTGGCATGTACGCGACCCAGGCCATGCTCGGTGCTCTAATGGCTAGGGACCGGGATGGGACTGGCCAACATATTGATGTCGCACTCCTGGATTGCGCGACCTCTGCTGTCGTTAACTATGCGCAGCTTGGTTTGCTCACAGGCAATAGCCCGAAGCGCTATGGCGGGGACCATCCGTTTATTGAGCCGCTTGGGCTGTATGAGTGCTCAGATGGTTTGATCTCACTGGTCTGCGGGAATGAACGGCAGTGGGAAAAGCTCTGTAAGGATGGCTTGGAACGACCTGACCTTTTGGATGATCCAAAGCTGACGGACGCTGCAACCCGTGTCGCCAATCGCCAGTATTGCAGGGATACCTTGGGTGCTGCGCTCAAAACCAACACACGGAATTATTGGGTGCCGAAGCTCCGGGCCGCAGGCCTTCCTGTCGGTGCCGTTCGTGATGTGGTCGAGGCATTAAACGCGCCGGAATTTCGTGCACGTGACATGATTGCGACGACGACGCACGCGCGGATCGGTGAGATCGAGCAAGTCGGCAGCCCCATTAAGCTCTCCCGCACACCTGTGGCAGAGCCTGTTGCGCCGCCGCTGCTGGGCCAGCACAGTCGCGATGCGCTCGCGTTCGCAGGTTTTAGTGCAGATGAGATTGAGGCGCTGATTTCATCTGGCGTCGTTACAGAGGACACGAACTGATGTCGCCGCCGCTGACCGGCCTAAAGGTCGTAGATTTCACCCGCGTTATTGCTGGCCCAGTTGCTGCGATGATCCTTTCAGACTTGGGCGCAGAGATCGTCAAGTTGGAACATCCTAAAGGAGGCGACGACACAAGAGGATACCGCCCACCTGAATACAAAGGCATTTCCGCTGCGTTCCTGTCCTACAATCGCGGCAAGCAATCGGTGGCGATTGATCTGGCGACGGAGGCTGGATGCAAGGCTGCTCGCGCGCTCGTCGATCAAGCGGATGTTGTGATGGAGAATTTCTCTACCGGCGTTATGGCGAAATACGGTCTGGATTATGATTTGGTGAAACGGCCAGAATTGGTCTATTGCTCGACATCTGCCTATGGGCGAGACGGGCCATTTATGATGCGGCCAGGATATGATCCGGTTGTACAGGCAGAATCCGGGTTTCAATCGCTGACCGGCCATTCAGATAGCGAGCCTGTGCGAACCGCTATTCCAATGACGGATGTAACCACGGGCCTCAATGGCGCAATGGCAATTCTGGCAGCGCTCTGGCGTCGGAAGAAAACGGGGCTGGGGCAATTTGTTGAAGTGCCGCTCTACGATACCGGGCTTTTTAATACATCACCTTTGTCCGTTCAGCGTATGGCAGGTGGACCACTCGCAACGCGTATTGGCAATGGGGACCATTGGGCCGCCCCTGCTAACCGCTATGTCTGCTCGGATGGGCAGGCGCTTATCGCCGTCGCCGATACGGACGCCCGTTTTAAAGCCATGATGGAAACGCTGAAACTGGCGCAGGCGCTGGATGACGTGCGGTTCAAAGATGGCTTTGGCCGCTTGCAACATCGCACTGAGCTTGACGACCTTGTCGGCGGCGCTGTCGCTAAGGAGCCTGCTGCAGACTGGGTGGACCGCTTGCGCACAGCCGGTGTTCCGGCAGCATTGGTGCGGGAACTGCCTGAATCTATTCCCTCCATGGAGACGAGCCGGCGGGGTGTCACTGGCATGGCACCGCATTCCATAATTGATGAAGCGCCGGAGCTTGGGCCTGCTATGCGCTTGAAACGGCGCGGGCTGAAACCAGCAGAAGCAGCACCGCTGCTTGGCCAGGATGGTGCCGCCGTCCTCCAACGATGGCTCGGTTATGGCCCTGATGAACTGTCCGCTGTCGGCATCCAGGAGGACG
Source organism: Alphaproteobacteria bacterium (assembly GCA_965660545.1). Lineage (GTDB taxonomy): Bacteria > Pseudomonadota > Alphaproteobacteria > Bin95 > Bin95 > VMCJ01. The sequence goes on along the minus strand of CBFIAF010000026.1, from coordinate 48,175 downwards.
CATCATGAGTGGCCCCCTTGAAGGTCTCCGGATTATCGAAATTGGCGAAGGTCCAGCCGTGGCCCATGCTGGGCGCAATCTGGCAGATATGGGCGCGGAGGTGGTGAAGATCGAGCCGCCGGAAGGCGATGGCATGCGTCGTTGGCCGAGTGTGGAGATCGAAGGCGCACCTGCTGTATTCCATGCGCTAAATCGCGGCAAAGACTCACTAGCGCTGAACCTTGCAGACCCAGCCGAACGGAAAACTCTGGCGGCACTGCTTAAGGCCGCAGATGGCGTGATTGACGGCTCGCCCGATGGCCTCGGGCGAGCGCTGGCGCCAGAACGGGATGCGCCTGGCCTCGTCGTCGCCCGTATCACGCCCTATGGAGGTGATGTTGCCACTGATGTCCCGGCCCATGACGCGACGATCCAGGCTGAATCCGGTTGGATGTCGACCAATGGACGCGGCGATGAGCCTGCCGTTCGCTCCGGCCTGCCAATGCCGTCGCAGGCTGCGGGGGCTTCTGCGGCACAAGCCATGCTGGCGGCCTTGATCGCCCGGGAAGATGATGGCGAAGGGGAAGACATTGACGTAGCGCTCTACGATCAGGCGCTCATCATCAGCTACCACTATGCCATGCAGTTTATGATCAACGGCAACCGCCCCCTGCGCTTCGGCAATGGTAGCCCGGCGGCATCTCCGCTCGGTGTATTTGAAGCAAGCGACGGTCAGTTCCAAATGACGGCTGCGGGCGATCGCGTATGGAAGCGATTGGTAGAAAATGTGTTGGAAATGCCAGAATTGCTCGAGGATCCGCGCTTTGATGGGAACTCCGCTCGTGTTGTGAATGTGGATGAACTGATGGGCATCATCGTCCCTCTGTTTAAGACACAGCCGCGCGCGCACTGGATCGCGAAGATGCAAGGCGGCGGTGTTCCGGGCGGCCCAATTCGCAATCTGGATGAAGCCGTTGTAGCGCCTGAATCTTTTGAGCGTGGATTGGTTGTATCGGCTGAGGAGGGCGGCGGTGTTCCATCTATCCGCAATCCCATGCGCTTCCGCGATACGCCGCTCGCTGACCCAAAGCCTGGACCAGTGCTGGGTCAAGGTGGGCCGGAGACAGTGGCGAAATGGAGCCAGAAATGACTATGGAATACCAGGAGATCACCCTATGACTGCCCCAGAAACGACCGCCAATGCTAGCGCCCCACCGCCGCTTGAAGGCGTCAAAGTGCTGGACTTCTCGCGCATTATTGCAGGCCCGCTGTGCACCCAGCAACTGGCGGATATGGGGGCTGAAGTCATCAAGGTCGAGAACCCTGAAGCAGGTGATGACACGCGCCGCATGACCTCACCCAATATTGGCGGTGAGGCGCATTTCTTCCTGGCTTTCAACCGCTCTAAGCAGAGCTTGACCGTTGATCCGCGCACGGACGAAGGCAAGGAAATCTTGCTTGGCTTGCTGGCAGATGCTGATGTGCTGGTCGAAAACTACCGCCCCGGCGTCATGAAGCGGTTTGGCCTGGATTACGCCAGCATCAAGGACCAGTTTCCACGCCTGATCTATCTTTCCGTGTCCGCTTACGGCCAGACTGGCCCGAACTGGGATCGCCCTGGGTTTGACCCAGTATTGCAGGCGGAATCAGGCATGATGAGCCTGACGGGAGAGGCAGATGGCCCGCCGCTCCGCCACGCGCTCAGCCTTGTTGATACGATGACGGGCCTGCAGTCCGTCGGTGCTGTATGCGCAGCCTTGTTGGCGCGGGAGAAGGGCGGCAAGGGCCAGCATATTGACCTGGCATTGATGGATATGGCGGTCGCATCGCTGGGCAATGCGGGGCTGTTTTACCTCTGCTCCGGGACCCAACCGCAGCGCGCCGGCAATTCGCATATGACATCAACGCCGACGAATTTGTTTGAGACGGCGGATGGGTCGATTTACATGGCGCTTGGCACTAACAGGCTCTACGGCCAGCTGTGCCGGGATGTGCTGGAGCGGCCCGATCTGGTTGATGATCCGCGCTTCAAGGAAGCTGGCGACAGGTTGGAGAACCGCCCGGCGCTGTTTGGCATTCTGGCAGAAATCTTCGCGACTCGGCCCCGGGATGAATGGCTGAAGCGTATGCGGCATTTGCCTTCTGGCCCCGTCCGTAGGGTTGGGGAAGCGCTTGAGTCTGAAGACGTTGCGGCGCGGGGCATGGTCGCCGAGTTGGACCACCCGAAAGCGGGGCCGATTAAGATCATCGGCTCCCCACTGAATTTCTCGCACTCAAAACTGCGCACGTATGAACCACCGCCGCTGCTAGGCCAGCATACGGATGATATTCTGCGGGACCGCCTTGGCTATGACGAGGCGAAGCTTGCGGTGCTGAAGGATAAGAAGGTTATTAGCTGATGTTACGCGTTGGATTAATTGGCCTGGGTGCCGTCACGCTGCCATTAGCGCAGCAATGGGTGGCTGGCGGCTTTCCCAAGGACGTTGAATTTGTGGGTGCGTTAACGCGGACACCGCGCGAAGACCCGCCCTTGCCAATCGTGCATGATGCCAGAGAACTCTTGGCGCTTGGCGCGCAGTATGTCGTTGAAGGTGCTGGACATAGTGCAGTTCGCAGCCATGTTGGACCTTTGCTTGAGGCGGGCGTCGAAGTGGCCGTAACATCCATTGGCGCATTGATTGATGATGATTTGCGGACGCATTTGCTTGCTGCCGCAGAAGCTGGTGGTGGGCGATTGATTCTGCCGTCAGCAGGCATCGGTGCGCTCGATATGCTGGGTGGAATGGCGGAAGGCGGGTTGGATAGCGTCACCGTCACTGTTAGAAAACCCCCTGAAGCATGGCTTGGCACACCGGGGGAAGACTTGGTTGATCTGATGGCGCTGACGGAGCCTGCAACCCTGTTTGATGGCGGTGTGCGCGATGGCGCGCCGGTATATCCAGGCAACGTGAATATCTCTGCCGCAGCAGCCTTTGCAGGCGCTGGCCTAGAGAAAACACGGCTTCTTATCATTGCGGACCCAACCGTGACCAATCATGTCATTGATCTGGAAGCCGTTGGTGCTGCCGGGCGTCTGACATTCCGGGAAGATATGGTCCCAAGCCCGGACAATCCGAAAACTGGCGTGATCGTGGCTATGGCGCTTGCAAAGACCATCCGCCAGCGCGCCAGCCGGATGACTGTCGGCGCCTGATAGCTTGTGCCTTTGGGTTCATGCGCCCTTAAGGTGGCATAGCTAGAGTCATGCGCTCTGCAATCATTCGAGCGTGATCGCCATGCGCCGCCTTTTCGCCGCGTTGCTGATTTTCATGATGGCCTTGTCCGTTGCACCATCCACCATGGCGCAACCGCACTGGCACCCGTCCATGCAGGATAGCTTTGACTGGCAGTACAATCAGCCTTTCGATCTTCGCAGGCTAACCAGCACGATTAATCTGGACGCTTTCGACGCGGACCCGGCATTCCTTGACAGCCTGCGTGCCCGTGGCGTGCGGCCTATCTGTTATGTCAATGTTGGTGCTTGGGAAGATTAGCGGCCTGACAAACACACCTTCCCAAAATCGATCATTGGTAAGGCTTATGTCGGCTGGGAAGGCGAGCGCTGACTGGATATCCGGCGCATGAAGACAGTGCTGCCGATCACGCGCGCGCGTTTCAGGCTTTGCCGTGAAAAGGGCTTCTTCGCCATCGAAGTCGATAATATTCATAATTTTCAGCACGATACCGGCTTTAATATCACCCGCGCGCACCAGCTCCGCTATAATTGGGCATTGGCGAAGGAAGCGCATGGTGTTGGCCTCGCAATAGCCATGAAGAATGCCCCGGAGTTCGCAGCTGAACTGGTGGATGTTTACGATTGGGTGATCGCTGAGGACTGCTTCAAGTGGAAATGGTGTGGGATGATGACGTCGTTCATCCTGCGCGGGAAGCCGGTGGTATCAATCGAGTATCCGGCGAACGGCCGCAAGCCGCTGAGCCATTGTAAGGAGGCCCGGCGGCTTGGGATTCAGATCGTTGTGAAGCGTCGCAGGCTAGACGGTTGGTCCCGCCGCTGCCCGTAATCGACGCTTCCGTTAGCCTTTGACGTCAGGAAGTTCGATTTTGATATCGGCTTCGTCTTTGCCAAAACCGCCAAAGTAATAGGCACCAAAGCCCACAACCGCCACGACCAATGCGCCGATGATGAAAGATGTCGCTTTAAAGCCGCCGCCATTATTCGCCATGCTAAGTCCCGTTATTTATTCAGTTTCAGGCGGCCACTCGGCGCACCTCATCTCCGTAACGAGCTAACAAATGAAAAGGTTCCGGCTCGGACCGAAGTCTTCTAATCGTCCAGATCGGTTTCGAGCAGGCCTTTGGCGGCAAACCGGGCGACAGCTTCTGCCACACGATCAGCCGGAGTGCGCACACCTTCGGGCGTTGCGGCCCATTCAGCGGCGGCGAGGATGGGCAGGCGAATCAGCCATACCGCAAACCGGGGTGGCAATGGCTCCAAACGGCCAGTTTTGACACCCTCGCGATAGGCATCCTGGTACAGCCGCTCCAGCGCTTCGCGGTCGCTTGTCGCTGCATCGGCCAACGGCTGGAAGTCTGGAGAAATACGTTCCTGGGCAAGCAGGTCGTTTGCGTCCGCTGCGACTCGGTGGATTTCCGGTGCTCCAAGCGCTGCTGTCAATTCGCCTTCCGCTAATGCCTCAATTCGCTTTTCTGCTGGTGCGTTTGGTCCAACGGCCTCAAGTGCGTTCGTGGCTGCAGCCAGCGCTTCAGCCCGTGCGGCGCTCACAATTTCAGCCAGCACGTCAGCCTTGGCCTTGAAGTGATGATAATACAAACCCTTAGTCGCACCGACGGTTGCCGCGATCTGGTCTATGCTGACGGCCGCATAGCCATGGGTAGCTAACAGCGAAGCCGCTGCTGCCATTAATCGACGGCGCGCGTCCGATGCGCTGCCGTCTGGTGTCATTTGGTTCGAATCGGTCATGTTAGCGGCATGCTAAGGACCGGTCCGCAATCCGCAAACGCCTAGCCTGTGGAAATGTTTGAGGCCGATGGCGTCAACCGCTTGCCCACGTTAAGATTCGGATAGAGATCAAAGCGCCAACGGGAGAGAGCTGAATGAAACTCGCATCATTGAATGAAGGCCGGGATGGCGCGCTTGTTGTCGTGTCCGATGATTTGACAAAGGCCGTCCGTGCGGACCATGTGGCGCGCACCCTGCAATCAGCGTTGGACAACTGGGCGGCTGTGGAGCCTGAATTACTGCGCCTTTCAGAGCAACTGGAATCCGGCGAAATTCCGGGCGCGATTGATGTTCGTAATCCTAGCAATTTGGCAGCACCTTTGCCGCGGGCGTTCAATTGGTCGGACGGTAGCGTCTACCTGAACCATATGGAACTTGTGCGTAAAGCCAGGGGTGCAGAAATGCCGTCCAGCTTCCTAGATGACCCACTGATGTATCAGGGTGGATCCGATGATTTTCAGGGCTGCCGCGCGCCGATCCTCATGTTGGACGACGCATGGGGCATTGATTTTGAGGCTGAGGTGGGCGTGATCCTGGATGACACGCCCATGGGCGTATCGGAAGCGGATGCTGGCCAGCACATCAAACTGGTGACGATCATCAATGATGTGTCGCTGAGGAACGTTATTCCGGGTGAACTTGGGAAAGGCTTCGGCTTCTACCAAGGCAAGCCAGCGACGGCATTTGCGCCCGTTGTGGTCATACCTGATGACCTTGGCGCGGCATGGGATGGCGGCAAGCTGATCGGGCCAATGCATTGTTGGATTAATGGCGGAGCATATGGACAGCCAGACTGTGGCGTCGATATGAACTTCGAATTCCCGCGCTTAATCGCCCACGCAGCCCGCACGCGTAACTTGGTCGCCGGGACGGTTATTGGCTCCGGTACGGTTTCAAACCGTGACCGCTCAGTTGGGTCATCCTGCATCGCAGAAAAGCGGATGATTGAGACGATTGAAGAGGGTGCGCCTAAATCCGAGTTCCTGAAATTTGGCGATAGTGTCCGCATCGAATTCAAAACACGGGATGGCAATTCACCCTTTGGGGCCATTGATCAGGTCGTGAAAAAGGCGGGCTAGACTGAATTTTTAGCGGCTGCAGCCTACTTATGTGTTGCGCATTTAGGTTTGGACCCTTATACGCGCGCAAATTCCTTTCATTCCTCACCGTCTTGCTTTAGGAGGGTCGCAGCCCCGTGACCGCTCGTATCCGCCGCTTTTTGTCAGACGTGCGCCCAGCGACTCCCTGCCTGGTGATGGACCTGGACTCTGTCCGGAATGCCTTTGAAGGCTTGGCCCAATCCCTTCCGCGGGCTGCGATTTTCTATGCGATGAAGGCCAATCCAGCGCCGGAAATTCTGCGTCTGTTGGCCGGGCTCGGTTCCAGCTTCGATACAGCCTCGATCTATGAAATCCGGGATGCCTTGGCCGCTGGCGCGCGGCCAGATCGTATTTCGTTTGGCAATACGGTGAAGAAGCAATCGGATATTAAAGCGGCTAGTGATTTAGGTGTGCGGCTGTTTGCCTTCGATTCTGCCGGTGAGCTTGAAAAGCTGGCTGAAGTTGCACCGGGTGCCCGCGTCTATTGCCGCCTGCACTTGGATTTCTCCAGCACTGCCGATTGGCCGCTCAGCCATAAATTCGGCTGCTCCTTCCCAATGGCGAAGGAATTGCTGACCCAGGCTGGGGAGATGGGGCTCGACCCTTACGGCGTCTCCTTCCATGTGGGTTCACAGCAGCGCGATGCGGGCGCATGGGACATGGCTGTCAGCCGGGCGGCGATGCTGTTTACGGATTTAGCGGAGCAGGGTGTCAACCTGCGAATGGTAAATGTCGGAGGCGGGTTCCCTGCGTATTACCGCACTGACGCAGCATCACAGAACGCCCATTGTGAAGCGCTGATGCAGGCGATGCAGAAGCACTTTGGCAATCGCCAACCGGACCTGTTGGTAGAGCCAGGACGCAGCATGGTGGCGGATGCAGGATTGATCCAAAGCGAAGTTGTGCTCGTTTCCCATAAGCAGGAAGGTGGCCCGCGCTGGGTTTATCTGGATGTTGGCAAATTCGGCGGCCTGATTGAGACGCTGGATGAGGCCATCAAGTACCGCATGACCACGAGCCGTGATGGCGGCCCTGTGAGCCGCGCCATCATCGCTGGCCCGACCTGTGATGAAGTCGACGTGCTATATGAAGAAACGCCCTATGAGCTGCCGGACGACCTAAAGCCTGGCGATATGGTCGAGTTCCTGTCTGCCGGGGCCTATACGGCCACATATTGCTCTGTCGGCTTCAACGGCTTGCCGCCGCTTAAGACATATTGCGTCTGATTGGCGAACGATTATCGAGTATGCGTCATTCTGGCAATCGAGCCGTATTGCGGCCTGCTGACAGGGTAAAACCATGCGTATCGCGGTGATCCTCAACAAAGATGGCGACACCCTGAAAACTGAGGACCTTGATCGGTTCTCGCCCGTTTTGCGCGATGCGTTTGAAGGCGCTGGCCATGAGGTCAATATTCAAAGCACTCCAGGTACCGCGCTGCTTGATACGCTGGAGCTGCGGAGAACGATCCTACCGTTGATGCGATCGTCGCTGGCGGCGGCGACGGCACTATATCGGCGGCTGCAGGCGCTGCATTTCGCAGCAGTAAAGCGCTGGGCGTTCTGCCTGCTGGAACCACGAACCTGTTCGCCCGCGCGCTAGGCCTGCCGTTTCAGCTTGATCAGGCCGTGCGCGCCTTGGCTGTCGCATCTCCTCGTGCTGTTGATATCGGTACGATGAATGGACGACCGTTTGTTCATCAATATTCTGTTGAATTGCGGGCCAAAGTGGTCAAGAACCGCAAGGTTTACGAATACAGCTCGAAGCTCGGGAAAATCTGGGCGAGTTTGAAAGCCTGTTTAAGCATCCTCCGCCGTCGCATAGCCTTCGCTGCTGAGATCATTTGCAACGGTGAGAGCCAGTCTGGTCGATTTTCCGTGCTTGCTGTTGCAAACAATGAATATGGCGTTGGTCACATGCCGTATTCTGATCAACTGGATGCAGGCGTTCTGGGCGTATATCAAACGGGCGTTCTGACGCCGCTCCGAAGTGCGCGTCTTTCCAGTGACTTACTGGTAGGCCAATGGCGCGAGAATCGTGACCTCAAAGCACGCACGGCGGAGAAGGTCACCATTCGCTTTGCAAGGAACCGGCGGCGTGATCATGCACTGCTAGACGGGGAGCTTGTGGTGATTGAGGATGTGGTTGATCTCGAAATTCATAAAGGCGCGTTGCAAGCGCTGGCGCCGGCCAAAGGAGCATCGTAGTCGCCATGGCCTTCAGTTTTCGAGAGAGCTGGCTTGCCAGGCAATTGCACACGCCGCTGGTGTTGCTGCTAACGCTGCCTGCCAGAATTACATTTGCGCTATGGGCGATGATGCCAATATTGGCGCTGCTGGAACGCGGCTATCTGGATAATCCCTATGCGATCCTGGGTTTCTCCTTTGACCCGGATACCGCGCTTAATGTACTTGCGGTCGTCGCAGGCGGCGCTATCACTGCGCTCTCACTCACATATTCATTGGTGCTGGTCGTATTCACGTTGGCGGCGGGAAACATTGGTCCGCGCTTGCTCAAGCGGTTCACGTCAGAGCCAGTCAATCAGGCTACAACAAGGATTTTTGGCGGAACGTTTTTGTAATGCCTTGGGGTGATGGCTTTTATCGAGCCTGGATTCGCACCTACCTTTGCGACGTTGGGTGCCGGTGTTCTGGTATTAGTTTCCGTTTGCAGCTGATCTATTTCGTCCGTCATGTCTCTCCACCAGCGTCATGATCGATGACGAAATCGCGTAGATCGCCAAACGCCTTAAAGCTGCGTTGGAGGCTCACCGTGAGTCCTATCAGAAGCTGGACGATAAGCTTTCCGTAGATAGTTTCGATGCTGATCTAAAGGCACCACGCGGCGGATATGTCGGCCAGTGTGATGAAGTGCAGTTGATTACTGTTGCTGTAGCTGCTGGCGTCGTTGTTAAGCTTAAAGTGGCACCAGGGGAATTCGTGCTGGAAGGCGACGTGATCGCCACAGTGTCGAAGTCTGTTGATGAGGAGACAGAGGAAAAACTGGTCGATCTGCTTCCCATAGATTCTGCCCGATCAGCGGAGCGGGAGATTGAGTTTTCGATTGATTTGCTGTTTGAGATAGCACTTCGGGCGCTGTCGCCTGGGGTCAATGACGCTTATACGGCGATTGCAGCGGCAGACAGCCTCTCTGCCGCCCTGAGTGACGTCGCTGGGTTAGAAGCGGCTCCAACGGGTCGATGTGATGAGGAAGGCGATCCCCGCCTGATCGTTCCCGGTCTTGCGTTTGATCAATTGACGGCGCGGGCGTTTCATCCTCTGCGACGGGCGTCTGCGAACAATGTGCTGGTGGCACAGGCTATCGCGCGGGCGCTGACCCGGATGTGCTTGTCAGGCAATTATGCGGCGCGGGAGACTGTCAAACAGCATGCTGACCTGCTTCGGGAAGAGCTATCCAAAGCCAATCACCTGGACGTCGATGTGCAAACCATTGACGATTTACTGCCGAGAGACATGCGCGCCAAGCCTTCAGATGATGATGAAGTTAAATCCTAAGTCAGGGTGAGGTGGCCTCTAGCAAACCGCTTCATTTCGTGACGCTCGGCCCAGCCGGTTCGAACCATGAGTTAGCAACGGAGCGTTATATTGCATTCCATAAACTTGATGCACGCGTCAGCCTGATCGACGATTTCTTTGATGGCTTGCGGATGATGCACGCGGGGCAAGCGGATCATATGGTCCAGGTCGCAGTGCAGACAGATTGCGCCGATGTCGTCGCCAGAGCCCATTTCGACTACGGCATCCACATCATTGATACTTGCATTTCCCTAAGCAAAGACTTGGCGATCCTAACCCGTTCCAATGTTGAGACACCGGGCAGCTTAGCATTGCAGCCAGCCACGCGTGGTTACACAGATATCTCCCGCTGGCCAGACCATATCGCCGTTAGCTCCATCATGCGTATTGCGGAAGGGCTGCTGGATGGCACCTATGAAAGCGATCTGACGACACTTGAGCTCGCACATCAAAACCCTGGTCGCTTCAGGATTGATGCGACAATCGAAACGGTTGATGACGCCTGGCTGGTTTTCGGCAAATCCAGCGTCGCCAATGGCAAAATCGTTGTTTGGCCGGATAATCCAGGCACGAAGATGATCCGAGGATAACTGAATTTACTTAGCTTCACGTGAAATTGGCGAGCGCCCCATTTGATTCAGCGAAGGCCATGTAAAGCCTGCGCGCCTTGGCGGCCATTGGGCCGGGCTGGAGCATGCGGTCTTCATATTGCGTGATCGGCTGGATTTTGTTGGCATTGCCGGTGCCGAAGATTTCGTCCGCGGTATCTAATTCATCAAAGGTGATGGTGCGCTCATCCAGCGGCACGCCGTTTTCGCGGAACAGGGCAATGGTGCGTTGGCGAGTGATGCCGTTGAGGAAAGCGCCGTTGGTAACAGGCGTTGCGACCCGGCCATCCTTCACAATGAAAATGTTTGATGTTGAAAGTTCCGCCACATTACCGTTCGCATCACCGACCACGGCGGCATCAAATCCGCGGCCTTGCGCTTCACGCATCATGCGATGGACATTCGGGTATAAGCAGGATGCTTTGGCATTGGTTGGTGCCGCCATTGGCGTTGGCCGGGTGCGGGTGGTGCGGCACACTTTAAAGCTGCTCGCAGGCGGTTCCATTGGATGGTCTATCAAGGTGAGTACGAACTTGGTCGTGCTTGGCATCAGCCAGCCTTCGTCGCCGTAAAACATAGGGCGGACGTATAGCTCCGTCTCTTTCGGAAACCGCTGGATGCCTTCAACAGCAATGCGCATGATTTCGGCAGCGTCTACAGGCGGCTCAAGGCCAAGGGCGTGGGCGGACTCAACGCAACGCTGGCAGTGTAGGTCTAAATCCGGGGCCAAGCCATTGAAGGCCCGCGCACCGTCAAATACGACCGTCGCCATCCAAGCGGCGTTGGTCACCGGCCCGATGATTGGCGGATTGCCGGGGACCCATGTGCCGTCAATCCAGTTCAGCGGCTTAGCCATTCTGCGTCTCCAAGATGCGTGTGTTCCTAATCTTGAAGCTACGGCTCTGAGCGCGCGGCTGCAAGCTTTGCAACGGCCTGGATGCGCCATTGCAGCAATTGACCGGTGGCGGCGGCGAGTGGCTGATCCTGGAGCGCAGATTTCGGTCCCGGAAGCATATTACGCCGGGCCGCCATCGCCTTCCGCAGACGCCGTGCAAGATCGCCATACGGGCTGTCCGTGTAATCCGATGCGGGTATGGCCCAAGCGCGAACGTCCTATGGAATTGGCCCATTCCAGCGACACTCTGCTGCTGCCAGGCGTGTAAGCGGCGATGATGTATTGGCAGGCATGGGAGGGTTCCTTTTTTAACGCCGGGCCTTTAGATATGGGGATAGAGAACATATGTTCAATATTTGTTCCAAAATTTTGTGAGGTCTTTGTTATGCCCTTCCGCACCATGCTGTTCGCCCCCGGCAATCATCCCCGTAAAGTTGAGAAAGTATTCGATGCGGGCGCGGACGCTGTCATCCTGGACCTGGAAGACGCGGTCGCCATTGCAGAGAAACCGGCGAGCCGCGCTGTCGTGCTTGCAGCGATGCAGCAGCCCCGACGATGCCTCGGCTATATCCGGGTCAATGGGATGGAGACCAAGTTCTGCTACGGCGATATCCATGCTGTTGTGCAGCCGGGCGTGGATGGGATCATTTTGCCGAAAGCTGAATCTGCTGACCAATTGAAGACGGCAGATTGGTTGATCACGCAGTTGGAGCGGGACCGTGGCATGGCGGCGGGTGCAATCGATCTCATTCCAATCATTGAGACAGGCAAGGGCCTAAAGGCATTGGGTGAACTTGCAAGCGCATCCGCTCGCGTTAAGCGCTTGAGCTTTGGTGCCGGAGATTTCACGCTGGACATGGGCATCCGTTGGTCGCTCGGCGAAGCAGAATTGGAGACGGCACGGGCGGCCTTCGTTATGGAAAGCCGTGCGGCAGAGCTTGAGCCGCCAATCGACACAGTCTTCATTCACCTGAATGAGGAAGGCGCGTTTGCGGCCTCAGCGGAGAACGTTCGCAACATGGGTTTCCAGGGTAAGCTTTGCATTCACCCGAAGCAGATTGCACCCGCACATGAAGTATTCACCCCGTCAGTGGATGAAGTTGCTTATGCGGAGAAAGTCGTGGCCGCATTTGATGCAGCGGAGGCTGCCGGATCAGCCTCTATCCAGATTGAGGGCTATTTCGTGGATTATCCAATCGTTGAAAAAGCAAGGCGGACCCTGGCTTTAGCCGAGGCGATTGCGACAGCGGCAGGATGAGGATTAAGCCCTTTTCGCTATTTGCAGGGGGCCTCTCAATAGTTTTAACCTGTTGTTTCCGTATCATTATTTTGAATCTGGTGAGACTGGCCTTAAGTCGAGTGCAGGAAAAGCAACTCGATGATCACCCCGACGGATGTGATTTCCTCCCTCCTGCATCCAGGTGATGAAAGCATCCGCCCACTCCGCCCCTCCCTCGGAGTGGGCGGAGTTTTTGTTATAGCTTGGTCGTGCGGAGAAATCTGGGTGGCCAACCTTCTTTAAAGTTATGGGCGTCTGGCGCTATACTGGCGATGATCTTAAATCACGCCCCGGACTCAGTGTGGCACCGCCACAGTCGAGCCAGGCCTGCCGGAGTAGTCTCATGAACATTATGTCCGCCAACCAACAGCAGGGTGCCAGCTCGCTGACGCCGTTCGAGTATGAAGGCACGATCTCCGCTGGTCTCGCGAAATTCACGTCCGAATTTAACCTTGCCAACGCCCCAGAGCGGGTGATCGAACGAGCAAAGCTGCATATTCTGGATTGCTTCGGCATCGCACTGGCCTCGACAACATTTGACTTTGCACAGCGTGCAGCGAACGCCATTCGCGGCCTTGGCGGTGAGGGTGAGTATCCGGTGATCGGCTATGACATGGCCCTGCCCGTGCGCGACCAGGCGTTGCTCAACGGCACGCTGATCCATGGCCTCGACTTTGACGACACGCACACGGACGGCGTTATCCATGCCTCTGCCAGCGCCATAGCAGCATCGCTGGCTCAAGGGCTGCGATTTAATGCGACAGGTGCGGAAGTCATGGCGGCTTATATTCTCGGCGTTGAAACATCGGCCCGGATCGCACAGGCAGCAAACGGTGCTTTCCATGCGCGCGGATATCACCCGACGGGCCTCGTCGGCATATTCGGCGCCTCGTTATCCGCCGGTAAGCTGGCAGACCTCTCCGAAAAACAGTTGCAGGATGCCCAAGGTGTCGCACTCTCGCAGTCCTCCGGGACTCTGGAGTTCCTCAGCGACGGCGCTTGGACCAAGCGTATGCATCCTGGTTGGGCTGCATCCTCCGCAATCACAGCGGCGGCGCTCGCCAAGGAGGGCTTCAAAGCACCCAGTGAGACTTATGAGGGGCGCTATGGCTTGTTCAATCTTTATCTGGGCGAAGGTCACGGCTCTGATCTCGCGATGTGCACAGCCGGTCTTGGCCAGGAATGGGAGCTCGAGAATGTGGGTTTCAAGCCTTACCCTGCCTGCCATTTCAACCATTCCTTCGCGGATGCCACCTTGGCGCTGATGTCCCAGGGCATGACGATGGATAATGTCGAGAGCGTCACGGCGTTCATTCACCCGACTCAGGCCGCTGTTGTCTGTGAGCCGCTGGAGCAGAAGCGTCGCCCGCAGAACGCTTACGATGCCCAATTCTCGATCCCTTATATCGTCGCTACAACGCTGAAACGGGGCCACTTCACTCTGGATGAGCTGGACCCAGAAGCGCTGAACGACACAGATGCGCTACGCGTTGCGGCCAATGTTGATTGGCAGGAAGATCCCGATACAGCGTTCCCGCGCTATTATTCCGGCAAGCTTGAAGCGCGCTTGAAGGATGGCCGCACGATTGAACATCGCGAAGCCGTCAACCGTGGATCTGATGCTAATCCGTTGAGCGCCGGTGATATTGAAAGCAAATATTGGTCAAACGCGACCCGTGCCGTTAGCCAGCGGAAGGCTGAACTGGTCTATGACAACGTTATGACCATGGACACAGCTGAAGACGTTTGGGACCTCGCCCGTAATCTCTCTCTTGCCACCTAAGGGCGCTTTTTCATGTTTATGGCGTCTGCTGACTACCGGGAATCACTCCGGCAGCTAAACCCGCGCGTTTTCGTCAATGGCACCCGGATTGAGAGCGTAGCGGATGAACCGCTGCTGGCGCCCGGCGTCAATGCGATCGGTGCGACCTATGACTTCGCGCTCGATCCCGAAAAGCGCGTTCTCATGCTGCCGGTGGAGGAAATGAGCGGTAAGGCAGTCAACCGCCTGCTGCATATCAACCGCACGCCGCAGGACCTCATGTACAAGCTAGAGGCCGTGCGGCTGATTTGCCAGGAGGTTGGTTGCGCCCAGCGTTACCTCACGCAGGATGCGCTCAACGCGATCTGGCAAATGACATTCGCGATGCAGGCGGACATTGGCGGCGAGTCCCATGACCGCTTCAAGGCCTACCTGCAAGATGTCCAGGACCGGGATTTGACCCTCGGCGTCGCCATGACGGACGGGAAGGGCGATCGCTCGCTCCACCCGCATGCCCAGCCAAATCCGGATGCTTATGTGCGCGTTGTCGAACGTCGTGCAGATGGGATTGTGCTCCGGGGAACGAAGGCCATCGTTACCGGCGCGCCCTACATGCACGAATTCCTGGTGATGCCCTGCCGCACCATGCAGGAAGAAGACAAGGACTATGCCGTCTGCTGCGCCGTGCCGTTAGATGCTGAAGGCCTAACCATCGCCGCGCGCCCTGCGGGCCGCCCCGGTGAAAGTGCAGCCAAATTCACGGCACGCTACGGCCAATCTACCGGCGTATTGATGTTCGAGGATGTGTTCATACCATGGGACAAAGTCTTCCTTGATGGTGAGTTCGAGCATTCCGGCCCGCTTGTTACAGCCTATGCAACGCACCACCGCCATTCCTGCATCGCGGCCCGCGCTGGGTTCGGGGATCTGCTGATCGGCGCTGGCGTATTGATGGCGGAAGCAAATGGCGTTCCGGCAGAGAAATTCAGCCATATCCGCAATAGCCTGGTCGAATTGATCAAGATCGTTGAAGGCTTCTACGCCTGCGGCGTTGCATCATCCGTTTACGGCAAAGTTGATGCGTCTGGTGTTGCGCAGCCGGATGATGTGTTCGCCAATGTCGGCAAGCTGCTCATGTCGACGCAAATTTACGACATGCATAAGCTTGCCCATGAGGTCTCCGGCGGCCTGATCGTCACGCTGCCGGGACCGGATGAGGATCATAACCCTGAGACAGGCGCTGATCTGGCAAAAGCGCTGACGGCAAACCCAGCCATCCCCTATGCCCGCCGCATGGATGTCGCGCGGTTGCTGGAGGACCTGACGGCGTCTGGCCAGGCCGGATGGTATTCCGTGATCAGCCTACATGGCGGCGGTAGCCCGGAAGCTATGAAGCGCGAAATTTGGCGGAATTACCCGATCAACGATCGTAAAGAACTGGTTAATCGCCTGTTGGACCGCGGCGTCCTAGCCGACGAATCCGGTGATGCCTCGCGCAACAAGCAGCCAGGCCGCTGCTGCGTCGAAGGCTGCAAAACACCCGAAGCGGTTGCAAAGCCTGCAGGGTTCATTCCAACGAAGGATTGATCAGGCGATATCGCCTGACTGCGTATGGAGACCATCTGCTTTCGCCATCAAGACTTGGGTTCGTGCGTAGGTTGCGTCATTCCTTAAATCCACCCGCTGGATTCAAAAAGGGCAAAGCTTGAGTCTTTAACGCGCCACCGTCACGTCTACCTCAATCAGATATTGCGGTGCGCCTAAGGCTTGCACGACGACCAAAGTCTAAGGTGGTTCTAAATCCGCCAGCACCGCTTTGTGGGCTTCGACATAGGCGCTGATATGTTCCTGACCGACGATGTAGGACGTGACCTTGATAATGTTCTGAAGCCCCATTCCACCTTCATCCAAAATTGCCTGCACATTTACCCGAGCTCCCGCGGCTTGTGCAGCGGCACCGGATTCACAAACGCCGTCTGGGCGCATGCCGAGCTGGCCGGACAGGGTCAGCAGCTTGGCTGGCGCTTCCGTCAACAAGCCATGGACATAGGCGCTGGCGGGTTTCGCGATCCGAGCTGGCATGATCTTTGTTTTCATGGAGAATTTCCATAACGTTGCGGTTCTCATGGAACGGCGGAGTAGACATGGCGAGCGATCTGGCAAGCGCACTGGCGGCGGGCAAGCATGCCCTTTCTGAGCCTGAAGCAAAAGCATTGCTGGAGGGCTTTGGCGTTGCGACGCCAAGGTCCATCGTAGCTTCCTCAGCGGAAGGCCTTGCATCCGCAGCAGCGGACCTCAGCCCGCCGTTTGCAGTCAAAGTGGTTTCTGCTGAAGGCGCGCATAAGTCTGATGTCGGCGGGGTTTGCTTAAATCTTGCAGACGCCGCCGCCGTTGAAGCCGCCGTTCAGACCATGCCCACGGCTGAGGCATATCTCGTTGAGGAAATGGCTCCATCGGGTGTGGAGATGGTTGTTGGCGGTTATCGTCATGCGCGGTTTGGGCCAGTGTTGATGGCTGGATTCGGCGGCGTTCTGGTGGAAATTCTAGACGATATTGCTTTCCGCATTTGCCCGATTGACCGGTCAGAAGCCGAAGCGATGCTTGCAGGCCTAAAAGGCGCGCCGCTGCTATCTGGTTATCGGGGTGCAGCGCCCGTTGATCGGGATGCATTGATTGACGTGATGATGGTGCTCGGCGGGCCGGATGGGCTTCTAATGCAGCACGCGGATACCATTGCAGAATTTGACGTAAATCCCCTGATAGTCTCAACCCAGGGCGCTGTTGCGGTCGACGCGCGGGCGCGACTTGAGCAAGCGCCCACTGAGGTGCCGCAAAATGCGCCAGACCTTGGTGCGCTATTGGCACCGAACGCTGTCGCAGTGGCGGGCGCATCGGCAAATAATATTGCCCACGGAAACCTATATATTCGGCAGTTGAAGGCATTTGGTTTTGCTAAGCCGATCTACCCAATCCATCCAAGCGCTGAAACTATTGAAGGCTTGACGGCCTATCCGTCCCTAACGGCGCTGCCGGAACCCGTTGACTATGTCTATATGGCCGTAGGTCCAAAGGCTGCGCCAGATATGCTGGCGGCAGCAAATGGTGCCGCGAAGTTCGCTCAAGTAATGGCGAGCGGGTTTGACACCACTGGAGCACGGGCCGGTCTGGCGGCGGCAGGTAAAGCGGGTGGCGCGCGCGTGCTTGGGCCGAACTGCTTGGGCACCTATGCCCCGGCAAGTGGGCTCAGCTTCATGGCCGGATCATCAAACCGCGCGGGCGGCGTGACTGTATTGGCGCAAAGCGGCGGCCTTAGCATGGATATCCTGCGGCGCGGCCAACGTCGCGGTGTGGCGTACCGCTCACTCATCACCATGGGTGACTGCGCGGACTTGGGGCCTGCGGACTTGCTGCCGTGGTTCCTGGATGACCCTGAAACAAAGGTCATTGGGCTTTATCTGGAGGATGCGCCGGGCGGGCGGGCTCTGTTTGAAGCCTTAGCCAAAGCAAAGGGCCGTAAGCCGGTCGTCCTGCTGATCGGCGGGCGTACCGAAGCCGGCGCCCGCGCCGCAAGCTCTCACACGGGTGCGCTTGCCAGTGATGGGCGTGTATGGGATGCCGTTGCCCGACAGACGGGTGCTGCGCTCGTTGACACGTTGGATGGCTTTATCGACGCCTTGCTCGCATGCCAGATGTTCAAGCCACGTTATAGCGCGCCAACGAAATGTGTTGTGCTGTTCGGTAATGGCGGCGGGGCCGGCGTGCTGGCAGCGGATACGTTTGCCCGGTCCGGGTTGGAGATTGGCCCGCTGAGCGAAAGCGCAACGACAACGCTCGCCAAAATAACCCTTCCTGCGGGTGCGAGCGCTGCCAATCCGATTGATGTGCCGGGCAATCTTCTCCAGCGCGAAGACGGGCGCTTTGGCGTGAAGGTGGTCGAGGCGGCGCTGGCTGGCGGTGAATGGGATGCATTCGTTATGCATATGAATGTGCCGGGCCTGCTCACATATGAGCATGTCGATATTCTAGGCCCACTTATCAGTGCAGGGTTGGCGGCGGGTGGCGCAGGCGGCGGCCACGTGGCGCTCGTCCTGCGGTCTGATGGTGAGCCAGACGTTGAGGCGAAGAAGCAGGCTTATGCGGAGCAGGCGCTTGCCGCAGGTGCCGCCGTATTCAACGAATTGCCGGACGCCGCGAAGGCGATTGCAGCGATGGCGGCTATTGAATCTGCTTGATAAGGCGGGCGGCATAAAACCCATCCATTCCGCCATGTTCCGGCCACATGCTTGGCAAGGTGCGGAGGTCGCCATCTGCGGTGATGGCACTTTCCGGCAAACCAGCAATCTCGTTGGAGGCTAGCGGCGCGCGGGCGAATTCTGGGCAGTCTTCCAGAAACGCCACGATCTGGTCCGGCCCTTCCTCTGCCTCCAATGAGCAACAGGCATAGACCAGCATTCCGCCGGGCTTCAGCATATCGGCAGCGGCGCGGAGTAATTCGGCCTGGATTTCGGCCAAGCTCGTTACATCCCGTGGCCGCTTCGACCAAAGCACGTCGGGGCGCCTGCGGATCGTGCCGGTAGAGGAGCAGGGGGCGTCGAGTAAGATCGCATCGACCGGTGTTTCAGGGCGCCATTCAGTGGCGTCGGCAATGACCGTTTCCGCCTCCAGGCCCAATCGCCTCAGGTTCTCGTGGATGCGCGGCATGCGCTCTGCGCCAGCGTCGACAGCGATTACATTTGCTCCAGCACTGACAAGCTGTGAGGTCTTGCCGCCTGGCGCTGCGCAAAGGTCGATAACGCGCTTGCCCGAGACATCGCCGAGCATGCGAGCTGGTAAGGCTGCGACTGCGTCTTGAACCTGCCACACACCATCCGCGAACCCGGCTAGGTGGGGAACGGCGGCGCTGATCGTGCGGCGGAGGCTGCCTGTTGGCAGTAGTTTTGCCTCAAGCTTTTTGGGCCAATCGGTGGGATTGCCTTTCAGCAGGGATATATCGAGTGGCGGTTCAAGCTGGTGTGCTTCGGCAATGGCGAGCGCAGTTTCATTGCCATAGCTTTTCCGCCAGCTTTGCCAAAGCCATTCCGGCGTGTTGAGGCGAGCGGCGTTTTGGTCTTCCAGAAGCTCTGGCCCTGTTTCCGCAATGCGGCGGAGAACGGCGTTCGTCAGGCCCCGATAGGTTTTGTTTTTGCCAGAAGCGAGGTCCGTTGTTTCGCTAACTGCAGCATGGGCGGGCGTTTCCAGAAACAATATCTGCGCCGCACCAAGGCGGAGAATATTTCGAGGCGTAATCGCGCGCTTAGGCAGGGGACGACGCAGGAATGGATCAACCGCATCATCAATCTGGCCGAGCCGCCGCAAGACCGTTGCCGCCATTGCGCGCGCAAACCCACGATCTGGGCCTGAGAGTTTCTGCTGGCCAACGGCGCGTTCAAACGCCAGATCAAGCGGAATCTGGCGGCCAAGCACAGCATCCAGAACGCTAAGTGCGGCACGGCGCGATGATCCTTGAACCTGAACTTTCGGCTGAGGTTTGCCCTTCTTGCTGCTCGGCTTGGCGGCGTTCAACCCCAGGGGCCTTGGCGTGTTGTGGTTAGGCCCATTTGCATCGCCATATCCTGTAACCGGGCGATCCGGTTCGCCATTGCGGGGTGTGTAGAAAATAAGCCATCGCGGGCATGTTTGTGTAGGGGATTCACGATGAACATATGCGCTGTTTGCGGGTTTGCTTCTGCGGCATGATTATCAACCCGCTGCGCGCCCTGGTCTAACCGGTTCAACGCGGATGCCAGCCAGAGCGGATTGCCGCAGATTTCAGAACCGATCTGGTCCGCCTCATATTCTCGCGTTCGGCTAATCGCCATCTGTACGACAGCGGCGGCCATAGGGGCCAATATCATCATCAAAATCACGCCAACCATGCCAAGTGGGTTATTACGGCTACCGCCAAAGAACAGCGCGAAATTGCCCAACATGGAGATCGCACCTGCCAAGGTGGCGGTAATGGTCATCAGCAATGTGTCGCGGTTCTTGATGTGCGCCAGTTCATGGGCCATCACGCCGGCGGTCTCTTCGTGGTTTAGAGTTTGCAGCAGGCCTGTAGTGGCAGCTACGGCAGCATTTTCAGGGTTGCGGCCTGTCGCAAAGGCATTTGGTTGCGGGTTCTCGATCACATAGACCTTCGGCATTGGCAGATTAGCGGTCTGAGCTAGGTTTTCGACCATCTTATAGAGTTGTGGCGCGGATGTAGCGTCGACGGGATGCGCGCCATGCATCCGTAGGACCATTTTGTCTGAACGCCAGTATGCGAACAGGTTCATGGCGGCGGCAATGCCAAGCGCCAGAAGCATACCGTCCGTGCCGCCGAGCATGAAGCCAAGGGCGCCAAATAGCGCCGTCATGGCAGCTACAAGCATGAATGTGCGACCGTAGCTGCTGCCCATTGGGCGATAATCTCCTAAAATCGGTGTTTCAGCGCCGATAATCGGGCTCCGTAGATCAAAGCTTACTTGGTATCAGTGAGGCAGGCCGTCAAGATCAGGATGAGGCTTTCACCACATGCACGAGCTCGTTCACGAAGCGCTCTAAATGTGCCAGCGTGTTTACCTCACGGTGCATGTGGCAGTAAGGCCGATAGCGCAGAATTTCGGAATCACCCGTACCCCAAAGCGGCGGCGGTTCTGGGTTCAGCCAGAGAATACGCTTCGAGCGTTCATGGATTTCTTTCAAGATATCTGCGCGCGGCTCTGTGTTGTTAGTGCGTCCATCGCCCAGGATCACCACCGTTGTGCGCTTATCCAGAT
This sequence comes from Alphaproteobacteria bacterium, assembly GCA_965660545.1. Lineage (GTDB taxonomy): Bacteria > Pseudomonadota > Alphaproteobacteria > Bin95 > Bin95 > VMCJ01. Next base: position 27,199 of record CBFIAF010000026.1, on the reverse strand, counting down.
TATCCAGGAAGCCTTGCTCGCGGAAGTTCTCGAAGCTGTGGCCGTAGTCGGTCGGCATATAACCAACGGCGTTCATGACGTGATCGACGGCGGTATTGACATCATGGCGTTTAAAGAAGTCGCTCGTTTCAATCAGCTTTCCAGAAAAGGCAAAACTGCGCACGTCGTTTAGAATGTCATGCAGCGCATACAGGAATTGCAGCAAAAACCGTGCGACAGTAGCGACAGAGCCGGAGACGTCACAGATCGCCATAACCTTTGGTTTGGCGATCTTTTTCCGCTTCCATTCCAGATCAAACATGATGCCGTCATTGGCATAATTGCGGCGCAGGGTGCGGCGAAGGTCCAACGTGCCGCGATTGCGGCGCTTGGGCTTGCGGGAATGCAGGGCAGCCAGCCGTTTTGCAATTTTGGCGACAAGCCGGCGCATTTCTTCCTGGTCACGTCGATCCAGATTGCCAAGGCGGGAGCGGCGCAAACGACCTTCCCGCAAATCCCGGCTGGTCTCAGAGCCATAGAGCGACAGGCGCTTTTCGACGAGATCTCGGGTGGCTTCAAATAGCCGTGCACGGGCTGCTTCCAGCGTCGCAGCTTCCCCCCCGCCCTGACCAGACGGGTCACCGCCTTCGCCCTGACCTTGGCCTTGCCCGGAGCCTTCGCCAGCTTGTGCCTCGCGGATTGCAGCGTCCAGGCTCTCAAGGCCCATCTGGCGCATAATACGCTGGGTATAGAGGCCGCGCTGGGTAAAGAATTTGATGTTTTCGATGCCGACTGCTGTCGCAGCCTCTTCCATCGCGACCATCAGTTCGCTCTGGTCAGCGTCCAGCAGCATTTTAGCTAGCTTATCGTCGGTTTCAACGGGGCCATCAGGGCGGTCGTCATCGTCGTCCTGATCATCATTGTCAGCGACAGCGGCGAAAAACGCGTCAAAACAGGCGTTGAAGCGAGTTTTCTCTTCCGGCGTTTTGGCGACGGCTAGGCCGAGGCCCTGCTTCAGGATTTCCCGGTCTTCCCAGCCGACGAAGTTCACCACGGCAACAGCATCCAGCGTCTCAGCGACGGAGACGCGAACGTCCGCGCCGCGCACGACGCGGATGAAGTTGACGATCGTTTTATCTATTTTGCCAGGTGGCGCCCCGCCGTCCATTGGCTAACGCCTCACAGCCTTTTCAGACATGCGCACAAGCTCTAAGGCCTGCCGGTCGACGACCGCGATGTCTTCTTCGAACTTCAGGATGACATTCAACGTCTGGCGGACAAGATCACCGTCAAGCTCTGAGGCATTCAGCAGCATCAGCGCCTTGGCCCAATCCAACGTTTCGCTGACGGACGGGTGCTTTTTCAGGTCCAACTCACGCACACCTTGGACGAAAGCGACCAGTTGCTGCATCAGCGCGTCGGTCAGGTCCGGTACGCGGGCCTGCAGAATCTGCTGCTCGAGCTTGGCTTCTGGGAATGGCACGTAGAGATGCAAGCACCGACGCTTCAGAGCATCCGATAGCTCACGGGTATTGTTGGAGGTCAGGAATACGAAAGGCTTCTGCTTGGCTTTGATCGTGCCAAGTTCCGGGATCGAGACCTGAAATTCAGACAATACTTCCAGAAGGAACGCTTCGAATTCATGGTCCGCTTTATCGATCTCATCGATGAGCAGAATGGACCCGCCTTCTTCCCGCATCGCCTGCAAAATTGGGCGCGGGGCGACGAATTGTTCGGAGAAGAACAGGTCTGAATGCTGGTGCAGCTTGTCCATGGAAGCGGCCAGCGTTTCCGCACCACCAAGCACTTCGCCGATCTTGTCTCGCAAAATCTGTGTATAGAGCAGTTGTTTGGCGTAACGCCATTCATAAAGCGCCTTGGCTTCGTCCAGGCCTTCATAGCATTGCAGGCGGATCATCGGCAGATCCATGAACGCGGCCATGGTGTTCGCAAGTTCGGTTTTGCCGACGCCGGCAGGGCCTTCCACGAGAATTGGCTTCTCAAGATTGCCAGCGATGAAGATCGCAGTGGCGATAGATTTAGAGCAGATATAGCCAAGTTCGGCAAAACCATTGGTGATCGCGTCAATATCAGCCAGCTTGGCCGCGTGCTGTTCAAGCATGAAAATGTCCGGGCAACGTCAGGATAGGAGAAAGAGAGTGTGCGATGACTGGCAGGGCCATGCAAGCATTCGAATTTAGCGCGGTCGTAGGCGTATCAACGGGGTGGAGGCACTTCGGCATTGAGTGCTGGCCCAGAATAGGCACCACGATATGCTTCAATAGCGCTGCGGGATTGCTCCAGGTCCGTCAGGGCCGCCGTCCGCGCGCGGGCAAGGCCGGTTTCCAGCGCTTTACGTAGGGCGTCATAGTCCTGGTTTGCCTCTGATCCTACGCAATCCATGAAGGTTTTCATTTGGGCGAAATAGCGATTGAACGCATCTACGGCCAAGTTATAGGACAGGGCATCGGCGATATTCACGGGCGGCGGTGGTGGCTTATAGCAACGGTTTGAGGACCACACGCTGTAGTCCGCGATCTGTGGGTTATCCAAGCTGCCTGCTGTGGCCGGCGCGGCGAGCAGCGACCCAACAATGGACAATGTCGCCAGCCGGATCATATCCGAGGCACCCTTTTGGTGACGGCACTGGCAGAGAGGATGGACCTATCACCAGCCGTAATCAGGCAGCGCGCAAAAGCCATAGACCTGCCGCGCCGTGTCAATTCCGCTTTGGCGACAATGAAATCACCTTCAAATCCTGCTGACAGAAATTCTGAATTTAGTGAAACCGTAATGGCGCGTTCGCCTTTCAGACCATCCCGGCACGCAGCGCAAAGCGCCATATCAGCCATGGTCATCAGCAATCCGCCGTGGATTGATCCGCCCGTATTGCAGTGCTTGGCCTTTGCCAACAGATAGATTTCGCCGATGGGACCAGCGGTTCGCATATAGAAGGGGCCAGTCAGTGTTTCGAGTGGATCATCAGGATCACTGATCTCAAAGGCCACGGGGAAATCGGCTGGCGGGCTTGTTTTCATGGCGTCGCTCATGACGATAGGTTTGATCCAGCCCTTGTTATGACAATCCGACCCGACTCCGTGTCAGGCGAGGCACTTTAGCGCTGAGGCGCTTCAGCCACCATACGCTTAGCGCGCAAAGTCTTCGCCATAAAGCGAGCAATGGTATTCACTGCATCTTTGTGGGTCTTGCTTGAGAGCGAATGCCCGACCCCTTTATAGATTTTCATCTCAACAGGCCCGCCAACCTTTTCAATCGCTCTGGTGACGGCGAGCGCGCGCTTCAATGGCACCACCTGATCCCGTGATCCGTGCATAATCAGTGTAGGCGGCAAGTGAATGACGGCGCTTTTTGGGATATGGCCCGAAAGCCCGCCGCCGAGGCTGACCACTGCGCGCACGCGCTTGTCGGCTACGCCGAGTGCCAGAGCGTGGAAGCCGCCGAGTGACATGCCATACACGCCAAGCGAATCCGCACGAATGTCCTTACGGCTCGCCAAGAAGTTCAATGCATTTTTGACGATCCGTTCCCGGATCTGGAAAATGCGTGGACTTGCTTTGCCTTTCTGATTACCAAAGCCATCATAATAATGGACAACTGCGGCAGTGACGCCGCGCTCAGCGATGGCTTTGGCAAAGGGGTAGACGAACCATCCGCGCCCAAGACCGGATGCGCCATGCAGAACGAGTACGCCGGGAACGGCATGAGGTCCAACTGGGCGGTAAATTTCAACGCGTACGGTCCGCCCCTCATGTCGAAACGACGTAGAGATCCGCTGGACAGCCGCATATGCGTCCTGAGCAAGGATGGCGAAGGCAAGCATTGCCGTCAGGAATGGGAGTACGAGATAACGCCTCAAGACCGCCTCATTCTGTTCATCTTTGGTTAATGTGTTTGGGTTATTGTTATCACCACGCGTGTGGTTAGGGAACCCGCCAAAGCCCTGATGCAAAACTGTTTTTCGCATGCATAGCGGCTAGGTTGCATGGCTAAATACTAAGCGGAGGCGGCTTTGGAATGGCGATAAGCCCGTCTATAGTAGCTTATCGGTTCGGTCTTGGTGCCTATCCCGGTGAGGTGCAGGCGCTAGCGGGTGACCCTGCATGCGCGCTCTGGCGGCAAACGCAAGTTCGCATGCCGCCGGCGGACCCAATTGTGCTGTGCCGAGCCTCGGCTGAGATACGAAAGGCAGCGGGAATCTAAGATAAACCTGCCCGGCAGGCTTCATTGCGTGCGCTTTTTAAATGCATTCGGCAACGCAGCCGGACCGAGTTTGATCACGCTTGCACCGCCGCTGCGCAATCAGCAATGCCGTTCATTGAGCTGCCGACATGATTCTGGGCGAACAACTTTACTCTTTCTGCAAAAGGCAAACTGGGCGCTATGCCGTTTGCTGAGAGCTTTGTTACAGACGCGATCCGCCCCCATGTTCTTGGCCGCTTTGCGGATATGTTAGTTGCCGTCGAGCAGCATCCGGCAATGCTTATTTACCTGGATAATGAACTGTCTGTGGGTTCTAGCTCGAGTGCTGGCCGGAACCGCAAGCGTGGTCTGACCGAAAACCTGGCCGTGAGATTTTGGAACTGCACACTGTTGGCGTCGGCAACGTCTATAGTCAACGGGATGTGATCGAGTTGGCACGGTTGATCAAGGGCTGGACTGTGCCCATTGGCCGGAAGACAAGTGCCGTCACTGCGCCGTTCGTATTCGCTGCGAACCGGCCCAATCCTGGCGCACAGACCATTTTGGGCGCTCGTTATAACGATGGCCTGGCTGAGGGTGAGCGCACGCTTCATGATCTCGCATTACGGCTGGATACGGCGCAATTTCTGGCGACGGAAATGGCCCGTCGCTTTGTAGAGCGTTGATCCGCCTGCCGCTGCGGTTATTCATATTTAAAGGCGCTAAATCGAATCCGGCGGTGATTTGGCCAGGATGGCCTAGGCACTTATTGAGCTTGCCGCAGGCCAGCCAGATTTGATGACGCCGAGATATCGCCAGCCGATGGACCTTATGGCGGCGGCTGTCCATGCATTCAGGCCAGATATATTGAAAGCGCGGCAGACTTTAACTGTGCTCGTTTAATTCGGCCAAGCGCCATTGATGGCAGGATCACCTGCAGGGTACCCGGATAAGACCAGCGATTGGGCAAGCCCGGATTCTGTCATGCGCCGCTTGGAATGGAGCATTTTCGAACCAAAGCGCGCGCATCGGTGGAACGCCCGAAGCGCTAGCAGAAGCAATCTTTGGGGCTGAGCTATCGCCAGAGACCCGTTTTGCCGTCGCCGGTGCTGAAAGCCCACACCAGGCGTTGACGCTGCTGCCTGTCAGCCCGAATTTCAAGTGGAGATGAGCATCATGTTTACCATACGCAGCTTCCTCGCCACAGCCGCCGCTAGCGCAGCAATTCCTAGCGCTACCCTTGCAAGAGCGCTCGGCGAGCGGTGCCTCATCTTTATTCTTTTGCGCGGCGCGAAGGGTGGACTGGCCGCTGTCCCACCACTCGGCGATCCAGATTGCGCGGCTATTTGGCGCCGCTTAGCGCTCACAGCTGATATGGGCGCATTGCCACTGCATGGCGGTTTTGCACTGCACCCAGCCATGATCGAAGGCCATAAGCCTAATCGATCTGGCGAGCTTTTAGCTACCCATGCAATTGCGCCGCCGTGCCGCATCCGATCACATTTTGATGCACAGAATATACTGGAGAACGGTGGAACGCTTGCCTTTACTAGGGTCGATAGCGGGCTGAATCGAGCCTTGGGCGCAACAGGCGGCCAACTGGCGAACCTGGGCTTGGCGATAACCCGAATCGGAGTCGCTTACCATGCGCGGGCCTGCCAAAGTCGCTGGATGGGGGCCGCGTCGTGTGGTGCTGATCCCAGCGACGTTGAGTGAGCGTGTCAGCGCTATGTCTGTCTGTGATCCCGCACTCGCACAGGCATTCGCCGAAGGTTTGAATGCCCATGTGCTGGCATCCCCGAATGCTGGCTCAGACGGGCGCATGGGCGGCGCTCGTGGTGTGAGGGCGTTGGCACTGGCAGCAAAGCCGTCGCCGATTGGCCGGGTATGAGCCCTGATGAGCTCTATGAAGGGCGGGATTTGATAGCAAGAATGGATTGCTGGAGCTCTTGAAGGGCGTTTTGGGTGATCATTTGCACGTGCCCAAACAAGCACTGGGTGCCAGAGTGTTCCCCGAAAGTGGCACCGTGCGCCCCATCTTTGACATAATCAGGCATTAGCTCTTTTATGAGAATTGAGGATACACTGAATTTGCATTGCTCATTGGCGACCCTTCGTGTTGGCGATTGAGGAGGATTTTTGATAAAAGCAATGATCATCGTTTTTGCTGCAGCACTTGCCGTATCTGGCTGCGCATTAGACTTATATCAGGAAGTTCGCGACGAAGTTGGCTCCAAGGTCGAGATCCAGGATCCCCGCGTGATTTCTGTGCGCAATGTGCAGATTGAAATCACACGCTCTGGCGTTAGTGCCGTTGTAGGCGTTGCAGCAGGCGGCATCGGGGGCTAATATGCTGGCGGCGATCGTGGCGGTGCCATTAGCGCTATCGCTGGCGCTATGATCGGTGGATTGCTTGGCGCGGCTATGGAAGGTGCGGTTATAGGCTCTGAAGGCGTTGAATATCTGGTTGAGCACGACAATGGTGAGACCGTTGCGATAGTGCAGCCTAAACGCGGCGACTTCCTGAAACTAGGCGGTTCTGCCCTGCTTGTTTTTGGCCTTCATATTCGCGTTTTACCTGCTGAAGCCCGCGGTAACGTCCGCCGCAAAGACGTTCGTGAAGTTGCGCCGGAGCCTAGCAAATCTTGGTCCCGGAAAGAAGTGGAGGCCTGATCCAATGGCTGTCACGGTAGAGCCGCTGACACCGCATTTTGGTGCCAGACTGACGGGCTTCAGTATTCGTGACGGCCTGTCTGACGATGATTTCAAGGCTATTGACTCGGCAGCTAACACCTATGGCTTGGTTGTGATGCCGTGCCAGCAATTGGATGACGAGACGCAAGTGAGCTTTAGCGAGCGCCTCGGCCCATTGGAGGAAACGCTGGTCGGCGCGGTTGGTGCTGGGTCTAAGATTGTTCGTGTGACCAATATCTTAGCCGACGGAACGCTTAAGGACCCGGACAGCCAGCTAGCGCTATTCACGCGCGCGAATTTTATGTGGCATACGGATTCGTCTTTCAAAGCGCACCCAGCCAAGTTTTCCATGCTGTCTGCCCGTGAACTGCCAACTAATGGCGGCGGGGATACGGAATTTGCCTCTACTGCAGCGGCGTTTGATATGCTGCCTGAGGAAACCCAAGCCCGGCTTGAGGGCTTGATTGCAATCCACTCAATCGCGTGGTCCAGAGAAAAGTTCCAGAAGGGCTCATCGTCCGAAGAACAGCGCAAGCGCTTGCCGCCAGTTCCCCAAGCTTTGGTGCGCACAAACCCTGTCACAGGCCGGAAGTCCCTGCACATTGCTTCCCACGTTATGGGCATAGATGGGATGGAAGACCTTGAAGGCCTGGCCCTGCATAACGATCTATTGGCTCTGGCGACGCATCCATCCAAGGTTTGGCGCCACCAATGGTCGCCCGATGACGCGATAATTTGGGATAACCGTGCGATTGTTCATCGCGCCACGCCATATGATGAGTCAGGAGACCGCCGCTTGATGATCCGCACAACAATTTCAGATTTTGGCCCAACCGTCGTTGACGGTGCCATCGTGGCAGCCGCCTGATTTATGGCGATTGATCATGTCCGCCGCCAAGCGACATTGGCGGAAATAGACGCTTGGGAAAGCTTGCCCGCGATGGCGCTTGACGCCTTAGAGCGCGGCGGCGACACCCCATTTCTCTGGGATAAGCCGGATCGCGGCGGCGAATTTGTCCCCCACAGCTTTGCCGAAATCCGCAGGGATGTCATAGCACTGGCGCACGGCCTGATCGGGCTAGGCCTTAAGCCCGGTGAACGTATCGTCCTGGTTTCAGAGAACCGCCCTGAATGGCTGGTCGCTGATATCGCGATCTTGCTGGCAGGTGGGATTACGGTGCCTGCCTATGTGACCAACACTGAAGCTGATCATACCTATGTGCTTGAGGATTCCGACGCGGTTGGCGTTATCGTCACGAAAGGCCAAATCGGTGTCCGCGCGCTGAATGCGGCGTCGGAACGGCCTGATATACGCTTTTCAATCTCTCTTGACCGGGAAGAATCATCCGCGCGCGCTCATGCCCTTGGCGACCTGTTAGACGCTAACCGAGACCATACGGATGCCCCGGAGACGCTTGCGGCCATCAAACGGGATGACCTTGCGACGTTGATATATACGTCTGGCACAGGCGGTGCGCCGAAGGGCGTTATGCTGTCCCATCGGGCGTTGTTCGCGAACGCCAAGAGTGCGGCTGACCTGATTTATGAATTGGATGGTGTCAGCGATCTGCGGGACGAGGTGTTTCTCTCGTTCCTGCCGTTGTCCCACGCCTACGAGCGGACAGCGGGCCATTTCTTCCCACTGGCAGTCGGCTCACAAGTTTACTACGCGGAAAGCACAGACAAGCTGGCCAAAAACCTGACCGAGGCCAGGCCAACAATTATGACCGCCGTACCGCGGCTTTACGAAAGCCTGCATGCACGGATCACACAGGGCCTGAAGAAAGAGTCGGCCCTGAAGCGAAAGCTTTTCAGCCGGGCTGTGGCACTCGGCATCAAGCGGATTGAAACCGGCGGCCTCAGCATGATGGAGCGGATCGAGGACGCGACGCTGGACTCGCTTGTGCGCTCTAAGGTGCGGGAACGGTTTGGTGGGAGACTGAAGGCTCTGGTCTCTGGCGGTGCGCCATTGAATTATGATATCGGCTTGTTTTTCAGCTCGCTTGGCCTTTGTTTGCTGCAAGGCTACGGGCAGACGGAAGCTGGCCCGGTCATCTCCTGCAACCGACCAGACTCAATCAATATCAACACTGTCGGCCCAGCTTTGATTGACGTCGAGATCAAGATTGCTGATGACGGTGAAATTCTGGTGTGCGGCCCGCTCCTGATGGAAGGCTATTGGAAGCGCGCCGACGATACCGCTGAAGCACTGCAGGACGGATGGCTACATACGGGTGACGTTGGCGCATTCGATGCTGAAAACCGCCTTACGATTACAGATCGCAAGAAAGACCTCATCGTGAATGCGGGCGGGGACAATATCGCACCGCAGCGTGTTGAAGGCATTCTGGCGCTGGAGGAAGAGATCGAGCAGGCCATGGTCTTCGGCGATAAGCGTCCGAACCTTGTGGCTTTGATTGTGCCGGGTGAAGACTTCTGCCGCATCTGGGCTGCAGATCATGGCGTCGATCAGGCCAGCTTGCTGCAGGACGCGGCATTTCGCAGTGATGTGCAGGCGGCGGTCGACCGGGCAAACGAAAAAATATCTAGGATCGAGCGCGTACGCCGCTGGGCCTTCGCCGATGAAGCCTTCACGACGGAAAATGGCTTAATGACCGCAACGATGAAAATCCGTCGGAAATTTATCACTGCCCATTATCTTGACCGCCTGGAAGCGCTGTACTGAGCCCAGTCATGCGACCCATCCAGCAGCGATCCCGCCTTTCCCGCTGGCTCCGCCGAAGTGCGTGGGTTTTGCTCGTGTTGATTATCGTACCCATTGCGGCAGTGGCGATACTGGTTGGCCGCGTATGGCTTGGTCAGCCTGAGCTTGATGGAGAGCGGATGGTTCCCGGGCTTGGTGCAGAGGCAACGGTCTCGCGGGATAATTTGGGCGTCGTGCACATCAAAGCAGAGACGGAGCAGGGGGCATACTTCGCACTCGGTTTCGCCCACGCCCAGGACCGTTTTTTCCAAATGGAGATGCTGCGCCGGTTGGCGGCGGGGCGGTTGGCTGAAGTGGTTGGTCCGCCAGCATTTAGCTTTGATTTTCGCATGCGTATTCTTGGCATTGACCGGATGGCGGAACAGGATGTCGCCAATCTGCCAGATGATATTCGCACCATTTATCAGCGCTATTCAGATGGCGTTAACGCCTGGCTGAAAACGCGCCATGGCGTAGCGGCGGATGAACTGACGCTGGCCTTAGCGCCTGACCCAGAACCCTGGACGCCGGCCCACTCTATTGTCTGGACGCGGTTGATGAGCCTTCGCCTTGTCAGCAATTGGGCGTCGGAGTTGATGCGGCTTCGCCTTGCCGCCCGATTGACGCCTGAGCAAATGTTAGACCTTTGGCCTGACTATCCAGCAGATGGCCCAATTACGACACCTGAGATCGCAGAAGCCGCGCTCGCTGCAGCGCGGGCGCTCGCGGCGATGTCCAATCCTGATGACGGGTCAAACGCTTGGGCTGTGACTGCGGACAGGTCCTCGACAGGCGCACCGCTTCTGGCGAATGATCCGCACCTTGGCCTCACGGCCCCTGCCACCTGGCATCTTGTGCGGATGGAAGCGCCGGGGTTCCTGCTTGCAGGGGCGGCGTCGCCCGGTATGCCGGCGCTTGTGCTGGGCCATAACGGGCATGTGGCCTGGGGGCTCACAAACGCGACTACTGACACTAGCGATATCTATATCGAGACGATTGATCCCGGAAACCCAGATCAATACCTGACCCCGACTGGCCCGGAGCCTTTTGAAAAGTTCGACCAAGTCATTCGCGTCCGGTTTGGGGAGGACCGGAAGATTACTGTGCGACGCACCCGACATGGACCCGTCATTTCAGACGGTAACGACCAAGCGCCAGAAGGGGCGGCTTTGGCGCTCGCGCATACTGGCCTGCTAGAGAACGAGGGGGCTGCCGTCACGCTGCACCGCATAAACCGTGCGCGCAAATGGGACGATATGCTAGATGCGCTGAAACTCACTAATGGCCCGCAACAGAATGTTTTCTACGTTGGGCCAGATGGCGCCGGCATGGCGACAGGGGGGCTGTTACCGATCCGGAAAAGCGGCGATGGGTATATGCCTGCAGATGGCGCTAGCGGCGCTGGGGATTGGGTGCGCTTCGCCGATGTCTCCGCATTGCCCCAGGTGTTTGAGCCAAACCAGGGTTGGGTTGCGAACGCAAATAACAAGATTGCGCCCGATGACTATCCGCTCTGGCTTGGGCGTGAGTGGGGCTATTCCGGGCGTATGCAGCGGATTGTTGATCAACTGCAAGCGGACGGTGCAATCACGCCGGAACGCATGGCCGCGATCCAGACGGACGTTAAATCCCCCATCGCGACCCGCTTGAAGCCGATCATGCTGTCAATTTTGGGCGAGAGCGCATTGACTGATGCTGCAGCGGCGCAGCTCAAGACGCTTAGTGCTTGGGACAACGAGATGCGGATGGATGATGCCTCCCCCGCAATCTTCTTCGCCTGGATGCGGGCAGCGATCCGCCAGATATTCGCCGACAAGCTGAAAGAAGACTTTGCGGGTTGGTTTGGTCTTCGCGCAGAGGTCCTGGAGCGTGCGCTTACGGAGCGACCAGGCTGGTGCGATAACGTAACGACTCCAGAGACTGAAACCTGCCAAAGCATCCTGGTGTCTGCTTTCGAAGCTGCCGTCTTGGAAGTAGAAACCGCGGGCGATGACGATAAACCGACTTGGGGTGCTGTCCATCAAGTGAATTTCCGGCATCTGGGCTTTGGCCGAATCCCGGTCATTGGCAGTCTGTTCAATGTGCGCATCCCATCGCCCGGCGGCCAGGAAACAGTCAATCGGGCGGCGATGCGGTTTAGTTCCAATGCCAATCCTTACGGACAGGGCCATGGGCCAGGCCTCCGTGCGCTGTATGATTTGGCGGATTTAGACAGCTCCCGCTTCATGATTGGGCCGGGGCAGAGTGGGCGGCTGTTTTCAAACAATCGCTCGAGCCTTGCCGAACAATGGCGTGATGGCAAATATCTTACCCTCGAACCGCTCACAACGCCGAGCCATGTTCTGACGCTAAAGCCTGAGCGGCCATAGGATGGCGTAACTATAAGTTTGGGCGCATTTGGTTGCTGTGGCTAGCTCCAAATTGTACGGCCATTCGCAGGAACTTTGTTCCCAGGACGCCTTGTCCATCGCAAACTGTTCTAATGGATATTTAGAAAGACGCTATTCGCGCCGCCGCAACCGCCATTGAAGGTGCGGTTGAGCGCACGCCGCTCGCAAATGCTCGCACGCTCTCAGAGATGTTGGGCGCTGAGATTTGGCTGAAGTTTGAAAACCTGCAATATACGGCTTCGTTCAAAGACCGGGGCAGTCTGTTCAAGTTGCTGTCGATGAGTGATGTGGAATTGAAGACAGGCGTCATTGCCGCTTCTGCCGGAAACCATGCCCAGGGTGTTGCATACCATGCCCAAAGGCTGGGCGCGCGCGCCTTTATCGTCATCCCGGAGTTTACCCCCCTGCACCAAAGACGAGGGCGTTAAGCGGTTCGGTGCTGAAGCTATTCTGTATGGGGAAATGCTAGAAGCGGCAAGCAGTGAGGCCCGGCGGATTGAGCAAGAGTGCGGTCTGACATACATCCACCCCTATGATGACCTGCATGGGTTGTCTGGCCAGCGCACAATTGGGCTTGAACTCGCTGAAGACGGTCCTGAATTTGATGATGTGGCGATCCCCATTGGCGGCGGCGGCCTTTTTGCTGGAATTGCAACGACTTTGGCAGAGGTCATGCCAAACGCCAGGCTGAGAGGAGTTGAGGCCGCACTATACCCTTCCATGCATGCGGCCCTAAACGGCCTGGAAGCGCCTGGAGCTGCACCAACGATTGCCGAAGGCATCGCCTTAGAAGCGCCTGGAAAGTTAACACTTCCGATCATTCGGGAGCGGGTCGATAAGATCATCCTGGTTGACGAGGGCTTCCTTGAGATCGCTGTTGAGACGTTCTGTGAGATTGAAAGAAAACCGTTGTCGAGGGCGCGGGTGCCGCCGCGCTGGGGGCCATGTTGGCGGAGCCTGAACGCTTCCGGGGGCGGCGAGTGTGTCTCATTCTTTCTGTTGGCAATATTAATGCTTTAATCTTGGCTCAGGCGCTGTTGCGCGGATTAGCAAAGGACAGCCGCATCGCCCGCCTTCGCGTTCAAACGGCTGACCGACCGGGCTCTCTGGCGCGCGCTGCGGTTATTATTGCGGAGGCAGGCGGTTATGTTCTGGAGGCCCGCCATGAACGCCTGTTCTTCTATGTGCCGATTAAGGCGACTCAGACTGATTTCATTCTCGCAACCGAAGGTGCGGCCCATCTCGCTCGGATTATCGCAGCTTTGCGTCAGGACGGGATCGACGCGGAATCTATGAGCGCACTGGCGCATCCACCTACGCAACCCCGTCGCAAGCGGTGATATGCCGTGAAGCCAGGGACGGTATTGCGACCTTCGCTATGAATTTCCACATGCCCTGAAGGACAAAAAGGTTTAAGGTGCGGCCTCATGAAACATTGGATCAAACTGAGTGCATGGGCGCTGACAGCTCTCCTGGCCGTCACAGCAATCGGACAGGCGGATGCACAATCGCGAGCCGTGCCGCAATCGAACGCTGAGATACAGCTGTCATTTTCTCCGCTGGTAAAGCGTGTGGCACCTGCTGTCGTGAACATCTTCACGCGAACGACGGTGCGGGAACGCCGGGCCTCCCCTTTATTTGACGACCCGTTTTTTCGCCGGTTTTTCGGAGATCGCTACCCCGGTGGCGCGCGTGAGCGGTCGGAATCTTCGCTTGGCTCTGGCGTCATCGTTTCTGGCGAGGGCATGGTTGTCACCAATATGCATGTCATTGAGGGTGCAGACGAAATCCGTGTTGTCTTGAATGACAGGCGAAAGTTCGCGGCTGAAGTCGTGCAAGCAGATGAGCGTTCCGACCTCGCGGTATTACGGATAGACCCGAATGGCCAGAGTCTCCCAGTGGCGGAGTTAGGCCCTTCCGAAAGGATTGAAGTTGGTGACCTGGTGCTTGCGATTGGTAATCCGTTTGGTGTTGGCCAGACGGTCACCAGCGGCATTGTCTCGGCACTCGCGAGGTCACGGCCTGGGTTGACAGATTTTGGCGTTTTCATCCAAACGGATGCGGCGATCAATCCAGGCAATTCCGGCGGCGCGCTGGTCGATATGCAGGGCCGGGTGATTGGCGTGAACACGGCAATTTATTCCAGAAGCGGCGGCAGCATGGGCATTGGTTTTGCAATCCCCTCCAGCCTTGTCCGCCGCATGGTTGAGGCCGCACGCACAGGTGGCCGTGTTGTCCGCCCATGGCTTGGCGCGCAGGGGCAGGAAATGACGGCGGATCTGGCGCGCGCCATCGGGTTGTCCCCACCAAGCGGCGTACTTCTTGATTCCGTTGACCTTGCAGGACCGCTTGGCCGTGCCGGCATCCGCCAAGGCGATGTCGTATTGGCCATTGATGGTCGGATGATCCGCGATCCGGTGGAGCTGCGCTTCCGTATTTCTACAAAGCAGATCGGCGATCAGTCTGAGATTGATTTGTGGCGTCGGGGCAAGCCCTTCACCGCATCCATTCGTCTGGAAGCGCCGCCTGAAACGGTGCCGCGCGATCAGGTAACGCTGAACACAGGTAGCCCGCTAGATGGCGTTGAAGTTGCCAATCTGTCGCCCGCCGTTAAGGAGGAATACGGCCTAAATGTAGAGGGCGACGGCGTTGTCGTGCTTGATGTTAAAGGCCGCAGCTTTGCGCGTCGCCTTGGGTTGCGCCCAGGTGATGTGATCGTCGAGGTGAATGATGCGTCTGTTGCATCCGTGCGGGATTTGCTGGAGGTGGCAGGCAAACGCCTCCGCCGCTGGCGCTTCGTCGTCCGTCGCGGTGACAAAATGCATGTGCTGAATGTGAGCTAGAAGCTGTGCATATACCGCAGTCTACTCTCGCCGCCGTGCATGAAGGCCCTGATTGATGTCTAGCCTTTTTGAAGCCGCTGGTCTTGAACAGGCCACGTCGCGCCCGCTTGCGGACCGCCTGCGACCGACCGTGCTTGCGGAAGTGGTGGGCCAAGAAGGCGTGCTTGGTCAAGAAGGCCCACTCGCGCGGATGCTTGGTGAGCGACGTCTCGCCAGCCTCATCCTTTGGGGGCCGCCCGGTTGCGGCAAGACAACAATTGCGAGGCTATTGGCGGGGGCGGTTGATCTGGAGTTCAAGTCCCTATCGGCTGTGTTTTCTGGCGTTGCGGACTTGCGCAAAGCTTTTGAAGCGGCAAAACAACGCCGGGTATTGGGGCAGGGCACACTGCTATTTGTTGACGAAGTTCATCGCTTTAATCGCGCCCAGCAGGATGGCTTCCTGCCCTATGTTGAAGACGGCACTGTCGTGCTTGTCGGTGCAACCACAGAAAACCCATCGTTTGAACTGAACTCGGCACTGCTATCCCGTTGCCAGGTGTTGGTGCTGTCGCGGCTGGATGATACCGCGCTAGAAACACTCATTACTCGCGCGGAAGATGAATCTGGCCATCCGCTGCCGCTGAAAGATGATGCCCGGGCGGCGCTGAAAGCCATGGCTGATGGCGATGGTCGTTATCTCCTGAATTTGGTCGATGAGCTAGCCCGCCTGCCACCAAAGCCGGTGCTAGACGCCGCAGGTCTCGCCACTATCTTGCAAAAACGGGCACAGATCTACGATAAGTCCCAGGAAGGACATTACAATCTGATCTCGGCTCTGCATAAATCTATGCGCGGGTCGGACCCTGACGCCGCGTTGTATTGGTTCGCCCGGATGATTTCTGGTGGTGAGGACACCCGATATATCGCCCGACGCGTCGCCCGGTTTGCGTCTGAGGATGTGGGTCTTGCTGATCCGCAGGCGCTTGCCCTGGCCCTGAGTGCTTGGGAGCATTATGAACGCATCGGTTCGCCGGAAGGGGAGTTGGCAATTGCAGAAGCGATTGTCTATTTGGCCATCGCACCGAAATCGAATGCGGTATACAAGGCCTATGGTCAGGCGTTGCGCGCCGCCAAGGAAACTGGATCATTGACGCCGCCAGCCCACATTCTGAATGCGCCGACCAAGCTTATGAAAGACCTGGGCTATGGTGCCGGGTATGCTTATGACCATGATGCGGAAGAAGCGTTTTCTGGCCAGAACTACTTCCCAGATGGCATGCCTCGAGCCAAATATTACGCGCCTGTCGAACGTGGCTTCGAACGTGAGGCCGCCAAGCGGTTGGCTTACTTCGAACGCGTCCGTGCGCAACGGGAAGATGGGTGCGACAATGATGTCGATGAGGGGGCAGGTAAATGAAGGGCCTGCTTTTTGTCATGATAGGCGGCAGCGTTGGCGCAGGTTTGCGCTATGGCGTCGGGATCGCTTCAACGCGCATCTTTGGGATAGATTTCCCATGGGGCACGGTGATTTGCAATGTAGCTGGCTCGCTCGCTATGGGCCTATTCGCCTGTGCTATGGCGCACGGCCTGATGGGCGATAGCGGACGCGCACAGGATGCGCGGTTGCTGCTGGCTGTTGGCCTGCTTGGTGGCTTCACGACGTTCTCCTCATTCTCGCTGGACGCCTTGACGCTTTGGCAACGGGGTGAGGCGGCACTGGCCGCTTTTTATGTGCTGGGCTCTGTTGTGGCGGGGCTTGGCGGATTTGTATTGGGACTGAAATTAATGCGGGGTGCGGTATGAGCGGCGTACAGCAATTGGCGGTGCGTGCGGCGGAAGCCGGGCTGCGGATTGATAAATGGTTCAAGCGCCGGTATCCGGACCTGACCCATGGGCGTTTGCAGAAGCTCGCGCGCTCTGGCCAGATCAGGCTGGATGGTAAGCGCGTCAAATCAGGTGATCGGGTGGAAGAGGGCCAGATTGTCCGCGTACCGCCGCTTGGTGATGCACAGACATTTCGCGCTAAACCGCCGCCAGCACCTAGGCGCACAGAAGTATCCGATTCGGATGCCGACATGATCCAGTCGGTGGTGATCTACCAGGATGATTCTGCGGTCGTCATTGACAAGCCGCCTGGCCTCGCGACGCAGGGAGGTACCGGCACGACACGTCACGTGGACGGTATGTTGGATGCATTGGCGGAGGATGGCGAGCGGCCACGGCTGGTCCACAGGCTTGACCGGGATACGTCCGGCGTGTTGCTGCTAGCGCGCACGCAAAAATCTGCGGCGAAGCTAACGGCGTCGTTCCGGGACCGATCCGCGAAGAAGCTGTATTGGGCGTTGGTGGCCGGGGTGCCTGACCCGGCGCGGGGCAAGATCGACCTTGCGCTGAAGAAGGCCGGTAGCCGCGGTAATGAACGTATGGTCTGGGATGATCCAGAAGGTGACCGGGCGATTACGTTTTACGCAACGTTGGAGAAGGCAGGTAAGGCAGCGTCTTTCCTGGGGCTGCTGCCGCAAACCGGCCGGACACATCAACTCCGCGCACACATGGCGGCCATCGGCCATCCCATTTTGGGCGATGGCAAGTATGGCGGTGAGGATGCGCGACTGCCCGGCATGGGCCTGCCAAAAGGCATGATGTTGCACGCCCGCGCGCTTGATATTCCGCACCCGACGGAGCGCGGCAGATTGCGAATTCAGGCAGACCTGCCAGCCGCGTTTCAGGAAGCGCTCATTACGTTTGGTTTTGTTCCCAGTGAAGCGAGCGATCAATTGCTGGATGAGGATTTCCGATGACCGCATTCGCCGTATTTGATTGTGATGGCACCTTGGTCGACAGTCAGAAACGGATCATAGATGCCGTGCGTGGTGCCTGGGCTGGCGTTGGCATGGTGCCGCCAGAGGATGAACCTATCAGGCGTATTGTTGGCCTAGCCTTGCCGCAGGCGCTGCAACAGCTGGCGCCAGATGCAGATGCGGTAAAATTGGCCGAATTGGTCCAAGCCTTCAGGACCACGTTTCATGCGCAGGACTCTGATCCGACTTATGATGAGCCATTATATGAAGGCGTTTTGGAGGCGCTTGTGGCGCTCCGGGATGATGGATTTACGCTTGGCGTTGCAACGGGGAAAGGGCGACGCGGGCTTCGCAAAACGCTGATGACCCATGGAATTCTGGGCTGGTTCGCAGTGCTGAAAACCGCAGATGACGGTCCCAGCAAGCCGCATCCTAAGATTCTGGAAGATGCGATGCTGGAAGTTGGCGCGTCTCCGGCGACGACTGTGATGCTGGGCGATACGGGGTATGACATGGCTATGGCACGGTCTGCAGGCGCACATTGCCTGGGTGTTGCGTGGGGTTATCACGCGCCGTCGGACTTGGAAGCACATGGGGCTACAAAGATTATCCATCATTACGCGGACGCGCCGGGCGCTGTTCGTGATTTCTTAGGCGGCACTGCATGAAACGGTTCTATAAATCGGCAGAAGCGCGTGCGGTTAAAGGTGGGTTTGAAGTCAGCCTGGATGGCCGTCCCGTGCGCACGCCTGGGCGGCAAAAACTGACGTTCCCTAGCGCTAAACTGGCTGAGGCTTCTGCGGCAGAGTGGAGCGCCCAAGGCGAAACGCTTGATATGGCGGCAATGCCCCTGACCGCACTTTCCTACGCGGCACTGGATAGGATCGCTGAAGACCCACGGCGTTTTGTGGATGATGTAACCCGTTTTGCCGAAACGGATCTCCTGTGTTACCGCGCGTCCACACCACCGAAGCTTGTAGCGGGTCAGGCAAAGGCCTGGGACCCGCTTTTAGCCTGGTTGCTGGAGCGCTATGGCGTGCGGCTGGTTCTGGCAGAAGGCATTATGCCAGTCGATCAGCCTGAGAAAGCGATCGCGACTATTCGCGATGCCTTTGCCGTACTTGATCCATTCCGTTTGACGGCAGCGCATGTTGCGTCCCAAGCCGCTGGGTCTGCAGTGATCGCACTGGCGTTGGTTCAAGGTGAAATTTCCCCAGCAATTGCCGCAGACGCTGCCCAGATCGATGATAACTGGCAGCTGGAGGAATGGGGTGAGGACGAGGAGGCGCGGGGACTTATAGTGCGACGCCGGTCTGACCTGGAAGAGATCGGGCATTTTCTCTCATTACTGGAGTAATCCGATGCCAACACCTGCCACGTTCACATTCCAGGATCCGCGCGTTGGTGACATGGCGTGGATTACCCATCGCCATGCGGTACTTTACGCCACTGAATCCGACGGTGCCGTCGTCGCCTCGGCGACCGTGGTGCCGAGGATGCTGAGATTGCCAAATTGCGCATGGTCTA
>CBFIAF010000026.1:0-8075 GCA_965660545.1 Alphaproteobacteria bacterium | reverse complement strand
CGCTGAATCCGACGGTGCCGTCGTCGCCTCGGCGACCGTGGTGCCGAGGATGCTGAGATTGCCAAATTGCGCATGGTCTATGTGGAACCAGAAATGCGCGGCTTGGGCCTTGGGGCGGGCACTCGTCAATGAAGCCAACGCCCATGCGCGCCAAACCGGCTATCGCCGGATGACGCTCTGGACGAATTCAGTGTTGATTGCGGCCCGTCTGATTTATGAGATCAGCGGGTTTGAGCTCATCAAGGCAGAGCCGCATCACAGCTATTGTCATGATCTTATTGGTGAATACTGGGCGCTTGATCTTTAGCGTTCTGGTGTCTCTGCGGGTTCAGTAACGGCCATGGAGGAACGTTTGGCGAAGTCTGTGTACCAGTACGCTAGGTGAGGCCGACCATCGCGGTATCCTTGCAGCCATTCCCGCCAATCCTGGTAGCCGCATGCAATGCCGACTGTGATTTCAGCGAGGTTCGGCAGGCCGCTTTCTGCCCCACATTGCAATTCATCAGCACGGGCTTCTATAGCGTCGAAGCACCTGTCGATCCGGTCTCGCTGCTTTTGCAGGAAGCTTTCCATCCGGTTCTCAGTGGGGCGCAGCATCTCAGCTCGCATCAAAATCTGCGCCTCGATCAGGCCGTCCGCGATGGCGTAGAGCGACCATATTTTCCAGGCATCTGGCGCCGTCAGCTTGCCGCCGGAGAGACTGTCCAGATATTGGCATGAAAGTGTGGAGCAGCTCAGTGGTACGCCATCATCTGTGATCAAGGTTGGAATGCGCGCGATGGGATTTTTTTCCGCCAATCCCGGCGTTAAAGGCACCGTCGCGTAACCCCAATCATGTGGCTAGGTGGTTTTGTGGATTTTTCTCCCGTCCCAAAGCCCAAGCTCCCGTGCCGCGACTGAGACCTTGCGGGTGAAAGGTGACGCGGGCGTCCAAAACAGTTCCATCATAGGTCCTTCAGCAGGCGGAAGATGGATTTACCATTTTCCGTCACGATGCGTCCCGCGTTCGGCGTACAAACGTGGGCGGAGAGAATCATGCTGTCAGCGTCGCCGTGTTTGCCGATGAATTGTCGGCGGACGTCTGCCGCACTGCCGCGGTCAACGTCGAACTTGCTGGACCATTCCGGCCGCGCGATCTGCAAAGGGCTATGGAACAAGTCGCCCGTGAAGACAAGCTGTTCCGTGCCAGCGTTCATGTGCAACGTGAGTTGACCTGGTGCATGGCCAGCTGCGGATTCGAACCAAAACGCGCCATCACCGCCGCGCCCGCCAGCTTCGATTAATGTCGCAAGGCCCGCGTCGTAAACCGGCAGTACGCTGTCGGCATAGCAGCCGTCATTAGCGCCGGTGCCAGTGACTGTGTCATTGGCTGGGTTGGCCCAGAAGTCGAATTCGTCTTTCGGGAAGAGGTATTCTGCGTTGGGGAATGTCGGGACCCACTGGTCGCCGTCTAGCCGCGTATTCCAGCCGCAGTGATCGACATGCAGGTGCGTGTTGAACACGTGGGTCACGTCGCCCGGCTGCACGCCAAGGGCGGCCAGTTGGTCCATCCAATCGGTATTCAGCTTGTGCCAGGTTTTAGAGGAAGGGCGGTTCTTGTCATTGCCGACACAGGTATCAACCAGCAGCACCATGCCAGGGCGGCGCACGACGAACGTGGCGTTGCCTTGGAGTAGCCGCCCGGTGTCCGTGTCCAGGAAGTTTGGCACCATCCAGTGTTTTTCAGCGGCTACGCCCGCATCGTCTGCATCTGGGAAGATGTAACCAGGGAAGAAGGCTTTACCCTCGCCCTCAACAACGCGGTCAATCGTCAGGTTGCCAAGGCGAATTTGCGACATGGGGGAAATTCCAAAGGATTAGCGTAGAAAAATCTATCCCCTCCGCGCGCCAGCGCAGGGAGGGGACAGGGATCAGTCAATCATGCAGCAGGTGCGATCTCAGTCGACGCGCGCTGTTGCATTGCCCATGACGACGGTTTTGCCATCTTGGTTGGTCGTTGCGACTTCGATATCGCACTCGCCATCGCGAATTTCGACGACGGTTGCTTTCGATGTCAGCGTATCGCCTGGCCACACTTGGTTGGTGAAGCGAACGCCATATTTCTTAAGCCGCCCATCGCCAACATAATTGGTCAGCATTTTGCCGGTCAGGCCCATGGTCAGCATGCCGTGGGCGAAGACGCTTGGATAACCAGCAACTTCCTTGGTGTAGACCTCGTCCGTGTGGAGCGGATTGTAGTCGCCCGATGTACCGGCATACATAACCAGCAGACCGCGAGAGAGGTTTTCAGCGACGACTTCTTCGTGGGTGTCGCCAACTTTGAGATTCGATGCGGATAACGCCATTGCTCTTCTCCCTTAACCCTGATCGACCGGACGCTCTGTCTTCACGCCGACAGACCGGGACGTGACGACAAGCAGGCCGTCCTGATTGTGATAATCCTGAATGGTTTCCGAGAACATGAGCTTGCCAGCACGCGCGCTGACTTTTTCCCATTTCTCACCGTCACGGGTCGTAACCGTCAGAACATCGCCAGGTTTTACCGGGTGATGATATTCAAAGTGCTGCTCCGCGTGCAGACCGCCGGATGAGGCGGGCTTTTCATCAATGCCAGATGGGCCTTTGGCAGACCCAAACCACTTTTCACCAACCTTGGGCCGCAGGAAGTAATTGTGATCAAACTGTGCGACCGAGCGATAGAACGTAGGCGGCGGCAGAATGTGGCCGACTTCGGTTTTCGCAGCATGATCCGCATCGTAGTAGACTTGGTTGTCGTCATTGACGGAGCGCGCAAACATCATGATATGCGTCGCTTCCACCGGCATGGTGACTTTATCAGTCATGGTTTCCTCCCAGTTATTGCAACAGTGCGGACTGAACTATGGACGGTTCCTGCATGCGTTCGCAAGCGCCTGCAACACGAATGCCAATTAGCCAAGCAGCGCCTTGATTTCGCTTTCCTCGGGGAAGCGTCCGAGTGCCTTGTGCCTTTTTTGAAAACACGAGTGCGTCGTCTCGCTCAATTTCGAACACATCCCCGCCGCCTCGGATACTCTCGACCTCAGTATCGGGCGCTAATCCTTTTAGAACCTCCCGCGCAGGGCGGGCTCTCGGTTTGTAGTTTCAAGCGCCGCAATATTCGATGAGGAATTTCATCAGCTAAATCTGCAGCGAAGTTGACTCGCTTGATTATCTACCGCCGCCGCTTGCCGCGCAACCTTCGCCAGTTGGCGTTTGCCGGTGAGAGAGGTGGTGCTGGCCATAAAAGTTCTGCGTCTGCTGCATCATGGGATTTATAAGTGTGTTTGGATTTGCGGTATGGCTTGCTATGCACGATCGTTTTGGTCTTTGGCTCTTCAGGAATCGGGGTTGCGGAACCCTTACTGACCCAAAGCAGCTTAAAGCCCATTAGGATTGCGGGGACTGAAGCTACGTAGAAAATCACATCGTAACCGATGCCTAAATTCAAAAGCTGTTTGGCTACGAACGGATAGGAAAGCATCCCAAGCGCACCGAAAAACAGGACGCCACCTGTAACCGGCCCAACCTGCCCAGCGGGTGCCGTCCGAGCAACTTCAGACAATAACAAGCCGTGCCAGGAAAGCGCTGATGCGCCGAACGCCAAGGCGGCTGTCGCAATCAACCAAACCGGCACAGCCACTGTCGATGCGCCGAGTGCAATCGTGGCAGCCGCCATGATGAAGGCCAAAATGGACAGAACAACCCGTGACGGCGCGACCGCCGATCCGACCCACCCCCAAAGAATGCGCGCAAGTGCGGCGGTGATATTCACGACCACCAAAATTTCGAGCGCTGTCTGCTTTTCCATGCCCAGATTTAGCTGGGCGAATGTGGAAAAGATCGAATTGAACAATCCCTGAAGGCCCACAAACGCGAACATACCCAAGCAGAGATTGCGCAGGTTCGAGTCGCCTGAGGCAGTGCGGATATTGCGAATACCATCGCTGAAGCGTACGGAGTATCCGGGATTCCTGGTGGCGTCGAACTGCCGTCGCATTGGCTGCAAAATCACCAGAAGCGCCAGGCAAATCAGGCCTGTCGCCAGGAACGCATCGGGCCAGGTCGCAACATTGTCGTCATCAACAAGAACCTGGACCATCACAACTGCAATCAAGCCGCCCACGGGAACGCCCGTTTGCTTTATGGAAAAGATGAGCGGCGCAAATTTTTCGGGGCTGTGATGGGCGAGGAGGTGCGAGCTTGCGGGCGTCGAGAATGAATTCCCGAAGCCCATAATGATCGCGGCGATGGTGAACGCCCAGACCTCACCAACCATGCTTAGCATGAGCCCAGCGCCCAGCGTGATCAGCGAAATTTGGCTGGCCCGTATAGCGCCCCAGCGGATAATCAGCCCGCCAACGCTCGCTCTGGAAAATGCCGGAGACAGCGTAGAACAATGCAGTGTGATACAGTACCAAATCTGCGGCGAGCCCAAGCGCTTCGCCAACTTGCGGGGCGGCGCTGGGCAACACTTGCGCTGCCATATAGCTCATCGCTTGCTGAAACAGCATCGCGACAATGACGATGTAAAGCGCAGCGGTCATGGGTTTGGCCGCCGGTCGGGCCACATGAACAAAAATCCGCAAAATAGAGATGGCAACGCGACAACGATGAAGCCAATACCAAAGAGATTAAGGGTTACAAAAACAAATCCGAGCAATGCTGGAAGTGCAATCAGCCCGAGAAAACAAAAAGAAATCACGCCGCCCATCACGACCGCGACCTGCCCCGCTGGCGCATGACGCGCAACCTCCGCCAGGTGCACGCCATTCCACGACACCCCGGTGGCGCCAAAAGCGATGGCCGTAGCACCAAGTCCCATTACGCCCCATTCTGGTGTCGCTAAGCCAAGGGCGGCCGCAGCGGCGAACATACTGAATGAAAGAAACACCAATAGCGCGCGCGACGAAAATACGCCGCCAGCCAGCCAGCCCCAGAATATCCGGCCTACAATCGCAAGCCCCATGGATATCCCGTAAATCTGCCCGGCGGCGATTTCGGTCAATTCCATCTCCGAAACAGAATATGTGATAAAATAGTACATGAAGCTAACTTGAAGCCCGGAATACGCCATGCCAGCAAACGCGAGATTTCTTAGCGCTGGCGTCGCGGTCGCCGCTCGAAAGGACGTACAAACATCACTGACAGATATACGGCGATTATGGTCGCGTTCGTCGTCAAAGCGGCCACGGAAACGCTGCATCCAGATTGCAGCTGTCCATGCTGCGAATCCGCAAAGCAGCAAAGCTGCTTGCCAGGAGACATACTCAGCAATTGGCACCAAGACAAACCCAGCCAACGCTCCACCTATCGGAACGCCCGTCTGCTTGATTGAGAATACAAGCGGTGCCCGTCGCGGCGTCGAAAATCGTGCTAAAATCTGTGAGCTGGCAGGGGTCGAGGGGCCCATGCCGATGCCAAGCATCAACGCGACTGGCACAATTAACCAGATAACGCCGAAGCTGAAAATCAACGTGCCCCACGCAGCGCCGATCAGGCAGACCTGGCTCGCCCGTAGCGGGCCAACCTTAATAATTGTGCTGCCTGCAGCACTGGAGGCAAAGAATCCTATCCCATAAACCATAAGCGAATAGACGGCGATCATGCCATCGCCTAAGCCGAAGTCTTGGCCGATATAATTCCAGAGGTTTGGGATTGCAGACGTCGACATGGTCATCAGCGACTGCTGAATCAGCATCGCAATAATCGCAGCCGTTAACGGCGCCATTGGGACCAAACTTTCTGAAGCGGATCAGAGCCGGTGCGCTTTACAGATGCCGTGATATAATCAGCTTCATTACTTCTGACGACCCGGCATAGATGCGGTTGATACGCGCGTCTGCATAAAGCCGGGCAATCGGGTATTCCCACATGTAGCCATAGCCGCCGAACAACTGCAGGCATTCATCCACTGCCTTACTCTGTACTTCTGATGCCCAGAGCTTAGCAATGGCCGCCGTTTCAAGGTCCAGCGTCCCATCGACCTGCATCTGGATGCAGCGGTCGATGAATGCCCGGCCGACAACCGCATTCGCGCGGACTTCAGCCAGCTTGAACTTTGTATTCTGGAAATCAAAGATCGCCTGGCCAAAAGCCTTACGCTCCTTTGTGTACCCCACCGTCCATTCAAGAGCGGCTTCGACGGTCGCAATCGCCCGGAGGGCTGAAAGTAGGCGTTCACGGGGCAATTGCTCCATCAGATACCGGAAGCCTTGGTTCTCTTCACCAAGCAAATTGCCTTGCGGTACGCGCACATCCTCGAAAAATAGCTCAGATGTATCCTGGGCTTTCAAGCCGATTTTATCGAGGTTACGGCCCCGCTTGAAGCCCGCTCGGTCGCCTTCCACCAGGATCAACGATGTGCCTTTAGCACCTTTGGACGGGTCGGTCTTGGCGATGACGATCAAAATGTCGGCATTTTGGCCGTTTGTAATGAACGTCTTCTGGCCGTTGATAATATAATCGTCACCGTCTTTCTCCGCGGTCGTCATGATGCCCTGCAAGTCAGACCCAGTCCCTGGCTCCGTCATGCAAATCGCGCCAATGGATTCGCCACAGGCCATGCGTGGAAGCCACTTTTGCTTCACCTCCTCCGAGCCATAATTCTCAATGTAGGGAGCAATGATGTCGTTATGCAGTGGAATGCCGAGGCCGGACGCGCTTGAATAGCCAAC
Source organism: Alphaproteobacteria bacterium (assembly GCA_965660545.1). GTDB lineage: Bacteria > Pseudomonadota > Alphaproteobacteria > Bin95 > Bin95 > VMCJ01. The sequence goes on along the minus strand of CBFIAF010000026.1, from coordinate 1,380 downwards.
TTCTTCCGTCAACACAGCACCAAACCGGAAATCACCGCCAGAACCGCCATATGTATCAGATGTAGTGGGGAGCAGCAGCCCAGCCTCGCCGGCCTTTAGCCAAACTTCCCTGGGAACCTGACCGTCTTTTTCCCACTGTGCGTGGAATGGCGTCACTTCTTTTTCGATAAAGCGACGGCAGGTTTCGCGGAAGAGCTCATGCTCGGACTCGAAAATCGGACGGTCTAACGGCATAGCGGAACCTCGCTTAAGAATATGTATCCCTATGCTAGCGCCCGCCTCTGGCGCTCGACAAGGCGTTGCGCCACTATCCTTTTAGCAATATCCAAAATCATAGAGAAGAGGAACAGAACAATGCAGAATCCATACAGCATGGAAGATCGCCGCATTATCGTAACTGGTGCAGCGCAAGGTATTGGCCGCGCGGTGACGCAGCTTGCAGTGCAGATGGGTGGACGCGTCGCCGCCATCGATCTCAATGGCGATGGCCTGAAAACACTGGGCGACGAGCTCGGTGATAGCGTCATGACATTCACTGGCTCAGTAACAGATCAGGGCCAGACAGAAGCGGCCATCGAAGCAATGACCCAGGAATGGGGGGGCTGTGACGGTCTCTTCAACAATGCCGGCATTGTGCGCGCTGCAATGATCCACAAAATGGAACGTGAAACCTGGGATCAGGTGATCGAGGTCAACTTGACCGGCGTGTATCTGACGCTTCAGGCAGTTGGCCGCCACATGAAGGCTCGGGCTGAATCGCCAGAAGCTGGCATATGTAATGGCCAGATCGTCAACGTGTCTTCGATTGCAGGCACGGCGGGCACCATCGGCCAGATTAACTACGGTGCCGCTAAGGCAGGCGTGCTGGGCATGACCATGAGTGCCGCCAAAGAATGGGCGCGCTATGGCGTTTCTGTAAATTCTGTGGCCTTCGGTACCGTCGCTACGCCTATGACGGAAGTGATTCGCGGGCCGAAGTTTGCAGCGCAAACCAAAGCGCGGATTCCCTTGGGCCGTTATGCCGATGCCGAGGAGGTTGCGCCTACATGCTGCTTCCTCATGGCACCCGGCTCTGCCTATATTACGGGCAAGAACATCACAATCGATGGCGGCGTTACCCCTATGTAAACGCTGAAAAAGCCGGGGAACCTGCCAAACTTGGGCACTTGTGCGCACGGGGCTGGCAGCAATCCTGCTAACGTTGGTGAAAATAATTGCGCTGCACTGCAAAAAAGACTTGCAGAAATTTCTAAGCTAAATATATTGGTAGTTCTGTCGCGGGCGGTTTAAAACCTCCGCGACATCGTTTTTGGACATAGAGAATAAGAAGTTTGAGAGGGGAGACGTGGTCGGCGTTTGGTCGGTTGCATCTGGTCTGTC
>CBFIAF010000025.1:40899-52906 GCA_965660545.1 Alphaproteobacteria bacterium | reverse complement strand
GCAAACGTCTCATTGCAGCCTGAAGCAAAGTAGCCAGTAGAGCCCCGCTTAGAATGGGGGCTTATGCAGAGGTCTCATATCGTTATTTATGGATAATATCTAATGTTAAACAACATCTCCAAGCAGGGCCCCCACTTGGCAAGCTCAATCAGCCTTAAGGAGGCGCTTCTAATGTCTATTGTGCTTTCGTTCCGTGGATTATCTTCACCTGCAAAACCAGCCGCCGCAAAGCAGGTCACGGCTAAGCGTTCGGGTGTACGTATTGGGCAGAAGGTTGTCAGCGCGCTTTGGGCTTAGAAAACCCGCCTTCGCAACCGCGCCGAACTCCGCGCCTTGATGGAGCGCGCAGATGATCGCATGCTTGCTGATGTTGGCCTGACGCGTTCCTATGTGGCGGTTGAGGCTGGGCGTCTATTCTGGCAGGGCTGTATACATGGCTGAATTTCTGCTGCATATCGGCAATCGCAATTACTCCAGCTGGTCGTTGCGCGGCTGGCTGGCCTGCCGCCTTGCCGGGATCGATTTCGACGAGCACATTATTCCGCTCGATCTGACTGATACTGCCAAGAATATTGCTGCCGTCAGTCCAAACCAGCGGGTACCATGCTTGTTTCACAACGATATTGTTGTTTGGGACAGTTTGGCGATCTCGGAATATCTGGCGGAATTAAACCCAGATGTAGCGATGTGGCCGAAAGACCAGGCGGCCCGCGCGATGGCGCGCAGCATGGCTGCTGAAATGCATTCCTCATATGTGGGCATACGCAATCGGTGCCCGATGGATATGCGTGGCAGGGTTGACCCAATTCCGATGCCCGATGATGTTGCCCGAGATGTGGCGCGCCTTGATGCGGCGTGGAGCATTGCGCGCGCAAAATTTGGTGCTGGCGGGCCTTATCTCTTTGGTGATTGGAGCTTAGCGGATTGCTTCTTCGCACCCGCTGTCAGCCGTTGCCGAACTTATGGATTGCCACTCAGCGATACCTCTGAGGACTATGTGAAGGCGGTGCTGGCGCATCTTGATGTTTCCTGGTGGGCCGCGCGCGGTGCGGAGGAGACTTGGGCGATTCCTCATGAAGATGCTTCCGAGCAGATTTTCTAAGCATCCTACGACGATCCCCCTCTCGCCTTTTTAAGTGACCTACGCGAAAGTGCGGATCTTCTGAGCGATCTAATCTTTGAGGGGGAGTTCCCATGCGTTTCGTAACTTTCCAGGATGGTGGGGCCGAGAAAATCGGCGTACGCCAAGGCGATGCCGTCATTGATGTCTCTGCGGCCGCGGCTGCGTTCGGTGGCGACATGATTGGCGTCATTAAGGGTGGCGGTGCCGCCAAAGCCGCGTTGGCCAAGGCCGCTGAAGGCAGTATTGGCAAGCCGCTGGCAGATATCAAATTGCTGCCGCCGATCCCAAATCCCGGCAAAATTCTGTGCATTGGCCGCAATTACGCCGCCCACGCTGCTGAAGGCGGTGCCGCGCCGCCGACATACCCAGAAGTCTTCGTGCGCTTTCCTTCGTCGCTGGTCGCTCATGGTGAACCGCTAGTGCTGCCGCATGCATCTGATAAGTTCGACTTCGAAGGTGAGCTGGTGTTGGTTGTTGGCAAAACGGGCCGTCACGTTTCAGAAGCCGATGCGCTTTCGATGGTTTATGGCTGGTCGCTCTTCAACGATGGCAGCTTGCGCGACTACCAGCGGAAAGCCAGCCAGTGGACGATGGGCAAGAACTTTGATGGCACTGGCGGGTTCGGCCCCGATATCGTGACAGCGGACGAAGTCTCCCCCGGTGCTATGGAACTGCAGCTGACGACGACTGTATCTGGCGAAGTCATGCAGAATGCCAATACGCGTGATCTGCTCTTCCCGGTCGCGAAGATGATCTATCACCTCACCGAAGTCATGACGCTGCATGCTGGTGATATCATCGCGACCGGCACACCAGAAGGCGTTGGCTATGCGCGCAAGCCGCCGCGTTTCCTGGTTGATGGTGATTCGGTGGATGTCGAAGTCGAGCAAGTTGGCGTTCTGACCAACCCGATCGTGCACGAATAGAAGAGCCTAAATGGCGGAGAGGGCGGTCGGATAATCCTCTGCTCTCTCTGGCTTCTATTGATCGCGGTTCAGGCCTTTTTCATCTAGGGCATCCAGATAGTCCGCCATCAAACCGTCCTGGTTCTCGCCAACAAATCGGAGATAGCGCCAGGAGAAAATGCCAGTGCCGTGGCCATCATCAAAGCCAAGCCGGATCGCGTAATTGCCGTTTGGCGCTATGGTCAAAATTTTCACATTGCGTTTGCCCGGCACAATCTGCTTTTGGCCGGGGCCGTGTCCCATCACTTCCGCCGATGGGCTTTCAACGCGCAGAATCTCTGCCGCCAAAAAATATTTCGAGCCATCATCGAACGCGATCGTTAGCGAACGCTTGTCTTGCGATAGGCGGATTTCGATTGGCTGCGGGGCCGGTGCCGCATCTATTTCCTGCATGCTGCGCGTCATGGCTCAGTTTGCCCCCGGCGCGTCATCAAGCTTGCGAGCGTCTTCTGGCAGCATAACGGGAATGCCGTCTAAAATCGGATAGGCCAAGCCAGCCCCACGGCTGATCAACTCTTGCGCGGCAGCGTCGTATTCCAGCGTTTCCTTGGTCACAGGGCAGACGAGGAGGTCCAGCAGTTTGGGGTCGACCGGGGCGGCACTCATTGGCAGCTACCTTGCGTTATGAAAAAGATATTGCGACGTTTAGCATACCCATCCGGCGCGCGCCTACAGCCCACTGATGGTCAGAATGACAGTGTCAGCAGCTTCAGTCTCTACGACTGTGAATTCGCCGACCTGCCAAATCTTTCAGCCGGAAATTTGCCCCTTGTGGCGTTTAGATCCATACGGTCATTTGTGTATCGCTCGGCGCATTTTTTACGCCCCATCGCGTTTCCTCAGCAGCTTCAAGCCTTGGCGCGCCAGCGATTTGGAGTCGAACAGCCCCCGTGGCTGGGACCAATGGTGGGGCGTTTATGTACAAATCACCGGCGATGTAGGCGTCCTGGTTCAGATAGGCAAACCCTCCAGCTGCCCAACACCAGCCGCCGGGGCCGTCGACCTCAGCCGGGATAAAGGTCTCATTTGCGGCCAGTTGGTATGTGTGACTGACTTCTCTGAGTGCCCGCCAATTCTTTGCGCGCAGCAGAGGTGTCGCATTGGACAACCAAACGCGCGCTGCTTGCTCCTCAAACTTGATCTGGGAAACGCCGACGCCGATCAGAGGCATGTTGCGTCCTGTCGGCTTTACGAAACCGCCGCCCTTGCGGGAGGTGGCGTCAAGCAGGCCGCCAGCGATTTTACTGTTGTGGATATCCCAATCACTATTGTCATAATAGAAGCAGTCATGGGGCGCATCGATATTCTGCCGGCAAGACTGCACCAAAACTGGGCTTGGCCCTTTGCAGGCGACGAATACCGGGGTAGTAGCCAAGCGACCGTCGCGGGCCTGCCAACCCTTCTGTGCCTTACCTCTCGGATCGTATCTGACAGAGCGGAGAGGTGGTGCTGTAGGCATGTTATCCTAGCGGATTGATGTGCCTTCGCGCACTACATAATCGGCGTAATGCATGTATTCCATGTACCGATTCGCCAGCAATCCAGGGCGTGCGTGGGGGTTTAGGACAGACATTGCGGCTTTCATAGCCCGAAGCAAGATATGCCGGGCATGATTGTGGGAAATCGCGGCATCTGCGTTGTCGCTGCCAACATGGCCGTTCGGCATATTCCAGAAGAATGCGCAGTCCATAAAGATGCCTTCATAGCCGTTTTTCAAGGCTTCGACGGCGCGCTCGATCAAGATATCACGGGCTGCTTTTTTTGGTGATGTCCAGAAGATGCCAATGGCCTTTTGATTTATGGCGATAGGGAGCTGAGTGCTGCTTTCCGGCTTAATCTGTCAGCATCAAATTTGAAAGCTGCCGGGCGTCACCGTCTCGGGTGGAGACTGCGCCCTTGAACAGATAGTAGTCGGGCGATGCGCCGCCATCGCGGATGGCCTGCGCGGCAGCCGCCAGCGGCAGGGCGATCCGGGCGATTGTGATGCCATCCTGCGCGGTATGGCATAAGCGAAAGCGCGCACTTCCGAATCTGTCGCAAAGCATTTGCGTTTCCGCGCTTTACTAGGACCACCGCAATGCTTGCCACGGGTGCCGTGTATGAGGCCGAGGCGGCTGATGGAGCCGATCAAAGGCGTCTTTGGTTAGGCACGAACTGCGCAATCTCGGCATTTGTGGACTGTTTGGCAGCAACAGGTTTGGTATCGGCGTCGGGGTCGCTCCAGCGGTTTTTATTGCCTGAGGCTAGTCTTTATGGCTAAGAGCGCCATTTTTGTGCCGTAGGTGGTATTACGCCTAAAAAATCTTCGGCTCCGGTGTCGGCGCTCCAGCGTGGAGGAAGTCGAAGTCACACCCTTGGTCGGCCTGGGTTACGTGCTGCATGAAAAGTGCGCCATAACCACGAGGATATGGGTTTTCAGGCGGCGCCCAGGATTCTTTTCGCTTGGCCAGCGTAGCTTCATTCACATGCAGTTCAAGTTTCCGGCCTGCAACATCCAGCGTGATCTCGTCGCCGGATTGCACAAAGGCCAGAGGCCCGCCGATTGCGGCTTCAGGTGTGACATGCAGGACGCAGGCACCATAGCTCGTGCCGCTCATCCGACAATCAGAGATGCGCACCATATCGCGCACGCCCTGCTTTAGGAGCTTCTGCGGAATTGGTAATTGGCCCCATTCTGGCATGCCAGGGGCACCTTTGGGGCCGGCATTCTTTAGCACCAGAACGCTATCGGCGGTCACATCCAGATCAGGATCATCAATGCGGGTATACATATCGTCCACGTTTTCAAACACGACTGCTATGCCGGTGTGCTGCAGCAGCCGCTCTTCTGCCGCTGTCGGCTTTATGATCGCGCCAGTGGGCGCGAGATTGCCGGACAGTGCGGCCGTTCCGCCGGTTGGTGATAGCGGTTTGTCGCGGCTGAAAATAACCTCATTATTGTAGACCTCCGCCGTCTCAATGTTTTCACCAAGCGTGCGTCCATTGCAGACCACGCGGTCTAGGTTCAGGAGATCATCAATCTGCTTCAGCAGCGCGCGGAGGCCGCCTGCATAATAGAAATCCTCCATCAGATAGATGCCCGATGGCTTCAAGTTCAGCAGCATCGGCGTGGTTTTGGAGATTTCATCGAAGCGCGCCAAGTCCAGCTTGATGCCAGCCCTGCCAGCCATGGCCGTTAGGTGGATAATAGCGTTGGTGGAGCCGCCAAGGGCCATATCCGCTGTAATCGCATCATCGAATGCGGCTTCTGACAGAATATCCGAAGGCTTGATCTCCTCCCAGACCATATCAACGATCCTGCGCCCAGACCGGCTCGCCATCATCTGATGGGTGGAATCCACGGCGGGAATAGAGGATGCGCCCGGCAGCGAGAAGCCAAGCACTTCGGCAATCGAGGTCATGGTGGAGGCCGTGCCCATTGTCATACATGTTCCGGCAGAGCGGGCCATGCCCTCTTCCAGCTCACCCCATTGCTCGTCTGTCACGTTGCCCGCGCGGCGTTCCGCCCAGTATTTGAATACGTCGGTGCCGGACCCAAGCGTCTTTCCGCGCCAGTTCCCGCGCAGCATTGGCCCAGCAGGCACATAGATCGCGGGCAAATCCATGGAGATGGCACCCATCAGCAAGGCTGGGGTAGTCTTATCGCAGCCGCCCATCAGCACAACACCGTCGATGGGCTGGGAGCGCAGCAGCTCCTCCGTCTCCATCGCCAGGAAGTTCCGATACATCATGGAGGTTGGCTTCGTCATCTGTTCGCCGACGGACATGGCGGGCATTTCCATTGGGTAGCCGCCAGCCTGCCACACGCCGCGTTTTACTTCTTTGGCCCGCTGGCGCATGTGGCTGTGGCACGTATTGCTATCGGCCCAGGTATTAATAATGCCGATGACCGGCTTGCCCGCAAAATCTTCTCGCGAAATGCCCATTTCCATGGTGCGGCTACGATGGCCGAAGGCGCGCATGGTATCAACGCCAAACCAGCGATGGCTGCGAAGGTCTTCAGGTGTTTTTTTGGTCATGGGTCAGGCTATCCGGCTGCAGGGTTCAACATGGCCGGATAGCATGCCGTTAGATCATACGCGTGTCACGCGGGCGCTTACCGCTTGATCAGCACAATCGCTTCGATCTCAACGGTAATGCTGCGGGGCAGGCTACCCATGCCGACGGCAGAGCGGGCGGGGCGGCCAGCATCGCCGAATACATCGACAAAAAGGTCTGTGCAGCCATCAATAACTTTGGGGTGCTCCATGAAGTCTAGGACAGCGTTGACCATGCCAAAGACTTTTAGAACTCCAGCGACGCGATCTAAGTCACCATCCAAAGCATGCTGCATGATGGAAAGCAGGTTGAGACCACAAAGACGCGCGTGACCGGCTGCATCGGCAGTGCTGACATCGCCGCCAACCTGCCCGGTTTCAATGCGCCCATCGTTGTGGCGCGGCCCAACGCCGGAGGTATAGAGCGTATCCCCGCCGATCCGGAAAGCGCCGTAATTGCCGATGGGGGCGGGCAGGGGCGGCAGATCTAGGTTCAGAGCTTTCAGCCGTGCACTAGCGCTGGGCATTGGGAGTCTACTGTTCATTCAGCTAGGGGGCGAAGCTTGGCTAAGCCATGGGCGCTGGCTTCGACAACGCCGCGTTCTGTGATGAGGCCGGTGACGAGGCGGGCGGGCGTTACGTCAAACGCATCATTCCGGGCCGGGCTGGCCGCTGGAGTGATGCGGACCCGTGCTTGCCTGCCAGAATCAGTAACGCCGTTGATATGCGTTACTTCGTCTGGTGCGCGCTGCTCGATCGGAACCTCGGCAATGCCCTCATGGATGGTCCAGTCGATGGTGGGGGTCGGCAAGGCAACATAAAACGGCACGTCATTATCCTGGGCGGCAAGCGCCTTCAGATATGTGCCGATCTTGTTGCAAACATCACCGTTCGCTGTCGTGCGGTCCGTTCCAGTGATGCAAAGATCAACAAGGCCATTTTGCATTAGATGCCCCCCAGCATTGTCGACGATCACATGATGGGGGACGCCGTGTGCGCCAAGCTCCCAGGCAGTCAGCGCAGCGCCTTGGTTACGGGGGCGGGTTTCGTCCACCCAGACATGCACAGGAATGCCAGCATCATGAGCTTTGTAGATGGGGGCCAAGGCTGTGCCCCAGTCCACGGTCGCGATCCATCCGGCATTACAGTGGGTCAAGATGTTGATGGCGGCACCGGGTGGTTTGGTGTCCGCAATGGCTTGAATGACCGCCAGGCCATAGCCGCCTATGGCCGCATTGATCGCGATGTCTTCTTCCGCAATGGCGTCTGCCTCGGCCATTGCGGCGGCGGCGCGGGCTTCTTCTGGCAGTGGGCGTAGTACAGTGGACACACGATCCAAAGCCCAGCGCAGGTTGATTGCCGTCGGGCGCGTCGCGCTCAACGTGTTGAAAGCGTTGACGAGGCTGGCATCACTGGCATCTGCCGCCATAGCAATAGCCAGGCCGTAAGCAGCTGTGGCACCGATCAAAGGCGCGCCACGCACCTGCATTGCTTTGATGGCATGTGCGGCGGCGGGCATGTCTGACAGTGGAATGACGCAAAACCCGTGCGGTAGCAACGTTTGGTCAATGATCTTCACCGTGCCCGCCATATCGCGCCAAATTGAACGGTAGGGCTGTCCTTCGATACGCATCAGAGCACCCGCCCAGCAACGGCGTCAAGCTTTGCCACAGTGGCAGGATCGCGGGCGTCGGGGGCCGTGATGACTGCAACGTCGAGGGCGTTGTGGCACCCCGCATGGCATAGCTCTTGCCGCCCGGCGAGCATCGGCACAGTTCGGCGTACGATGTCCCGCGCCTTGGCCGCATTTTCCTGCAACACGCGGATCACGGCCTCTACGGTGACCGCGTCGTGGTCTTCATGCCAGCAATCAAAATCCGTCACCATCGCGACGGTGGCATAGCAAAGCTCAGCCTCACGGGCCAACTTCGCTTCAGGCATATTGGTCATGCCGATCACGCTGCAATCCCAGCTGCGATACAAATTCGATTCAGCGCGGGTGGAGAATTGTGGGCCTTCCATCGCCAAGTAAATTCCACCCCGTGTGAAGGCGATGTCTGTCGCTTTGGCAGCCGCCGCCAGTGCATCGCCGAGGCGGGAGCAAACAGGTTCCGCCATTGAAACATGGGCGACGCAGCCTGGACCGAAGAAGCTTTTCTCCCGGGCGAAGGTGCAGTCAATAAACTGGTCCACCAGGACAAAATGGCCCGGAGGCAGTTCTTCCTTTAGGGAGCCGACCGCGGAAAGTGAAAGAATTTCAGTGGCACCCAAGCGCTTCAGCGCATCAATATTGGCACGATAATTCAGGGCTGTTGGGCTGGTTTTGTGGCCCCGACCATGGCGCGGCAGAAACAGCACGCGCTGGCCGTCCAGCACGCCTTCCATGATGTCGTCTGATGGCGTGCCGAAGGGGCTCTCCACCGTGATCCAGCGGCGGTCTTCCAGGCCATCGATATCATAAACACCGCTGCCGCCTATTACGGCGATAACCGGTGTTTCGGCGAGATGTGGCTGGTCAATCATGAACTCAGTACGCTCCAAAAAATAAGTGCCGCGTCCCTAGTCAGGACGCGGCCCCACTTGAACCGTTTTGGCTGCTTCAGGTCAATGCAGTTTGCGCCACACCTGCTTCTTGGTCAGATACAGCAGGACCGTTAGGATCAGCAGGAAGATCACGATCTTGAAGCCAATGCTCTTGCGTTCTTCAAGCTTCGGTTCTGCGACGTAGGCGAGAAACTCGCTCACGTCCTTTATCATTTGTTCCTTGGTCGCCTTGGTCCCGTCTTTGTATTCAATCGCATCATCAGCCAGCGGCGGCGCCATGCTGATAACGTAGCCTGGATAGTGGGCGTTATAGTATTTACCATCTGGAACTTCACAGCCTTCCGGCGCATCCATATAGCCGTCCAGGATGTTCGGCACGTGATTTTCAAAGCTCGCACGCGCCTTGACCATCAAGCTGAGATCAGGCGGCACTGCGCCACCGTTGACGGAGGCGGCAGCTTTTTCATTCGCGAATGGGGATGGGAAGTAGTCCGAAGGGATCGCTGTGCGTGGAAGGACTTCGCCGTCGTCGTTAGGCTCAGCCATGACTTCATATTCGGCGGCGATGCCTTTGATCGCGTCTTCTGGCACGTCTAAGTCTGCCAGATTACGGAAAGTGAAAAACTTCAACGAGTGGCATGCAGCGCAGGTGCCCCGAAATACTTCGAATCCACGGAATGCAGCTTTCTTATCATAGTGGCCAAAGACGCCCTGGAAGCCCCAGTGGCGGTCATTATGTGGCACATCTTTTGGCGTGCACACCGTTGGCTCACCTCCGCCAGCTGCAAGCGCGATGCTCGTGCCGATTAGGAGCGCTGCACCGGCTTGAACCGTGCGCTTAACGACAAGCGCCGGAACTGCAAGCAGGAATTGGATGCGACTTTGAGTGCCCATATCCGTTGCTCCTACTCTGCGGCTTGCGCAGCGGGCGCGTCATCGGCTGTTGAGCCCCCGGATATACTCAGAGGCAGATCCACGGGTCTTTCATATAGGCCCAGTATCGGCAGGATCACTAGGAAGTGCGCGAAATAGTAGGCTGTCGCAAGCTGGGAGATCAGCACCCATGGCGGTTCAGCCGGCATCGCGCCGCAATACCCCAGCAAAATGCAATCTGCCAGAAACAACCAGAAGAAGATGAAATAGACTGGGCGGAATTTGGCGGAGCGGATCGGCGACCGATCAAGCCATGGCAGTACGAACAGCACCGCAATGGCTGCGAACATGGCAAGCACACCAAATAACTTATCAGGTACGGCCCGTAGAATTGCGTAGAACGGCAGGAAGTACCATTCCGGTACGATGTGCGACGGCGTTACCAGCGGGTTGGCAGGAATATAGTTATCCGGGTGCCCCATATAGTTCGGCGCATAAGCGATAACCGCGACAAAGATTGTCAGGAATACGCCGAGACCGAACAGATCCTTAATTGTGTAGTAGGGGTGGAAGGGGATGGTGTCGCCCTTCTTCTTGATGTCGATACCCAGCGGATTGTTGGAGCCATGCTGATGCAAGGCTGCCAAATGCAAGATCACGACGCCGGCAATCGCGAACGGTAGCAGGTAATGCAAGGAGAAGAACCGGGTTAGCGTCGGGTTATCGACACCGAAGCCACCCCATAGCCATGTCACAATGTACTCACCAATGATCGGCAGGGCCGAGAACAGGTTGGTGATAACGGTCGCACCCCAGAAGCTCATTTGGCCCCATGGCAGTACGTAGCCCATGAACGCGGTAGCCATCATCAGCAGCATGATGACAACGCCCAGAATCCACAGGATCTCGCGCGGCGCTTTGTATGAGCCGTAGTAGAGACCACGGAACATATGGATATAGACTATGATGAAAAAGAACGACGCGCCATTCATATGGATATAGCGGATCAGCCAACCGAAGTTCACGTCGCGCATTATGCGCTCAACGGAATCGAAGGCATAATCGATATGGGCTGTATAGTTCATTGCCAGCACGATGCCGGAAACGATCATGATGCCCAGCACGATGCCTGCGAGACTGCCAAAGTTCCAAAAATAATTCAGGTTCTTCGGTGTCGGGTATTCGTGCAGCTCGTGGTGCATCATGGAGAAGATCGGCAGGCGGTAGTCTACCCACTTGACGATCGGATTGCTGAATTCAGGATTGCTCATCTGTTTCCGCCTTAGCCGATCTTAATTTGCGTGTCGGACAGGAATTCGTATGGCGGCACCGGCAGGTTCAGTGGAGCCGGGCCTTTGCGAATGCGTCCTGACGTATCATAGTGCGAGCCATGGCAAGGGCAGAACCAACCGCCATATTCGCCTTTCGCGTCACCGGACTTCTGGCCAAGCGGGATGCAGCCCAAATGGGTGCAAACGCCAACCAGAACGAGCCATTCGTCCTTGCCGCCCTTGACGCGCTCATCATCTAATTCTGGATCAATCAGGTCATCCATCGGCACAGCGCGAGCTTCAGAGATTTCTGCTGCCGTACGCCGGCGGACAAAAACAGGCTTGCCCCGCCATTTGAACGTGACGGACTGGCCCTTCGCAATGGGCGCGAGGCTCACCTCAATGGAAGACAGCGCCAGCGTATCTGCGGCTGGGTTCATTGAATCAATGAACGGCCAGACCGCTGCAGCGGCACCAACGGCACTCATTGCGCCGGTCGCCATGTATAAAAAGTCACGACGGCCCTCATCGACATCGCCGTGGCTATCGTTTGTTTCGTGCGCCGTATCGGGCATGCGCGCAATTCTCCACACTCAAAGAAGATGCTCTTGAGATAGACCGAAACAATGCCCAAGCCCAAGGCAGCCATGACTTAAGCGTCAATATGACGCGCAACTTCACTGGGTGTTAGAAGCCTGGATTTTGCTGTAGTTTCTCGGGCCTGATACGGACTGATACGGGATTTCAATTCACCATGCGCATCGCCTTTTGCCAGCCTGATATTCCGCAGAACGCGGGGACGGTCTTGCGGCTAGGGGCCTGCTTTGGAGTTAGCGTTGATCTGATCGGGCCAATGGGATTTGTGGTGACAGATAAGCGCCTGCGCCGTGCCGGTATGGATTACCTGGACCTTGCCGATATGCACCAGTTTCCAAGCTTCGGTGCCTACCAGGCTCAAGTTCAGAGCCGCATGGTGCTGCTGACGACCAAAGCCGAGGCCACCGCGCACGAATTCCTGTTTCAGGCAGATGATGTGCTGGTCCTGGGCAGCGAATCGTCCGGTGCGCCGACAGAAGTTCATGCTGCAGTGGATGCAAAGATTCGTTTGCCAATGCGCCCGGGCGCACGCTCGTTGAATGTCGCCTTGGCAGCGGCTATGACACTGGGGGAGGCGCTTCGGCAAACTGCAGGCTT
>CBFIAF010000025.1:0-40889 GCA_965660545.1 Alphaproteobacteria bacterium | reverse complement strand
CCCCCCTCCCCGCTGATTTATCCAAATCATGACGTGGGCGGCATATTCCTCGTACAACAAGCGCTGCCTGATACCGATTCGGAGTTGACCCCCGATGTCCCTGCCTGACGCCGAAACCGTCGCCCAACATAAATCTGCCGCAAGCAAATGGTTTGAGGCGTTGCGCGCGCGCATCTGTGCGGAATTTGAAGCGATTGAGGATAGTCTGGCGACCGGTCCACATCAGGACCTTGCGCCCGGTCGGTTTTCCCGCAAAGCCTGGGTGCGGCCTGCGGTCAACGATGATGCGAGTTCCGGATCTGGCGGCGGCGGTGTCACGGCGACTATGCGGGGGCGTGTATTTGAGAAGGTTGGTGTCAACGTATCTATTGTGCACGGCCAGTTCTCGGATAAATTTCGCGGTCAAATTCCTGGTACTGAGGAAGACGCCAAGTTCTGGGCGAGTGGCGTATCGCTGGTGGCGCATATGCGGAACCCACATGTTCCTGCAGTACACATGAACACCCGCCATATCGTGACGGGGCAAGCCTGGTTCGGTGGCGGGGCTGATCTAACCCCGATGTTCCCGGAAAATCATGCGAACGATGCCGAGAGCTTCCACGCAGCACTGCAATCTGCATGTGATAGGGCTGATCCTAGCTACTATCCGCGATTCAAAGAATGGTGCGATGAGTATTTCTACCTGCCGCACCGCGATGAGCCTCGCGGCATGGGCGGCATTTTCTATGACAAGCTGGACACCGGCGACTGGGACGCAGACTTCGCCTTCACGAAATCCGTGGGGGAAGCATTCTTGGATATTTACCCACGCATTGTCCGCTCCCGGATGGATCAGCCATGGACTGATGCGGACCGGGAAGGGCAGCTCATAAAGCGTGGGCGATATGTTGAATTTAATCTGCTGCATGACCGAGGCACTAAGTTCGGCCTTATGACCGGGGGCAACACGGAAGCCATTTTGATGTCCATGCCGCCCGAAGCGAAGTGGCCATAACTTGCTGTAGCTGTGGATAACTTGAAAGATCGGCCATAGACCCTGAATCGGTAGATTCGTAGGGTCTGCTGCATACGATTCGAGCGCAGATGCACATGCCTCTGCCTTCAAGGACGCTAAACGCTCCATGGCTGAACGCACGTCTTCTTTCGAGGCCCTGTCCCCGCGCTTTCAGGGGTTCGATGCCTATTTCGCGACAGAGATCGCCCCCGATGCTCCCGCACTAGCGTCGAGCGCGTCTGAGAAGCAGCGCCTGTCTTGGAGGTTGAGGGCTTTGTTGGCAGTTGCCGCAGTGTATCTAGCGACAGCGCCGTTTGTGTTGATTCTCATTCCGGAAGGCGTGGCCCAATTCAGGCCCTGGGTTATCGTCAGCTACTTTATTGTTCTGCCGGGTGTTTTGTTTGGGCTGCTGTCGCCTGCTGATGCCGAAACACAATTGGCCGTCGCTGCAGACGCATGGGGCGCGGCCCGCCGACGGATTGCAGCATTCTTTGGCTTTGAGCACGCCCCGCCGCCTGAAACAGAAGCCTTAAGCAAGTTTGTTGCGCTTTGCCCCGCCCCTACCGCCGCCAGCGCCTTCGTTGCCCATGAGCGGATTGTCGGCCGGATCAAGGCCGGTCCTGCTGCTGGTGCCGTGGTTGAATTGGTTGAAGGTTTGATTGGCGATAAACCGGCAGCCATGGCGGCGCTTCGGTTTGGCGGTCCGGCATATGGCGTTGGCGCATTGCTTGATGATCGGATCGATGGCGTCGATAGGCGGGGGCTAGAGAGCCTGCGCTGTGACTTGCCACCGGGCTGGCGGCACCTGACAGCTTATGCCGATGGTGCGACAGTTTCTGAGCGGCTGACCGCAACGGAAACGCTGTCTGCGTTCGCTGAAATTCGGGACGCGACGGCGGGAGAAGCTGTTAATCTGGCGCTCGTGGACGATTCGGCAAAGATGTACTTGGCCCTGACAGCCCCCGTTTTCGTTACGGGAGAAGCCACGCCGAACGCAATGTCTGTTAGTCACGCTTTGCACGACTATGATGCGCTTGTGCGGATGGCTGAAGCGCTTCGGCCCATGTTTGCGCATTAAATCTTTGTAATATTGCGAATAAGTGAGCCGCTCGGGATTGCATTCGCAGCCCGATGCCCAAAATTTTGTTGCTTTGTCCCCAGTTAACCCGCTGGGAAGCTCGATTCAATGGTTGCGGATGCTGGGGACGCCCCCGTAAATTACAACATCTAGGATGTGAGGACGTTTGATGCGGAATATGTTGATGGCTGCCGCAGGTGCCGCCCCGCTTTTTGCGGGCATAATGATCGCCCTGAGCCCAGCTCTGGCAGAGCCGCCCCCGGGCGAAGCGACCATGGCTGTTGAGATTAGCGATCAGGACGTTTTCTACGGCAGCGCTGATGCGCCTGTCACGATTGTTGAATTTGCGTCCCTGACCTGCCCGCACTGCATGCGCTTCCACACAGAAGTTATGCCCAAGCTGAAAGAAAGCTTGATCGGTGAAGGCAAAGTGCGCCTGATATATCGCGACTTCCCACTAGACGGTTTGGCCCTTCGCGCGTCAGCCTTGACGCGTTGTGGCGGCCCTGAGCGTCGTTTGGCGATTTTGGACCTGTTGTTCGAATCACAGCCCGTATGGCGGAATTCCAAGGACCCGCTGACGTCCCTGGCGCAGATCGGCAAATTGGCTGGCCTTAAGGAAGAAACATCCCGTGCCTGCATGGAAGACAAAGGCATGTTCGATCAAATCATTGCGGAAGCGCAGGTGGGTGAAACACAACATGGCGTGCGCTCCACGCCAACGCTGATCATTGGCGAAACCCGCTATGACGGCGGTCTGACGGCGGAAGACATCACAGACATCGCTGACCAGATCGCAAAGTAACAGAAGCCTGTCAGGCGAAGGGGGCTGAATGGCGAATATCGTCAAGCTGCGAATGGCCGGCTTCAAATCTTTCATGGAGGTGGCGGAATTTGGGATCGACACCGGCCTAACCGGCGTTGTCGGCCCAAACGGCTGCGGTAAATCTAATGTCGTCGAAGCTTTTCGCTGGGCGATGGGGGAAACCTCAGCCAAGCAATTGCGCGGCGGCAGTATGGACGATGTGATTTTCGCTGGTGCCGCTGGCCGCCCTTCGCGGAACCACGCCGAAGTATCTATCGGCATGAGCGATCCGGATGGCGAGTTCCCCATGCCATGGATCGGCCAAACCGAAATTGAGATATCCCGTAAGATTGAGCGTGGCGGCGGTTCCACCTACCGGGTGAATGGCCGCGAAACCCGAGCGCGAGACGTGCAGACTCTGTTTGCAGATCTCGCGTCTGGCGCGCGATCAGCCGCTATTGTTAGTCAGGGTCAGATTGGCGCTTTCGTTATCGCCAAGCCTGAACAGCGTCGGGTTATCTTAGAAGAAGCGGCTGGCGTCGCTGGTCTCCGCGCCCGTCGCCATGAAGCGGCTCTGCGGTTGAATGCTGCCGAAGCCAATCTAGAACGGTTGGACGATGTGCTGCTCGGGTTTGATAATCAGTTGGATGGGCTGCGGAAGCAAGCGCGGCAGGCTGGCCGGTTTCGCAGGCTGTCCGACCTCATTCGCGCCGCAGAAGCATCAACCTTTATCGCCCGTTGGCGTATCGGCGAATTGGCATTGACTGAAGCGGCAGAAGGGGCAAAGCTCGCTGAGCGAGGGGTTGCAGAAGCCGTTGCTGCATCTGCCGCTGCTGAACGCTTGGCGACGGAAGTCGCCGCTGCCCTACCCGCTGCCCGGAGAGATGAAGCCGAAGCTGCTGCTGGCCAGCAGCGATTGCGGATAGAGCTTGAACGCATTGAAGCCGAACGTCGCCGCCGGGCGGATGCGCGTGCGACTGCTAAGGATCGCTTGTCCGATGTGGCGCGGGACAAGGAACGTGAGGAGGCGCGGAAACTCAGCGCCAAATCTGCTTTAGAACGGCTGGCGACAGAATCAAAGACGCTTGAGGACGCCGCTGCCGAACTGGCTGACCCCACGGTTTTGGATGCCCGAATCGCAGCACAAAGCGAAGATGTGACCGCGAAGACACGCGCAGCCAACACGGCTGCTGATGCTGCAGCCTCATTAGAAGCTGTCCTGCGCGCAGCGCAAAACGCGCGCCAGGATGCTGCTACCCGCGCTGCCCGTGCCGCGAATGCGGTTTCTGAGTTTGAACGCGCCCATGCAGCGGCTTTAGCCGCTGCACCTTCAGAAGATGAAACTAAGGTTGCTGCTGAGACTGAAGCTGCCGCGCGCGCCACTGTTGAACGCCTGCAAACCGCAACTGAACAAGCGCGCGCCGCCGCTGAAGCCGCGCGCGCGCTTGCGGCTGATGCCCTCGGCACCCGTGCGACAGCTGATCAAGCCCGTGCAGGTCTCGCCGCTGAAGTGAAGACGCTTTCAACGCTGCTCGCCAAAGACAAGGCCGCCGCATTTGCGCCTGCCTTTGATCACATGCGCGCTGCATCTGGATATGAAACCGCATTGGGCGCTGCCCTTGGCGATGATCTTGAAGCTGCGCTCGATCCGGCTGCACAGGAATTCTGGGTTGAGCGTAAGGCCGTCGGGACCGATGCGACGCTCCCAGCAGGTGCTGAACCATTATCCCAATTTGTCGAAGGGCCAGCTGCGCTGAAAGCCAGGCTGGACCAGACAGGCGTTGTTGCAGACCAAGCGGCTGGCACGTCGCTAGCGGATCATATGGCTATGGGGCAGCGGCTTGTCTCAAAGGATGGTGCCGTTTGGCGTTGGGACGGTTTTACCTGTCAGGCGGGGGCAGAAACATCCGCCGCGCGGCGCCTCGCTTTGCAGAACCAATTGGAAGCGGCGGAGGCCAGGTTGGCAGACGCTGCTAATACCGCAGATGCCTGCGGTGCTAAGGCGAATGACGCTATCCAGGCCGCAAAATCTGCGGAAGCACTGGAGCGTAATGCGTCTGAGAAGATACGTGCCGCGCGCCGGGATGCGGAAGCTCGGGCGGCTGAGCGCGGGCGGTTTGAACGCGCCGCATCTAGCCATGCCGCTGGCCTCGCTGCAAAAACGGAAGCGCTTGCCCGTGCGCGCCAACAGGCCGAAGAAGCGCAGGAAGCTGCAGCGGCAATTGAGGCTAGAGCAGCGGTAGCAGAAGACCCCACTGCAGCAAAGGCAGAAGCCGAACGCCTGCGTGGAGAGGCTGGTGTGGCACAGATTGCGCTTGCCGAAGCTCGGGCGGAACGCCAGCGCATGGAATCGGCGAAGAATGCAAATGCATCCCGCCGCCAAGCTGTTGCTGCGGAAGTGCACCAGTGGCGTGAAGCGGAATCTGCTGCATCCGATATGATTCAGGCTTTTTTGAAGCGCGCCGAAGATGCCGAAGCCGCAATCGCCAGTGCAGCAGAAGGCGATGCAGGCGAAGATCAAAAACGGGTGGGACTGCTAGACGCCCTTGAGCTTGCAGATGCCCACCGTCGCACATTGGCGGATGCATTAGCGAAGGCGGAAGCCGATGGCGTTACAAAGGCGGCAGGCGCGCGCGCAGCTGAGGCTGCGGCAGGGTCTGCACGAGAAGCGCGGGTTGGCGCTAACGCCTTGGTCGAACAGGCCCGCACCGCCGTGCAGGCGCTGAAAGAACGGATTGAGGAACGGCTTGACGCCTCGCCGGATGAGCTTGCCGAAATAGCCGGGACGGATCCGGAAGCCGTCAGCGGCGATTTGGATGCGCTGGATCGCAAAGTTGAGCGCTTGCGCCGCGAACGCGAAACCATGGGTGCTATTAACTTACGCGCTGAAACAGAGATCGAAGAAATGGAATCGCTGTCTGGAACCATACGGACCGAACGGGAAGACCTGACCGCTGCAATCGCCAAGTTGCGCCGCGGCGTGGCGGAATTGAGCGGCGAAGCGCGACAGCGCATCCGGGCCGCGTTCGATCAAATCGACGCTGAATTCTCTGCGCTGTTCGTGCGGTTGTTTGGCGGCGGTAAAGCCCGCTTAGCAATGGTCGGGTCTGATGATCCGCTGGAAGCTGGGCTTGAGATCATGGCCAGCCCGCCTGGCAAGTCTTTGCAGACTCTATCGCTGCTATCAGGCGGTGAGCGCGCGCTAACGGCGTTGGCGTTGGTGTTTGCTGCTTTCAAGGTCAACCCAAGCCCAATTTGCGTGCTTGATGAGGTCGATGCTCCTCTGGACGATTCGAATGTCGATAGACTCTGCACACTCCTAGAAGAGATGGCCGAAAGCGGCCGCACCCGGTTTTTAATCGTGACCCATCACCGCATGACGATGGCACGTATGCATCGCCTCTACGGCGTTACAATGCCGGAGCGGGGTGTTTCGCAGCTTGTTTCTGTTGATTTTGATGCGGCCCAAGCCATGCGTGAGGCAGTCTGAGCTGTGGGGGTGAATCACGTGCGACAACAGGGCGCCCCATGATACGTCTCAGAAGCGGTCCGGAAGCTTGACACTCCTTCGGCTCGCTGCCTAATGTCCGAACGCTGGGCCGCAGTCGTGGGCGAAAGCGCGTGCTTGGGTGTTTAAGACCTTTTATAAGGATGTTCGGGCCATGGTCGATGACCAGCTTGATGAACGCCTTAAAGACCTGGGTAAGCGCGTAAAATCAGCCCAAGCGAAACGGGCGGAGCGAACCGGGGCGAGCGTCGGTGGCCGTGGTAAACCGGCAGAAGGCATGGCGGTTGGTGTTCGCATCACTGTCGAGATGATTGCGGGATTGGCTGTCGGCGTCTGCATAGGGCTGTACGCAGACAAGCAATTGGGCACGGCACCGTGGCTTCTGATACTGGGCTTTTTGCTCGGCGCGGGGGCTTCGTTTGCTAATGTGGTGAGAACGGCGCGGGAGTTGGACGCGCGGCAGGCGAGAGAACGCCAAGCCGCAATCGAACGCGCAGACGATAAATGAATGAGGGGCGACAGTGGCGGCAGCAGCAGACGGACACGGCGGCAGTGGACTTGATCCGCTCCACCAGTTCGAAATTTATCCGATCCTGTCGATCAACATCGGCGGATACGATGTATCGTTTACCAATTCATCCTTGTGGATGGTGATAGCGGCGGTCGTTGCCTATTTGATTATAAGCCGCGGCGTAGGCGCTGGCTCGCTCGTGCCGACGCGCATGCAAGTCGTAGCGGAAACGCTCTATTCTACAGTTGCCAACATGGTGCGAGACAATGTCGGCGATTCTGGTAAGAAATATTTCCCGTTCGTCTTCACACTCTTCATGTTCGTGCTGTTCGGTAATCTTCTGGGAATGATCCCTTACTCATTCACGTTCACGAGTCATCTGGCCGTGACGTTCGCTATGGCTGCGACGATCTTTGTGACGATTACTATCATTGGCATCATGCGCCACGGCCTCCATTTCTTCAGTCTGTTTTTCCCAGCTGGTGCGCCTCTGGCGACAGCGCCGATCCTGATCCCGATTGAGATCATCTCTTATCTCTCGCGTCCGGTCAGCCTTTCCGTGCGTCTCTTCGCCAACATGATGGTAGGTCACACGCTTTTGAAAGTTCTGGGTAGTTTTGCTGTGATGATGGGCGCTGCAGGCATTCTACCGCTCGGCCTTCTGGTTGGTATTACGGCGCTAGAGTTTCTCGTGGCTGCACTGCAGGCCTACGTGTTCACAATCCTGACGTGCATCTATCTGCACGACGCGATCCACCTTCACTAAATCCTTTCTCAAAATAACGTTTAACTAGGAGTAGATGACATGGAAGCAGAAGCTGCAAAGCTGATTGGCGCGGGTTTGGCCGCGATTGGCATGATCGGTGCTGGTATCGGTGTCGGTAATGTGTGGGCCAGCTATATCACTGCCCTTGCGCGGAACCCTGCCTCTAAAGCCGAAATCGGCGCAAACATCTGGATCGGCTTTGCCGTGACGGAAGCTATTGCTTTGTTCGCGCTCATCGTTGCGCTGATTGCGCTGTTTGCTTGATTGAATCGCCGTATGCTTGGTTGGGTGCGTTTTGCCTCCAGCCGAGCGGTTGATTGTTCTCTCCGCTTTGTAGGGTGGTCCGCATTTGCGACCCGTCCAAATCAAAGCGTATCCGACTTAAGCAATGGCGTTTAACGGGCGAAACTGCTCGTTGTCTTCCATGATGATAGGGGACCCGCGATGCCTCAGTTTGATCCCACTTGGTTTGTAAGCCAGATAGTCTGGCTCGTGTTGGTGTTTGGTGCGCTCTACTGGTTGATGGTCAAACGTGCGCTTCCAAAGGTCGCCAAGGCTTTAGATGCACGTGCGGAGCGCATTCAGGGCGATCTTGATCGTGCTGCAAAACTTCAGCGTGATGCCGAGATTACCGCGGAGACATATGAAGCAGCTATTGCTAAGGCTCGTGATGAAGCCCGCGAGGCCATTCGTGCCGCGCAGGCCGCGACCGTGGCTGATCTTGATGTGCGTCAGGATGTGCTCTCAAAGGCACTGGCGGATCAAGCCATTGCTGCGGAAGGGCGGATTGCGGAAGCGAGTAGAGATGCAATGGCCAGCGTGCGTGAAATCGCCGTTGGCGCAGCACAGGCTGCTGCGGGTCATTTGATTGGCGGCAATGTTGACGAAGCCAAAGCCGCGACTGCGGTCGACGGCATCCTCAACCGCCAGACCACCCACTAGGCGCGGCTGGGAGCCGAACCGATGACAGAGACACATATCGTTGCCATCGCGCTGGTAATCTTCCTTGCGCTTGTATGGTGGAAGGGCCGTCACGGTATCCTCGGCGGGCTTGACAAAAGAATTGCACAAATTCGCACAGAAATTGACGACGCCGGCAGGCTCCGCGAGGAGGCAGAGCGTCTCTATGCGGAGAATGCTAAGAAGGCCGAAAATTCTGACGCGGAATCTGCGGCGATCGTTGGTCAGGCGCAAGCCGAAGCTGAGCGGATGGCGGCAGACGCCATCGCCAATTTTGAAGCGCTGACTGAACGGCGGAGTGAACAGGCCAATGCGAAGATTGCCCAAGCAGAAGCAGAAGCTATCCGCGCGGTTCGCATTGAGGCGACGCGGGTTGCGATGCAGGCGGCACGGGAGATCATTCGGGATGAGCTATCCGGTGATCAAGCTGACGCGCTGCTAAACCAGGCTATCGAAGACTTGCCGCGCCGCCTAAGCTAGTCGCTACGATCTCACTCTTACCGGGAAGCATCATGGCCAAGATTAGGATCGATCGTAAAGACTCTGCCCACCCGATTGCGATTGAAACCAGTGAAGGTTCGGCAACGCGGATCCGGAACCGCTACAGGCTGTTCATGCAAAATGCGAGTCAGGCTAGCTGCAAGTTCCCGCTAGAGGTACCAATGGCCGGGCTCCTGTCAGTGTCGTTTGAAAACTTTCTTGCCATCACACTGCAGACGGACTCATAGTTCGATCCGGCATGCCGGCACCTCAGAAAATCCTTGTGACCGGAGCTGCCGGGTTTATTGGTTTTCATGTTGCCAATGCGCTTCTGCGACGTGGTGACGTTATAATCGGCCTCGACAACGTCAATTCATACTATGATCCGAAGTTAAAGCGGGATCGATTGGCGCTGCTAAATGCGATGCCAGGTTTTTCTTTTGTCGAAGCGGACATTGCCGACCCAGGCACATTCAGCGCCCTGCCAGATGGTGTTACGGGCGTGATCCATCTGGCGGCGCAGGCCGGAGTTCGGCATAGCTACGAGCATCCGGAAGCGTTCATTCAGAGCAATCTAGTCGGTTTTTATAACTCCGCAGCCTACGCCGTTGCGAGCAAGGCTGGCCATTTCGTATTTGCTTCAACAAGCTCCGTTTACGGCCCAGGTCCCGAGCGTCCCTCAACGGAGGCCATGGCGGCGAACCATCCATTGAGCCTGTATGCCGCCACGAAGAAGTCCAATGAAGCGATGGCGCATGCGCTGTCTCATATTAACGAGCTGCCAGTCACCGGGTTGCGCTTCTTTACAGTCTACGGTCCGTGGGGTCGCCCTGATATGAGCTTTTGCCGCTTTGCCAAGGCAATCATCGCCGACGATCCGATTGACCTCCATAATTATGGTCAAATGACGCGCGACTTCACGTTTGTGGATGACATAGTCTCTGGAGTTCTGGCTGCTTATGACAAGCCCCCTCAAACGGATCAAACACGGGTAGATGCGCCGTCATCGGCCATTAGTGGTGCAGCACCTTACCGGATTTTCAATATCGGCTCCGGCCGTCCGGTTGATCTTGCGACTTATGTCGCTGCGTTTGAGCGCGCGATCGGGAAAAAGGCCATCATCCGCAATGTTGCGATGCATCCGGGTGAAGCGCTGGACACCCATGCCGACGCTTCTGCCCTAGCCGAATGGACGGGCGTCTCACCCGTTACGTCATTGGATGATGGCGTGGCTCGCTTTGTCGCGTGGTATCGTGACTACTATAACGTCTGACGGGCTGTGATATGATCCTGCCATGTTGATGATTCCTTGCCCTTACTGCGGAGACCGCCCTGAAACGGAGTTTTCATTTGGCGGCGAAGCGCACCTCAAGCGTCCTGACCCAAGCTCGGCTGATGATGCTGCATGGGCGGAACTGCTATTCCTGCGCGAGAATACAAAAGGCTGGACCCGAGAACGCTGGCGCCATGGTGCCGGATGCGGGCGCTGGTTCAACTTGACCCGTAATACCGCCACCAACATCGTCGGGGATGCCTATCCCATGGGTGCGCCAAAGCCTGCATTTCCGAAGGCTCCTGGCTCGTGAAGAACAGGCGGTTATCTACTGGCGGCCGGATTGACCGGTCACAGCCGCTTTCGTTCAAGTTTGGACGTCGCGACTATAATGGCTTTGCTGGCGATACGGTCGCGTCTGCCTTGCTGGCTAATGGTGTCGATGTCATTGGGCGGTCTTTCAAGCGGCATCGCCCGCGCGGATTGTTGTCGCTGGGGATTGAGGAGCCGAACGCGGTTCTCAATATTGGCCGCGGTCGGAATGTCCTACCAAATAGGATTGCCAGTGAAGTCCCACTGACATCTGGCTTGGAGGCTTGGCCGACCAGGGGGTGGCCTTCTCCCCAGTTTGATTTGGGTGCACTGCTCGGCGCATGGCCTGCGCCGCTTGCAGCCGGGTTCTACTACAAGACATTTATGGGCCCGGGTGTCCCGCGTGCCCTGCTTGGCGGACGCGATGCCTGGAATGGCCTTTGGGAACCTGTGCTGCGCCGGATGGCCGGGCAAGGCACCGCGCCGGACGGGATCGATCCGGACGCCTATGAGCACATGAATATCTATGTTGATGTCGCTGTCGTTGGTGGTGGCTTGGCAGGCCTAGCGGCGGCAGATGCAGCGGTGCAGGGCGGTGCATCCGTCGCCATTATCGAGCGTGATACTGCACCTGGCGGGCGAGCGCTCAGCGCGGTGCGTCAACCGATGGTAGATGGTGACCCGGCTGATGCTTGGGCCAGCGATACGTTCGCTGCCATTGCTGCCAGTCCCGGTACCTATGCGCTGCTGCGCACCACAGCATTCGGGCTTTATGACCAAGGCTACCTTGCCGCCGTCGAACTACCGGCAGATGGCAAGACGGCGGGCCGAACTTGGCATATCAGGGCGCGTAAAATAGTCCTGGCGACGGGGGCTATGGAGCGCCCCATGGTGTTTCCAGGCAATGATCGGCCTGGCGTCATGCTGGCGGGAGCCATGGAATCAGCCATCGCCCGCTATGCTGTTAAACCGGGCGAAAGGGCCGTGATTTTTGCCAATCACCGGGGGACGGATGGTCTGGAGGCTGCATTCGCAGATGCAGAAATCCATGTCGCAGCCCGGGTTGCCATTGACGAAACAGTGACAGGCGTCAAGGCAGCCCGTGGGCGCTTGCTCAGCGTTGATATCGCACCCGTTCGAGGTGGCCTACCAGATATGACCCAGCGTCGCCGCGTTTCAGCAGATATCATGGCGACATCCGGCGGGTGGACGCCTGCGTTGCAACTACATGCGATGACGGGTGGGCGCCAGTGCTGGGATGAGACGCTCGGTTGCTTCATCGCTGATGGAGGTGGGCAACACGGAATTCTGATTGCCGGTGCGGCCGCCGGAAAGTTCACCGCGTCGTCTGCATTAGCTGACGGGGTCACCAAGGGGGCCGATGCGGCGGGCATTGAGGCGGCACCTGCCCCGCCCGTGCAGGAATTTGCAGGTCCGCCGGAAGACCAGGGCATCCCCATAGCGGCAATGTCTAATGGCAGCGCTCGCAAGCGCGCCTTCGTCGATATGCAGCATGATGTGACAGTCGCGGACTTGGAATTGGCCGCCCGTGAAGGCTTCACTGCAATCGAACACGCAAAACGCTACACCACGGCAGGCATGGCGACGGATCAGGGGCGAACGGCGCAAGTCGCAACCGCTGCTGTAGTCGCGGCTGCAACGGAGCGGACAATTGGCGATGTTGGCGTGTCGGGCCTCCGCCCGCCGGTGACGCCAGTGCCATTTGGTGCGCTTGGGGGCAGGCGCGTCGGCCCTTTGTTTGACCTTGTCCGTAAAACCCCAACTCACGCCCGGCAAGAAGCGCTCGGCGCTGTGTTTGAGGATGTCGGCCAATGGAAGCGGGCGCGCTATTACCCGCAGCTAGGTGAAAACATGCGGGATGCTGTGGTGCGGGAATGCGCTGCCGTAAGGACAAGCGTTGGCGCGTTGGATGTATCGACCCTTGGCAAGATTGATGTGCAAGGGCCGGATGCCGCGGAGTTCATGAACTGCATCTACACAAACCGCATGGATACGCTGAAGCCGGGCCGCTGCCGTTATGGCTTGATGCTGAAAGACGACGGGATGGTGTTCGATGACGGCGTCGTCGCACGGATCACGGCGGACCACTATCACCTGACGACAACGTCGGGCAACGCAGCCGCGGTTATGGACTGGCTGGAAGATTGGCTACAGACGGAATGGCCACACCTCCGCGTGCGGCTGACCTCCGTCACGGAGCAATGGGCTGGCGTGGCAGTGGCAGGGCCAGATGCGCGGCGGATTGTGTCTCAGCTGGCACCAGAGGCGGATCTGTCCAATGAAGCGTTGCCGCATCTCGCTTGGACTGATGCGGAAGTCTCCACAGGCCAGGCACGGATATACCGAGTCAGCTTTTCTGGTGAAATAGGCTTTGAAATCAACGTTCGTTGGCGCCAAGGGCAGATGCTTTGGGATTCTGTAACGGCTGCGGGTGCGGTGCCTTACGGAACGGAAGCGATGCATGTGCTTCGTGCAGAAAAAGGCTTCATCGTCGTTGGTCATGAAACTGACGGTACAGTGACGCCCCATGACCTTGGCATGGGCTGGATTGTCTCCACAAAGAAAGCGGATTTCATTGGCAAACGCGGTTTATCCAGGCCCGCACTTGTTGCTAAAGGGCGGAAGCAGCTTGTGGGGCTGGAACCTGAAGATGGATCTGTGGTGTTGGATGAAGGCGCTCAAATTATTGCTGATCCTAATGCGCCGCCGCCAACGCCAATGCTAGGCCAGGTGACCTCAAGTTATTGGAGTGAGGCCATGGGGCGCGGGATCTCAATGGCGCTCATCAAGGATGGCGCAGAACGGCACGGTGAGTGTCTATGGGCCTGGAGCCTTGGTCAGGCCCACCCTGTTCGCGTGCGCGATACAGTGTTTTATGACGCAAAAGGAGCGCGGATGCATGGCTGAAGTAGCTGCAAATTGGTCCCAATTTGGCGACCAGGGCAGAGATTTGCCTATGACGCGCGTCGGTACGACGATCGCAATCGCAGAAACCCCTGTATCGTTTGTCTTGCAGGGTACTTGTAGCGACAACGGCTACTACAAAGCTGCGGAGGAGGCGCTGGGGCTTGCGCTGCCAAAGGACGTTGGTGAGGTTGCTCGCTCCGAAACATGCAGTGCATTCTGGTTGGGGCCCGATATGTGGTTGCTGTTGGCACCGGCAGCTGAAGCTGTTGAGACGTCCCAGAAATTGGCCGTACTTACTGCGCCCTTCCTCCATGCCAGCTTTGTCGAGACGACAGAGACTCGGGCATGGCTGAGGCTGCAAGGGCCATTTGCGCGACAAACACTCATGAAATTGACGGCGCGCGACCTCCGCGATAGCGCGTTTCCTGTCGGCGCTTGCTTTGGCGTCTTGCTCGGACCCCTACATGCGCTGATGGAGCGGGTTGACGAGGATACTTATTTGATCGCGGGTCCTACTTCATCCGCAGAGTTTTTGGCCACTATGATGCGTGACGCATTGGCCTATGCATAAGGACTGACACGAATGTCTGAAACGCTTGAACGCCCGCTCGCTAGCGATACGACGAAAACCTTGTTGAACCGCGTCAGCGTTCGCAGTTATACTGATGAGCCCGTTATGGATGAGCAGGTTAATGCCGTGCTGGGAGCTGCATTTCGCGCACCGACGTCCTCCAATATCCAGTCCTATAGCGTCATTGTGGTGCGGGATCCGGAGACGTTGGCAAAACTTGCCGTCGTCACGTCCGGGCAGAAGCATGTGGCGAACGCGCCGGTGTTCCTCGCATTCTGTGCGGACCTAACACGGATCGATAATGCTGTTCGGTCCAATGGCGGCAATATTGAAGGGAACAACCTGGAGACAGGGCTTGTATCCTCGGTTGATGCAGCGCTTGTCGGGATGTCGGCTTACCTGGCGGCGGATTCACTTGGGATGAAGGGCGTCATGATCGGAGCCGTTCGCAATAACGCCAGCGAAACATCTGAGATTCTAGGTCTGCCGCGTCGGGTATTCTGTGTCTTCGGTCTGGTGCTTGGCTGGCCGGATAAAGTGCCGCCGCAAAAGCCCCGGATGGCATTCGATAGCGTTGTCCACTATGAGCAGTATGGCAAAATGAAAGACGGTACTGCGCTGGACCCTGGCGTTGCAGCGTATGACAAAGCACTGGCTGCGCATTATGAATCCATCGGCGTTAAAACCACCCCAGATTCCTGGTCGCACGATGCAGCGAAAAAGTTTATTCCAGAGCCACGGCAGAACCTGCGCAAGGAATTGGCAGACCTAGGGTTCGATTTTCTCTGATTGCTCGAACAGCGCTAATCGCCATGTAAAGGCGATTAGCGCCGTAAGTGCGAGGCCTGATCCAGCAAAAATCCATGTGGTCGCCTGGAACCCAAAATTGTCGATTAACTGCCCTGCAATGGCGAGGCCGATCGGCAGCCCATAGACAGCCAGCATGCGCACGCCCATGACCCGGCCCCGGAAGCGGGCACCTGTGAAGCGCAGAAGTGCCACCGCCATAGAAATCATAGCCAAGCCCTGGGCGACGCCTATCAGAAACAGAATGGCCATGCCCTGCGCCTGTGTTTCCGTGAACCCATAGGCGGCCAACAGTATATACCAAGCGGCTATCCCACCAAAGACCAGCCTGACCGGACGCCGCGCTCCGCCCATGGCCGCCAAGCCGATAGATGCGAGGAGAGCCCCCACGCCATAGCTTGCCGCCAATACAGATAGCCCGGTCGCGTCGAGATTGTAGATATCATAAGCGACATAGGGCAGAAGCCCACTATTCGACACCATCGGGAATCCGGTCAGATTGGCCAGGAAGGCCAGCCACATCAGCGCCAGCGTCGCAGGCGACCGTCGGACAGCAGCCAGACCATCGAGCACGGACCGGAATGGCGATGGGCGGGGGCCTGGCTCATCCTCCGCTTGGATATGCTCAATGCCGAGCGTCAGCGCCAAACTGACCAGATACATCAGCGCCACGACACTATAGGCCACGCCCAAGCCAAGGCTCACAAGCAAACCAGCGCCGACAAGCGGCCCCAGTGTGCGGGCGGAATCCATGGTTGTCCGCGAAAGGCTCATCGCATTGGTCAGGCGCGCCGTTGGCATTGTGTCGCCGATCAGTGCATTTCGCATGACCAGATCGGACGGGCGCACCAGCCCCGCAAACGCAGCAATGGCGAATACGAATATAGGTTCAATTGCGCCAGTAAAATCCAACGTCATGATCAGAAGCGCCAAAGCAGCATAGGTCGCACGGAGGCCGCAAAGAACGCGGCGGCGGCCTACCCTGTCCGCCAACGCGCCGACGCCGGGGGCGATCAGTGATCCCAAATATTGCAGGCCCACGAACAGACTGAGCTGCACGACTGATTGTGTTTCAAGCAGCACATACCAATTCAGAATCAGCAGCTCCATCTCCAGCGCCCAGGATGTGAGCAGGTCTGACGGCCATTGGAAGCGGAAGCTGCGGACTGAAAATGCGGCAAGGAATTTCGTGTGTTCTTTCATATGATATTAGCTTACAGAAACTGCTGTTGCCGTCGACTGCCCTGTTTAGCGGCTTGTCATGGCATGCTAACCTCGCGATCATGAATGAAGCGCCGAATCCCTTTTTAGAAGCTCTCGCGGGTGCCGTATTACCCTTGTTGTATGCAATGGATGCGTTGAGTTTCGCGCGCCAGCGGGTTGATCCCTTCACAATGCCGCAACTGTATGAAGCGGTTGGCGGCACCGCTGAACCGCTGGAGGAGGCGTTGCCCGCATTCCGTACGGCTGAGTGGCCAGAGGGTGAGGGCCTCGCTGATTTCCGAGAACGGGTGGAAACGGCAGCAGCTGGGGTTGCGCAGGCCTTTGCTGGATTGAAAGCTGCCGCGGAAGTTGAAGGCTTTGACGCCCTCCGCCTGGCCCGGCGTGGCTTTAAGGGATTGCTGGAAGCTGAGCGCGCGCTGTACCCGATGGCCGCTTTGTCGCCGCCCATCAGCGGTTACTTCCTGAGTGACGATGCGCGGGAGGACGCGGCGCTCGCTGCAAAATTGGATGCGGCGGCGGATAATCCCCACCCTTTCGGCGGGATCATGGAGCAAGCAGGCCCGGATGGTCCAAATGGTGGGTATGCGCGCTATATCCCGGAATTTTTGGATCCATCAACGCCTGCGCCAGTAATTGTCGCCCTGCATGGCGGGCGTGGAAATGGGCCGGAGGTTTTATGGTCATGGCTGCAGGCTGCACGAGCGCGCGGTTGTGTCCTGCTGGCACCGACGGCCATTGGCGATACTTGGGCGATCAGCAGTGATGATGTGGATAGCCCAAATATTGACCGCATCCTGGTTGAGACTGAGGCAGTCCAGCCGCTCGACCGGTCCCGCGTATTGCTAACGGGGATGAGTGATGGCGGCACATTCTCATACGTCTCTGGTTTGATGGACGGCTCGCCCGCAACGCATCTCGCACCCTTCGCCGCCAGCTTCCATCCAATGTTGCTGGAGTTTGTTTCACCCGCGCGCATAGCCGATCTGCCGATTCGCCTGACCCATGGCGGGCGGGACTGGATGTTTGCTATCGACATGGCGCGAACTGCTGCGGCTGCATTCCAGTCAAAGTTCGCCAAGATTGATTTCCATGAATTACCGGACCGGGCGCACGTTTTTCCAGTTGATCAAACAGCCGCGACCCTGGACTGGTTCTTGGGCGAAAGCATAGGCTGACAAGGCCAATATTTAGGAGCGATACGACATGAAATCCGCAGAACTCGGCATCTGGCAGTCCTTAGACCGCCTTGGATATGAGAACGCGTTCAAAATCGCTGATGAGGCGGAGACGCTTGGTTACGATACAATCTGGTATCCGGAATCCGCGATTTCAGAGAGCATGGCTCTGGGGGCAGCGCTGCTGCATCGGACAAAGCGGATTAATGTCGGCAGTTCTATCGCGAACATCTATGCACGCGATCCGATGTCCGCCGGAAATGGTGTTCGTACATTGAATGAGCTGTTTCCGGGACGGTTCACGCTAGGGCTTGGCGTATCTCATGCGCCTGTAGTGCAGGGCATGCGTGGCCATGTGTACGAGAAACCGCTGCCTGCCATGCGGATGTATCTGGAAGCGATTTATGCGGGCCAGCATCGGCTTGGTAAATCTACCAGCCTACCAATCATGCTGGGCGCGCTTGGGCCGCTGATGCTGAGGTTGTCTAGCGAACTTTCGCAGGGTGCGCTGCCCTATAATGTCATCCCGGAACACACCGCCTATGCCCGCGCAAAAATCGGGCCGGAGCGGCGCCTCGTCGTCGAACAAAAGGTCGCTTTTACAAGTGAACCATCGGAGGCACGCCGGATCGCGCGGATGGAGCTTGCACGCTATATGACGCTGCCCAACTACCGTAATAACTGGCTGCGGTCTGGCTATACTGAGGATGATCTGGCGTGCGGAGGCTCCGACAGGTTCATGGACGGCATGGTTGCGTGGGGCTCTGAAGATGACATCCGCACGCGCGTTCAGGCGCATCTGGATGCAGGCGCTGATCAAGTCGCTATCCAACCCATTATCGATCATGCGTTAATCGATGCTGGTGACTTCAGCGGCATTTCAGATGCACTGAAAGCCCTCGCCCCAGAATAACTGAGCGGCACGAAAAAGGCGTAACGCTGCTGCCCATTCAGCCTTTTCCAGAAAGAAACAGGTACTAAACGTGCCCTCAACGGCGATTTGGACCCGTAGGAGGAAACGTTATGCGCATGCCCAAAATAGCAATATTGGCGCTCAGTCTGGCGGCTCTTGCTCCAATAGCTGCGCCCGCGCACGCCTGCACGGAAGACAAAGTTGCCCGTGTTGACCGGCTGCTCAATGATGATGGCGACGCTGCGGTTCCAGATCATGGCCCGAAGGTCTCTGATCCAACCGCGAAGGCGCTTGATTGCGATCCAGCTTATAAGCAAAATCTAACGTCGGGCCCGGTTGGTTCACCCGCATTTGAGGTCAGTCAAACTGATGACCTGCTCGTGCTGGAACCGGAGCCAGATGTGCCCTTGAATGGCGGCATCAAGCTGGACTGATCAAATCTTGGGACACGCCTCATGCCCCGTGACAAGGCGGCAGATTGAGATTTTGCGCTGGGTGCCTCATAGATATGTCTTGCGAGCGTGGTTTAGAAATCTTGAAGGCGAAATTGTCTGCATATGGTCCGGCTGCTTGTCATTGCTTGCGTTTTATTCGCGTTCGCCGCCGGGCCCGTGTCGGCGGCTCCGCGTCTGGATATTCTGGGGCCCAATGACGCTAAGCTTTATAACCAGATTTTCAAAGTCCAGGACCAGGGCGACTTTAAGACTGCAGATAAGCTTATCCGCCGGGTCAAAAACAAGCTGCTTATGGGCCATGTGCAGTTTCAGCGCTATCTGCACCCAACCGGATACAAGTCCAAGTTTGGCGAGCTGCGGACCTGGCTGAAGAAATATAACGACCACCCAGAAGCTTACCGCGCATTTTCGCTGGCGATGAAGCGTAAGCCAAAGAAGGCCGCCCAGCCCAAACGCCCAGTCTATGGCGAAGAACATATTCTGGCCTTGGTCGGGGAAGCGCCGCTTAGGCCAATGCGCTTTATTGGCGAGCAGGAACGGATTGCCCGGGACGTGCGGAGGCGCATCCGTAAGGGTGATAACGCCAGTGCAGTCAAGCTACTTCGAAGCGCAAATTCCCGCCGCGTTCTGTCGATCGTGAAGCAAGATACATTGGCTGCGCGCATCGCCATGGGCTATTTCGTTGACGGTGCGGATAAAACGGCATACCGCATGGCTGCAGCCGCCGGCAAACGCTCTGGTGAGGCCGTCAGCCAAGCCCATTGGGTCGCCGCATTGTCAGCTTATCGATCAGGATGGATAGGCCGTGCGGTTCGGCATTTTGAAGCGAATGCTCTAGCAGAGGGCGCTACCTCTTGGACATCAGCCGCAGGCGCATTCTGGGCTGGGCGTATTCATTTAGCACTGGGCGATACAAGAAGCGCCAACCGCTGGTTGGGTGCGGCAGCACGCCATCCCCGAACATTTTACGGCCAGCTGGCGCTGTATGCTTTGACAGCGGCCAGCCCGTTCGATTGGGGTGGGCCTGCTGCTGGGAAAGCCGAGATTGGTCGCCTGAAGCGCCTGAAGGCTGGAAAGCGGGCGTTAGCGCTCTTGCAGATTGGTGAGCGGTGGCGCGCGGACCAGGAACTGCAGCCATTGGTGGATGATGCAAAGAGCACCATGCTGCGCGCAATCTTGGCCGTATCCATCAGCTATCAAGCACCGCGAGCAGCGGTGCAGTCCGCGCACCGATTGAAGCAGATTGGCGGCGAGGTTATTCCGTCCGGGCTCTACCCAAAGGCGCCATGGAAAGCCAAGCGCAGCTACCGTGTTGATCAGGCCCTTGTGTTTGCGTTCATGCGTCAGGAAAGCCAGTTCAACCCCCGTGCCGCGAGTCCCGCAGGTGCACGCGGCTTGATGCAGGTTTTGCCTTCAACAGCGAACTATGTGGTGGGTGAAAAGCGCTACGTAAATGCTAGACGTGACGGGTTGTTTGACCCGGAGCAAAGCGTAGAGATTGGCGGCCGCTATATCCGCTATCTGTTGGACAAAAAGGCGGTTGGCAATGGCTTGTTCCGTTTGGCTATCGCCTACAACGCAGGAATTGGTAACTTGATCCGCTGGCGGCGCGAAGTGCGGCATAATGATGATCCGCTCCTATTTATTGAAGCCATTCCATCCCGTGAAACCCGGGTGTTCGTTGAACGCGTCATGGCAAATTTCTGGCTATATCAAGATCAGTTTGGGCAAGATACGGCCACTCGGGATGACGTGGCGCAGGGGCGTTGGCCAATCTATAATCCACAGGATTAGACAAAGGACTCCCCATGCCCGGACTTGATGAAACTAGACCTTTTGTGCCGGTCAATATCGCAATACTAACCGTATCCGACAGCCGCACGCTGGAAACCGATACATCTGGCCAGACGCTCGTCGACCGGGCGGAGGCGGCAGGACACAGTATCGCCGCAAGGGCGATTGTGACCGATGATCAAGCAAAGATCAGAGCCCAGGTGCAGGCTTGGATCGACGATCCCGCAGTGGATTGCGTGATTTCGACCGGCGGCACAGGCGTTACGGGCCGGGATGTCACGCCGGAGGCCTTTGAGGGCCTGTTCGAAAAGCGCATCGATGGGTTTGGCGAGGCATTCCGCTGGATAAGCTTCCAGAAAATCGGTACCTCTGCCATGCAGTCTCGCGCGACGGCGGGTGTTGCAGGCGGCACCTATCTTTTTGCGCTCCCCGGTTCAGGTGGTGCCTGCCGGGACGGCTGGGATGAGATCCTGGTCAATCAACTTGACAACCGCTTCAGGCCCTGCAATTTCGTTGAGATTATGCCCCGCCTGCAGGAGCATGTGCAGCAGCGGAACAAATAGTCGCGGGTGCATGTCTCCAGGAAACTGCGCCAGCGATGCTTTGATACAAATGGTTTTGGGAGACTCAGTTTTGGCCACTGCAACAGCAAAAGACGGCGTCAAACTGTACTATGAGGCGACCGGTGAAGGGCCAACGGTTATTTTTGTGCATGAGTTCGCGGGCGATCTGCGCGCCTGGGAACCGCAGATGCGCCATTTCGGTCGACGCTATCACTGTGTGGCCTATAACGCCCGCGGCTATCCGCCGTCGGATGTGCCGGAAGCGGGTATGTACAGCCAGAACATCGCGCGGGATGATATCTTATCGTTGATGGATGCAGTTGGTGCAGAGCAGGCGCATATCGTCGGGCTTTCTATGGGCGGATTCGCAGCGCTGCATTTCGCTATGGAATACCCCGCGCGCACGTTGTCTGCGGTCGTTGCAGGCTGTGGTTATGGAGCTGAGCCCGATAAGCAGGACCAGTTCCGGCGGGAGACGGCAGCGACTGCGCGATTGATTGAGCGCCAGGGTGCCACAGAATTCGCGTTGGCATACTCACTGGGGCCGACACGGGTGCAGTTCCAGAACAAAAACCCGCGAGGGTTCCAGGAATTTCAAGATCAATTGGCAGAACATTCAACGGATGGTGCTGCTCGCACCATGCTCGGTGTGCAGCGAGAACGGCCGAGCCTTTTTCAGCTTAAAGAACGTATGGCCCAAATTACAGCTCCGATACTTGTGCTTACAGGCGACGAAGATTGGCCGTGTCTGCTGCCAGGAGTCTTGATGAAAGAGTGTATCCCAACGGCTGCTCTGGTCGTGTTGCCGAATTGTGGTCACACTATCAACATTGAAGACCCGCAGGCCTTTAATGCTGCCGTTGACCGATTCCTTGCTGAAGTCGAAGCGGACACATGGCCAACGCGAGACCCACGCGCCATGGCTAGTACAATCCTCGGCCTGAAGGACGGCGAATAGAAAGCGGCGCGCTGGTCTCCCCTTGGTGCTCAGGTTATAGGCTTAATTCAGGAAGTCATCCGGGCTCTTGAACGATGCCTGGAACTGTTCCTTCAGCTTACCGAGCGCGCGTTTTTCGAGCTGGCGCACGCGCTCTTTGCTGACCCCGAGTTCTGCGCCGAGCGCCTCAAGCGTTAAAGTGTCGTCCTGGAGCAACCGGGCGCGGATAATGCGTTCCTCTCGGGACGGTAGCTCTGAAAGCGCATTTTTGACCCAGTGAGAACGCGTTTCGCCATCTTTCGTAGCAATGGCATTTGCTTCTGGGTTCGGGCGCTCATCGACCAAATAGTCCTGCCAGGAAAGGTCACCCTCTTCGCCGACGGGAGCATTTAGTGACTGATCGGAAGCCGCAAGGCGCACACTCATACCGTCCACATCCCGCTTCGGGACTTTAAGCTCTGAAGCGATAGCCTGGCGGCCCGCATCATCAAGCACGCCGCCGGTCTTCCCTTCTATCTTTGCGCGGAGGCGACGGAGGTTGAAAAAAAGGCTTTTCTGAGATGATGTCGTGCCCGTACGGACGATTGACCAGTTCCGCAGGATATAATCTTGCATCGCCGAACGGACCCACCAAGATGCGTAGGTAGAGAAGCGCAGTTCTCTCTCGGGCTCGAACCGGCTGGCGGCCTGCATGAGCCCTACATTGCCTTCCTGGATGAGGTCCGCGATTGGCAGGCCGTAATTGCGGAATTTGACCGCCATGCCAGCAACGAGACGGCCATAGGCGTTGATCAACTCATGCAGAGCAACTTCGTCTTTTTTGTCACGCCAGGCTCGGGCGAGGTCCATCTCGCGTTCACGCGTCAGTAAGGGCACGCTCATGGAGTTCCGAACCAGTCGCATCCCGCCATTAATAGGAGAAATATGTGTCATTCCTGATCCTCATTATGCATTTGGTGGGCCTGGCTCATGCAGGTAACGTGAGTAAGCGCTTTCAACTGTGAACGCAGAGTAGGCGCTTTTTGTCTTTGGAAGTTAGTACGATTCGAAACAATGGTCAGATCACTTCTTATCTCAGTTAAGTGATGCTTAGCGCATGGCGTCTGAAGAGTGCATTGGAGCCATCACCTTTGCGCAACATGCAAAAGCGGCCCCGATATCCGGAGGCCGCTTCAGAAACGGTATCCCCGGTGGCGGTAACGCCAGCCGGGATATGGCCTATCGGGTTACGCTGCGGCTGTTGCCGCCGCTGCAGCAGCAGTGGCCGCTGCGGCCGTCTTAATGTGGGAGACGACTTTTTCTTCCGCCGCTTCCTCGTCAATTTTCTCAACAACAGCCAATTCGCGCGTCAACCGCTCCAGCGCAGATTGATAAATCTGCCGTTCGCTGTAAGACTGATCCGGCTGGTCTTCGCCGCGATAGAGGTCACGAACCACTTCAGCAATAGCGATTGGATCACCAGAATTGATCTTCGCTTCATATTCCTGGGCGCGGCGGCTCCACATGGCCCGGCGCACCCGTACTTTGCCTGCCAATGTCTTCAATGCAGCCTGCATGTCTTTCTTGGTGGCGAGGCTGCGGAGGCCGGCAGCTTCCACTTTCGTGGTTGGAATGCGCAGGGTCATCTTCTCGCGCTCAAACTCAACAACGAGGAATTCAAGCTGCTCACCTGCAATTTCCTGGTCCTGGATGGCTTTGATTTGGCCAACGCCATGGGCAGGATAAACGACGAAGTCACCCGGGCGATGCTTGGTTGCTTTTGACATAGTGCTGTTCATACCTCTGATGCGATCAGGCATGGCCCGCAACAATCATCACCGCTGCGCCGAAGCCCGGCGGCTGATGTGGCACCTTGCGCAATCTTGAACTCATAAGAATATCATATCACAAAATGAGCCCTAATCGAAGCCTGCTGTCGCATAATTATAAAATAATGCTCAGTTACATACTGTTAAACGTGCTTTTTGGCTATCCACTGCGCCTGCGTCAGTGCTGCTGATACAACCGGCGCGCCCACGCCTTGAAAGACATCAGGTTTTGTTAACCATACTTCCGCCGCAGCAATCGCTTGGTCCTTGAAGCAATAATCCAGGATTTCAGCAAGGATTGTCTCCAGAAGCTCAATCTGCTCTCGGTCCGCAAAGCCCGCGAGAAAGGCCTGGAGTGCGGAATAATCGTAGCAATTCTCCAGCGCGACTTCTTGGCCAAAATTATCGCGGTACACCGCGACGTCGATCCGAAGGCGCTGCTTTTCCTGTTTTTCCCAATGCAGCAGGCCGATGGCTGCCTGGATTTCGAGACCTTGAATGGCGATCCGTTGGCGACCTTCAGCGAAGCTCATGGTGATTTCTTTCTAGCGAAGATGGCATAGCGCTCTGCTTCCGTCATCGCCTTGGCGTTGAAGGCGCGAGCGCATAGTTCATGTGTGAGTAGAGGCTCATCGGCGAGTGAACGACCGAATGGAATAGCCTGATTGAGGTTCTTTGCTATTTCATAGAGAACAATATCGGAAATTCCAGGTGCCAACACATATTCGCGGGTAACGATGCCAGCGATTATCTGGTGATATGCGGCCCGTGACCGGTCAGTCATGCTTCCAGACAAGGTCATAGAGCCTCTTCGCTTGTAGTAGAGATATCCGGAATAGGGTGCGACGCGCATGGCCGGGGCTGCGCTCAGCAGCTCCAATGAAAACACCACGTCAGAGGCATGGGGCAGCTGATGCCAGGTCAGGTCTGCGATATCACGCCGCCACATCGGGAAAACGGGGACGCGGTCCCTCAGGATTAGTGACGCTGATGCAGGAACAGCTTCGCAGCTTTGTCGCTCTTCCGGATGCAACAAGCTGGCTATCAATTGGTAGTCAAGGAAGAGGGCCGTGTCGTCCAATGCAGCACCATCGGCATCTGCCAGGGGCAGCATGTGGGCAAGGCGTTCTGGTGCATAGGCGTCATCGGAATCGAGCAGCGTGATGAAGTCACCTTTGGCTGCGTTGAGGCCTAGGTTCCGGGCGTTCCAATCACCTGTACCATTGCCCCCAGTTGTTACAAGGCGCATACGGGTGTCAGACAATCCTGCACTGCTTAGCAGCGCCAGATAGTCCACGCCATCATCAACAGCCATAATTAGCTCAAATTCCCGCCAGGTTTGGGCAAGCACGCTTGATACGGCGCGCACGACAGTGTCTGCGGCCTCAAAAGTGGGCATAATGACGGAAATCAAGGGAGCTACCATGGCGTCCAAGCAGTCAGCATAAGGTTGTAGAAAGAGAAATCTAACACAAATCGTCGTTCGTTAAACCGCACCAGACTGTAGCTCGAAGTTAACGGACTGTGCGCCAGGCTGCGCCAGTCGATGCGAGGGATATGATTTTGCGCACAGTCGCCCTGCCGAATGGAAACGCATTGCCATAAATTGGGCTTGGCACATGGGGTATGGGCCAATCCACTGAAAGCGTTAACGCAGAAGTAGGAGCGATTGCACATGCGCTGGATATCGGGATGAAGCTGGTCGATACGACGTAGATGTATGGCGCAGGTGGCGCCGAGGAACAGCTTGGCTTCGCCCTCCGGGAGGCATCCTCCCGGCCCTACATATTCTCAAAGGTGTATTCCTATAACGCCAGCCCAAAAGGTGTTGTTAAGGCGTGCGAGGACTCTCTTTGGCGTCTTGGTATTGATCAGATTGACCTCTACCTATTGCATTGGCGTGGCAGCGTTCCTCTGGAGAAAACGATTGAGTGATTCTCGCTTCTACAGGGGGCGGGTAAAATTGGCGCCTGGGGCTTATCCAACTTTGATGCAGAGGATATGGCAGAGCTCTTGGCAACACCTGGCGGTAAGGCCTGCCAGACCAACCAGGTGCTTTATAATCTGAAGCGGCGCTGGCCGGAGGATGCGATTTTACTGGCACAGATGGCACATGCTATGCCGCTGATGGCCTATTCACCCTTGGACCACGGGGCGTTGGCGAGTAACGCGGGGCTCAACCGAATAGTGGGTAAGGCTGGGCTGGACCCAATGCATTTGGCGCAGGCATGGACGCTCCGCCACGATGATGTATTCGCTCTGAAAAGCACCCATCCAAACCGGATAAGCGGATTTCTTGAAGCCGCAGCGCTTTCGCTGCCTGATCATATTCTGGCGGCGTTGGATGCCGCCTTCCCCCGCAAGCACCCGGCGCGCAATTGGAGATGCTATAGCCCTAACCCCCAGCGATCTTAGGGATCAGGAAGACTTCACTGGCGGGGCCAATCGGCTCCAGATAAGTGTCTTGTACAATCACGCCATCAATCGCGACGGCCATGCTTTCCTCTACCTGCGGGCCTAGGCCTGGAAAACGCCGCTCTAACTCATTGATGAGCGCACGCACCGTGTCGACCTCAAGCTCGAGCACCTGCACGTTTCCAACGAACGGGCGGCACATCTGGTTGGAGACGTTGACTGTCGCCATGGCGGTTTTCCTAGAGAGACGAAAAAAGGCGGCGATGCCGAAGCACCACCGCCTTTAAATTTAGCCCAATTGGACGCACAATGCTCTAGGCTTTAGCTGCATCCAGTGCTGCACGAACGTGCGGCGGGGACATTGGCAGGTTTGGCATTCGCAAACCCGTGGCATTGCTGATCGCATTCGCGACAGCAGCCATTGGTGGCACGATCGGCACTTCGCCAACGCCCTTTGCGCCAAACGGATGGCGAGGATTTGGCACTTCAATCAGAACCGTTTCAATCATTGGAAGATCAGATGCGACCGGTACGCGATAATCGAGGAAGCCCGGATTATCGAGGCGACCATCCTTGTTGTATATATATTCTTCATTGAGCGCCCAGCCGATACCCTGGACAGCACCACCCTGCATCTGGCCCTCAACATAAGCCGGGTGAATCGCTTTGCCGACATCTTGCACTGCGGTGTAGCGAAGGATGGCGACTTGGCCGGTCTCCTCATCAACCTCGACGTCGCAGATGTGCGTGGCGTAGCCTGGACCAGCGCCCTGGGCGTTGATCGAGGACTTAGCGGCAATCGGGCCACCGGTCCGACCGGACTTGGCGGCGATATCAGACAGCGACAGCGGATCAAATTTACCCGCATTTCCCCCAGCCGGATGCGCATGGCCATCCCGCCATTCAACGGCATCCGCGTCAATTTCCCAAATGAGCGCCGCACGGCGGCAAAGGTCGTCACGAACCTCTTCCGCAGACTGTGTTACGGCCATCCCGGTTGCGAAGGTTACGCGGCTGCCGCCCGTCAGAAACGAGTAGCCGACAGATGCGGTATCGCCAACGACGGTGCGCACGCGCTCCACCTCAATTCCTAGTACTTCAGCGGCCATCATGCCCATGGAGGCGCGGCTACCTCCGATGTCTGGGTTACCGGAAACAACGGTGACGGTGCCATCTTCATTGACGTAGGTAGCGCCAGAAGATTCGCCGCCAATGTTGAACCAGAAGCCAGAAGCAATGCCGCGGCCACGGCGCTTGCCCTTTGGCGCTTCTCCAAGGCCCGATGTGTAGTGCTGCGACGCAATTGCTGATTCCAGCGTTTCAACGAAGCCGATGTTTTTCAACGTCGGGCCGTATGCTGCTTTGGTTTCATCCTTCGCAGCATTGATCAGGCGGAGTTTGCCTGGATCCATGCCAAGCTTCTGCGCAAGTTCATCCACAGCGCTTTCAACAGCGAATGTGGAAATCGGTGCGCCTGGAGCGCGGTAAGCCGCGACTTTTGGGCGGTTTGACACAACGTCATAGCCAAAGGCCGTGACATCGGTGAGATCATAGCAGGCGAAGGCCGTCATGCAGGCAGGACCGACCGGGGAGCCCGGGAAAGCGCCAGCTTGCAGGATGGTTTCGCACTCAGCCGCGACGATGCGGCCATTCTTCGTGGCACCGATTTTGACGTTAATCGTGCCGCCGGATGTCGGGCCGGAACCGCGGAACACTTCCTCGCGGCTCATAACCATCTTGACCGGACGACCGCTTTTCTTAGAGAGAGCAAGTGCCAGAGGCTCAAGATAGACAAGGGTCTTGCCGCCAAAGCCGCCACCAATTTCCATTGGCATCACGCGGATGGAGGCAATATCCATGCCCAGCAATTTGGCGCAGAACGCGCGAACCATGAACTGGCCCTGGCTGGAACACCAGATTTGCGCTTGACCATCAGGATTGTAGGAGACGACACAGGCGTGCGGCTCAATATAAGCCTGGTGCACAGGCTGGGTCTTGTACTGACGTTCAACAATCACGTCGGCTTTGGCAAACGCAGCATTGCTGTCGCCGAGCTTAAACTCAACGCGCTTTGCAACGTTTGACGCTTTCGTTGGCTTCGGCTCGACGCCCTGCGTGAACATATCATCATGCAGAACCGGCGCGTCATCAGCCATCGCCTCTTCGATGCTGATGACATGCTGCAGCACTTCGTATTCGACCTCGACAAGACGGGCTGCTTCTTCCGCAATTGCGGCGGAGGTTGCAGCGACGGCAGCGACAGCATGGCCGTCATACAGCACTTTGTCCCGGGCGATCACATTGTGGGACATCTCGCGGAAGTTCGCAGGACCTTCACCAACAAACGCTTCTTCGCTCGGAATGTCCGGCAAATCAGCGCCGGTGATGACTGCGCTCACACCCTTAACGGCTTCCGCCCTTGCGGTGTCGATCGACTTGATCCGCGCGTGGGCGTGCGGGCTGCGCACGACCTTTGCGTGAATCATGCCGGAAACAGCGACGTCCGCGCCAAATGCGGCACGACCGTTCACTTTTTCAACGCCGTCAGGCCGGATCGGACGTGTGCCGACGACCTTAAGCTGTACGTCTTTGCCGAGGTAATTCATGGTAGGTATTTACTCCCCACGCATTTCAGCAGCCGCGTCCATGACTGCCTCGATGATTTTGTCATAGCCTGTGCAGCGGCAAAGGTTGCCAGCGAGCCAGTAGCGTGCCTGCTCTTCTGTCGGGCTTGGGTTGGCGTCAAGTAACGCCTTGGAAGCAACCAGAACGCCTGGTGTGCAGAAGCCGCACTGCAGAGCTGCATGTTCAAGGAACTTCTGTTGCAGCGGATGCAGCGTATCGCCATTGGCGATGCCTTCGATCGTTGTGATCTCCGTGCCGCTGGCTTCTGCGCCGAACATCAGGCAGGAGCATACAAGGCGGCCGTCAACGATGATCGAGCAAGCACCGCAGTCACCAGAGCCGCAGCCTTCTTTTGAACCGGTCAGGCTCAGCTCGTCGCGCAGGACGTCGAGCATTGTCTGTTGTGGTTCACACAGGAATTCTGCGTCTTCACCGTTGATTTTTGTCGTTACGTGAATTTTGGCCATGTTTTAACGGGCTCCCGCGCGTTTGAATGCAATTTCAGCAGTCCGACGCGCCATCACGCCAGCGACTTTCGTACGGTACTCAATGGTGCCGCGTTTATCGTCAATCGGGTTGCAAACGGCCTGGGCCGCGGCATCAAGCTTTGCGATCGCAGCGTCATCAAGCTTCGTACCGACAAGGCAGGACGCATCGACTTCGACGATGGTTGGAGCAACTGCGCCGAGCCATACACTGGCTTTGGCGACCGTGC
Source organism: Alphaproteobacteria bacterium (assembly GCA_965660545.1). Taxonomy (GTDB): domain Bacteria; phylum Pseudomonadota; class Alphaproteobacteria; order Bin95; family Bin95; genus VMCJ01. The sequence goes on along the minus strand of CBFIAF010000025.1, from coordinate 11,272 downwards.
CGTCATCTGCAAGCACGATCTGAACGCCAGCGCCAACGACGGCGATGTCCATTTCTGTGCGCGGAATAAAGCGGAGGTAGGCGTCGCCAGACTTGGCGGGCAGCGCTGGCAGCACGAATTCTTTGACGAACTCGCCTTTTGCCAAGCTGGTTTTGCCTGGGCTGGCAGGAATATTCTGAACCGCGACTTCACGTTCACCATTCGGGCCAACGACAACGGCCATCACGCCGCAAGCTGCCATGGCCGGAATACTGTCCGCAGCCGGGGAGGCGTTGCACAGGTTGCCAGCGAGGCTCGCGCGCCCTTGTACCTGGGTGGAGCCGATTAGCTCGGCACCCTCAACAATCCCTGGATATGCGGCGACAAGCGCTTTGTCTTCGCCAAGTGCGGCGCCTGGTGTAGCGGCACCGACACGGAAGCCGTCGCCTTCGGCTTTAATGCCCAGCAGGCCAGGAACCTTCTTGAGATCAACAATGTGATCCGGACGGTTACGGCCAGACCGCATTTGAACAATGAGATCGGTGCCGCCGGAAAGCGGTTTAGCGCCATCGGCGCCGAGCATACGGACCGCGTCGTTAATAGACTGCGGCGCCGCAAAGTTGGGTGCGTACATAGACTGTCCCTCAAGTGCGCGTGGTGGGTAAAATCTGTTATGGGCTTAGGCTAACCCGCTTAGTCCGAGTCTCCAAGACCGATAGTCTGAGAAATAAGTCTAGCAGCAGATTGGCTCATGCGCGAGCGCCTTAAATTGAGTAATTGCGTGCGCATGGATTAAAGGCGCTAAAGCCCCTGTAAGAAAGGGTTTGACCGCCGTTCTTCGCCGACGCTGGACGTTGGGCCATGACCCGGCAGGAAGTTCCATTCGTCATCCAGTGTGAGAACGTGGTCGCGGATGGATTCGAGCAACTGATCATGATTGCCGCCGGGTAGGTCAGTGCGGCCGATTGAGCCCTGGAAGATTGTATCACCCACAATTGCAATTTTTTGCGGCTCATACAGGAAGATGACGTGCCCTTGGGTATGGCCTGGGCAATGGCGGACCTCAAAAGAAAGCTTGCCAATTGTTACCGTATCGCCATGGGCAAGCCACCTGTCCGGATTGCAGGGGCGCCCCTGGATTCCATACTTAGCACCATGTTCGCCAAGGGATTGCAGCAGCGGGATATCCGCTTCCGTCGGGCCTTCTATTTTGACCTTAAAATTCTCGGCGACCTCTGTAGCAGCAGCGGCGTGGTCCACATGACCGTGCGTGAGCAGCACCTTTTCCACAGTGACTCCCGTCCGTTCAACGGCAGAGTCGATGACTTCTGGGTCCCCACCAGGGTCCACAATCGCCGCATTCATTGTCTCCTGGCACCAGATGATAGAGCAATTCTGCTGCAGCGGCGTGACAGGCACGATGGCGATTTTGATAGACATATACTTGACATTCTTTCTGTGGGGTAGGGTGTCAGAATTACAGGTGCAGCCTTTGGTTCACAATGGGCATCTAGTATTTTGCAGCAGTGGACGGAGGGCGAGGAGTCCAAAAATGTGGCCAGGGGCGAGCGCGAGGAATAGGTATTGCGGGCCTAAGATCTCAGCCAGAGTGCTTAGTAATTGAATGCTGACGACAGTGACTGAGAAGCCGATGCAGTTGGCGATGGTGAGGGCGGAGCCGACATAGGCCTTGGGAGCAGTGACAGCATTCAGCGAAGAGAACTCTGGGGAATCGCCAATGACAGTGATGCCCCAAAGCAGCATGAAAGCCAGGCCAAATGCCGGGTCGAGGGTGAATGCTATTGGCGAAGTCATGCAGCACAGCCCGGAGATGACCAGCTGTACGCCTGCGACTTTGGCACTACCGAAGTGGGTCGATAGATATCCGCCGATGGCGCAACCGAAGAAGCCGATGGCGATAATTATGAAAGACCAGAGCGGGATATTGAGTGAGGCGTTGGTATGCATCACGTATGCCGCCAGCCATACAGGCGCAAAGCCCCAAAACGCATACAGTTCCCACATATGCCCGAAATGTCCGAACGCCGAGGCGCGGAAACCTGGTGCCTGAAACGCTGCTCGCAACGCGCCCGGATTGAATGGGGAGGCGGCGGGCAGGTGGGGCCCGTCCGGCACGAATAACTGCATCACCGCGCCGCCAGCGACGGCGAGCAGCGACACGCTGACGATTACATATTCCCACGGTAAATCTGTGCCAAGCGCCCTTAGTAGATGCGGCAGTGCCGTGCCGAGGACCAGGGCACCTACAAGATATCCAAGTGCCCGCCCCAAGCCTTCCGCAAACCACCCGGTCGCAATCTTCATTCCGCCGGGATAAATCCCAGCGAGAAAGAATCCGGTCAGGAAGCGAAGTAGAAGCAGCCCGTCAAAACTTTTCGCGATCAAGGTGACACTCATACTGTCACCCCCGCCGGCATATTGTCACCCCTGTCGGCGAGCGCGCAGATGAAAAAGACTTTGCGAGGAGAGAACCGGTCTGCGGCAGCCAGAATAGCGAAGATCAATGTGCCGATGATAAAGCCGATCTGCACTGCAGACGCTACATAACCAAGGCTGCCGTCAGGTAAGCGCCAATCCCGTTGCAAGTCTGCCATCACAGCATTCCCGGCGAACCAGATCGTCGTGCAGGCGAATTGGGAGAGGATGATCAGGGGGAGGATGCGGGCCGGGTGAGAAATGGGCTCAGCCATCAGGATTATTCAGGCTGGGTTCATCTACAACAGCCTCGTAATGGGACTGCGCTTCCGATGCGGATCCTCGCCGTTCTGCCGGGGCGAGCATCCGGACCACGCGGATCGCATTGCCTTGGGGGAATGTAAGAATATCACCCGGGCGGACCAGACGGCTGGCCTTTTGAACGCGCTCGCCGTTTATGCGGAAACGGCCTTTGCTTACAATTGCATTTGCCAATGCGCGGGTTTTGAAGAAGCGCGTGCGCCATAGCCAGGCGTCCAGTCGCTGCGCGCCATCGTTAGCCTTAGCCAAGGGTGAGCGCTTTCAGAGCGGCGAAGGGGCTGTCCTTTTGGATTGGTGGCAATTTCTGGGGCGGTTTTGGTTTGCGTTTCGGCCTAGCCGCGCTAGATTTTTTGGTTGTGTCCCGATATGGCCCACGTCGATAGAGCGTCTCGCCCTCTTCCTGTTTTACGGCGCGGAATCCGATTGCAGCCAGCACTTGCGGCATATCTGCGGCACTCAGCTTGGTAGTTGCCGCTAAGGCATCGTCGATTGGAAAAGGGCCTTTGGCAGCACGCGCATAAGCGGTAGCGGCCAGCCGTTCTGCGGCTTCTGCCCTGATCATCTGCGGGCCTATGGCGACAAAGCCATGCAATGCGAGGGCCGAGAATTCACCCATATCCTTTGGTTTGGTGAGAGCGAGCGCCCGTTTTGAGGGCCGGAAACTCACCCCGCCGTTGAGCCGCCATAGCAAACGCCTGGCTTTCAATGCCCGACCGCGCATCAGCACCGGCGCCCAAATAGCAAAGCGCCCAATGCGAAACCCGGCGCTTGCTAGGGCTTTGCGATCTGCCTTGGTCAAGCCTTCAATTTGTTGTGAAGCCTCGCCGCGCGCGACAAAGCCCAAGGCTTCGATCAGCTGAAAGGCGAGGCCACGAGCCGGTGGCGACAGTTCCAACGCCGCAAGTTTATCAAGAGGTGCCAGGGCGCGCGAGAGCCATGCTGCAAGCCAACGCGCGCAGCGCGCTTCAACATCATTGCGGTGGCGGCCTTCAAGCGCATCTGCGGCCAACACATCTATTTCCGGCTTGCGCAATTTTCGCCCGACTTTCAAGCGTGCGATGGCACCACCTTCCCATTGCAGGCGGCCTTCATCATCTAGCGTCAGCGCATCATCCGGCGCTTCCAGGAAGCGTGCTACACGGGCTGGGATGGCGGCGGCGATGACCCTGCCGGCGGCATTCTCTATGGCGCGGTTGTCTTCAGCGAATGCGCCAAAACCATCGGCGACAAAGCGGAACCCGGTGAGGCGGCCAACGGCATCGCCTTCCACAACGACTACGCCGTCATCATCGACACCGCCCAAGAATTCTGATCCATCCGCCAGCTTGCGCACCAGTGTGGCCGACCGACGGTCAACGAAGCGCTGGGTTAGGCGTTCATGCAGCGCGTCGGACAGGCTGTCTTCGATGGAGCGGGCGCGTTCCTGGAAGCCGTGTGTTGCATCAAGCCATCCGGCGCGGTGGCTAATGTAAGTCCACACCCGAACATTGGCGATGCGGGCCATCAGCAAATCAATGTCGCCATCAGGCCGGTCCAGCCGTTCAATGTGCGTTTCGGCCCACATTGGGTCCAGCCTGTCGTGGGCGAGCAGGCGCAGGTAGATTTCGCTGAGCAGCCGGGCGTGGCTGTCTGTCAGCGTTTTGCGGAAATCTGGTATCTGGCAAACATCCCAGAGCATGGAAACGGCATTGCGGCCTTTCGCCTTCGCTGCCACATCATCGTCGCGCATGAGTGCGGTTAAGGCTTGGACGTCATCGCCGTCCCGACCACGGGCGAGCAAGCGGGACGGTGGCGGCAACTCTAAGCTCTGCTTCAGGGCGGCGGCCGTATTAAAGTTCAGGTTCTCATTCCGCCAATAAAAGCGCTTCAGCGTTTGAAAGCGGTGCTCTTCAACGCGCTCGATCACGTCCAAGTCAAAGGCACCGAGCTCGCCCGTTGGCCCGAATGTGCCGTCCCGCATGGAGCGTCCGGCGCGGCCTGCGATCTGGCCGATTTCTGATGGCAAAAGGCGGCGTGGGCGTTGGCCGTCAAATTTCGATAATCCTGCAAAAGCGACATGGCTGACATCCATGTTGAGGCCCATGCCGATGGCGTCCGTCGCAATCAGGTAGTCAACCTCGCCAGCTTGGTACATCGCCACTTGGGCGTTCCGCGCACGGGGGCTGAGGGCTCCCATAACAACTGCCGCCCCGCCGCGTTGTCGCCGTGCTAGTTCGGCCAGACGGTAGACCTCACTAATAGAGAATGCGACGACGGCAGACCGGCGCGGCAGGCGTGAAATCTTTCTGTATCCGGAGTATGTGAGTTGCGAGAGCCGAGGCCGGGTTAGCACTTCCACCCTGGGTGCGAGAGCGCAGACAAGATTGCGCGCGGTCTCAGCACCCAAAAATACGGTCTCCGTTTGACCGCGCGCGTTCAACAGGCGCTCTGTGAAGACGCGGCCACGTTCGGGCTCCGATGCCATTTGGATTTCGTCGACGGCAAGGAAGTCCACAGCCAAATCAAGAGGCATCGCTTCGACGGTGCAAATCCAATGCTGCGCGTTCGGCGGCGTAATCTTCTCTTCGCCTGTGATAAGCGCGACTTTGTCTGCACCTTTCAACGCCACCGCCCGGTCGTAGTTCTCGCGGGCGAGCAGGCGGAGCGGGAAGCCGATCATGCCGGTCTTGTGCGCCAGCATCCGTTCCATGGCGAAGAATGTTTTGCCGGTATTGGTTGGTCCAAGCACAGCCAGAATGCGGCCGCCAGGCGGCGCACGCCGGCCTATCGGCGGGCCAAACGCTTTTGCGATTGTCTCCATTTCATTGGAGCGATCGGCAGATCCAAAATCTTGTCGGCCATTAAGGTCGGCGCGTTCCATAGTGTGGGACTGCCCTCTCGGTGCTGGAAAGGAAGTGTCCTGAGGTTAAATCTAGCAGACTGATTGCTAAAAGCGAGGCTTGAACCACGTGCATACATCGCCAATATCGTTACGGTAACATCTGGACTGCTTTGGAGCTGAGGATAACAATGACCGAGTCGACCGCTGAAACCATGAAGTTTGAAGCCGAAGTAGGCCGCTTGCTGCGCCTGATGGCGCACTCCGTTTATTCCGACAAAGAAATTTTTCTGCGCGAGCTAATTTCCAACGCATCTGATGCCTGTGACCGCCTGCGCTATGCGGGGCTGTCCCAACCGGACCTGTTGGAGGAAGGCGCGGATTTCTCAATCCAGGTGCGGATCGATAAAGACAATCGCCAGCTGATCATCTCGGATAACGGTATTGGTATGACTCGGGATGACCTGATCAAATATCTGGGGGCTATCGCGAAATCGGGTGCTGCAGACTTCCTGGCCTCTTTGGAAGCTGGCGGCGGGACCGGCGCGCATATCATCGGCCAGTTCGGTATCGGTTTCTATTCCACATTCATGGTCGCAGACATGGTTGAGGCGTGCACCCGTAAGGCCGGGGAAGCCGACGCATGGCTCTGGCGGTCTGACGGCGAGGGTGCATACACCGTTGAGCCAGCAGAGAAGGCTGGGCGCGGCACGGATATCATCCTGAGCCTGAAAGAGGATGAGGTGGAATTTCTGGAAACATTCCGCCTGCAGAGCATTATCAAGTCCTACTCGGACCACATCCCGATTCCTGTGCACTTGTCCGACACTGCTGAGGATGTGGGTGAGCAAGCCAATGCTGGCCGGGCGCTCTGGACTGCGCAACGCAGCAAGGCGACAGAAGACCAACACAAGGAATTCTATGCCCATGTCGGTGGTATGGGTGAAGGCCCGTGGCGCACTTTGCATTGGAAGGCCGAAGGTACGCTGGAATATGCGGGCTTGCTATATGTGCCCTCAACCCGCCCATTCAATCTGTTTGATCCCGAGCGCAAAAGCCGGGTGAAGCTTTATGTCCGTCGTGTGTTCATCACGGACGAAGCGGAAGAGTTGCTGCCTGGATACTTACGTTTCCTGGTCGGCGTGATCGATTCAGAAGACCTGCCACTCAACGTCAGCCGTGAAATGTTGCAGCGGAATGCAGTTCTGCGCCAAATCCGCAATGGCGTCGTCAGCCGTGTGTTGAAAGACTTGAGCACGGCGGCGGAGAAAGACGCGGACGGCTATGCCGCGTTCTGGGAGAACTTCGGCGCTGTCCTGAAAGAAGGTGTCTACGAGGACTCAGAGAATCGCGATGACCTGCTGAAGCTTTGCCGCTTTAAAACCACTGCTGGCGATGGGGCTGTCAGCCTTGACGAATATATCGGCCGCATGAAAGATGGGCAGTCGCAAATTTATTACCTGACTGGTGAAGCTGGGCAGGACCTTCGCACCAGCCCGCAGCTTGAAGGCTTCAAGGCGCGTGGGGTCGAGGTGCTGTTGTTGGATGATCCGGTCGATGATTTCTGGCCAAACATGGTCGGTCTCTATGATGACAAGATGTTTGCCTCTGTCACCCAGGGCGGTGCCGAGCTGGACGAAATCCCGCTGGAAAATACGCGAGAAGACGACGCACCGCCGCCTGGCGATATTGCGCCGCTTATTGCCCAATTTAAGTTGGCGCTTGGCGAAGCGGTGAAGGACGTCCGCATCTCCACACGGCTGACGGAAAGCCCGGTCTGTCTTGTTGCGGATGCGGGTGACATGGACCTGAACTTGGCACGCATGATGCAGCGCCACGGCGAGGCAGCCATGCAGGCACCGCGGATTCTAGAACTGAATGCCGGTCATGCGCTCATTCGGGCGCTGAGTGACGGCATGACGGATGTGGCGTCTGCGGAAAGCGTGGACGCCTACGCTCATGTGATGCTGGATCAGGCACGTATCGCTGCTGGCGAAGGGCCGCTTGATCCCGCCCTGTACTCCAAGCGCATAGCGGAGCTGTTGGCTAAGGGGCTTTAGGGCGGAACTCCAAGGTCGGTCATGGCTCTGACGGAAAGCATGTTCGGCCTCGCAGCTGATGTTGAAGATGACCGTCTTTGTCGCGACATCCCGGACTCACAATGCCGGGAGGAGCCGCGCAATATCGTCCATGTGACGCTCGCTCATAATGGCAGTAAAGCTGGCGACGCGCTGGCGGACCCCAAAGTCGTGATGCCTTGGTGGATGGGGGCGGTTGGGGCACCTGCATTCCTGACAGCGATGATTGTGCCTATCCGCGAATCCCTAGCCTCGCTGCTGCAGGAGATTATGGGAGGTGTCATCCGCCGTTTCGTCAAGCGCAAGTACTTCTGGGTTTTTGCGGCCTTGATTCAGGGCTTGGCGGTGCTAGCCATGGCTGCGGTCGCACATGCTGGGCTGGAAGGACACGCTCGGCAAGACGGTTGATAAGGGTCGGCGCGGGCGTGTGGGTTGCTATGCAGCCAGCGCGGCAGGCGTGATTACGTCTGGATTCGGCCTCTACTTTACTTTGAACCCAGAGGCGGCACGGCCAGACTGGCTGTCATTGGCCTTACTGGCAGCAGCAGGCACTAGCTGGGTTGCTGGCGCTATGATTTCCTGACGGTGAATGAACATGCCGGTGCCACGGATGGTGGGCGGGGCATCAAAGATGTTGCCCGGGATCAATTCAAGCTGATCCAAGGTGATTCGGAGTTACAGCGCTTCATTCTTTCTCGCGCACTGATGACAGCGACGGCTCTCTACGGCCCGCTATACGTGGCATTGGCGCAGCGGAGCGGCGGGCAGGCTTTGGATAATCTCGGATGGCTACTGCTCGTCAGGGCTGGCAGGTGCGCTCAGTGGATCGTTCTGGGGTATATTTGCAGACCGCTCCAGCCGAGCAACAATGGCGATTGGTGCGCTGATTTGTGGCCTGCTCGGGCTTGCAGTCTTGGCGTTAGTGACATTGGCACCTGCTTACGCAAACGGAGTGCTACCGTTCGCTACAGCCTTGTTCGTGCTAAATATTGGTCATTCAGGCGTGCGTATTGGCCGGAAGACGCAGATCGTCGATATCGCTGGCGGGGATGCGAAGGCTGAATATGTCGCCGTATCCAACACTGTCATCGGGGTATTGCTGGTGGTGATCGGGGCAGGTGTTGGGGCCGTCAGTGCGTTCAGCCTCGAAGTAGGTCTGCTATTGCTCGCAGTCATGGCGCTTTTGGGCGCAACCGTCGCCATGCGCCTGGAAAACGCACAACCATCTTGATTTGCCAGTTAGACTAGCGCTGGGTTTGAGCTACCAAGTCTGGTTTGCCAAAATCCTTCAGCGACCGGTCGATCTTGTCACGGAACGGTTTGAAGCGCTTCAATTCCTTACCTCCCAATGCCTCAGCACTTTGGAACCGCACGTGACGGGGGTTCACCTGCTTAGCGTTCACGAGGATCTCATAATGCAAGTGAGGGCCTGTTGAGCGTCCACTGGACCCGACATAGCCAATCACTTGCCCCTGCTTTACCCGCTTGCCGGGCTTGATGCCCTTGGCGATGCGGAGAAGGTGAGCATAAGCGGTTTGGTAAGTCTTGTCGTGCTTGATGCGAATGTAGCGTCCGTAACCGCCATTCCACCCGGCCTTTGAAATCACGCCATCACCAGCCGCCTTAATTGGCGAGCCGGAGGGCGCTGCGAAATCAACACCTTTATGCATTTTGGAATATTTCAGGATCGGATGTCGACGACGGCCAAACCCGGAGGAGATGCGTGCACCATCAATCGGCGTCCGCAGCAGCGCTTTTTTATTGCCGCGACCTTGCTCGTTGAAATACTGCACGCGGCCATTGGCGAACTCATGGCGAAAGAGTTTCATTGTCTTGCCGGAGATCGTGAGCGCCGCATAGAGGATATCACCGGAGTGGACGACAGAGCCGTCACGATCGACAAACCGGTCATACAATATATCGAAGCGGTCGCCGGGCTTTATATCCCGTTGGAAATCGACATCGAAGCTGAACAGCCGGATGAACGAGGCCATTGCCTTCACCGGCACATCCGCTGCAACACCGTCGACAAACAGGCTGCTCTTTATCTTGCCTTCGCCGCGCGCGCGTTGCTGCGTAAGCGGCTTTAGAATTTCGTAGGACGCAAACCCGCCATCAAGTGTCCGGCTAACACCAGCGATAAGGTCATAGCTTTTGACGAGTTGCATACCGAGCAATCGCCCTGGCGCACCTTCGGATACTTCTGGTGCCAAACGAATCGTCACAGCCTGGCCGTCTCGGAGTGTTCGTGGATCGTAGACTTTACGCAGAGACTGAATAGCCCGAGCAGCCTCGTCCCCACCAACACCAGAACGCTGGAGGACGGCGGACAGCGTGTCGCCAGAAACGATCTGTGTCTCAGCTTCAAGAGGTCTGCTACTAGCAAGTGGATCAGATGGGAGGCGCACCGCGCCGGGAATAATAGGTGCCGGTGGCGGCTCAGCCGCGGTCACAAGGCTTACCGGCTTGGCGAATTTCCGCTCTGGGACATGCGTTGGCGCAACAGCTGTGTAGGCCGCACCAGCGCCCGCAAAGCTCAGACCCACCACAATGAGAAGTGGCCAACTGCGGTGCATCAAGCGTATGTATGCAGGGCGTTGGCGACGGTCGCTGGGTATCCAGCGGCTAAGGCCGCGCTTGCTAGGTATATGCAAGCAATCATTCCCTTCCCGAGGCGAGACCGACCTAAGTCCGGCGTCGCCATAAATACACAGACATACGACCGCGTGTCGGATGTCCGAACAACTCCGCGCGCGTTCACAAAACGCTGACCGCATGGAACAGTTAGGAAAATGCCGATACGCGAGTCGCGTGTCAACTATTTGCCGTCTGCCGCACCAGATGTAATTCTTTCATCATATCGTATGGTTAACGTCAGCGGTTAAAGTTGCCCCGTCAGTTTGCCGCAGACGAGTTTTTTGGCGCTGCGAATGGCTGAATCACAAGGGTTTTTGGACGCATCGTCCTATGCTGTAAAAAAACTGAAAAGAATTTGCCAGAAGCGCGTTGACAGCATGCTGAACGCCCAGTAGAACCCCCCCCACTCCAGCGGTAATATTCCATTGGGGTTCGTTTTTGGACATAGAGAATAAGAAGTTTGAGAGGGGAGACGTGGTCGGCGTTTGGTCGGTTGCATCTGGTCTGTCTATTTATTGATTTGTGTTGGCTTCAGGGCTGGTGCGGGTTGGTAGGTAGGGGGGCTGAGGTGTTGGATCAAATGTTATCTGATCCATGTCTTTCTGATATGTCCGCAGCACCGGGCAATTATTATTGGCGGTTTACCGTTGGTGATGATCCGAGTGTTGTGGGCCATTATGTAAGACGCGTTAAGCGGTCTTCGTGCGTGGGTATTGGCTTGCGTGCTGAAGATCGACTTTGAGAAGATGACGAGGATCTGACTAGTTCATTATCTGTGTGTTTAGTTGGCGCTGGCTGCGAGGTTAGTGGTGAATAGATGTATGGGATGAACCTGAGAGTTTGATCCTGGCTCAGAACGAACGCTGGCGGCATGCCTAACACATGCAAGTCGAACGAAGCCTTCGGGCTTAGTGGCGAACGGGTGAGTAACGCGTGGGAACCTGCCCCCGAGTGGGGAACAACAGCTGGAAACGGCTGCTAATACCGCATACGCCTCTTCGGA
>CBFIAF010000024.1:39814-54376 GCA_965660545.1 Alphaproteobacteria bacterium | reverse complement strand
AATATAGCACCTGCTTCAGCGTCAGTTCGTCCAAAACTTCATGCGAGCCGGTGTGAAATAGGTCCCGCCGTGGCTTCGTCAGAGTAATCCGCCTTGGGGCCGCCTAGTCCGGCCGATTGCTTTCTCGGATAATTAACCTGACCCAGGGGACCCGGAGGGGCTTCCCTGCGGCGCGGACATTTAGTTCCCGATGTAGGTTGATGAAGAACGCCAAGGTTTATGTGTTGAAGGGAGCGTATCGGTTTAGACAGCCTTTGTCGGCTGGCCGATGCTCGCCACCTTCGCTCAGGCCTAGCAGTCGATCACGAGATGACCGGACGTAACCGAAGCTTAACAGGAGGGCCTTAAAACGTTCATCTGGGTCTGCCATTTTTTCCATGAGGCTTTCGGCAATATCGGATCAAAGCAGTGGCTGGAATTTTACTCTCAGGAATTGCGAAGGCGTATGGGGATACTGCAGTTTTATCTTCTATTGATCTCGACATCCTAGATGGAGAGTTTTTGACTCTAGTCGGCCCTTCAGGTTGCGGCAAATCAACGTTATTGCGCATTATTGCTGGACTGGACACGCCATCGGCGGGAGACGTGCTGATCGGTGGGCGCTCTATGACAACAACCGCGCCAAGTCGGCGCAACTTGGCAATGGTGTTTCAATCCTACGCCCTTTACCCACATCTGAGCGTACGCCGAAACATGGAGACTCCGCTCCGCCTGCGGGATTTGAACAGCCTGCAGCGGGCGCCGATCTTCGGCCGTTTCGCACCTGGCGCAGCCGCATGCAATCGGCGGATCGACGCTCAGGTCCAAGCGGCCGCGCAGACGCTCCAGATCGAACACCTGCTGGACCGGAAGCCCGGACAATTATCGGGCGGGCAGCGCCAGAGAGTGGCGCTTGGTCGGGCAATGGTCCGGCAGCCCGCCGCTTTTTTGATGGACGAACCGCTTTCTAACTTAGACGCGGCGCTCCGGGTGCATATGCGGGTTGAGTTGGCGGCGCTCCACAAGGCGCTCAGTACGACATTCGTTTATGTGACCCATGATCAGGCCGAAGCGATGACGATGTCGACCCGGATGGCGGTGATGATATCCGGAGAGATATTGCAAGTTGGCGCGCCAAGCCAAGTTTATAGCGATCCCCAGGACAGGCGCGTCGCCGAGTTCGTAGGCAGCCCAAAGATGAACATGCTGCCTGGAGACGTTGATAGCGCCGGGCGCCTGACGGCGCTTGGCACTCCGTTGTGTCGTGCGGTGCGGGCAGCCTCCTGCAAGGCGCACCTGGGTCTGCGCCCCGAACATCTGAAGTTGACCTCAGAGGCCAACCATGTTGACGGCGGTGAAGCATGGCCTGCCGTGATAACCCATAAGGAAAACCTTGGTTCGGAGTTCTTTCTGCATGGCGTACTGAATGGCACGGCCCACCCCTTCGTGGCGCGTGCGACGCCAGCGGAAGCGTCAGATTTATCGATTGGCGCCGAGACATTCCTGAAGGCGTCCCCTGGGGCGATGGTCTTTGGCGATGACAATCGCCGCATTGCGTTTCAGGGGGACTAGAACCAATGCCCATGGGCAGAACAACCGCGGGATACTGGTTCTCGCTACCGGCAATTTGCCTGATGGTGATCATACTGCTGCTGCCGATTGGGATCGCTGCTGTTCTCTCTCTGACCGACTATGCTCTTGGCAGCCAAAGCTTCGACTGGGTCGGCGCCAAAAATTATGAACGCATTTTTGGGCGATCCAGCTATCAAAAAATGTTGTGGGCGACGTTCATCTATGTCGGCGTCGTCGCCCCGCTCTCGATCGGGTTAGGACTGGGCGCGGCGCTGCTGATCAACTCTCTCAGACGCTTTGGAAGCCTCTACAAGGCTATCTATTTCCTGCCGGTTATGGCGGCGTTGTTGGCGATGGCGATTGTTTGGGAGTTCGCGCTGCATCCGAGCATCGGACTGATCAACAAATCCCTCGCCGCCGGATGCGGTTCGTGGCTGGAGGTTTGGGGTTGGTATGCGCAAGGGTGCGCAGATGGATTTCCCCACTGGCTGGGCGACAAGTCCTACACCATGGCGTCGATCTGCTTCATAGGCATCTGGCAGGGCTTTGGCTTCAACATGGTGCTCTATCTGGCGGGGCTGACCGGAGTGCCACGCGAGCTATACCAGGCTGCGGAAGTCGATGGCGCCTGTACAGCCTGGGAACGTTTCCGCCTCGTGACCTGGCCCATGTTGGGGCCAACGACTGTTTTCGTTGTAACCATCACGATGATCCGATCGTTCCAGGTGTTCGACACTGTGGAAGCGCTGACGATGGGCGGCCCTGCGCGCAGCACCTATGTCATGATGTACGGGATCTTTGAAAAAGGCGTGAAGCAGAATCTGATTGGCATGGGCTCCGCGATCACCATCGTGTTCCTCGCCTTCGTCCTGCTGATGACAATCATTCAGCGCCATCTGGTTGAGCGGAGGGCGCACTACGCATGACCTATCGTTTTTCAACTGCTGAAACTATAAAGCACGCCGTCCTGATGATCGGCGCGCTGGTAGTCATCTTTCCGTTCTATGTGATGCTTTCCTATTCGCTGAAAAGCCCTGGCGAGATTGACAGGAACGAGGGCGGGTTTATCGGTCGGCAAGCGCCCATGATGGACGAACGCTGCGCCAAACGCGGCGAGCCGGAACAGCCGGACATTATCGCCGCACGAGAGATGCACCCGGGCGATGCCGACAGCGTGATCTTCGAGCGCTTGATGGCCAATGTACGGGCCGCCTGCATGACCACGCCGGCTGTATTCAACTACGTGATGGCGTTTACCGAGGCGCCGCTCCTGCGTTATCTCTTGAATGGCGTCATCGTTACAGCGTCGATCTTCCTGATACAGGTAATCATCGCGCTGCCTTGCGCCTACGCATTGTCCAAGTTGCGCTGGCGTGGGCGGGACGCCGTGTTCAGCCTGGTGATTTTCTGCCTTTTGATCCCAGTGCATGCGATCGCGCTGCCGCTCTACATCATGCTGGCCAAAATCGGTCTGACGAATACCTATGCCGCGCTCATTGTTCCGTGGACAATCTCTGTATTCGGAATTTTTTTGATGCGGCAATTTTTCATGACCATTCCCGACGACTTGATCGACGCCGCCCGTATGGATGGGATGAGCGAGTTTTCGATCGTCTGGAAGGTCATGCTGCCGACTGCAATCCCGGCGCTCCTAGCCTTCGCGATCTTCTCCGTTGTAGCCCACTGGAACGACTATTTCTGGCCACGGATCGTCGTGACCGGGGACCGTGACCTGTTCACGCCGCCGCTGGGCCTGCGTGAATTCAAGGGCGACGGCGACGGCAGCTTCTTTGGGCCGATGATGGCGACGGCGACGGTCATCGTGACGCCGCTAATTCTTGGATTTTTGCTGGCGCAGCGTCGCTTCATCGAAGGGATCACGCTGACAGGGATGAAATAATGGCCTGCCGCGCGCCAACGCGGCAAGCCATTCAGAGGCGCCCAGGATACTCCTGGGTCAAATAGAGGCGGTTCGGATCAAGGTGTGGAAGCCAGCGCCGACCGCCCTTCTTCAACTGGGAGACTATCAATGAAGCGTATGCTTGCTGCAATAGCCATAGCGGGCGTCCTATCAACGCCAGCTATCGCTCAAGATTCGGTCACAATCGAATTCGCTTATCCGTATAGCCATCTTTTCGACGTGACCTACGAAAAGATCATGCCGAAGTTCAAAGCGGCGCACCCTGGCATCGAGGTGAAGATGCGCGCCGCCTACGAAGATTATGAAGACGGCACCAACACCGTTCTTCGGGAAGCTGTCGCGGGCAAATTACCAGACGTCACTATGCAAGGTTTGAATCGCCAGGCGATCTTGGTGTCCAAGGGCATTGCGAAGCCGCTTGGACTCTTCATCGCTAAGGAAGCGAATTTCTCGAAAGACGGCTATCACAAAGCCATGCTTGATCTAGGCACTTTCGACAACCGGGTCTATGGCCTGCCGTTCTCCATATCTCTGCCAGTTGGCTACTACAACATGGACATCCTCAAGAAGGGCGGCATCAGCAAAATGCCAGCGACCTGGACCGAAGTTGTCGAGGCCTGCAAGGTTATGAAGACCAATGGTATCGACAATCCTATGTTCTGGGGCTGGAACATCACCGGCAACTGGTTCTTGCAGGCGCTGATGTGGAGCCAGAATGCGCCGACTGTCAGCGGCAATAAAGTCAACGTCAGCACACCAGAAGCGCTTGTGGCGCTTGAGACTATGAAAACCATCTTCCGCGGCTGCGACATGCAGAACCTGAAATGGAAAGAGGCGCTTGCGTCATTCTCCTCCGGCAAGATCGGCATGATGTTCTGGTCAACGTCTGCGGTTGGCGCCGTTGAGCGTTCAAAGGGTGAGTTTGAATTGCGCACCGGCCCATACCCAGGCATTAGCGGCAAGCCGATGGGCCTGCCGGCCGGCGGCAACTCAGCTATGCTGGTATCGTCCTCGAAGGACCCGAAGAAGCTTGACGCCGCGTGGAAGTGGCTGAAGTTCATCACCTCCGGCGAAGGCGCCGCCGACGTCGCACGGACTACGGGCTACATGCCGCCGAACAAAGCCGCCAACGAAATCATCCTGGCCGACTTTTACAAAAAGAACCCAAACAAGCAGACCGCCGTTGATCAGCTGTCGCTGCTCCGCGAATGGCAGGCTTATCCGGGCGACAAAGGCCTGGCTGTTACCCAAGTCATCTATGAGGGCATCGAGAAAGTTGTCATCGGCGACGAGAACGACATGAAGGCCCTGCAAGAGGAGCTGTCCGAGGAAGTCGGCGAGTTGCTTCCGAAGGAATAGCGAAGGCTGACCCCGTCTCCCTGGGGCGGCTGTTCGCGCCGCTCCAGGGGTTTCCCGCCACTTTGCTCACCTCGCATAGGAAGTTCCGCCATGCCGATGAAGCTTATCCAGTTGACTGACATCCACCTGACGACGCCCGGCCAGACCATCGGGGGCCGGGACCCGCACGCCAATTTTAATCGGGCCATCGTCCATGCCCTCAGCCTACATCCTGACGCCGAAGCGATAGTCATTACCGGTGATTTATCCGACTGGGGCGAGCGTCGTGACTATGAGGACCTGAAAGAGCGCATCGTTGATATTCCGGTCCCTGTGCATCTGGCGATCGGCAATCATGACGACCGACCAACATTTCTCGAAACGTTTCCGGACCTGGCGGATGCAGATGGTCACGTTCAGTCGGTCTTTCCGCTCAGCGCCGGTGCCGGCGTCATTCTGGACACATGGGGTCCTGAAAGTCATGCAGGCTTCTTCTGCGAGCGGCGAGCGACCTGGCTGAACAGAACTCTTCAGGATACCGATGGACCATTTTTCCTCTTCATGCATCACAATCCAATACCGACCCATATTGGCCCGACGGATCAGATCATGCTGCAGGATCCAGGCCGCCTAGGCGCGGTCATCCAGCGGCATCGGGACAAAATCGCCCATATCTTCTTCGGCCATTGCCACATCCCACTGGCCGGATCTTTCTATGGCGCGCCCGTCAGCGCGCCGCGGGGGACAAATCACGCTGGCTACCCGCACTTCGCAGAAACGGAATTGCTCACGGCCTCCGACTTGCCGGAAGCCTATGCCGTCATTATCGCCGACGGTCCTTCCATCACCGTGCATATGGTTGAGTTCGGCTATAACGGCGAGCTCAGGATCGAAGGGTCACCGGACTACGCGGCGTGGAACCGGGACGGCGCGACCAGATAGAGCTTTTGGCGCGCCGGCGAAGCCAGAGGCGTTCTTGAGTAAATTTGTGGCTTTGATGGAGTAGGTGAATGCAGACTGTCGCTGGCCTGGAAGGCATTGAAAATATCCTATTGATCGTCGCCGACCAGTGGCGGGGCGATCATCTGAAGGCGACCGGCCATCCGGTGCTCGACCTGCCGAACCTGGAAGCGCTGCAAGCAGAGGGCGTCACGTTCGCGCGTCATTATGTGCAATGTGCGCCTTGCGGGCCGGCGCGCAGTTCACTGCACACAGGGCTCTACCTGATGAACCACCGGGTTGTCCGAAACTCGACCCCGCTTAACCGCGACTTCACCAATTTGGCGCTGGAAGCGCGCAAGGCGAACCACGACCCTTGCATCGTCGGCTACACAACGACAACGCCGGACCCGCGCTCCACACACCCAAACGATCCGCGCTTCTATGTGCTTGGCGATATCATGGAGGGTTGGCGTGAGGTCACCAGTTTCGCCCCAAGGCACGAGCCCTATGTCGGCCACTTGCGCAAACATGGGCTGGCGGCGCCGACCGATGGATATGCGAAATACTGGGAGCCGGAGACGGGGCCGCTCGGTCCATCCACGGCAGCGGCGCGTACGCCGTCGGACCACTCGGACACGCATTTCCTGGCGGATTGCGGTCTTGATTTTCTACGTGGGCGGCTCGGCGGGAAATGGTTCCTCCATCTGGGTTTTTACCGGCCGCATCCGCCGTTCATCGCAAGCGCGCCTTATAATGAGCGCTACCACCCTTCCGATATGCCAAAGCCTGTCCGGCGGCAAAGCCCGTCCGTGGAGGCGGAACAGCATCCGCTACTGGCCTATCATTTGGATCAGATTCGGAATGCCAAGTTCTTCACGGGCGCCTCTGGCCAGGCGTCGGATCTCGACACGGCTGAGATTGCGAGAATGCGAGCTGCTTATTGCGGTATGATCCAGGAAATCGATGACAATCTCGGCCGGGTTTTCAAATACCTGAAAGAAACCGGCCAGTGGGACAAGACACTTATCATCTTCACCAGCGATCATGGCGAACAGCTGGGCGATCACTACCTGCTGGGCAAGGTGGGGTATTTCGACGAAAGCTTCCACATTCCGCTGATTATCCGCGATCCCCGACAAGAAGCCGATGCAGGGCGCGGACGATTGGTCGAGCGTTTCACCGAACAGGTGGATATAATGCCGACCATCCTTGACTGGCTTGGCGCTGTGCCGCCGCGTCAATGCGATGGACGATCACTGCTGCCGTTCTGCCATGGCGAAACCCCTGCGGACTGGCGCCGCCACGTCCGCTTTGAGTACGACTTTCGGGACTGCATCACTGAAATGCCGCAGCAGACGCTGGGCCTGCATATGGATGACTGCAGTCTTGCCGTCATTCAAGATGAGAAGTTCAAATACGTTCATTTTGCGGCTTTGCCGCCGCTCTTCTTTGATTTGGAGGCCGACCCGGAGCAATTGTACAATCGAGCCGAAGACCCGTCTTATCTAGAGACGGTGCTGGAATACGCCCAGGCCATGCTTTCTTGGCGCATGCGCAATGCGGACAAGCGCCTGACCGGGTTCTCCGCAAGTGAGGATGGATTAATCGAGCGTCGCTAGGGAACCGCCCGGTATCGATATCATCCATAACGGAAATCAGATGAAGGAACAGCTTGCTTTCAGTGATCTCCGGTCAGGCGTTCCCGCAGTCGCTTTGAGCCAAAATCAATGACAGCGACGGTGACCAGGATCATCAGAATGATGAAAGCGGCCTCATCCCAATTATTTACACGGATACGGTCGGCAAGCTGAAGGCCAATCCCGCCGGCGCCGGCAATTCCCAGGATCGTAGCCGACGAAAGCCTGAGACCGCGCGGTCACCGGCCTGTGCTGTTGTGAACAGCAGCGGCCCCTTACGCGGGAGATTGTCGAGCAGGTCCATCGCCAGCGGCGACAGTGGAACCTCATGGGCTCGGTCGCCCTTGGTCTTCTCCCGAGGGATGGTCCAGAGCCGCGTCTCCAGGTCAAACTCCGGCCATGCCGCGAGGGCTACCTCATCCCGCCGCTTGAACGTCGAGCCAAGGAAAATGCCCTAGCTGCCCTAGCAATTTCAATTTGTTTAGTCTGTATAAGCACTAATTGCAGCGGTGGATTGCTTCCTGTGGTTAACTTGACAAACCAGGTAGGTCTCAGCTCGAGATATTCCGCTTTTCCAGCCTTCAGACACTCCTCAGATAGCCCTGAACCAACTCGTTATAGATTGTACAGAATCTAACGGCTTCAGCTTTCCTGCGGGTCACAGAGGCAAGGTTGGCCCAAGTCAGTTCTGACTGGTTAGATAACAAATCAAATGAGAGCGAATCCTACTGAGTGGATTGGCACGAGCTGTGGCTCTGCTGGGAGCTGTGTGGGTCCTCTGCTGGCTAGGTAGTCTTAGTGTTTTAGGGGCCAGGGGCAGGGGCTAGCGGGTAGCCCCTTATATGTTCAACGCCACAGGATATTTGCTCATTAAAATCCACACCATGCAAAGCTGTAACGTGCCTATGGATTGCTGCTAATCGTACTAGGCTTCGTTTAGTAGCCAGTATGCGTCTGTCCCTATGAGGGTGCCTGCAGTCTTGGCCACGTCGAAGGGGGTCTTGCCGTATTTATCTTTCGCTTTCGGATTAGCCCCAGCCTTCAGAAGGACCTTTGCTATCTCTACAGTCCGTATTTAGGGATTAGCTAATTCTTGCTTCCAGTTGAATTCCAAACTTAAGCGGTCAGAGAATTATTAATGAAATCAGGCTTGCGAGTTTGAACGTCCAATGATAATGATAATCATTCCTATGCTGATGTTCCATGCGCATCGAGTAGCCGCACTGTTAGATGGACCACCTATGTACGTGTGTATTTGCAACGCTATTACGGATAACGATGTCCAGTCCAAAATTGAGGCTGGTGCTCAAACCGCCGACGCCGTGTACGCTGCTTGCGGCGCAACGCCGCAGTGCCGGATGTGCTCAGACACAATTGAAGATATGATAAACGTGGTTTGTGACGCCACGTTATGCCCGACCAGCCAGCAAATTAGCCCTCCTCAAAGATATGCTCCTGCAGGTAATTCTGAAGACTGGTTTGCTCGATAAGATTCATCTGCGTTTCTAGCCAGTCAATGTGTTCTTCTGTATCAGTTAAGATACTATCGAAGATATCACGTGAAACGAAGTCACGCACCCCTTCAGAAGCGACAATAGCTTCCTTCAACGCCAACTGATTAGCAGACTCGACGCTCATATCAGCTTCAAGCATTTCTGGCACATTCTGCCCGATCTTTAACCGCCCTAGGCTCTGTAAATTCGGCAAGCCATCCAGGAGCAAGATGCGTTCGATCAAAAGATCTGCATGCTTCATTTCCCCGATGGATTCTTCATAAACCTTCTTAGCTAGCCGCCCAAAACCCCAGTCTTTCAGCATTCTTGCATGCAGAAAATACTGATTGATGGCTGTCAGTTCATTTTTCAAAATTGCGTTAAGGTGCTCGATAACTATCGGTTCGCCCCGCATAATTCACTCTCCTTTTAAAGTAACTAAGAAAGATATAGACTAATATTTTATAAATACAAATGTCTTCTAGAAAATGATATTTCGACGGGTAAGAATTACGATTAAATATGTATTATTTAATAGGAATGATTATCGTTATCATTATTACTGGGTGTTCAAACTCGCAAGCCTGATTCCATTAACAATTTTTTGACATTTTAAATTTGGAATTCAACTGAAAGCGAGAATTAGCTAACCCCGAAATACGGACTGCAGATCAGATCATCAATGCCGTGAACCCCTGCCATATTTCTTTCACCACCCGCCCGATAAAGAATCTGCTACCTTCTATTAAGTGCGCGATCGCTTCGATAGCTGGCGGCGTTCGAGCAGCTTAAAAACGGTAATAAATTGGGCGAAATGGTTAGATGTTAGAAAAAGAGATGGCTTAACGGCAGTCACAGACCACCGATCTAAAGATACGTTGTTCGAGCAGGCTAAGCGAGAATGGCGTCGTGCCAGCCCCATGGCGATCATTACGACGTTCTCGACAAGCGAAACGAAGCCCAATGGCACTTTGGAGCCGCCGCCGACATACGCGCATGTCAGCTCACGCTTTTCTATATATACAGCCTTCACGACGCTGACGCTTACGATGGTTTCTATAAACAAGGCGATAGGCGTCACAAGTCAAACCGAGGCTGATGCGTTCCCAATCAAGGTCATCATGCCGATTCCCGCTCAGAGCTAGCTTCTGATAGAGTGCCTACTGTTGAAATCGACTACTCCAGCGACCACCCGTACCTGATCTACGCAGAACTTGGATTGAAGCTGCTCACTGTTCCTTACGAACATAGCCAATTCAGTAGGTCTGAGATGAAATTCATGTTCCTTGAGATGATCAACTGCGCCAATGAAACTCAACCTTACGAGCTTACAAAGACCCACAGGCCAAAAAGCCAGTCTCATTCGCTGTGTCTAGGCACATCCTAGAAGCTATTAAACTCAAGGACCCTCAGCTTGATGATGCCTTCTGCTCCGACAAAGGGATTAGCTTGATGCGAAAGGGTGCGGAGACAGCCAGACGCGTTATCAATGCATTTGTCCTAGCGGGCAAACCAATCATCCCAGTCCATGACTCATTTGTAGTTCAAGCGCCCAGCTCGAGACTTTGCTGGAGCAAATGTACATGGCTCTGAGACAGGTCCTAGGCCATCAGGTTGTTAGGTTGACGTCATCATCATTGCCCTCATGTCAGGGTGAAGGTACCAAGGCACACCAGGGGAAATCAACTTCCTAGGCTATACCGTTCTAGGGAAGCATCTGAGGTGTACCTTATGGCTCTACCTCGTGGGGTAAGCCCAAGGTTCAATATCCAGTGGCGAACAGGCCAAGGAGAAGAGTTAAAATCCGGGCTGTCTCTTTAGTCTTTTGTTTATAAAGCTAGCCGTGTCTTGATACTTAGTCGATTCTCCAATTCAAGCCCTATCGTTCTTGTACCCCAGCAACCTCAGGCTAGACACAATTAGCAGTGCTGCGAGAGAGTTTGAGAGCTGTCCCATTAATCATCGTCTTTGAGATGCGTTCATCAAAATTACAGGAAGTAGGCCGACAACCACGATCCCAAGCGCCGCCATGGCTGCTTCTTCAAGAAGTTCATCTTTTGCAAATTGGTACACATACGTAGACAGGGTATCAAAATTAAATGGCCGTAAAAGAAGCGAGATGGGCAGCTCTTTCATCACGTCAACAAACACCAAGAGACCAGCCGCTAGCATGGATTTCCGAAGTAACCTTGGTCCGAGAGTCAGCATCGAATTCGAGAAGTCTCGCCCTAAAACGAAGCTGGCATTCATTATGTTACGAGGCAGCCTATGAGTTCCAGCGATTAGGGCACCATAACCAATTGCTTGAAACCGCGTCACATAAGCAAAAATAAGCAAGCTCGTGCTCCCAATTAAGAAGCCCTCTACCCCAGACCCCAAAATTGTTCCTAAAGCTGCCGCAAATAAATTGTCTAGAAATCCTGAAAAAGACACAACTCCAATGGCCAAAATCACTCCTGGAAACGCGTACCCCGCGGCCGAAATTGCTGTCAAGGTTTGAAGGATTGGATGATGCCTATAGGTGACAGTTAAAACCATTATAGATGCGGCCAACACCACACAAACTGCTGCCGCTGCTGACACTAGAACTGAATTAACAGCGCTACTCCCAATAGCTTGAAAATCAGATACAGAAAATCCTTGCAGGACAAAATAAACCAGTACAACAACCGGGATTGCAAATCCCAGTATTATCGGGACTAAACATACAATGTTGCAGATAATACTCAACCCAAAGCCACATTTCCGAGCAGGGATCTCAACACTCCGCTGCGTGGTATCCACAAACCGCTGTCGTGACCGCGCAGTTTTTTCAATGTAAAGCAAACCCAATATAAATATAAAAGCAATTCCAGCTATCTGTGCAGCCGCGGCTAGGTTATTCATCCCCAACCACACATTGAAAATGCCTAGGGTAAGTGTTTCTATTGCAAAGAATTCCACAGTGCCAAAGTCAGATATAACCTCCATTAACACTAAGGCTAAACCCGCAACAATTGCTGGCCTAGCTAACGCCAAGTCCCCAGACAGCATAAAATTCCTGTTATGTATTTTAGCAACCTCGAAGAACGATACCGGAGTCGATCGAAATGCTGTGCGAGCCATTAGATAAACGTATGGATATAGGACCGAAGACATAACTAGCACAGCCCCACCTAAAGAGCGTATCTCTGGAAACCAATAATCTACAGCCGACACCCAACCAAAACTGTCTCTTAAGAATCCTTGTACCGGGCCCGCATACTCTAATAGATCCGTATAGGTATAAGCAATTATGTAAGCTGGTACCGTCGCCGGTAGCAAAAGCATCCATTCAAAAATACGGCGTCCCTTGAAATCACAACGCGCGACAATCCAGGCCGTAGTCAAGCCAAATACGAGGCTCACCGCGGCAACACCAGCCATTAGTGCCAGCGTATTTCCTATATAGCGAGGGAAAACTGTTTGAAGCAAATGTGCCCAAAGGCCTTCGCTATCACCCGTTGCTGTCACCAGTAATGCGCCAAAGGGGCCAATTAAAGCGACACCCAAAAGTAGAGTGCCGATTGACCAGGCATTTAAACTGCTACCTAAGCCTAACTTTTTTTTTAATAGCACAATCTACCATCCAACCCTATCGATAATCCGCTGAGCTGATGGTGTCAACGTTGCAATTTCGCGTATAGACCGCTGATCTTCCCTAAATGCCCCCCAAGATTTTACTTCATCACTAGGTTCAACAGCCTTATTCACGGGAAACTCCAAATTAATCTCCCCGTACAGTTCTTGTGCGGTAGCTTGGCTCAGAAATTCTAAAAGCTTAATCGCCTCTAACTTATTTTTCGAATGGATCGCCACGCCGCCGCCAGAAATATTGATGTGGTTGCCTCTCCCCTCCTGGTTAGTGAACTTAATTTTGATGGCCTCGGCCCATCTTCGCTGTGCGGGCACGGCTGAGCGCTTAAGCTTACCATAGTAGTAACTATTTATAATAGCTATGTCGCAAACGCCCTCATAAATCGCTTTTACCTGAGCTCGATCATTTCCTTGAGGGCGTCTAGCAAGATTACCAACAAGCGCCTTTGCCCACTTTTCTGCTTCTATTTCTCCATGTTCAGCTATTATTGATGCCAAGAGAGCTCTATTATAAACATGACTACCTGGCCTACTACAAATCCTACCTCTCCATTTTCGATCCGCCAAATCTTCAATATCCTGAATTTCTGATGGATCTACACGTTTCCGAGACACAGCGATGATTCGTGCACGTTTTGAAAGGCCGAACCAAGTATTATTGGCGTCGCGCAAGTGTTCCGGAATATTTTTCTCTAAAATAGGAGACAAGACCTCAGCGAACAGTTTTTTATCGGCGTATGCATACAATCGACCAATATCTACTGTTAGGACTACGTCCGCTGGACTTCGACTGCCCTCTGCAAGCAACCTTTGGACTAGCCCTTTAGAAGCAAACACTACATTTACTTTTGTTCCTGTCTTTTCTTCGTATGCCTTAAGAAAAGGATTGATTAGGAATGGCTGACGATGTGAATAGACATTAATTTCTGCTGCACAAAGCCCTGATCCCAACGGGAGAGCGAGCCATAACGCTGCCATCAGCGCAGCTACCTTGGGGTGTAAGAACTTTCTAAAACGCATGCTTACTCCGTTTCTTGCAGGTCAAGTGAATCGTATTCTTCCACCGCGTCAGGGCTCTAATCAGCGGAAGAAACGGCGAAAAATAAAGACTTGTGAGACTGTGTGTTCCAACTTTTTGGTCTTTATCCAGACCAAACTCTAATTGATTGTCCTTGGGAGCCGTGTACAAAGTTCCTGCGGCCCAGTCCCAAATAGCAAGCGCTGCTCCAAAATTTTTATCATGATGCAGGGGATCGATAGAATGATGGACTTGGTGCTGGCTTGGACAAATAACCAAACGCTCTAACCGACGGCCGTACCGAATTTGTACGTGAGAATGCCGCAAATTTGCTCCTGTCGCATTAAATATGAAAAGGAAGACATTGACCCCGTATATTGTTACCAATTCAATTGAAGACCCGAATAAAAAAACAAACAAAGCGATGGAAGATGCTTGAACCACAATAGACCTAAGTGAAAATATTAGTACTTCGACTGGGTGGGCCCTGTAGACAGTAAAAGGATTCATGGTTTCAGCACTGTGGTGAGTTTTGTGAAAAACCCAAAGAAAAGACCAACGGTGTAAGGCAAGATGTGTCGCAAAACGCGATAAATCGTCTGCCAAAAACAAAAAGACGGTATATACAGTGGCCACTAAAACTGGGGAAACTGTAGCGATCAAAGCCGCACCCGCAGGGAATTCTTCGTGTAGGAAAAAGAATACAGATGTCGAAACCGTGACTTTTGAAATTAGCAATGGCGCGGTAAGAATTAACAATGTATGGTTTGCTAGAAAAAGTTTATAGTCACCACGCGCAGAATCAGATAACCAGAGTTTTTTTCGAAATAAGCGATGCCGCAGTTCTTTAATGGTTTCTCGTATTGTTAGCTTCTTAGCCCATGCACTCCATAAGCAGGCAATAAATATCGCAGAAAGCAGATAGTAGAAAGAAACACGTTTTTTAGGATCAATAAAGTTTTCCATCAGAGGAAATAAAAAATCGTCATATATCCAATTAGTTATTTCCAATTATCAGCTCCATGTCTGCACGTGGTGTCTTAGGAA
>CBFIAF010000024.1:38903-39754 GCA_965660545.1 Alphaproteobacteria bacterium | reverse complement strand
AAAGCGCCGGACGATTAATCGTTTTCTGCTGACGACCCTGTGCCCAGTTTCTTAAGCATCTCGCCCATACCAGACAACTGATCATTTTGTCGGGCTTTTACATCGAAGGTTTCAGCAATGAGTTTCTGAACCTTGAGCATGTGCACCATGTACTCATTGATACCGGAGGACTGGCTTTTGACGTAATTACCTTTTGAATCAATATCAGTTACTTGGCTTGAATTTGGCATCACGGGGCCAAATCCAATTAGGCGATTTAAGCGCGTTGCCGTTTCACCTAAATTGACACGACCTGTCTGCAAAGCCAGTGAAAATCCTTTGAGCTCACCCCAATGCTTAATGTACTTTTTGACCGCGTCTGCGTTATTCGGGTCAGCCTTTACTGCCTTTAGGTCTTTAAAGACCGAGCCCGCATATTTGAATGCTGCTTCTGCCAGTGTCTTTTCCCAATTTGTCTCGATCACACGGGCATACCCCATCAGCTTGGAGCGTTGAGCATCCGTTAAAGGGTTGCCACCTGCGGACGTTATCAGTTTCCGCCCATCAAGGAACGCTTTAGTGATGGTTGCAGCATACGCAGTCTTGGTTGATTTATCAGCTCCCGCTGCGTAATACGCTGGGCCAAACACCATCTCGTCATAGAGATCGACTTTTCCGTCGGCATCAAAATCTGCGTTAATCGCGCCTTCGGGCTTTCGTTTAGCAATGGCATACAGTTGCGTTGCTGACAAGTTTAAGCCATGCGCCGGCATGCCAAAGTAGCCGAAAGCTTCGTCCCAACTGTGCTCCTTACCAGTATAGTGTTTACCTTTTTTGTATGGCTTATCATTCGGTTTTTTATCTGCAGTCAT
>CBFIAF010000024.1:0-38342 GCA_965660545.1 Alphaproteobacteria bacterium | reverse complement strand
AGGGTCCTTCTATCCGATTAAATCCAGAAGCATGTCATTTGCTTGAACAGTCTGTTTTCTGCACAGGAACGACATCAGTGGCGTGATCTTAATGTCCACTGGTGGAGCTGTCAATGAGAATGATTATCATTGTCATTGATATTGATAATCATTCGTAAAAATTGCTCGTTAATAGCTGCTTGGCGGGTAATTGCAGCAAACGATTGACTTTATACAAGCGAGTAAAGTCTCCCTTGCTTCAGTCACCGCAAATCATTATAGGGACTGAGAATGAGTATGGCTCGCATGAAATACTTCTGCGTTCGCTAGATGTGTGGTTTTTAGGGCAGAAGGGGCGCTTGAAGGACTTAAATGTTGGATTTGGTCAATGTTTCGTTGAATTATGGTGCTAACGCCGTCGTTCAGGATGTTTCTTTTCATGTTGAAGACGGTGAGATTGTATGTTTGTTGGGGCCGTCTGGGTGCGGAAAGACATCTCTTTTGAGGTTGATAGCAGGATTGGAAACCCCTAATAGCGGAATAATTTCGATTGACGAAAAAATCGCTTCTTCAAAAAAGTTCCTAATGCCACCACATAAGCGTAATGTTGGGCTTTTGTTTCAAGATTTTGCTCTTTTCCCTCACCTAACGGTAGCGCAAAATATAAGTTATGGTCTTAAGTCGCTG
The DNA here is from genome assembly GCA_965660545.1 of Alphaproteobacteria bacterium. Taxonomy (GTDB): domain Bacteria; phylum Pseudomonadota; class Alphaproteobacteria; order Bin95; family Bin95; genus VMCJ01. The sequence goes on along the minus strand of CBFIAF010000024.1, from coordinate 37,676 downwards.
ACACGGCTAGATGCCCGGAAGCGGACCGCTGATCTGCTGCGGCAGATCCAACTGAGCTCGCACTCAGACAAGTACCCACACATGTTATCCGGTGGCGAGCAACAGCGTGTGGCGCTCGCGCGAGCGCGAGCGCCACACCCTAAAATCCTTCTGTTAGATGAACCATTTTCAGCCCTTGATAGCTCTCTGCGCGAGCAATTGAGAGACGAAACGATGCAGATTATCCGGGACCATGGCATCACGGCAATTTTTGTAACCCATGACCCAGAAGAAGCACTAACAACTGCTGACCGTATTGTGCTTATGAACCGTGGTGCAGTGGTTCAATCGGGCAAGCCAAATGATTTGTTTCAAAAGCCTGCTAACGCTTTCTGTGCGAGCTACTTTGGCAAAATTAATTATATTGATGGAGTAGTCGATGGTGGAGCAATAAGGACAGATATCGGTTGTTTAGATAATACGACATTTTCTGATGGATCTGCGGTTCATGTGTTGCTTAGGCCGGAAGCATTGCAGATTTCTCCAGATAGAGAAATAGATCATTCATCGAGAGAATTACGCGTTTGCAATGTTCGTTATGCAGGACATTCGTGTTTAATACGTTTTGGTGTCGGAGTAGACCCAGACTTTAATAGCCATATCGAAGTTCGTCATATAGGAGCTTTAAATATTAAGCCTGGTGATAAATTGCGTGTCAAAATGGATCCAACCCAGGCATTTATATTCAAAAAATAGCCTCAAAATATTTACCTTGTAAAAGTTGCTGCTTCTGGTTTCCCGAAGGAAAGAAAGAATCTTGAGATAATTAAAGGTTGGATGACGTCTGGGCAGATAGCAGAAGATCCAAAACTAGCTTCAGGCGGAAACATAGCAGCGCAAGCAACAGGTTGGAGTGCTACCAGCCGTTCTAATGTTAAGAAACTACAGAAAGCTCTGAACAACTTTGGTTTCAGCGTAGGGCCTGCAGACGGCATTCCAGGTAAGCGCACGAAGTCTGCTTTAGCGACCTTTCAACGTATCAAAAGCTTACCTGTAAGCGCTCCAGATGCAGCTACTCTGAGTGCACTTGGCGTTAAGTAAGACAGTAAGTCTTGCAGCACATCCAACCATGAACCTCCACGAAAGTCATTGAAGAGCCTAAGGACCCTCTATTTATATCAGGCAACAAACAAAAGTAGTATATTTACCTTAAATAAATTTGTCATTGAATCCTAAATTTCATAATTCTGTAAGTTAATGACACAAAGAATATAAAACCTATGGATGTAATTATTTTTTTGTCATCCTGATATGGTTTTTCCGCTTTGTAGATGTCCTGGACCTGCGTCAGCCAGTGCCTATGGCAGTTCACCCTAAGCAAAAATCTATCTATCTGCCCTTGACTCAGTCACTGTCTCTGTTGAGGTTCGTGTTCCGCAATCGTCCTCACTTGGCTTGACCGTGGAGGTTTCGTGGGGCGGAATGTTCGTTGACAATGTTTTTAACGTCAGACCAGAACATTGGACCACCTATCGGATCATAGCCCTGTTTGTGGCCTCGTCTGACACAAGTTTTCCCTAGCCAACGATAAAGATTATCGCCACTCCCCTTTATTTCTGTATCCCAACTGTCACTTCCATCGCGACGGCTGATAGTCGTGAATAGCCCATCGTTGATGCTAAGAGAACAGGTTGGGATGATGTGCATTCCGTCAACTTGCTGGGCTGGGCCATAATGGGGGCTTTCAAAGTGATGTGCGCCAGAATAGATCAAGCGTCGTAAATTCGATAAACTCCGTCTTCTCTCTAACGCCGCACAGCTTGCGGCAGTTGTGGAGTCGTCCTCCCTTCCGTTCGCAGCGTATATAGCAACGTTGGTTTGCCAGCCGCTCTCAAAGCGTTCAGGGCACACCGCGTTAACCATTATAGCTTTGTCGATCATGTTGAGCTGAGGATGACGAGTGCGAAGCTTTTGCCATGCGATTTTAAAAATGCCGTAGGCACCTGTGGAACTGCCAATAACGATAAGCTGCTTGGGTTGTGGCAACTTTGCGCTAACGAGAGCGAGTGTCGCGATCAAATCTCGAACTATCATCGAGCTTGTATACCGAGAGGAAAACTTAGCCACGAAACGGGGAGTGGCACCATGAATAATAGCGGTTGCCAAACCAAACTTCCTCATATTTTCAGCATAGTATTCCTCATCCTCCATGTTCGCGGTACTTGAAGGTACGATAACTGCTAGGCCCAGTTCCGAAATACGTTGAATATTTTGGAACTCTATATTGACAAGTACTTTATCTCCATTGTCGGCGAGCAAATCAAGTTCCGTGATCGTATTCTTGCTTTCTACTTGAATTGTTTTTTTGTCATTGGCGGCCTCGTATCCAAAGTTTTGTGCAGGTTTTGGTGCAGCACCAATCCTGCTGAACTGAACAACGCAGGGGTGACTCGATTGACTGTGCGTAATGTGTCCATTTAGCTCGCCAGAGATCCTGCGCGTTTGGGACGAGATTGAAAACTTATCCTTCCGGTCTAGCAAATTTCCATGAATGAGAAATTTACTTGTTTTTCTGGTGCCCGCAATTATGAGATTACCTTTTGCATCAATCTTGGCATTGTCTCCCAATTTGTAGCGGCCTGCCCCGTCGCGATTGTTAGATATTATTCCTCCAGAAATGATGAAGGTACTGCCATCGAATTTAGCCGATAATTCTTCATCATCTCTGCAATGATGCTTAAAAGAATATTGGCCGTCGAAGTTCTGGCTAGGAGCTCCAACGTCAGGTAGCGTTTTGCAACCAAAGAAATTCAGAACCACTGATAGCATTGCGACTTTTATAATTTTCATAGAGTTGTGATCTGGTGGATTAGGCAATGAGGAATCATCGTCATCCTAGTCTGTTCCTGCTTGGTGTACCCAGAGTATACTAATCTTGCCTTTTGAAGAAAGTCCAAGGTTCTTTAATATCATGAAAATGCTTAATATCTCTTAGGATTGGTGCCCATATTTGGGGAAACCTTAGTGCCTCTAATGGGAATGAAAATGGTGGAAAGTTGCGAGATTTAGCTGCTAATAATATGACCCCACCTCAAATTGAAACCGCACAGAAACTCGCCCGTGAATGCGTCCGTAAGAACTACAAAGGATGTTGAGCAAGTGCTCAGCTATAAGCTAGTAGGGGTACCCTGGTCAGCAGTTTCTTTGAGGTGTTGTGCGTGGTCCGCCTCTGCTGCTGCATATGCTTCTGGCTCGTAAATCTGCCAACGTGAATTCGACAAATGTGCGTGCCCTTAATGGCAGTTGACCTGCACTGCTGTTTTGTCCGTTTTGACGTTGCCTGGCATCGCGGACAGGTAATGCGACCGCCAAGAGTGGAGATGTAGGGCTGTTTTTCGCAGGAGCTCATGGCTGGAGCGCTGGCGCTTTGTTCCACTCTACAGCTTGAAGTGGACTCTCGATTATCTGCTCTGCATCCTCTAGCAAGGCATATAGCTTGGAATAGCCGCGCTTAATCGCTTCATATTCGCCTTTGATGCCTCAGTGCAGGCGTTCGCGCTGAGGTTCACATTCTTGCAGGAGGTTCTGCGCCCTGTACGTGGCGATCGGTAATTCAGTGGCAACCTCTCGCTCACTCAGGCAGTCAGCGTCCAACGCTGCAATAGATGGCAACACATCGCGGCCTAGTAATTCTCCGATGCTCTCGGGAATACCCTTTAGGTAGGTTGCCATGTCATTGGTTGTGCGGCGGCCGAGTGGGGCACCGGGGTAAAACTTCTTAGGGTGTGTGAGGTAGTCCCGTATTGCGTGCATTGATTCCATATAGTGTTGAATAGTCTCCTGGGCCTCTCTGAGCTTATAAGCCCTAAACGGGAGAGTTGACCTCGCACGAGATCGTTTGCCGGCCGCAAAAGCTCGATGACATGGAGTTTGATTGATAGTTACCGTCATTTTGCCTCCCATAGGTGGGGGTGTGGGACAGATGGGCGTCTTCTACCCCTATTTGCGCAATTTTTTATATATAGCTTCTTGTGGGAGACTTTACGCAAATAAGGCCTAAACCTGTCCATCTGTCTCATCCCTGGTCGCGGATTGGAACTTAAGCCCTGTGTAATATCGAACTGAACCGCTTTTGCGCTGCCCAAAGCCCCTTAGTGATTTCGTCTGACAGCACTCGGGCCCAATAGCTCCCTGGTTCGCCGGCAAGTATCCGTCATTGACGCGCGCGCCCTCAGTGACGGAACATCGTTGAAACTGTAACCGGAGGGTGCATCCCATGAACTCGAGGCTTTGCAACAAACTCGGAATCGAATTTCCGCTCTTCGCTTTCAGCCACTGCCGCGATGTGGTGGCGGCAGTAACGAATGCAGGTGGCTTCGGTGTGCTTGGCGCTGTTGGTCACACGCCGGAAAGCTTGGAGATTGAGCTGAAATGGCTAGACGATTCTGTGAGGGGACGATCTTACGGCGTCGATCTGCTGGTGCCCGCTACCATGGACGGCAAGGAAGGCGGTTTGTCCGCGGACGAGGTCATGGCCCGTATCCCTCCCGAACATCTAGCCCATGTGGAAAGCTTGTTGCGCGACCATGGCCTTGAGGTCAACGATTTGTGGGACGAGACGGACGTAAAGGGCTGGGGCGACAATATGCGGGAAGCGGGCGCGGTGCCCGTGCTCGACGTCGCCTTCAGCCACCCGATTGGGATGATCGTAAATGCGCTTGGGCCCCCGCCGCCCGCCATGATGGAGCGCGCCCGACACTTCGACGTCACCGTCGGTGCGTTGGCCGGCACATGGGAACACGCGGTGCGACATGCAGAAATCGGTGTTGATGTCGTCATCTGCGCCGGGACGGAAGCTGGTGGGCATACCGGCGAAATTTCCACTCTGGTCAACTTGACCGAAACGCTGATGGCCTTGGAGGGTGACTTCCCTGATGTTTCAGTGCTGGCTGCGGGTGGCATCGCCACGGGCCGCCAGATGGCTGCATGCATGGCTATGGGAGCGGAAGGCGCCTGGACAGGCTCCGTCTGGCTAACGACGGCGGAGGCTGAAACCACACCGACGGTAAAGGAAAAGATGCTGGCAGCTGGCTCGCGCGACACGGTCCGCAGCCGCGGACGCACTGGCAAACCGACCCGTCAACTCCGCTCCGCCTGGACCGACGCCTGGGCACGGGAGGACGCGCCAAAGCCCCTGGCCATGCCGCTGCAGGGCCTCCTATCCCGCCCGGCCTTCGCCAAGATCGACCGCCTCGCCGCCAGCGGGCACGAGGGCGCAAAGGAACTGGCCAGCTATTATGTGGGCCAAGCTGTCGGCCTGATGAATCAGGAGATGTCCGTCCGCAGCGTCGTAGAGACCTTCAAGGTCGACTATGTGAACGCCGTCGAACGGCTCTCAAGCTCGCTTGAGGAGTAGTCAGCCACTCAGTTACCCTAAACTTAACTTTGTGGTTTCGGTGTTTCCGCCTTGAGGTGGTTCTTTGGAGCTGGTTTCGGAAGAGTTAGGCTGGCAAGTTTTGTCGGGCCGCTAGATTTTCTTCAGAAGGGCCCCAAGCAGTGCTGTCGGGGCATATTGGTAAACGATGCGCGATGCGGCGGGGATGGGCGTGAAGCTCTTTGCTTTCAGCAGTTCTTGACCTCTCGCCCGTGTTCCGAGGGAATGAAGGTGTCGTGCATGCCCCATGTCATGTGGACGTCGAAATCGGGTTCGGCGTAGCGCTTTTGCGCTTCTTCAATATTGCCAAGGTCTGCCTGGGCAATCTGACGGTAGAATGCGGCTTTTCGAACCTCTCCCGACCAGGGCTCGTAATAATTTCGGATTACCTCTTCGCGCAGTGGATAATGGGCCGCGGCTTAAATGCAGGCTCTGAAAAGCGCTTCGTGGTCATAGGCTGGCAAGCCAGCAAAAGCGGGCTCATGTTTGCCACATGGGTATAGAATGGTGAGTCAGATGGAAGAACTGCAACCGCATTCACCAGATGTAGCTTGCTATATGCGATCCCGTTCACGAAGTGACCGCGGAGCGCGCACAGGCCGCCAAAATCATGCCCAATGACCTGCGGGCGCTCTACGCACCAGTGACCAATCAAGGCTTTCAGCAAGTCACTTTGCACGGATACTGTAACATTCTGGTCCTGGCTTTTCTTGGACAAGCCCGTACCCAGCATGTGGAAGTATTAGACCTTATGGGTTTGGGCCAGCCACGGCGCGATAGACCGCCAAGCCTGCGCGGACGAGGGAAACCCATGAATGAGAGCAATTGGATCGCCTTCGCCGATCGCGCCCCATGCAACTGACTGTCCTTGGTGCGACAAGCCTTCCTTTAAATTCAGTATCGGCTTGGTTCTAACTATATATTGACATATAGCGTATTTGCTATTTAACTAAACAAATGTCGAATAGAGAAGACCAAGTCAAGGCGCTGGCCAATGAAACCAGGATCGAGGTTCTGCGTTTGCTGGACGATCCATCCGTGCATTTCTCTATGCAGGAATCCGCGGACCCAGAGGAGTTTGGCGTGTGCGTGCAGCTGCTGGCTGAACACTTCAAAGTCAGCCAGCCGACTATGAGCCGCCATATCGAACTCCTGAAACGCGCCGGATTCATCGCCGCAAAGCGCCAACAAAAATGGACCTATTGCTCTAGAGACGAGGCGGCGCTGACTGACTATGCCGAATGGCTCAAATCATCCTTGAACATTAAGTTGATTTGAGCGCCGTCATTCGTGCGGCCTAACACCTAAATCCAGACTCCGTCCGAACAACGTCGCATGACCCTATGATTGCTTTGGAGGGCCTGATGCATGAGATTGAGAGATCATCATTGAGGGGCGTTTTTGCATGATCATCTATGGATTGAGGACCTGTCCGGTTTGCCAACGGGCGCACAAGGCATTGGAGGCGGCAGGCAGGGAGGTCCAATTTCGGGATGTCCGGGCTGCACCTCTCAGCGAGGCTGAATTGGGTGAACTGTTGGCGGAGTTTGGCAATCGGCTGGTGGACCGAAAGACGAATGACTATCGGTCGCTTAATATCTGGCTGAAGAATGCTGAAGCAGAGGCGCAGATCGCCGCCCAGCCCAAGATCATGGCGCGCCCAATCATTCGTGACCAGGAAACTTTGTATTTAGGCTGGGACGCGGAAGTGGAAAACGCTCTGCTTGCCTGAATTGCCTATCCGTAGGCTAAGCTGTCATCAGAAACCTTGAAACACTGGAGGCGCAAGTAATGGCTTTGCAGACCCGAGCGATGGCGACCGCGAACCACTCATACCCATTTTCAATACACCGACTATCTGATGTAGCTGGTGCAGAAATTTCTGGCGTTGATTTACGAGACCCGCTCTCAGCAGAGATGCGGGACGCGATTTTGGCAGCCCTTGAAGAATTCCACGTCATCACCTTCCGCGACCAGAACCTGACGAAGGATCAACAACACGCCCTTACCCTGAATTTCGGTGAAATCGAAGGCCATGTTGGCCGCCTAACGAGCGGAGAAAAATACCCCGTCGTTCACACAGTCACCAATCTTGATGAGAGGACTGGCCTGCCAACTGAAACGCCCACGACCCATGGCAACTATTTCTGGCATACGGATAAATCTTACCATGATGTGCCGTCCCTACTGACCATGCTGCATGCGATCCGTACACCCCCTGAGGGCGGTGATACGCTATTCGCTAACATGCTGATGGCCTATGATTCTTTACCCGTAGCTGAAAAACAAACGCTGGACGGTATGCGAGCGGTTCATTCCTGGGAAGCGAACCGCGTGAACACTGGGAATACGCCTGCCAGTGAAGAACAGATGCGCGAGCGCCCACCAGTCAGCCACCCGATTGTCCGCACCCATGAAAATGGCCGGAAGTCCTTATATTTAGGCGTCCACATTGGCCATATAGAAGGCATGGACTATGTCGCGGGGCGCGCCATGTTGGCTGACTTGCTGGAGCGCGCTACCGCTGAGCCTTTTGTGTACCGGCATGCATGGAGGGTTGGCGATCTGACGCTTTGGGATAACCGCGTCCTCGTGCATCGGGCCGACCGCAACTATGAAATGACCACCCACCCTCGGGTCCTACATCGCACGGTCGTTCGGGGCGTCGTGCCCGTTTGAGTGGACGCTCTACGTGCTGGAGCAATTGCAGCGCACACCTTTGCTTCAGCCTTTGCTTCACCAATGAGAAACACTGCGTCTCCACCCGCTAACCGTGGCCTGGATCACGGGCATAAATCTGGCATCATGGGCGGTCTATTTCTGTTGTTTTGGCAGTGTACTGAAATTTTGCGTATCAATCAGTCCGTGCCGTAAGAGGAGGGCTTCCGCATGGGTACCAAACTGCCATTCAGTGGACTGACGCAGGCTGCAACGTCTGGAGGAACGACCGCAGGGTATATGCCAGGTTTTGGCAATGACTTTGAGACCGAGGCGCTGCTTGGGGCATTGCCGCGGGGCAGGAATTCTCCGCAAAAGGTGAATTATGGGCTGTACGGAGAGCAGTTATCTGGTACGGCTTTCACTGCACCTACGCATCAGAATGAGCGCACGTGGTGCTATCGCATTCGGCCATCTGTGAAACATTCCAGCCGCTATACGAAGATCGGTGTGCCGTACTGGAAGTCCGCGCCGAATATTGAGCCGGATGTTGCCTCGCTTGGGCAGTATCGTTGGGATCCTGTGCCCCATTCAGACCAGAGCCTCACATGGCTGACAGGCATGCGCACCATGACGTCGGCGGGGGACGTGAACATACAGACGGGCATGGCCAGCCATATTTATCTGGTCACGGAAAGCATGACGGATGACTACTTCTTTTCCGCTGATAGTGAGCTTCTGATTGTCCCGCAAGAGGGACGGCTGCGCTTCGCCACAGAACTTGGGATCATCGATATAGCGCCACAAGAAATTGCGATTATCCCGCGCGGCTTGGTTTACCGGGTTGAAGTGCTTGAAGGCCCCGCGCGTGGATTTGTTTGTGAGAATTACGGCCAGAAGTTTGCTATGCCAGGGCGCGGGCCAATCGGCGCGAATTGCATGGCCAATAGTCGGGATTTCAAATCTCCCGTTGCGGCGTTTGAGGACCGGGGTGCGCCTTCCACTGTCACGGTGAAGTGGTGTGGCCAGTTTCATCGCTGCGAGATCGGTCATTCGCCGCTGGACGTGGTCGCGTGGCATGGAAATTATGTACCGGTTAAATATGACCTGACGACCTATTGCCCCGTCGGCTCAATCCTGTTCGACCACCCTGACCCGTCTATATTCACAGTGCTGACGGCACCTTCTGGCATTGAAGGCACGGCCAATATCGACTTTGTGCTGTTTCGTGAGCGCTGGATGGTGATGGAGGACACGTTCCGCCCGCCCTGGTATCACAAGAACATTATGTCAGAGCTGATGGGCAATATTTATGGCCATTATGATGCCAAGCCCCAAGGCTTCGTACCGGGCGGTATGAGCCTCCACAACATGATGCTGCCGCATGGGCCGGATCGGAACGCCTTCGAAGGTGCATCGAATGCGGACCTCGAGCCCCAGAAGCTGGACGGCACGATGTCCTTCATGTTCGAAACCCGCTTCGCACAACACCTGACCACGTTCGCTGGAAAAGAAGCGCCGCTTCAGGACGATTACATCGACTGCTGGAAGGATATCGAGAAAAAGTTTGATGGGACGCCCGGCAAAAAATAGTGTCCTGCTGACGAATGGATTTCCTCGCCGTCCCCGCCTCCACGGGACATACACACGAGCTAGCGGCATGCCATATGCCAAGAGGCGAACAAGGAACTGTTTGCATGGGCGAAATGAGTGGAAAGACGGCGCTGGTGACCGGATCAACCTCCAGCACCGGGCTTGGGTTAGCGAAGGGGTTTGCCAGCGCTGGTGCCAATGTGGTGCTGAACGGTTTCGGTGAAGCAGATGAGATCGAACGCTTGTGGGCGGAGGTTAATGCGGCGTCAGAAGGCACGGTCAGCTATGACGGTGCTGGTATGACGAAACCGGATTGGATCGACGCAATGGTCCAGGCGGCGGTCGACCTCCATGGTGCCGTCGATATTCTGGTGAACAATACAGGCATTCAAATTGTGTCGCCGATTGATGAGTTCCCCATTGACGGTTGGGATAGGATCACCGCTATCAATGTGAACTCCGCTTTCCATTCGGCGAGGGCCGCATTGCCAGGGCATGAAGGCGAAAGGTTGGGGACATATCATCAACATCGCTTTTGCCCACGGCCTTGTTGCTTCGCCTTTTAAGTCAGCCTACGTCACGGCCAAACACGTTATTATTGGAATGACAAGGACTGTGGCGTTGGAAGTTGCTGAGGCCGGGATCACCTGCAACGCCATTTGACCCGGTTATGTTCTGACGCAGTTGGTGGAGCGCCAGATTCCAGATAAGGCAAAAGCGCGCGGTATCACTGAGGACCAGGTCAAGTGTGATGTATTGCTGGCCGCCGAATGGACGAAGAAGTTCGTGACGGTTGAGCAATTGTCTGGTGTCGCGAATTTCCTCTGCTGCGATGCTGCAGAGAATATCACCTGCATCGCATTGCCGGTTGATGGCGGATGAACCGCCGCATAAATCTCCGCAGGCATTGGGTTGAAGCCTATAATCCTGACGTATAATCTGAAGGGGTCTTCCCTCGGCGACGGCTTGGTTTTACCTGCTTGCCGGACCCCGAAGTTCGCCAGACTCCGCATTCTGTTCCAGACGAGGACACTGCCATGAAGAAGGTCTACGACAATGCCGCTGAGGCGCTCGACGGGCTGCTGTTCGACGGCATGTTCGTCGCTGCGGGGGGCTTCGGTCTTTCCGGGATCCCGGAATTGCTATTGCAGGCGATCAAGGAGGCTGGGACGAAGGAGCTAACATTCGCCTCCAACAATGCCGGCGTTGATGACTTTGGCATCGGAATTCTGCTGCAGACCCGGCAGGTCAAGAAAATGCTCAGCTCCTATGTGGGTGAGAACGCTGAATTCATGCGGCAGTATTTGTCTGGCGAATTGGAACTGGAATTCAATCCGCAAGGCACCTTGGCGGAACGGATGCGCGCGGGCGGCTCCGGTATCCCGGGTTTCTACACTAAAACGGGTGTGGGCACCGTGATTGCGGAAGGCAAAGAGCACAAAGATTTCAAGGGCGAGACCTTCATACTGGAAGAAGGCATTTTTGCAGACCTTTCCATCGTCAAAGCGTGGAAGGGGGATGCCACCGGCAACCTGATTTTCCGCAAAGCTGCGCGGAACTTTAATCCGCCAGCGGCGATGTGCGGTAAGGTCTGCGTGGCTGAGGTGGAGGAGATCGTGCCAACAGGCTCCCTCGACCCGGATCATATTCATCTGCCCGGCATTTACGTGCACCGAATCATTGCGGGTGAGCACGAAAAGCGCATCGAGCAACGCACCGTTAGGGAGGCCTGAGCCATGTGGGATCGCAATGAAATGGCCGCGCGTGCGGGACAAGAACTTCGTGATGGGTGGTATGTGAACTTAGGCATCGGCATTCCGACCCTGGTTTCCAACTATATTCCTGAAGGCGTTGAAGTGACGCTGCAATCGGAAAACGGCATGCTTGGCATGGGCCCATTCCCGATCTCTGGTGAGGAAGATGCGGACCTCATCAATGCTGGCAAGCAGACCATTACGGAATTGCCGCAAACTGCCTATTTCGATAGCGCCCAAAGCTTCGGCATGATTCGGGGCGGCAAGATCGCCATGGCGATTCTGGGCGCTATGGAAGTGGCGGAGAACGGTGACCTGGCCAATTGGATGATCCCTGGCAAGCTGGTCAAAGGCATGGGCGGCGCGATGGATCTTGTCGCGGGCGTTGGCCGTGTCGTCGTCGTAATGGATCACACCAATCGCGCCGGTGAAAGTAAGGTCCTGAAGGCCTGCACTTTGCCGTTGACAGGTAAGGCCGTGGTTGACCGCATCATCACCAATCTTGGTGTGATGGACGTGGTTGAGGGCGGGTTAAAAATCGTCGAAACAGCGACCGGCGTCACAGAGGTCGACCTGCGCGCGGCGACTGAAGCCAATATCGTATAGCGTACGCTTCACAGAGTGGTCTCGAGGTGGCAGAGTTTTGTCGTCTGTCAGACGCCGGGATTACCTAGGCCCCGCCTCAACACGGGCAGTGAATTCTACTTTGGTGTTTGTAGTGGCTACGCCTACTGATCCATAGATAGGTCAGCGTTGTTTCCTGGCTTTGACGAAGAATTTGGCGTCTTCCTTGCTGACACCTCACAATTCGAACTCAACCCTGACCGCGTCATAGAGCGAGACGTAACCGGCTGCTTTGTCAAAATCCCGATAGACGCCAACTTTGACTCCCATGGCATCGAGCGGCTTGGCTTCTTTCTGCGCGATGGTCTCAACCTATTTGCTGCACAGGCGGAAATGGAGGCGCAAAACAACTCGCCGCCAGTATTTTCGGTGACTCAGTTATGATTGCGCACGTTGCAGATCGACCGACTTGCAGCGCCCATACTGTAGCTTCGTGCTTCGTCGGCTAAAGCTAATTCTGCCATTGCAGCCTCTCGATCAAAACCTGACAGTAACATTCGAAGACAAACGGACAGTTGGTAATTCAGAGAGCGATCTTAGGCGTTTTGTAGGAAGTGATAAGCTGTGTTGATAAAAGGAATTCCCGTTTCGTGTCAGAGGAGGCGATATTGGTTCGTGGCTTAATGTCTGATGCGGAATGGGTATTTTTCCATCGCTAGGGGGGCGGGACCAGTATCATTTCCGCTTGCCGATCCAGAAACCATCCTGAACCCATCGATGGCTTCCTCGATACTCTGCGCAATCTCCTAGAACGATGCATCAATACACTTAAGAACGCGCGACGTGTTGCTGCACGCTACGATAAAAACGCCACCAGCTATCTCGGATCAATCCCAAGCGGCAGCGTCCGGGCAAACGCTCTTATATCCTCGACCAGCATCTCCGGCGCCTCCATCGCGGCAAAGTGGCCGCCGCGTGGGAATTGAGTCCAGCGTATGATATTATAGACGCGGTCGACATAGCTCTGTTGTAGCCAGGCGAGCAGCTCTTTCGGGAAGAGAGCGCGGGCAGTTGGCACCTCGCGCGACTGTCGTCGGTGGAGATCAGGCGAACGCCCTCCGTCTCGCGCCCGGCATAGATCCAACTTGCGGTCGCAAAGCTGTTTGTTACCAGATAGACCATGATATCGGCGAGTAGGGCATCCTTTGTATGGGCGCTCTCCACATCATCGCCCGATGTGTCCGACCAGGTATTGAACTTGTCAATGATCCACGCTGCTACCCCAACAGGGCTGCCCGCTATTGCAAACCCAAGGCTTTGCGGCTTGGTCTCTTGTTGCACGCGGTATCCGATCTGGCTGTCTTGTTGAACTTCAAACGCGGCTGCCTTTTGACCCTCATCAGGCGTTTGGGGGCCTGCATGGTGTCGCATGGTGAAGTTGTTCAGGTGGATGGCCGCACAGGCCTGCGCTTGGTCAAAACCCATCCAGCTAGAGATCGCTACGCCCCAATCCCCGCCCTGTGCCAATTAGCCAGTTTAGCCCAGGCATTCGGACATCCGGGTGTTGAACAATGCTTCCATTTTTCGGGGACCATATGGCTGCGGCGGCGCACCAGAGAAGTCAAAGCCCGGCAAGGGAGGGGCAATCACGTCAAACGCGTCGACTATGTTACCGCCAAACCGCTCCGGGTGGGCCAGCGGTTGGATAATGTGGCGGAACTCGGCAACGGAGCCTGGCCATCTATGGGACAAGATCAGCGGCCTTGGGTTCGGCCCGCTACCTTTTTCGTGAATGAAGTGGAGATCGATCCCGTCGATCGGCGTGATGAAATGATCAAAGCTTTTCATTGCCGCTTCTTCACGGCGTTAGTCGAACCCTTCCAGCCAGTAGTTAGATAACGCGCGGAGATAGGCGTGGTTTGTGCCGTATTCCCAGTCGTCCAACGCAGGCATATCTGCCCAAAGGTAGGCTGCGAAACGCTCCCGAATGCGGCTTAGTTTGATTTCGGGGACGTCAATCGTGAAGCGGCGGACGTCAGTCATGGTCGGTTTCATTTGCGATATCTGGCGTTGATCTTACCCTCCCGGTTCGGCTGAAACCAATTAAGGCTTCCACGCTGCCTGCCGTTCCTTTAGCCTTTTGGGAAAATATCGGAAGGATTTGGGCCATGAACATGCGGACACTGACCGATAAGCAGTGCGAGATTTGGGCGACGGACGGGTATTTGCACTTATCTGCCGTGCTTGATACGGGTGAAGTGCAGTCGCTTTCTGACCAAGTGGATTGGGTGCGCAAACAGCCGGGCTGGGAGCCGCTGTCGGGCATGCTGCCGCGTGGTCACTATGGCTGGGTCGAGCAATGTGCGGACCAGGACCCTGAAGCCTTCATGGATCGCCGCGACCTGATGTCCTACGGCGCAGATTTCATCAATCTGATGGACCGGCCAGAGGTATTTGACCTGGTCGTGGACATTATGGGCCCCAACATACTATTCAGTATGAGCCAGGCGATTGTTCGTGCATCTACCCAGGAATTCCCTGGCTATACCCACACGGATGGCGGGGAAGGCCTCCGCGAAATCCGCGTGACTGAAACAAGTCGCCCCATCGCGATGAAGGCGCTCTATCTCCTGTCTGACGTGACGGAGGATGACGCTGGCGCATTCACCGTATATCCAGGCTCTCACTTTCGTCCGCTGCCGTTTAAGCGGGACCCGCCGCTCAATCCCCACAGCCCCGGTTGTGTGCAATTGAAGGGAAAAGCGGGCGATTGCTTTCTCTTCCCTCACGCTCTCTGGCATGGCCCCGCACCGAACCACTCCGGCAAAGCGCGGAAGACCCTGCTTTACAACTACTGCCAGCTATTCGTGCGCGCCTATGATTTCAATGCCGTGCCAACCCACCTGCTGGATCAAATGACCCCCCGCCAACGCCGCCTCATCGGCGACCTCGGTCACGACTTCCGCCCCGGCGACTATTTTTACGTGCCAGAAGACCAGGCCCAAGTCATCACTGGCAGCACCGGATAGCTCGGTGAGAGGCCGCACGCACCCCCCACCAGAACTCTTGACGCCCCACGCCACCTTTGCTACTCCACGCGCTCCCTTCGAGGGCGCATAGCTCAGTTGGTAGAGCAGCTGACTCTTAATCAGCGGGTCACAGGTTCGAGCCCTGTTGCGCCTACCAAGGATTTCAATGACTTAGCTTGATATTCCCAATTATTCATTCGTTTTTGGGTTACATGCGGGTTACAAATCGTACCCAAAAATAACGTAACCGGGTGACCTCGGGCCCGTGAATTGAACTCACTCTGACCGAATCGCGGCCCATGGGTCGCGGGCCTAGCGCTTTGATATATTGCATTGCGCTCCTGTTGCTGGCCATCAGAGGGCCTGGCACGCGGGCCACGGGCCAAAAAAAGGCCTGGGGCCCGGCCGGCTTTTAACTCTCAGGTAGACCTTAAGTTGGCTAAAAAACCTGGATTCGAAGGGGAAGGTCCCCAAGACTGGGGGCTTGGGCCGGGTTTGGCGGGGCATTAGCCCTGAGCAAGAAGGCGCTCATGGAAGCCGATGCGGAACTATTCAGCCACCCCAGACGGAATTTAGACGCTTTCGATGAAATGGCGGGCAGATATCCGCTAGGGCCAAAAGCGGAAAGACGCCTTGAAGCCATCCGGCGGACGTTCGCCCCATTCGGTTTCGGCGTCGCTATGCAAAAGATATCTGGAGCCCTCACCGGCACAGATGACAATCTTACATTTGATGCAGGTAGTGCTGGTGACATTACTGTCGGTGGCACGACCGTTCTGGGTACCGGTAACTTGATAGTCCGAGATGCGGATATCCTTAATTTCGGTACAACAAGCGCGGCAACGATCGCTTTGACTGCTAATGACGTTGCTACCGGTACATATACTGCGACCACAACGGCAACGATCGATGCGACGCTAGTACGGGCTATCACCCTCACGGCAGGCACAACGGCACGTATCGAAGCAAGCGATAATATCAATCAGGCTAGCGTGATAGCGGCTAACCTTACTGTTCGCGGTAATAACAGTGTTGTCCTTATAAACACCACCGTGAATAGCATCGCAGGAGGCCAGGCCTTTGAACCGATTACTCTCTTAGAGCCGACCGGCTTGGGCCGTTACACAGTGAACGCTACTCCGTTCGGGCCAGAGCGTGTTCGAATTAACGCCATTATCGCTGCGGCTGCACTTACCCAGATTGCTCCGAGTGCTAACAACGCTGCCAACGATGCGGGACCCTCATCCAGCGGGGCCGGCAGTGCAGTTCTTGGTGGAATTACAGCCCCGTACCAGTTCAGTGTGGTAACGGCTGACGTTCCAAGTCCTGTATTCGATAACTTTGAATTGTTCTCGTTCGAAAACCCTGTCTTCGGCGGGCCCCAGATGCCGGTTAACGATCGTTCAGCTCCAGCTAACGAGGACCGCCAATAAGGTTTGCCCAATGCTGACGCAGCAACAACTAAACCAGTGGCGGCAACTAGAGCGCACTTCCTCATACGGAGTATGTTCGTCGCCGAAATATGAACCAGAGAGCCAGTCAATGATGAATGACCCGTGACGATATCTCCACCACACAAAAACCTACCCTGCCATTTCAACCTTTTCCAGGAAGGTGCAGGGTCTGCAGGTTTGACGGCAGATCGGCAGAAATGGAAGATCGCGCGGGAGGGCTTTATTGGTAGCATGCGCCGGCGTCAGGCGGCCAGGTACTCCAACGCGGGAATAAGCGGGGAGTCCGCGTTGATGAGTTCGCCGTTGGCGATGCAGAAATCGGGTTGGAGCAACACTTCGGTCATCATCTGGGCGCCGGTGTTATCACTCAACTGGAACCGGCCCGTGAGTTGATTGAGGACCGAAATTTCCGCCTTGGTGCCTGGCGTCAGCGCGCCCAAAGTTCCGGCTTCGCCCAACATTTTTGCTGGGTTGGTAGTGACTGTCGCGACGACTTCGGACATGCTCATGCCTAGCGCCAGCAGTTCCGTCATCGCAATGGTGAGGCTGAATGGAGCGGCGCCGAAGAAGGGGTTCTGCTCCCGCTCACCCGAGCCAAACGCGCTCTGGGGCTTCCGGACGTTCAGGCCATGCAGGTCAGCGCCTAGGGTGTTTGGCCGGATGCCGGCGTCGATCACGCGCTTCGCCATGTCGAAGTTGAAATGGGAGCCGTGTCCGATATCGACTTTCACGCCGCGTTCTAGCGCCTCCCAGACGACAGGGTGGACCTCGCCGGTTTCCTCGCTGATGAAGCCGCCCGGGTGCCGAGTGAACGGATGGGCGAGGATGTCGCCCTCCTCCATCAGGGGAATCAGGGCCGTGACGACCTCATCGGCGTCCACGGTCCCCGACGTCGCGGTCGGCCAAAGCTGGCCCAGATGGATGTAGAGGGGCAAGCTGGTTTGCCGGGCGATGTCCTTGCCCATGCGGATGACGTCGAGGCCCCAGCGCGAGGCGCCGCCAATTTCGGCATGGGCCTTGATGCCGCGCACGATGTCGGCGTTCGCCTTCGCCGCCTTGACCGTGTGGTCGATGTTCACGCCGGAAGGGCCGTAAAGTTCGGGGTAGAGATGACCCTCCAGCCCGCCCACCAGATAGCAGCTTATGAAGCAGAGCACCCGGGTGCGGGACGGACGTACGATGTATTCCCGGAAGCCCGGTATCGTCATGCAACTTGGGCCGCCCTGGTCCACGACCGTCGTCACTCCCGAGCGCACGCCCACCATGTCGGGGTTCAGCCCGAACGTGCCGGTCACGTGCTCATAGACATGCCCATGGGTGTCGATCATGCCCGGCAGAACCAGCTTGCCGGAAACGTCGATCACCTCGACGCCGCGTTCAGGCTGGATCGACGGTTCAACCGCGGCGATCTTGCTATCCGCCACCGCGACATCGAAATCGCCGTCGCGGCCAGAGGCAGGGTCTACGACCCGTCCGCCCTTCAGAACCATGTCACACCGGATTGTTTCGACCGTCATCTGAGCTGTCCTCTCGACTGTGTCGCCATGTCCGGGACGCGCCGGACGCGCTGAGGGGCCTCAAAGGCCCATGTATGCCTGGCGGATCGCCGGGTCGTCAACTAGATCGGCTGTCGCCCCGCTCTTCACCACCCTGCCCATGTTCACGACATAGACCTTTGTCGCCAGATCGAACGCCGTCATCACATCCTGTTCCACCAGAAGAATGGTAATGCCGCCAGCGTTAATGTCGATCAGCGCCTGGCTCAACCGGTCGACCGCCTTGGGCGCGAGGCCCAGAGACAGCTCGTCGATCAGTAGAAGCTTCGGCCTGGACATGATGCCGCGCCCGATGGCGCACATCTGTTGTTCACCGCCAGACAGGGTGGTCGCATCCTGCTTGCGCCGCTCCTTCAGAATCGGGAAGGTCGCGTAGACGAACTCCAGGTCCGTCATGATCTCAGCGGAGTCGTGCCGGACATATGCGCCAAGCAACAGGTTATCCTGCACGGTCAGGCCCTTGAACAATCGACGGCCCTCGGGAACATGGGCGATGCCCGCGGCAAGCGCCACATCAGGCTCGACGAAGGTGACGTCCTCGCCAGCGAAGTGAACCGTCCCGGCCTTGGTCTTGACCAGGCCGGACAAGGTTCTGAGAAACGTCGTCTTTCCAGCGCCGTTTGAGCCGACGATACAGGTGACCGAACCCGTCTCCACGGTGAGATCAAGACCCCACAGGACCTGGACATCGCCATAGCCGGATTCCAGCGCCTCGACGGATAAGAGCACGCTCATTGCGATGTATCCTGCTGGCGTTTGGCGAACCTGTCGCCCAGATAGGCCTCGATGACCCGCTCGTCATTCACGATCTCGTCGGGCGTACCTTCGGCTGTCAGTTCTCCGTGGTGGAGCACCAGTACTCGTTGGCTCAGCCCCAGAACGACTTTCATAAGATGCTCGATGATAATGATGGTCACGCCGCCGGCGGCGATCTCGCGGATCAGCCTGAGCGCTTCGTCAATTTCGGAGAGATTGAGGCCGGCGTTCACTTCGTCCAGCAACAGCATGCGGGGCCGCATCGCGAGCGACTTGGCAAGCTCCAGACGTTTCCGGTTCGGCAGGGTCAACGTGCTGGCGGGCGCATCGACCAGCGCGCCAAGGCCGACGAAGTTCAGATGTGCTTCGGCCGCGTCCATCGCAGCCTTCCGGCTGGCCGCCTTGCCGGCGAAGAGAGCGCCGGCGGCGACATTCTCTCGGACGGTCATAGCGGGAAACGGCTGGACGATCTGGAATGTGCGGGAGAGGCCCCGGCGTGCCGCCTGATAGGGCTGCTGGTTCGTGACCGGCTCTCCCATGAACCGGATATCGCCGCTGGTCGCCCTGTGGGCGCCGGTGATGACGTTGACCAGCGTGGTCTTGCCGGCGCCGTTGGGGCCGATCAGGCCGACAATCTCTCCCGGCTCTATCCTGGCGCTGACATTCTGCACGGCGCGGATGCCGCCGAAATGGCGGGAGATATTGGTCAACTCCAGCAGTGGGGCGCTCATTCCGCCGGCTCCCTTGCAGCCGTTGTCTTGTCGGGTCGGGCCTTCAGGCGGGCAAGTATGTCGCGCCAGCGCAGCTTCAGGAGGCCGCCTGGCAAGAAGAACACCAGGATCACGATAATCACGCCCAGAACCCCGTGATGCAGTTCAAGGAAGTTCGACCAGATCAGCTCTTCCATCACCATGAAGGCCGCGACGCCGACCAGCGGGCCGAAGACCCCGCCGGCGCCCCCCAGCATCACCATTACCGGCACTTTCAACGTCAGAAGGATCGAGAAGACGTCTGTCGGGTCGATATAGGCGACCCAGGAGGCGTAGATCGCGCCGGCCATGCCGCAATACAGCGCCGAAAGGGAGAACGCGGCAGTCTTGTAGGCGTTCACGTTGACGCCAAGCATGTTCGCGGCGTCTTCGTTCTGCTGGATGCAGCGCAGGCCAAAGCCGAGACGACTCTTGTCGACGATCAGTGTCGTGATGAAGGCCGCTACCGCCACGAACAACATCGCATAGAGGAAGACCCTGCCGGCATAGTCCGGCCCGCCACGCAGGATCGGCAGGTTCAAGCCCATGCCGCCGCCGGTGACATCCGAGAAGATTGAAGCGAGCAGGCGCAGGATCTCTACGATCGCAATGGACCCGACTGCAAAATAGTGGCCCTTCAGGCGCAATAGCGTAGGCCCGAGGATCGCCGCGAACGCCGCGGTTCCAAGCCCGGCGCCGAGCCATGCCATCGGCATCGGCGTACCGGCGTTCTGGAGCAGCGCGCCGATGTAGGCGCCAAGCCCGTAGAAGGCGGCCGTCGCGAACGAGGGATAACCGGCATAGCCGCCAATGAAATTCCATCCAAGGGCGAGGACCGAGAACAGGCAGAGGAACGTCGCCAACCGCACCAGATAGTTGTCGCCGATGAATGGCAGGGTGATCAGCGCAAGCGCCGCCGCCAGGACGAGTGACAGGCCGATCTTTCTGCCTTCGATGAGAGCGGTCATTCGTATCCTGCCTTGCCCATTAGGCCAGTCGGTTTGAAGATCAGCAGCGCCAGCATCACCACGAAACCGGCGAGCACGGCTTCCTGCGGTCCGATCAGCGCGCCGGCCATGCTTTCGATGACGCCGAGCGCCAGTCCGCCGACCAGCGCGCCTGGCACACTGCCGAGACCGCCGATGACGCAGACGATGAAGGCCTTGCCGAGGAACAGGCCCGTCATCGACGGCGAGAAGGGGAAGACCACGGCCATCAGCGCGCCCGCCGCGCCGGCCATCAGCGCTCCGATCCCGAAGGTGATTGCGTAGATCTGGGGCACGCGGACGCCCATCAGCGCGGCTGCGTCCCGGTCCATCCGCACCGCAACGATGGCGCGTCCGATACGGGAGCCGCGCAGCACCTGAAAGAGGATCCCTGTCAACGCCAGCGCCAGCGCCATGGCGGCGATTCGGTCGAGCGGCAGCGTCGCGCCGAGGAAGTCGATCCGGCCCATATCCAGCACCAGCCGCCTTGGCGTTGCGGTGAAGCCCAGCACCATGGCGTTGTAGAGGATCATGTCGAGCCCGAAGGTCAGCACCAGCGTTATGAGGACGGGACTTGAGACCACCCGGTTGATCACGCCACGCTGGATGACATAGCCGAGACAGAATAGTGCTGCAGCGATGAACGGCAGGCTGAGGAACGGGTGCGCGCCGAACATGCTGTGCGCGAAGAACGCCAGATATGCGCCAAGGATTATGAACGATCCGTGGAGCATGTTGATGATGTTCAGGACACCCCATACGAGCGAGAACCCGGCCGCGATACAGGCGTAAAGTCCGCCAAGCACGAGGCCGTTCAGAAGTGTTTGCGCGTCCATTCAGGTATCCTTCGCGCGTCTATGCCGTGGTTTCTTCGGCGTACTGGGCGACGTAGCCCTCTTCCGCGTGTCGCTTGCCGCGCGCCTCGAACAGGGCAGGGTCGGAAGGCAGGCCATGCCCGTCGGCCAAGCGGTTCATGAACGAATAGCAGCAGCACACCATGATCGCCTGGTGCAGCGCCTTTTCGCCCCAGCCGGCGGCCAGCACGGCGTCGGCATCAGCCTGTTTCATCTTGTAGGGCGTCTCGGTCAGCTTCTTGAGATAGCGGTACACAGGCCTGATCCGGTCTGTAACTGGCGCGGTATCGATATCGGCGAGCAAAGCATCGATGACTGTCGGGTCCGCGCCTAGGTGACGGGCCGCCACCGAGTGGGAACTCCAGCAATAGGTGCAGTCATTGAGCCTTGAGACGTACGCCCCCATGACTTCACGCTCACCGGCCGTGAAGTCCGATGGGCCGCGCATGATGCCCTCCTCGACGATGCACCAGTGATGGAACATATCGGCGTTCAACGGATAAACGTCCTTGACCAGGGCGTCTTCCGGAAGTGAGGGCAGCAGGGGCATCAGGCGTCTCCGCAAAGAGTGGGCAACATGAATGGCAAGGGCGGCCGTCTGTTGACGACCGCCCTTGCCGTCAGGCTCAGAAGGCCTTCATGTCCGCCTGTTTGATCGCCTCGGGGAACAGCACGACTACGTCGCCGTCCTGCACCTGGATGATCGGCAGATCGCGACCGCCATTCATGCCGTTCTCGCCGAAATCGATCGGACCGTAGAACGTGGTGATGGAGAGATCGCGAAGCGCCGCACGGACCTTGGCCGGGTCAATGGAGCCAGCTTTCTCGAGCGCGGCTTTGAGCGCCGAAAGGGCGGCCGCCGAGGAGGCATGGACGTAGTCCGGGTCAGACCCTTCGCGGGCGACGAACGCCTCATAGAAGGCTTTCGTGGAACCGAACACGTCTGACGATTCGTACGTCGTCGCGTGATGCCACCAGCTGGCCGAGTTCACGCCTTCGGCCAACGGGCCGAGCGCGTCCACGAACTCCTTGTAAGCGGGGCCTGTGATCATGGTGACGATCTTGGCGGTCAGGCCGAGGTCGGCCATCTGCTTGCGGATCAGGATCAAGTCCTGGGTGTAGCCCGTGACGTAAATCCAGTCCGCGCCGGCCGACTTGATCGCGCTCAACGTGGCGGAGTGGTCCAACGTGCCAACCGAATACCGCTCGTCATAGACCACATCATAGTCATAGTTTGGCGCGCCGCCGGCGAGTGCGTTCGCCATCGCGTTCGGGAACACATCCTCACGGCCGAGGATCGCAATGGTCTTGGTGTCGGGCAGCTTCTCTTTGAACAGTTCCAGCATGTTCTCGGTCAGCCCGGTGTTCGGCGCGAGCGTGCCGAACAGGTTCTCAAAGCCCTGGTCGTAGACGGAGACCGATGACGCGACCGACGCCATGATCGGCACGCCGTAACGCTCTGCCACACCGGCGGCAATCTTGGTGTGGCCGGAACCGAAGGGCGCGGTGATGAAGTTCACCTTGTCCGACGTGATCAGCTTTTCCGTCAGCTGGCCGGCGCGCTTGCCGTCTGTCTGGTAGTCGTAGACCACCAGTTCGACCGGCATCATCTTGTCCCCTACCTTGATGCCGCCGGCGGCGTTCACCCGCTCAAGCCACATGTCGTAGGCGATCTTCTGCTTCTTGCCTTCGTCGGCGAGACCGCCGGTCAGCGCCAGGGGCGCCCCGATCTTGATCACGTCCGCTTTCGCTGACGTCATACCAAGTCCCAGCAACGCTGCAAGGGCTGCGGCGGCGATCGCCATGCCCGTCTGCGGTTTCCAAAGTTTCATTCTGCGTCTCCTGTTGGTGGATTTCGTTGAAGGTGATATCGGTTCAAGTCTTGAGCATTTTGGTGCGAATTCGTCAGTATGCTGATTAGTGCAAATAATGTGCCAACAGCTTATGCGCTGAAAACGCGTGAAAATTAGCTTGGAGTGCTAGGCGCCCTGCTTGCTTTCTGCGCGTTGAGACAGGCAGGGTGCCTATGGCTTGGGCAACTGTCGTCAGTGCGCGGCAACTGTTGAGGCCTGGTTGACGGCCCGGTCCTGATACTGCAACCAGACCTCCTTCAGCACCGCGATCGTATCCGGGTCAAGGTCATGCTTTGGCAGCGGATCGGCGTCCCAGTGGCCATAGCGGTCCTCGCCCCGGACAGACAGGGCGGTCCGGCGGCCAAGCGTGGAGCGGGTCGCAGCCGGCATGTAGAAGAACGCAAGGCCCATGCGCGGCTGGCCGCTCAGATTGGCGAGCGAGCCATGCACCGTCCGTTCGTGATGAATGGAGAACTCGCCGGCATCCAGCTCCATGTATGCGGCGCGTTCCTCGTCGACGTCCTGGATGCTCTGACCGCGGGCGAGGAGGTTTTGCGGGTCGTAGGTTTCCTCGTGGGTGCGGTCGGGGCCGATGTGGGATCCGGGCAAAACGCGCAGGCAGCCGTTCTCCTTGCGACTTGGCGTGAAGGCCACCCAGACGGTCACTTCATCATGGGGATCAAGGCCGTAATAGGCGCTGTCCTGATGCCAGGAAACGAACCTTTTGTCGTTCTGACGCTTCGCGAAGAGTGACGACCCGAACAACAGTATGTCCGGCCCGATCAGTGACTCTACTGCATCGAGGATCGCCTTGTTCTTTGCAAGGTTCACCATCCAGGGCGCCGCGATGTGCGCCTTGATCTTGAAGTAGCGCTGGGGGTCTTCACCCAGGATCTCTTCATACTCGGCGATCTTCGCGGCGCACTGGTTGGCTTCTTCCTCGGACATGGCCCGGCAGGGCGATAGGTGCCCCTCAGCCTGGAAGCGCATAACTTCTTCTTCTGTCAGGGACCCTGCCATTGACCGTCTCCTTGTTT
The DNA here is from genome assembly GCA_965660545.1 of Alphaproteobacteria bacterium. Lineage (GTDB taxonomy): Bacteria > Pseudomonadota > Alphaproteobacteria > Bin95 > Bin95 > VMCJ01. The sequence goes on along the minus strand of CBFIAF010000024.1, from coordinate 13,420 downwards.
CTTGCTGGCGGCGCGCGATCAATTGCCGGCGAACGGCTTCACGCTCGCTTGCTTCACGGCCTCCGGGAAAACAATCACGGGGTCGCCGTTCTGGATCTGGATCAACGGGTAGGCGCGGGAGGAGTTCATGCCATCTTCCCTGAACTTGATCGGACCGTAGAACGTGATCGCATCCAGTTCACGCAGCGCCTTGCGGACAGCGTCCCGGTCGAGCGTGCCTGCGGTTTCGATAGCCAGTTGCAGCGCCACAAGCGCCGCCGCCGCAGAGGCGTGGACATAGTCAGGCTCGGCACCGTCTGTCTTGGCGACGACGGCGTCATAGAAGCCCTTGGTGGAGCCGAAAACATCCGTGCTCTTGTAGTCCGTGCCCCAGTGCCACCACGTGGCGGAAGTCACCCCTTCGGAGAGGGGGCCAAGCGCATCGATGAATTCCCGATAGACGGGGCCGGTGATCATAGTCACGATCGGCGCAGTGAGGCCGATATCCGCCATCTGTTTGCGGATAAGAATCAGGTCCTGGGAGTACCCGGTCACATAGATCCAGTCCGGCTCGTTCGACTTGATGGCCGCGAGGCTGGAGGAATGGTCGATGGAGCCGACAGGGTAGGTGCCCGTGTAAACCACCTCAAGTCCGGCTTCCGGCGCCTTGTTCGCCATAAGCTTTGCCATCAGGTTCGGGAACACATCCTCCCGTCCAAGCACGGCGACGCGCTTGCCGTCCGGCGTGACCTTGCGGAATTCCGCAATCATCACGTCGATCAGTCCGCCGCTGGGGGCGAGCGTGCCGAAAAGGTTGGTGAAGCCCTGGTCATGCACTGGTTCTGAAGAGGCGACCGCGATGATCGGAACGTCATAGCGTTCCGCCACGCCAGCCGTGATCTTGGTGTGGCCAGAGCCGAAGGGGGCGGTCATAAAATGGACCTCGTCATCGACGATCAGTTTCTCGGCCAATTGCGCGGCCTTCTGTCCATCGGTCTGATAGTCATAGGTGATCAGCTCGACGTCGTGGAGCTTGCCACCCACCATGATGCCGCCCGCCGCCTTGACCTTTTCCAGCCAGACTTTGTAAGCCAACGCCTGCTTCTTTCCCGCCGACGCGAGGCCTCCAGTGAGTGCCAGCGGCGCGCCGATACGGATCGTGTCCGCCTGGGCAAAGGCGACCCCGCCGAATGCGAAGGCTGCGGCTCCCATGCCCAGCATCAAATACCTGAAAGCGTTCCGAACTGCTTGCATCACCGAGGTCTCCACCGTATTCCGGGTTTCCATGAAGTGCTGACGAAGGCTTAATAGTCAGCTTGAAAATAGGCTATGCAAATGTCATGCCAAATCATGTTATCTTTGCAATTCAACGCATCGAGCCAAGGTTCGGGCGCATGACGTGTCGCTTCGGCGGGCGCCGAAGCCAGGATTTCAGCAGGAGCGCCACACCGCATGGCCAGGATCGAACCAACCGTCGGGGCGGACGGTTACGTAGAAACCACGACCTGCTACTGGCAGGTCATCGAGCCGGCGCCACCGATGGCGGAGCGACCGCCTTACAAGTACGGGTTCCCGGCTGAATTGCCTGACGGTCGGATCCTGCGCCTGCCCATCCGTCGCCGGGCCGATGCGCCAGGCCGGGCGGTGGCGTCCTTCATTCCAAATCACGCTTCATTCGGTGTTGTGGACGTGTTGCGCCGGGAAATGACGGAACTCGCGCGGCCGCGCGCGCCGCAAGCGGTTGTCGTCCTGCCGACCCTCGGGCTCGCGCTCGGGCCGGGCGTCGCGAAGGCCCTTGGGCATCGAAACTATGTTCCGCTCGGGACATCGCGGAAGTTCTGGTACGCGGATGATCTCTCGAGGTCGCTGACCTCAATCACGTCGCCGGATAGTGGCCGCAGGTTGTTTCTGGACCCCAATCTCAAGCCACGGGTGGCTGGGAAGCGCGTTCTGCTGGTGGACGACACGATCAGTTCAGGTGCCACAATCCTCGCGGCCGCGGCGTTGATGGAGGCGGCTGGCGCGGAAATCGTCGGGCTTACCTTTGCGATGGGGCAGTCTGATGTCTGGCGCGGCGCGCTGGATGCGGAACGCCCGGGCCTCACGCCTCTTGTAAGGCATGTCTTCCGGTCGCCGTTGCTTCGCCTCGAGGCCGGCGGTTGGGTTCCTGAATAATCGCAAGTATGCTGATGATTGCCCATTCCTTGGGCGCAACCGCCTTCGATTGCGGCGCCGGATTATCCCGGGGGCCTTGTCGCCCTTGATCGACATGAGCAACTGGGATGGCACGTAACTTGCTTGATCCGCCACAGGGAGATGATCAATGGCCAAGCCCGAAACAAGCACGTCTGGCGGCGTTGGCGCCCGGGTTCTCCGCAAGGAGGATGATCGCTTTCTGCGGGGACGCGGCCAGTTTGTCGGCGATGTTCGCAGGGCGGACATGCTGGACGTTGCGTTCCTTCGCAGCCCTGTCGCACATGGCCGGATCCGGGCGATCGGCAAGCCGGTTGACGCGGCGGACAGGGTGTTTGTCGCGGATGATCTGGTCTGCGTCGCCGCCATTCGCGCGGACTCGACACTGCCGGGCTTCAGGGGCTCCGATCAGTGGCCCCTGGCCAGCGGCAAGGTCCGCCATGTGGGAGAGCCGGTCGCCGCTTGTCTGGCGCCCAGCCGCGCCGAAGCGGAGGATCTCGCCGAGGCCGTTTCACTGGAAATCGATGAACTCCCTGCGGTCGTCGACATGCGGCTGGCGAGGGATCCGTCCGCCCCGTTGATCCACGAGCACTGGGACGAGAATGTCTTCCTGGAAAGTCGCGCCCTGGGCGGGGAGCCAGTCGAACAGGCAAGGGAACGCGCCGCCGTTTCCGCAAGCTTGCAGGTTCGGACAGCTCGTCAGTCTATGGCGCCGATCGAAGGCAGGGGATCAGTCGCGGAGTGGGATGAACGCCTTGGCATCCTGACCTTCACGACCGGCCAGCAGATGCCCCATGTGGTGCGCTCCGGCCTTGCCGGCTGTCTTGGCCTTGAAGAGGGGCAGGTGCGTCTGATCTCTCCCGACGTCGGCGGCGGTTTCGGCTACAAGGGTATCCTGACCCAGGAAGACGTCGTTCTGGGCTGGTTGGCGATGCGCTTCGGGCGCCCGGTCCGCTGGATCGAGGATCGGCGAGAGCAGCTGATCGCCAACGCCAATTGCCGTGAGCATCACTACGACATCACCGGCCATGCCAGCGCCGAGGGTGATCTGCTTGTCATCGATTGCAAGGCGATCGTCGATGCGGGCGCGTATTCCGCATATCCGTTCTCCGCTTGTCTCGAAGGCGCCCAGGTTGGCTCCATCCTGCCGGGGCCATACGCCTTCCCGGCCTTCCAGTGCGATACGTTTTCGGCCTGCACCAACAAGCCGGGTATTCTACCGTTTCGCGGCGTGGCCAGAACGGGCGTGTGTTTCGCGCTCGAGTTAACGATGGATGCGCTGGCGCGCCAGATCGGCATGGAGCCTTCGGCGTTCCGCATTCGAAATCTTGTGCGGCCGGAACAGATGCCATTCGACAACATCGTCAAGAAGCATTTCGATAGCGGTGACTATCCTGAAGCCATCCGCAAGGCCGAGCAGGCCATCGATCTGGCAGGCGTCAGGGCGCGCCAGGCGACGTCGGAGAAGGATGGCCGGCGGATCGGCGTCGGCTTCGCGATCTATTGCGAGCAGGCGGCCCACGGCACCAGCGTCTACTCCGGATGGGGCATTCCCTTTGTTCCCGGCTTCGAGCAGGCGACCGCGAAACTGACGCCGGACGGCGGGCTTGAAATCCGCGTCGGCGCTCACTCCCATGGTCAGGGCATGGAGACATCGCTGGCGCAGGTGGCGAACGAGATTCTAGGCGTTGATGTGCAGAAGGCGCGGGTGATCCACGGCGACACGGCGATGACGCCCTATTCGACGGGGACATGGGGCTCGCGCTGCGGCGTGATGGTCGGCGGCGCGGTGGCGACCGCATGCGAGGCGGTCGCGGAGCGCGCCATCGCCATTGGCGCCCATTTGATGCAGTTGCCCGTCGCTGAGGCGACGCTTTCGGATGGAGCGGTTCATGGCGGCGGGGCCTCGGTCACGCTGGCCCAAGTTGCGCACGCCTGGTATCGGCGCCCGCAGGACTTGCCGGGCGACGTCGATCCAGGTGGGCTGGAAGCGACGCAAGGCTACCGCTTGGCGCCGAATGACCACGGCACCTTCTCCTATGCGTGCCACGCCTGCGTCGTCGCCGTTGATACCGACCTCGGTGCGGTCGAGCTGCTGGACTACGTGATCGTTGAGGATGGCGGGACCTTGTTGAACCCGCTGATCGTCGATGGGCAGATCCTCGGCGGGTTGGCGCAGGGCGTCGGCACCGCGCTTTACGAGGAGATGCGCTTCGATGCATCCGGGCAGCCCCTTGCGTCCACCCTGGCGGACTATCATCTGCCCGGCGCCGCCGAAGTGCCTGACGCCAGGATCGTCCACATGGAGACGCCATCACCCTATTCCCGGTTTGGCCAGAAGGGCCTCGGGGAAGGAGGTGCCATCGCCCCGCCCGCCGCCATCGCTAATGCGGTGAATGACGCCCTGCATCTGCTTGGTGCCCACGTATCCGAATGCCCGATAACGCCGGAGCGCGTTCTGGACGCCCTTGCACTTGTGGGATCGGGCGCGAAGGAGGATGCGGAATGAAACCGGCGCGTTTCGATTATTCCGTTGCGGCAGACGCAGTCGACGCCGTCCGGCAGCTGACCGACGTCGGGGACGGGGCAAAGTTGATCGCTGGCGGTCAGTCCCTTGGACCAATGCTGAACCTCAGGCTTGCCCGTCCCGATCTGTTGATCGATATCCGGCGGTGCGTCGACCTGAAGGAGGTGGACGATGCAGCCGACGCCGTGACCTACGGCGCGGGCATCCCTCACGCGGCGTTCGAGGACGGCCTGGTTCCCGACGCCACGCCAGGCTGGCTCGCCCCGGTCGCGCGGGGGATCGCCTACCGGGCCGTCCGCAACAAGGGCGTCATTGGCGGCAGCGTCGCCCATGCCGACCCCGCGGCCGATTGGCCGACCGTGATGATGGCCTTGGGCGCAGACGCGCTTGTGCGAGGCGCGGATGGCGTACGGACGGTTCCCTTGTCCGAATTCGTCACCGGGCCCTTTCGAACCGCATTGTCTTTCAACGAAGTCTTGACGGGCCTACGTGTGCCAAGACGCGCCGCGCCGGCGCGTTGGGGTTACTGGAAATTCTGCCGCAAGGCCGGCGAGTTCGCGAAAGCGTCGGCCGCGATTCTGCATGATCCGGACCGTGACGAAATACGCGCCGTCATCGGCGCCATCGAACAGGCACCAGTCCTTGTGCCTGACGCAGCAGAATTGCTGGATGACCCGAGGGCGGCGGCGGAGACCGTCGCGCGACTTGTCCCGGGTCTGTCTCCGGCGTCCGGCAAGATGCACGCTCAGGCGTTGGAGAGAGCCGCAAGGCTGGCCGCGCGGCCACAGGAGATTGTGGCATGACCACAGTCACGCTTACCGTGAACGGAGCTGCGGTTACCCGGGAGGTTGCGCCGCGCACCCATCTGGCGGACTTCCTGCGAGAAGACCTCAATCTCACCAGCGTGCATCTTGGCTGTGAGCATGGCGTGTGTGGCGCTTGCACGATCATTGTCGATGGCGCGCCACAACGGTCATGCATCGATTATGCCGCGGCGGCGGACGGAGTGACGATTCGAACGCTTGAGAGCTTTGATGTTGATCCGGTCATGATAGCGCTGCGCAAGGCGTTCAGCGAGCATCATGGCCTGCAATGCGGTTACTGCACGCCAGGCGTTCTGGCCACGGCCTATGATATCGTCACCCGGCTGCCTGGCGCGGATAGCGACCGCATCCGGGAAGAGCTGGCGGGCAATCTGTGCCGCTGCACTGGCTATGCCGGAATGGTGGCCGCCATCAAGGAAGTCGCAGGAGATCCGTTAGAGCCGGCGGTGGATGCGGCGGCGACGCCGCTGGCGTTTTCGGGAATGTCTCAAGCGACCAGGGCGGCCGAGCAGTCGCTGCTTGCCGCGGCAACACCTGGGGCTCCTTCCGAGAACGACCTTAGGAGGTTCTTGTCGCAGGCTCTTCCGGTCGACGCACCGGCGATCACGGTCTCTCAGGTGCTTGAACTGCCGCTCGATAAGATCTGGACGCTCATGCGGGATGTTCCAACGGTGGTCGCCTGTCTGCCTGGCGCTTCGATCGCGCGCCATGACCTGGCCGCCGGAATTGTCGAGGGCGTTTTTGCCTTAGCAGTCGGACCAATGCGCGCGACGTTTGTCGGCGCTGCGACGGTCAGCTTCGACGAGAGCGCGCGTGGCGGTGCCATTGAAGGCGGCGGCGAGGACGAACGCAGCCGCACCCGCGCGGATGGTATGCTCGAGTTCGGCATCGAAGGCCTGGAGGACGGGCGGAGCCGGCTGGACATGACAATGCGCTACAGCATACGTGGCGGGCTTTCGCAGTTTTCGAGGGGCGCCATTGTCGAGGAAGCCGCAAGCCTGCTTGTCGGCGAGTTCGCTGTTAATCTTGCGAGGGCAGGCGCGGGCCAAACGGTAAACGCCAATGGGCCGGCTGGCGGCATTCTGTTTGCTCTCAGGGCGCTGGGGGGCCGCATTCGACGGGCGGTGGGTCTTTGATAACGGATGTAAACCGAATACAAGCCTTACTCAAAGGCGCGCTGCAGACGTGTCGACGATGCAGGAGAGCGCCAGATGCCAGACAGTCAAGCAAAGCCCGACGCCCGCAACCCGTGGCGCGCCCAGTCGCTGCTGGCGCGCCCGGGCTTTCTTATCCGGCGGCTGCATCAAATTCATGTGGCGCTGTTTCTGGAAGAATGCGCCGGCCACAATATCACCCCGGTGCAATACAGCCTGCTGACCGAGCTGGCGCAACACGGCGAGAGCGAACAGGCGGAAGTGGCCCGCGCCCTGGGCATCGACCGCACGAACGTTGCCGATGTCGCGGCCCGGCTGGAGCGACGAGGCCTGCTGTTGAGACGCATCAATCCTGCGGACAAGCGGTCCCGTCTGATCATCCTGACCAGCGCCGGCACAGCCTTTCTGGAGGCTCTGGACGAGAGCGCCGAGCGTGCGCACGGCAGGACGGTCGAGGCGCTGCCGGCGAGGCAGAGGGAAGCCTTCGTGCAAGCGCTAGCCCTGCTCGTGGAAGGTGGAAACGACATGGGACGGGCGATGCTGAAGCTGCGTTGATCCCCTCCTGTTTGTATTGGAGAGGGTTATGATTGACCGGATCAATGCACCGACCGCTGAAACCATGGCGGCCGCGAGGCGCATGGCGACCACTGCGCCGACGCTGGTCGCCGCAGGTCTCTTGTGTGAAAGCCTCGCGGTGCCTGACAGGACGCTTTTTCATGCTGGACCGCCGTACAGCTCCGCTGCCGAGGCACCTGTCTGCGTCGTCAACGCCGCCGCCGCGGTCGCCGTCGCGGAGGGTTGGGCGTCCTCGCTTCCGGAGGCGCGCGATGCAGTGCGCGGAGGGCCAGTCCGACTGTCGCCAGCCCAGTCGATCGGACTTGTCGTGCCGCTTGCATTCGTCGCCGGCCCATCAACGGCGATCCTGACTGTCGAGTGTCGCGTCACCGGCGCTTCCGGCCATGCGCCGCTCAATGATGGTCCGCCGGACGTCGCGACACGCTTCGGGGCGCCAACCGACGCGGCCGTATCCCACCTCCGCATGCTGTCGGAACGGGGTGCACCGGCGTTGGATCGGGCGCTGAAGGCAAACCCCATTCCTCTGGCGCACATCGCTGCGACCGCCCTTCGGCAGGGCGACGAACTGCACGCCAGCGTCGCTGCGGCCAACGCCCTTTTGCTGGAAGCTCTGTTTCCGGCGGTTTTCGATGCGGAAGTGGAAGCCTATCTCGCTTCAGCCGGGCAGTTCTTCCTGAATGCATGGATGGCGGCTTCTCTGACCATGTTGAACGCCGGGGCCGACGCCCCGGGATCGACGCTGGTCTGTGGCGCGGGGGCGAATGGCGTGAGGGCAGGGCTTCGGGTATCCGCTGATCGGACTTCATGGCTCGAACAGAGCGCGGCAAGGCCGAATGGGCCCCGTTTTTCTGACGACCTGATCACCGTCGATACCGCTCCCGCGATCGGCGATAGCGCAGTTATCGAGGCGGCGGGTTTTGGCGCCCGTACGGTCCGCTTCGCGCCAGCGGTTCGCGAGGCATTTGCGCCGTTTCGGGACGCGTTGCCGACCGACTCTGCGTCTGGGCTTGCCGCTCACCCGGCGTTCGCCGAGCTCAAAGTTGGGACCGATTTCGCGGCTCTTGGACCAGATGCTCCGATGCCAGCCCATTTCGCCATGCTGGACGCCGCTGGCGAACACGGCCTGATCGGCCGCGGCACCCTGGATTTCTGGAGCCGTTAGTTGGGCATGGCTGCATGAAACAAGAACGAGACGGATAAGCGGGGCTTAGTATGCGACTGATCGGAGTAGATGTCGGGGGGACGTTCACGGATATCGTATTCCACGATACCGCGGGCGGCGCGACCCATATTCACAAGGTGCCGACCACGCCGGACAATCCGGCGCGTGGGGTGTTAGATGGCGTGACGGCGTTGTGCGATCGGTTCAGCGTGGACCGGTCCAGCATCGATCATGTCTATCACGGCACCACCACGGCAACGAACGCGATCCTGGAACATGATGGCGCGACGTGCGGCATGATCACGAACGAGGGCTATCGCGACATCATCCATATCGGCCGGCACCAGCGGCCTCAGCATTTTTCGATCCAGCAGGAAATTCCCTGGCAGGACCGGCCCCTGATCAAGCGGCGTTATCGCAAGACCGTGCCGCACCGGATTGCACCGCCCTCGGGCGAGGTGCTGGTGCCTCTGGATGAAGACGCGGTGCGGGCGGCGGCGCGGGAGTTGCGCGAGGCCGGGGTGTCGTCGATCGCTGTCTGTTTCCTGTTCGCCTTCCTCGATCCGTCGCATGAAGATAGGGCCACGGCACTGGTGCTGGAAGAGCATCCGGAGGCGTTCGTGACCACTTCTTCCTCGGTCTCTCCGCAGTTTCGCGAGTTCGAGAGATTCACGACATCGGCCATCAATGCTTTTGTGGGCCCCAAGGTGCGGGACTATGTGTCGTCCTTGGAAGGGGAATTGGCCGCTGCGGGGTTGAAGGCCGACCTGCACATCATGGCCTCGAACGGCGGGGTCGCCACAGCGGCGATGGTGTCGGAACGTCCGGTGGTCACGTTGCTGTCCGGACCCGCCGCAGGCGTGCTAGGCGGGGCGTGGACTGGCGGGCTATCAGGCCGGACCTCGCTGATCACCTTCGACGTGGGCGGGACATCCGCCGATATCGGCATCCTGGCCGATGGACGTTTTGCCGAAGCCACACCCCGTGATACTTGGATCGCTGGCTTCCCGCTGATGGTGCCGATGATCGACATTCATACCATCGGCGCGGGTGGCGGGTCCATCGCGCATCAGGACAAGGGAGGGGCGTTCAAGGTCGGCCCCCGGTCTGCCGGCGCGCGCCCTGGTCCGGCGGCCTATGGCCATGGCGGGCTAGAACCCACTGTCACGGACGCGAACGTCGTGCTGGGTCGCCTGGACCCCGACAACTTCCTGGGTGGAGAGATGGGCCTGGATACCGCCGCCTCCGAAGCCGCAGTGGACAGCCTGGCTACGACGCTGGGCATGGACCGGGTTACCGCTGCCGAGGGCGTGATCACCATCATCAATGCCAACATGGCCAACGCCATTCGGTCCCGGACCGTGCAGAAAGGGCTGGACCCCCGCGACTTCGCGCTGGTGGCCTTTGGCGGCGGCGGGCCGCTGCAGGCGGCGGACGTTGCCGCGATGCTGTCGATCCCTGAAGTCATCGTGCCCGCGCATCCCGGCATCACCTCGGCCATGGGGCTTCTGACCACCGATCTGCAATACGATGCGATCCGGACGGCCTTCATGTTCTCGAACAACATGGACCACACCCGCATCGAGTCGCGGTTCGCCGATATGGAGGAGGCGCTGCTGGCCCAGTACGACGCCGACGGCGTGGCGGCAGACCGGGTCAGTTTTAAACGTGCGGCGGACATTCGCTATGTGGGGCAGGGGTACGAATTGCGGATCTCTGTGCCCGATGGGGCCTTCGATGCCGTGACCGAAGCCAAGGTCTGGGCCGAGTTCGAAGCCCGGCACGAGGCAGAGTATGGCCGATCCTTCCCGTACAGCCCGATGGAGATCGTCAACGTCCGCGTGACCGGTATTGGTGAGACCCAGAAGATCACAGCGCAATCCCCACCCAGCGGCGGAACGCTTGACGAAGCCAAGGTCGCGACCCGGCCCTCGGTGTTCCGCGTCGGCACCGATCTGCAAACCGTGGACACTGCCTTCTACCGCCGGGAGGCCTTACCGTTGGATCAGGACATCGACGGCCCTGCCGTGATCCTGCAACAGGACAGCACCACGATCGTGCGCCCCAGCGACAGCTTCCGGGCCGACGCCGTAGGCAATATCATCATCAAAATCGGGCGACTGTCATGACCCGGATCGACCCAGTCACCGCCAGCGTCATTCAGGGCGCGCTGCAGAACATCGCTATCGAGATGGGCTATAAGCTGATGCGGATGTCCTATTCTTCGATCATTCGGGAGTCGGAAGATTTCGGCACGGCGCTGACCGACCATGTCGGCAATCAGTTGGCGGAATCGGTGCAGTCCACGCCACTGCAGTCGGGCCCGATCCCCGGCTACGTGCAGAACGTAATCGAGGTGCTCCGGGCGCGGGGCGAGGTGTTTCGCGAGGGCGATGTGATCATGCACAACGATCCCTATGGCGGGGCCTCGCATGGTCCGGATATCGCGCTGATCATGCCGGTGTTCCTCGGGGAAGAACTCGTGGGGTTCGCCGGGACGACCGCGCACCATCTGGACGTGGGGGCCCTGTCACCAGGATCCTGCGGCATTGTCGACGCGATGGACGTCTATGCCGAAGGCCTGCAATTCAAGGCGATCAAGGTGGTCGACGCGGGCGTGCGCAACGAAGCAGTCTGGCAGATCCTGCGCGACAATGTCCGCGCTCCGGCTTTGGTGGTTGGTGATCTGGATGCCCAGGTCGCCGCCTGCGAGATCGGGGCCGAACGGTTCCGCGATCTGATCGCTCGCTATGACGTCGCCACAATCCAGGCAGCGTCCGAGGCGCTGATGGATTACTCTGAACGCCTGATGCGCCAGGCCATCAACGACGTGCCCGACGGCACCTATTCGGCATTGACCCATATCGACGGGTTTCTGGACGATCCGAAACGGCGCGATCTGCCGATCAAGGTCACCATCACCATCAAGGGCGACGCGATGACCGTGGACCTGATGGGAACTGCCCCGCAGGTCGATGACCGGCCTATCAACATGCCGCTGATCGGCACGGTCGATATCGCGATTTGGCTGACGGTGCGCTCGGTCCTGCTGGATAGTGACGTCTATGGCGAGATCCCGCAGAATTCCGGCCTGACCCGGCCCATCGAGATCATCGCCCCGCGCGGCTGCCTGGCCAATCCGATCTTCCCGGCGCCGGTGATCGCCCGGTTCACCCCCGGCAACCAGTTGGCCGACACGGTCATGAAGGCGCTGGCCGAAGCGGTGCCAGAGCAAGTCTCTGCCGGGATCGGCAACCTCAAGGTCATAGCGTTTTCCGGCCTACGCGATGAAACCCACTGGGTGCATATGGAGATCTTTGAAGGATCGTACGGAGGGCGCTTCGTCAAGGACGGGATGGACGCGGTGGATACGCTCTATGCCAACACCCGCAACAACCCGATCGAGGATATCGAAAGCCATCTGCCCATGCGCGTCACGCGGTACGAGCTGCGGGAGGACACCTGCGGCGCGGGCCGTACAAGGGGCGGCGTCGGCGCCTGCCGGGCGTTTCAATTCCTGGAACCCGGCGGCTTTTCCGTGGAAGGCGAGGGCCACAAGTTCCCGCCATGGGGCTTTAAGGGCGGTGCCGAGGGCAAGCCGGCGGAGTTGCACTTGATCCATCCCGATGGCTCGGAAGAATCGCTGGTGTCCAAGGTCCCCTACCGCGCCGCTGCCGCAGGGGATACATTCCTGGCCGTGGGCCCCTCGGCGGGCGGCTACGGCCCGGCCTTCAAACGGGACCCTGCAGCAGTGCTGGACGATGTGCTGGACGGCATCGTCTCGGTCGAAAGCGCCGAACGCCAGTACGGCGTTGTGATCCGGGACGGTGTGGTGGATGCCACTGCGACCGCAGCGAAAAGGAGTGCCTGACATGGACCGTCAATTCGTTGTCGCCGCTGCGCAGATGGGCCCCATCGCCAGGGACGAGCCGCGCCAGTCTTGCGTGTCCCGCCTTACGGCCATGTTTACTGACGCGCATGCGCGCGGGGCCAAACTGGTTGTGTTCCCGGAACTTGCCCTGACCACCTTCTTTCCGCGCTGGATGATCGACGATTTGGATGAACTGGCGGCCTAGTTCGAAACCGAAATCCCCGGTCCGGCGACCCAGCCGCTGTTCGATGCGTCGGCGGATCTGTGCGTGGGGTTCCACCTCGGCTATGCCGAACGGGTGTCCGAAGACGGTCGCATCCGCCACTTCAACACGTCCATTCTGGTCGGGCCGGACGGCAAAATCATGGGAAAGTATCGCAAAGTCCATTTGCCCGGTCATGATGCGCCGCAGCCGGGCCGCGCCTTTCAACACTTGGAAAAACGCTATTTCGAGCCGGGAAACCTCGGCTTCCCGGTGTTCAAAGGTTTCGGCGGGCGCGTGGGCATGATGATCTGTAATGACCGGCGTTGGCCCGAAGCCTATCGCGTGATGGGCTTGCAGGGCGTCGATCTGATCGCGCTGGGCGATAACACCTCCATCGATCACACAGGCCATGGCGATATCGATGGGCTGACCCAATTTCACAATCACCTCTCCATGCAGGCCGGCGCCTACCAGAACGCCACATGGGTCGTTGGCACCGCGAAGTGTGGGCGCGAGGAAGGCTCGATGATGGTCGGCCAGTCCGTAATCATCGCCCCGTCAGGCGAGATCGTCGCGATGGCAGGTTCGTTGGAGGACGAGGTGATCACCGCCAAGGTCGACCTGGACATGGGCACCCGCTATCGCGAAACGATCTTCGACTTCGCCCGCCACCGCGAACCCGATAGCTATCGCCTGATTGTTGAACGCAAGGGCGCAGGCAATCCGATCTAACCCTCTATGGGACCATGGGCGAAGATGATTTGGCAGTGTTCAAGCAGATTGCTGCGGAGTTTTAATGCCAGGGATGCATCGATAAGGCCGGTTGCAAACCAAATCTGAATGTCCGCAGGTTCGAACGGCCGATTACATTGCCGATGCCGTCAATTTGAGCATCTAGTCCAGCATCCGCCATCCGCCCCGTGAGCCAC